>NZ_SPKL01000036.1:34419-210681 GCF_023127755.1 Pseudomonas sp. W2Aug9 | reverse complement strand
CCGCCGGTAATAGAAGAGGAAGAGGCCGCGCCGGCGCCACCGCCACCGCCCAAGCCGCTGCCTAAACCCGAACCCAAACCCAAGCCAAAACCTGTGCCCAAGCCGGCGCCCGTGGTCGCCAAGCCCGCGCCAACGCCGCCACCGGTGGCCGCCAAGCCAGCCCCGGCCGCCGTCGCCCAAACGGCACCGACGCCCGCCCCACCGGCGCCACCGAAGGTCGACGGCCAGGCCCTGGAAGGCGGTTACCTCAAAGGCTTGCGCAACGAGTTGGACACCTACAAGCAGTACCCCACCGGGCGCCAGGCGTCGCTCGAACGCCCCAGCGGCGAGGTGGTGGTGTGGTTGCTGGTGGACCGCCAGGGCCGCGTGCTCGATTCCGGTTTGCAGACTCAGGCCTTAAGCATGTTGCTCAACCGGGCCGCCACCAACAGCTTGCGTCGCATCAAGCAAGTCAAGCCGTTCCCTGAACAAGCCTTCGGGGGCCGCAATGAGCAGCGCTTCACCGCCACCTTCAACTACAGCGTGCAATAAGCACCCGACATCAGGACGACAGTGATGAAGTTCACCCGCATTCATCTGGCACTCGTTGCCGCGACCAGCATGAGCCAGGGACTGGTCATGGCAGAGACCAGCGACAGTGATGTCGGCACCATTGGGGTACAAGGCAAGGCGAGCGCAGGGGGCGGTTACATGGTCCCGGAAGAAAGCATCAAGGGCCGCTCCACGGTGACCAAGGAAGCACTGGACAAGCAGGCAGCAACAGGCAATGCCATCGATAAGCTCAAGTACACCCCAGGCTTGAACATCTCCAGTGAAGACAACACCGGCCTCTCGGGTTTTCGCTTCACCATGCGCGGCATGAACTCCGACCAGGTGGGCATGTCGGTGGACGGCATGCCGATCAACGACTCCGGCAACTACGCGCTGTACTCCAACCTGCTGGGCGACCCGGAAAACATCGACCAGATCTTCGTCACCCAGGGTGCTTCGGAATCCGACGGCCCGCACATTGGTTCCAGCGGCGGCAACATCGGCATCGTGACCATTCGCCCGACCAAGGAAACCGGCGCGTTCGTCAAACAGGTGGTCGGCAGCAACGCCACGCGCAAGACCTTCGCCCGCCTCAATACCGGTGAAATCAACGGTCTTAGCAACTGGCTGTCGGTGTCCCATACCGAAGGGCAGATGTGGCGTGGCTCAGGCGCGGTGCGTGCGGACAAGGTGGAGTGGAACAGCTTCTTCGACGCCGGCAACGGCAACACCGCCAACCTGATCCTCAAGTACCACGAGCAGGACAACAACAGTTACAGCCAGTTGACCAAGGCGCAGTTCCAGCAGAACGGCCGCAAGTACGATCCCTACCCGGCCACGCCGAGCGTGGGCAGCAACGGCAAGTACAACAGCTACTACGCCCTGGCGCAGAACCCGTTCCAGACCTTCACCGCCGTGCTCAACACCCAGTTCAAACTGGCCGACAACCTGGCGCTGTCGGTGATCCCGTATTACTACTGGGGCAACGGCAGCGGCGTCGGCTCGTCCGCCTATGCGCTCAACCGTGGCTCCAACCAGGGTGGCGTGTTCGATCTGGGCAACCTGCCCACCGCCGCCCAGTACAACGCCGATGGCACACCGAACAGCGGCGTGTACTACCGCCCTTCACGCACGCAAACCTGGCGGCCGGGCATCACCACCAAACTGACCTGGGACCTGGGCGACCACAGCCTGCAATTCGGCTACTGGTACGAGCGCGCACGCCAGAGCCAGACCCAGCCGTTCATTCCCCTAAAGAGCAACGGCAAGCCAGTGGATACCTGGCCGGATTCCAACAGCGCCATCGTCGATGCCAACGGCAACCAGGTCCAGGGGCGCGACCGCTTCACCGTGACCCCGGCGCAAAAGGTCTGGGCCCAGGACACCTGGTACATCAACCCGGATTGGACCTTCATCGCCGGCCTGGCCTACATGAACGTCGAGCGTGAAGGCACCAACCATGGCAGCCTTAACGAACGCCCGGAAAAACGTAACCAGACCTACAACAAACTGCTGCCCAACGCCGGCCTGAAATACCAGCTGGACGAGCGTGACCAGTTGTTCTACAGCCTGTCGCGCAACATGCGGGTACCGCAGAACTACGTGCTCTACGACAAAGGCGCCGGCTCGATCGACGCCGAACCGGAAACCAGCTGGAACCATGAACTGGGCTGGCGCTACAGCGGCGACGACATGACCCTGGCCGCCACCCTGTTCTACATGGACTTCAAGAACCGCCAGGTTTCGTCCCGGGACATCAACGGCGACTTTGCCGACATCAACGCGGGCTCCGTGGTCAACAAAGGCCTGGAGCTGGAATGGAGTGGCCAGTTGCCCCACCACTTCAACTACTACACCTCCTACACCTACACCAAGGCCGAGCAGCAGGATGACCTGACCGTCTACAACGCCGGCAAGCCCATCGTGCTGCCCACCAGCGGCAAGCAGTTCGCCAACGTGCCCAAGAACATGCTGGCGGCCAACGTTGGTTACGACGACGGGCGCTTCTACGGCACCTTCGGCGGCAAGTACACCAGCAAGCTCTATGGCGACCTGACCAACGACGAAGCCATTTCCGGACGCACCGTGTTCAACCTTGGCGCCGGTATCTACCTGCCGGTGGACAAGAAAGTCGTCAAGGACGCGACCCTGCGCCTGAACGTCGACAACCTGTTCGACAAGAAGTACCTGGACGGCGTGTACACCACCAAGACCAACGCGGCCAGCTACAGCGGTTTTCGCGATGGCGACCCGGCCTACATCGTTGGCCTGGACCGCACCGTAACGGTTTCGCTGGAAGCGAATTTCTAAGACTGACCCAAGAGGAACACCAGCATGGATATGAACCTGCTCCACGACGTCACCTTCTATGTGATGTACGCGGCGATGGCCATTGCGATCTTCATCGCCATCGAACGCGGCATCTACTTTGCCTACGTGCGCCGCCAGGCTCGGGCGTTGATCGACGCCCTCGGCGCCCCCGTGCACAGCGAGCGTGACCTGCCGGAAAACCTGAGCCGTCGCGACAGCCTGCCGCTGAACATGATCCTGCCGGTGCTGGCGCAGAAAGCCTCCAACGGTTCACGCAAGGACCTGGACGACGAAATCGACACCCAATACCTCAAGACACGCGCCCCGCTGGCCCGCAGCCTGTGGATCATCGAGACCATTACCACCGCCGCCCCGCTGCTGGGCTTGCTGGGTACCATCCTCGGCATTATCGACACCTTCAAGGCGCTGGCCACGGCGGGTGTTTCCGACCCAGGGCAGATTTCCGGTGGTATCGGCACGGCCTTGTTCGCCACCGGCCTGGGTATTGCCATCGCGCTGTTCTGCGTGGTGTTCCACAACTTTTTCCAGGACAGCCTGGAACGCATCAACGACCAGTTGAAGATCCTGTTGATCCGCGCGGCCAGCGGAGCCCGCGTACAAGGCGAAGTGCCGCACCTTGTACCGACCTCCCTGCACAGCCGCACAGCGTGACCCGTCGGGCGGGCGCGTAATACGCCCGCCCCTTTGTTTTGTCCGATGAGACGCCTATGTCCCTTTCGATGAAGTTGCGTATCGCCAGCCTCGCCGGCGTGTTGCTCAGTCCGCTGGCCCAGGCGGACTTTTCCATTCCGGGGTTTGAGCTGGTGCACACCGTGCCGGTGGATACCGCCCTGGTCACCGCCGATTTGCGCCAGACTGGCCCGGTATGGATCGAGCTGTTCGACAGTGCGAAGAGCCGCATTGATATCGGCCAGTTCTACGCCGTCGACCATCCCGGCTCGGTGATGAACACGGTCATCGAACGCCTTGAGGCTGCCGGCAAGCGCGGCGTGAAAATTCGTTTTTTGCTGGAAGAAAAAGGCCTCAGGCTGTCGGAAGCTGCCACCCTGGAACGCCTGCGTGCGATCCCCAACCTGACCTTGCGGGTGCTGCCCTACGGGCAACTGAGCGGCGGCATCATCCACGCCAAATACCTGCTGGTGGATGGCACGCAGGCGTTTATCGGCAGCCAGAATTTCGACTGGCGCTCCCTGGAACATATCCACGAAACCGGGCTACGCATCAGTGACGCAGCCGTCGTGGGCCAGGTGCAGGCGATCTTCGATCAAGACTGGCAAGCCCAGGCCGCGCTCGCCGATAAACAACCGGTACCGCTGCCCGCCCCCGGCCAAGTTCCCTTGCGTACCGGCAACTACCTGGTGGCCAGCCCGCAACGCTACAACCCGCCAGGCGTAGGCGACTCACAGCTGGAACTGCCACGCCTGCTGGGCGAAGCCAAAAAAGAAGTGCGTGTGCAACTGCTCGATTACGCGCCACTGTCCTACGGGCCTGATCGAACCCGCCCGTACTACGCGGTGATCGACAACGCCGTGCGTGCCGCTGCTGCCCGTGGGGTGTCGATCAAACTGATGGTGTCCAACTGGAACACCGATAAGCTGGAACTGCCCTACCTCAAGAGCCTGGCGGTATTGCCCAACGTCGAAATCAAGATCGTCACCCTGCCCGAAGCCAAGCAAGGTTTTATCCCTTATGCCCGAGTGATCCACAGCAAGACCATGGAGATCGACGGGCAAGTGGCGTGGATCGGCACCAGTAACTGGTTGGGCGGTTACCTGGATAACTCGCGCAATCTGGAGGTGGTGATGCGCAGTGAAGCGATGGCCAGGCGTGTAGGGCAATTGCATGAGCAACTGTGGGACGGGCCCTACGCCAGAGCCTTGAGCGTGACGGATGAATACCCTGAGCCCCATCCTGGCCAGCATTGACCTTGGGCACCTGAGTAGTGGTAGTGTGTGGAAATGTTTCCGACTTGCCTGTCAGAAACACCCTACTCACTACCTGCAAAGGAATGCCTTAAACAATGCACTTTCCACTCAAGCAATTGGCCGTTGCCACCCTGTTCGCGGCTAGCCTTTCGGCACTCTCAAACCCCGCTTTCGCCAACATCAGCGCAGACCAAAGCGCGGCGATTGTGAAGAGCTTCGGCGAGACATCGGTCACCGATTTCCGCAGCTTCCTCGGCAACCTGGCCAAGGGCGAGCTGGGTAAATCGGCTGACGTCGGCCCGGCTATCAGCGCCTTTCTCGACAACAAAACCCTGAACGCCGAGCAACAGAACGAGATCAATCGCCTGCTCGGTATCTACACCCGTGTGAAGTACGGCAAGGCTGCCCTGGAAACCTTGCGCGAACTGGTGGAGATTCCGACCTTCAACGTAGACGGGCTGCCACAGTACAAAAACCCGGAATTCCTCAAGATCGCCGACAAGATCCAGGCCCTGGCCAAATCCTTCAACCTGAACTTCCGTAATGTCGATAACCGTGTGTACGAAATCTCCCTGGAAGGCAGCGGTGATGAAGTCGTCGGCGTACATGCCCATGCCGATGTGGTGCCGGTCACGCCGGAAAACTGGGTGCTGCAAGATGGCACCAAGCTCGACCCGTTCAAGGTCACGCTGATCGGCGACCGCATGTATGGCCGTGGGACCGAAGATGACAAGAACGGCATCGTCGTGGCGATGTATGCCATGAAGGTGATCAAGGAAGAAAAACTGCCGCTGGCGCGCACGTTCAAGCTGCTGGTGGACACCACCGAAGAAACCGCCGGTGACGCGATTCCCTACTACTTCGAACGCAACCCCGTGCCGCAATACAACCTGGCGCTGGATGGCGGCTACCCGGTGGTGATCGCCGAGAAAGGCTCGGGCACCGTCATGGCGACCTTCCCGGTGCGCAAAGGTGAAGGCACAGGCGCAGAAATCATCGCAATGACCGGCGGCAAGGCTACCAACCAGATTCCATCGGTTTCGGTCGCCACGCTGGTCAGCGATAAGCCTGCTGAGTTAGCGGCCAGCCTGCAGCAGGCCGGTAATGATTATGCCAAGCGCAACGGCGGCAATTTCCAGGTCAGCGCCAAGGTCGATGGCAAGGACGTCAAACTCACTGTCACCGGCGTATCCGCCCACTCCTCCGAACCCGAAACCGGGGTCAACCCGGTGGCTCGTATGCTGGAACTGATCCACGGCGTCGACGGCAAGATTGCCCTCAAGCACAACCACATCACTGATGCGGCGCGTTATGCAGCGGACAACTGGGGCCTGGATTACCTGGGCGGCAAATTGGGCGTGGGCTTCGCCGATGACTTCATGGGGCCGTTGACCACCTCGCCGACCTTTGTCGGCCTGGATGACAAAGCCTTCAAGCTGGCGGTGAACCTGCGGGCGCCGAAGGGTAAAACCCCGGAGGCACTCAAGGCACAGATCGAACAGAAACTGAATGCCTGGAACCAGCAAGCCAAGGTCAACGTGAGCTTCGCCTATTCGCTGGATACACCAATGTACCGCAACCCTGAAGGTGAGTGGGTCAAAGCCTTGCTGGCGGTCGCCACGGAAAACCTGGGCATGCCGCACAAGTTCGGCACCTCGGCCGGTGCAACCTCGGTGCACGACTTGCCCAATGGGGTGCAGTTTGGCCTGGCCCGTCCGGAAGAGAAGTACACCGGGCACACCGACAGTGAGTTCAAAACGGTTGAGCAGTTCCTGCTGGACCTGCAGATCGTCACTGAAATGATGGGCCGCGTCGGGCAGTTGCCGAAGCTCTGACCCATGCTCATCGCCTGAACCACCGCTTTCGCAGCCTCGCTGAAGCTCGACAGCTCCCACAGGGGATCGGCGGTGTTGGGTTGATCTCGTTTGGCAGCACCATCGCGCCAAGCACAACTCCCGACAACAACACCGCACAAATGTGGGAGCTGTCGAGCCCCGGCGAGGCTGCGATGGCGGCGGCACAGGCAACATTTTCATCGCCTGAACCACCGCTTTCGCAGCCTCGCTGAAGCTCGACAGCTCCCACAGGGGATTGGTGGTGTTGGGTTGATCTCGGTTGGCATGGCCATCGCGCCAAGCACAATTCTCGGCAGCAATGGCAGGCTCTTCAGGCTTGCAACATCAGCATGTCTTCAAAGAACCCACCCACTGGCTCAGTGGGATGGCACAACTGGATCTCCAGCACCCAGGCCATTTCGCTCGGTGGGATCTCCAGGTCAGCCAACTCCTTGCTTTCGAACAAGGCATGGGGGAAATCCGCAAGGCGATGCCCCGCCAGATTGCGTGCCAGCCTCCAGCCTTTCGACACGGCGCTCTGTTCGGCGAAGTCGTAGAGCTCGCGCCCGGTCAGCCCACGCAGCCACGCTTGGCGGGTCTCATCGAACACCTCATGCAACGCAGTCCTGCACGCCAGATGCAGCGGCAACTCACCGAAGATGAACGTGTCGCCGTAGTCGCCTTCATAGCCGTCCCATACCGGCCCCAGGTCGACCACGATGATATCGCTGGCGCGCAGTTTGCGCTGACGATCAACACCTTCGCGGGAGGGCCGGATGGTGTCGGGGCCAAAGCGAATGTAAGTCGGGTGCCAGGTGTGCGAGGCGCCCATGGCCGTGAGTTGCTGGGCGGCCATCTCCAGGGCTTCGCCGGTGGTCATGCCGACCGTCAACCGGCTGGCGATGGCCGCCAGGGCGCGTATGGATTTTTCTCGCGCCGCCAACATCCCGTCCAGGGAATAGCGCGGGCCGACTTTTTCCCAGATCGGGTCGAACGACAGCGACACCGCCTGCGCGCTTGACCGGCCACTGGCGACAAACGCCTCCGCGACAAACCGATGGCTCGGCAACCCCGCCTCAACGCAATGGGCACGCACCTGGCTAAGCATGGGGCCGTTACCACACGCATAGACCTGGGCCGCCTCCCAATGATGCCCGTGGCTCAATGCAACCTCCTGCACCCGCCCCTCGGATGATCGCACCGAATGCCAGCGAAAACGGGGGTGCTCGAGCATCGATTCATCCAGAAAGGCGCCGTCATAAAAGTCGGTTGACTGCGCGCCGCCCCAATACAACGTCACCTCGACATTGCGTTTGAGCGCGGTCAACAGGATCGGCTTGATGCCCGCGTAACCGGTACCCGTGGCAAACAGCACGACGGGCGCTGCGTCATCGTCCTGCCAGGTGCAGGCGCCAAACGGTCCTTCCAATTGCATCCGCGCCCCCACGGCCAAGCCATCCAGTACGCCCTCGGAAAAGTACCCGCCGCGCACCCGACGAATCTGGAAGACCAAACGCCCCTCGTCCTCTGTTGGCAGGTTGGCAATCGAGAAGCAACGCGTGTCGCCGTCTGCCAGGTGGAACTTGAGGTATTGGCCAGCTCGCACCTTCAACGGTGTATCGGGCTTGAGCATTAACTCAATGACATCAGGCCCGAGCGCGCGCTTGCCAATAACCTGAGCGCCAACGACCAACGCAGGCGTATCCAGGGACCAGCCGGGAATCTCCAGGCGCATGTCGGTGCAGGCATGGCTCTGGCAAAGCAACATTTCATTGGCGGCCAGGGGGTAACACGGCGCCGGCGCATCCGGCGCCAGGCGCTTGGCCCGGTACTCACCTGCGGCGACCACCACCTTGCAGGAGCCGCACGCGCCGCGGCGGCACGAGAACGGCACGGCCAGGCCGCTGGCAAGCATGGCGTCGAGCAACAGTTCGTCGCCGGTCTCAAAAGTTTTTCCCGAGGGAGACAGTTCGATGACATGGCGTGTGTTCATAAAGACCTCGGGGTAAGTGAGGCCTGGATTGTTACGCTAGACTAGGACCATTAAAACCTCCAGATTTGGATACTTCAGATGGTCCAGTTGCGTAAATGGCGCCCCCTGCTCAAGCTTGACGACGACACCCGCCAGGCGTCCTATCGCAAGATTGCCGAAGGCTTGGTCACCGCGATTGTCGAAGGGCGCCTGCCGCCTGGGACGTTGCTGCCGGGCACACGGGAAATGGCACAAATGCTCGACGTCAACCGCAAGACGGTGATCCTGGCCTATGAAGAAGCGATGACCAAAGGCTGGCTGATCAGCGAGCCGCGCCGTGGCACATTCGTCAATGCGCAACTGGCGCCAAAGCCCTTGCCCTGTGCGGTGCAACCGTCTTTCGCCCCACTGCTGCTGGACCAGCCGGTGGTACCGTATTTCACCCATAACGCCCAGGTGGTCGCGCTTCAACATCGGCACAGTGCGCTGTTCTTCGACAATGGCACCAGCGACCACCGCTTGCTGCCCCAGGCCGTGTTGCATCGCTACTATCGCCATGCGCTGCGTAACAGCTTCGCCTCCAACACGGTGCGCTACGGCAGTGAGGGCACCGGCTATCAGTTGCGCTGCGCCCTGGCCGAGATGCTGCGCAATAACCGCGGGCTGACAGTGACTGCCGAAAATATTTGCCTGACCCAAGGCACGCAGATGTCCCTGTACCTGAGCGCCAGCCTGCTGATCAAGCCTGGCGACGTGGTACTGGTGGAGCGTTTGAGCTACCCGCCGGCGTGGGAAATTTTCCGCAAGCTCGGCGCGCAGTTGGTCACGGTCGACATCGACGATGAAGGTTGCCGCACCGACCAGGTCGAGCGCTTATGCCGCGAGCACACGGTGCGCCTGATCTACCTCACGCCCCACCACCAATTTCCCACCACCGTGAGCCTGCATGCCGCACGTCGACAACACTTGCTGGCATTGGCCGCGCAACATGACTTTTGCGTGATCGAAGAAGACTACGACCACGAATATCACTTCAGCGGCCGCCCTTACCTGCCGCTGGCCAGTGACCGCGGCCAGCGCCATGTGATCTATATCGGCTCGTTATCCAAGGTGCTGGGCTCGACGTTTCGTTGCAGTTACATCGTGGCCCCCACGCAAGTGATTGAAGCCCTGCAGCGCAATGCCGCACTGATGCTGGGCGATGCCGATGCGGTCGCACAGACCATGCTGGCGGACTTGATCAATCACGGTGAGTTGAAAAAACACCTGCGCCGCGTTTCGAAGGAATACAGGGCGCGCCGCACCGTGCTGCGCGACTGCCTGGACCAGGCATTCGGTGAGCGCATACAGATACGCGAGCCCGAAGGTGGCTTGGCGCTCTGGGTGCGTTTCGAGGATAGCCTGGACGTGGATCGCTTGGTGCACACCGCCTTGGAGCATGGGCTGGTGGTACGCAGCGGTCGTCAGTTTTCACCCAGCGACCAAGCAGAAAACGCACTGCGCCTGGGCTTTGCCTCCCTGGACCGGGATGAGATCCATCACGCAACACAACGGCTGGCGCAGGCTATGAAAGCGATGGATAGGCGCTGAACGCGTGATGGCCCGGTGCGACGGTTCCTTTCCCGCCTACCTAGCCGTTCGGTCAGTTACCACGCCGCCCCCTTTAACGTACCTTGGCCTCTGAACCTGTCGGAGCACTCGGGATGTCGCTGATCAATGCTGTCGAACGCGCCTGCACACGCCTGGCTCCCACCGGCTGGCGTGATCTGTTGCTGCACCATGGCTTGGACATAACCTCGACAACCCTGCGCGATGAACTCGCCAAACCCCTGCTCATCGATCGTACCCAGCCCGGCTTTGAGGACTTTTCGGCCGATGGCGTACGTGGCGTCGAGCCTGGGCACCCGGCCGCCAGCCTGCTGTTTCATGCATTCGCCTCGCCGAATGTGAACCTCGGAATCAACGGCAGTGCACTCACAGCCTTCCCTACCCCTGCTGAAACCGAACACATCCTTAATTATGTCTACGGTGCCAATCCTCCCAGCATGGAGGTTTTGCGGCTGGCCGCCGGTGATGCAGAGCTGGCGATTGCCGTGTTTGCCTATGAATACCGCCCCCGCCCCGAGACCGTGCATGGGCGCCAGGCCGACCTGTGCTTTTCCCGCACCGGAATCGCCCGGGTCGGTACGGCGCCAGCGCTGTATGACCCGCAACGCAGGGGCTTTTTGCCCTTTGTCGAGGACCAGCCCAATCAAATGCGCGTTATTCCGGCGCGCTACGGCGCGTTCATAGCGGCACGGCATGTGGGTCAGCCCGAGCGGTTCGGCCCGATGAATGCTCAATCCATCGACCATGATCTTGAGTTCTGGGTGCCCTTGCATAAGGTATTCGATGGCGACGAGTGCGTGGCGGGTATGGACCTGAGCGTTCAGTTGGTCAATCACCAGGTCAATGAAAAGATCGGTCAAATCCACAGACGCTTTCGCAATACCGGTTGGCAAGAGCCTGACATTCTCAACGCACCGTTCGTCATTACCGAGGGGTTATGTCATTGGGCGGATATCGATGGCTTTGCACCAGGCTTGCTGGTGCCCAACGCCAAGGAGCGGCTGGTGCAGCTGGCTCACTACCAAGGTCGACCGTTGTCCTTCATGATGCCCCCGGGCACCGGCGGCCTGGTGCATGGGCGCCATCATGTGCGTGACGACGGCTCGATTGAAGACCTGAATCAACGTGAGGATGTCGATGCCATCGTCAAGGCCGGAGGCTACCGAGCCTTACACTATCAGGACGCAATGGCCGATGGCTGGGTGCGCGCACTCTGTCCAGCACTGGAACTGCAGAGCATCGCCGCCTATTCGATTATCGGAGCACCGGATTTTTACCCGTTGTGTGGACAACGGGAACTCAAGCAATGGTCCAGCGACCCGCAGGTTTTTCCTTGTCCTACCCCACCCTGTCCGCAGGTATGGCACACGCGAGTCAACCCACTGTCCGATGTGCGGTTTTTCATCAATCAATCGCTCAGGGGCGGTTATTTTTCCGCTGAAGACCGCGGCGCCACTGCGATCGTCTCGCACCCCCAAACGTCCACGACTCCAAGCCCCGGACATCCGGCGGCCTATGCCCAGCGACAATCCTGCCTGCCGGATTTCGCCAGCGGCGTCTTCGGGCCTGGCTGGGAAGTCGGCCGTGGTTTGGTAGATGCCCCATTCACCAATATGCTGTGTGGCTATCAGTTAGCCAGCCCGTTCACGGAAGATGCACGCATCTGTGCTGCGCTGGGTTCGTACTGGCCAGGGGTGGCGCCTGATTCAACCCGTACGTTCGAACCACGCAATGTCTCTGCTACGGTCATCCCGCTGACTGACAACGAAATCGGCCTGCTAGACCAGCCTGCCTGGGATGGGCGTAGCGGCCCCTCACTGATCGAACTGGAGGGGCGCACGCTGGTTCAATACCAGGCTTATGAATACGGCGACTACACCCAGGCCGCGCTGGATGGCCGGATCTCACTGGCCGCGACCGGGCAGACCAGCACCAGGCAGTACCATCAGCGTGTCCTGGGCATGCGCCGCGCCTATCAAGCAGTCGGTGCGGGCTCAGACAGCGAGCAACGAAAACGCTGGCCGCTGCTGTCGTTTTTTCAGGTGCAATTACCGGACGAAGCTTTCGACGTCGCACAGCAAGAGGCCGGTTTGCGACTGGAAGGCGAGGTGGCGTACTACAGGCTTTACAAACACGGCGCGATCAGCACCCCAGCGCACGACTTCAAACTTCGTCATGTGGAAATAGAGCAAGAGATCGAACTGTATATGAGCCAGGACGCGCTGCTTATCCGCCGGGACGGGGAGCCCTGGCGACACCTCGATGAGTCACTTTGACGTCGTTGTTGTCGGCGGCGGCCCGGCTGGCTGCGCTGCAGCAATCCACTGCGCACAGCGAGGGCTACGGGTAGTCCTGCTGGAGAAGACCAGTTTTCCCAGACACCGGCCAGGAGAAACACTGCACCCTGGCGTTGAGCCGCTGCTGCGCCAACTGGGGATCACCCTCCAGAATTACCACCGCCACACGGGCCATTGGGTTCACTGGGATGGCCCGCCTCGTTTCCAGGCATTCAGCGCAAGTGGCGACGAGCAATGGAGGGGCTTCCAGATTCCGCGAGCGTTACTCGACCAGCAATTACTTGAACAGGCACGCAATCTCGGCGTGCAGATCGTTCATCTCAGACATCCGAGCCGGGTATTGCTGGAGCAAGGTCGTGTTCAAGGCGTCCAGGCGCAAGCAGCACAATGGACCGGGCAATTTGTAGTAGATGCCACTGGGCATCACGCCTGGCTGCAACGCCAATTGAAAATACCCTTGCGCCGTTTTTCACCGCGGTTGGTCGCACGTTACGGCTACTGCGAAGACAGCAACCTGCCGGATGAAAAACTCGGGCTGTTTGCCCACTCAGACGGCTGGCACTGGATTGCCCGTATCAGCCCAACCTGCCTGCACTGGACCCAACTGGCGTTTGCTCAAGACGTGCCGCACCGCCTGATACCCAAGGCATTGGAGCCACTGAGGATGATCGGCCGGATTCGCGGAGCAGATGTCTCGTGGCGACTGTGCCGCACGACAGCCGGGAGCGGTTATTTTCTAGTCGGTGACGCCGCTGCGACGCTGGACCCGTGCGCCTCTCACGGCGTGATCAAGGCATTGATATCCGGCATGCAGGCGGCCTCGGCGATTATCGATTGTCGGTCCTGGCCGGCTGGCGAAATGACAGTGCAAGCGGCTTATCAGGCTTGGGTAAAAAAAACCGTCGAGCGAGACGTGCTCGCCCTACGTCGCTTCTATCGAGCCCACCCTTATCCACCTGGCTGGCTATGAGACGACCTCAACGAGCCCCAGCGCCGTAGCCAGTGCAATATGCCTTACATGGATATCCTGCGATCAAGCTTTGCTTTGCATAGGCGCTGCGCAGGGCGTTATCCACGATGCCTGCGCAACAAAGGCCAGTTGGACGCGAGTGCTCCGGGCTCATAGTCTCGCCCCCTGACCCGTACCAGGTCGGGGAATTCAAGCAACAATGCGCGATTCCCCCTGCCGATGTGCTCCATCACCGCCAGGGTGATGTTTTCTCGCACCATGCCCGTCGAGACGTAATACATGGCCCAGGCTTGTTCCGGCGTGCAGAGGCCGATCTGCTCTTCAATCTCTTTGTACGCTTTGTAGTCGTCTGACTCCAAATAGCACTGATCACCGCCTTGGCGCATGCTGTTGCCCTCCCCGGCCCCTGGGTCAAACGCCCAATAGGCCTACACTCACGTACCGCTCTTGACCTTGGTCCAGACCCGGGTACGAATACGCTCCGCCTTCAACGGCAACGGCTCAAGCGGAACCAGCGTGGCCATGGTCTTTTTATCGGGATAAATCCACGGGTTATCGCGCAACTTCTGCTCGACGAACTGCGTGGCATCTTTATTGGCGTTGGGATAGAGCATGTAGTTGGAAGTCTTGGCAATCACCTGGGGGCGCAGCATGTAATTAATGAACTCCAGCGCGGCCTTGGGGTGCCGAGCGTCTTTGAGCAGTACCCAGTTTTCAGACCAGACCAATGCGCCTTCTCGAGGCAGGCTGTAGGCAATCTTGCGTCCGCTGTTGGATTTTTCATTGATCGCCTGCGCAGCCAGCGCACCATTGGCCCAGCCTACAACTGCGCAAATATTGCCGTCAGCCAAATCGGTGTCGATTCGCGAGGAATCGAAATAGAGCACGTAGGGACGGATTTTCAGCAGCAGAGCCTGGGCCTTCTGGTAATCCTCAGGGTTGGTACTGTTGCTGGGCAGCCCCAGGTAGTGCAAGGCGATCGAAATGATTTCGCTGGGCGAGTCGAGCATGGCCACGCCACAGGCCTTGAGCTTGCTGATATTTTCTTCTTTGAAGATCAGATCCCAGCTGTCCACCGGGGCGTTATCACCCAGGGCGGCCTTGACCTTGTCCACATCGTAGCCAATGCCGGTGGTGCCCCAGACGTAGGGTACGGCGTAGCGATTACCAGGGTCATTGACCGCCAGCAGAGACAGGATATCGGGATCGATATGCGACAGATTACTCAGTTGCGAGCGGTCCAGCTCTTGCAACACCCCCGCCTTGATCAGGCCGGGCAGCACATTGGAAGTAGCCACGACCAGGTCATAACCGGTGCGCCCGGCCATGACTTTGCTCTGCATGGTTTCGGCGCTGTCGAAGGCATCCATATGCAGCTTGATGCCGCTTTCCTGCTGGAACTCCTTCGGGGTTTGCGGCTCGAGAAACCCGAACCAGTTATACAGATACACCGAAGATTGCGCGGCGCTGGCCGGCGTGCTGATGGCGGCGCCAAGCAGCGAGGCTAAAAAAATAGCTCGCAAGTGTGATCGACTCATATGACTATCCCTGTTACCCGAAGCGCCTTCATGGCTATCGTAAGCTCGGGGTGAATATACCGGGCGTTGTCGAATAGTAAATACCTACAAGTACTTAGCCCTGGCCTGCAAATCCCTAACCCTAAAGGGGTAGAACATGTCGCTTGACCTTCACAACCTGGCTTGGCATCGATCGGTTGGAAAACTGATCATGCAGCTTGATCGACCAGAGTTCTGGAGCTCATTGATTCGCGTATTGAATGAATATGTGCAGATAGACAACTGGGTTGTGCTGGTTTTCAGCGATCACGCCGTGCGGGTGATCAGCCTGCCGGAGGTGGCGGACAGCGAAGAAGTGGATGCCTTTATTCATCGGTATGTGAAAGGTCTTTACCTGCTGGACCCGTTTTATATCGCTAATCGGGAAAACCCGCAGAGCGGGTTCTTCCATCTGCTCGATATTGCGCCGGAACACTTTCTTGAAACCGAGTACTACCAGCAATATTTCGCGCAATACATCTCGGTCGATGAGGCGCAGTACAACGTGCAACTCGATGCCGACAGAACCTTGTGCATGTCGTTTGGCAGTAACGTGCGCTTCACCCAGGCGCAAGTCACGCTACTGGACATGATCAAGCCGTGGGTGACGGCAATGATGCATCAACGCATGTGCTTTGAAATTGACCCACAAAAGAACATCGCCGAGCCCGCCCCATGGACTGAGGCGCTTACCCAACTGGAAGTACACATAACGGCACGCGAGAAAGACGTGTTGAAGTTGCTGCTCAGCGGTTTTTCCAACAAGGAAATCGCCGGGAAGCTGTTGCTGTCGACGGAAACCATCAAGGTCCACCGCCGTAACCTCTACAGCAAGCTCAATATCAAGTCACAGTCCGAACTGTTTGCGCGGTTTTTTATGCCAAGACCGGATGAACTGGCCTAATGATTTTGGACGCCTCAATCGGGCGCTATGATGACGTCCAAAACCGAGGTGTACGTCCTTCATCCCCTGTCCAAAGGATACTTAACGATAAAGTCGTTACCTTTCATCGGACGAGCAAATTACTTTTTGGTTAATCGCAATTCGCCCTCCTCCAACCAGACGCTCAGTTTTCCTCCCAAATTCAATCACTAACCGTTTCACACATACATTAGATCTGACGTGGTGAGCAGGTTGGGGCTGCGTCTATCGGAAGCCGGCAAACCGTTGAGCGACAAAAACAAGGCGTAGCGGATTAGATCTTCTATGCTTGCTCCCACTAAAGGAATTTCCCAATGGCTGAACCAGAACCGCGGCTTCTGCAGGTGCACGCCCTCAAGGCTGCTTGCTCGAACTGCAGCGTACTTGAACTGTGCCTACCTATCGGTATGACGGGCGGTGAAGTCGAGCGCCTCGACACCCTGATCGCCCAGCGGGTGAAGGTCAAGAAAGGCGCTGCGCTGTATCGCACCGGCGACCCGCTGCGCTCGCTGTATGCCGTGAGGTTGGGCTTTTTCAAGACCAGCGTCCTTTCAGTTGACGGTCGCGAACAAGTCACCGGTTTCCAGATGCAAGGCGAAATGCTTGGCCTGGACGCCATCAGCCCCGATCACTACGCCTGTAACGCCATCGCCCTGGAAGACAGCGAAGTCTGCCCTTTGCCTTTCAACCTCCTGGAAAAACTGGCCCACGATTTACCTTCGTTGCAGCACAACCTGAACAAACTCATGAGCCAGGAAATCGTGCGCGACCACAGCATGCTGTTGATGCTCGGCAACATGAACGCCGACGAGCGCCTAGCGGCGTTTTTGTTGAACCTGTCGCAACGGTTCAACATGCGCGGCTATTCCTCTCGGGAATTTGTCCTGCGCATGAGTCGCGAAGCCATCGGCTCATACCTGGGCCTGCGCCTGGAAACCATCTGCCGGTGCATCGCCCACCTGCGCCAGGAGGAACTGGTGGACATGCATGGACGCAACGTCACGATCCTGGACTTGCCCGGCCTCAAGCAAAAAGTCGCCGGTTGCCATCGTCACGCCGAGCTGTAATGCCTGCGCTGCGTGACCTCTGATCTACATCAATACCCCTCAATGCTATAGGTCGACATTAAGACGCAGCGTTCGAACCTTCGTATCGACGAAGGTGACCGAATCTTCCGTCTCATGGAGGCCCTGATCATGGCAACGCAACTGCAAGGAACAGAACCGGTCATCCCGACCGTCAAACCTCATCTTCTGGCCGGCAGATTGCGCAAGGTCGAGCCCAGGCGCCTGTCGCTGAGCCTGCTGATCGCGCTGGTCGTCGGCTCGATGATCGGCAGCGGCATCTTCAGCCTGCCCCAGAACATGGCGGCCAGTGCGGGCGCCGGTGCAATCCTGATCGGTTGGCTCATCACCGGCGTGGGCATGCTCTCGCTGGCCCTGGTCTACCAGACCCTCTCCAATCGCCAACCGGAACTGGATAACGGTGTGTTTGCCTACGCCCGTGCATTGGGCGGCGAATTCCTCGGTTTCAATTCGGCGTGGGGCTATTGGATCAGCGCCTGGATCGGCAACGTCAGTTACCTGGTGATTCTGTTCGCGGCGCTCAGTTATTTTTTCCCGCTATTCGGCGAAGGCAATAACAAAGCGGCGATTGCCGGTGCATCTGTGGTGCTGTGGGCGTTGCATTGGATGATCCTGCGCGGAATGCGCACCGCCGCCAAGGCCAACGCCTTGACGACGATCGCCAAGGTGGTGCCGCTGTTGCTGTTCATCGGGCTGGTCATTGCCGCGTTCTCCAAGGACACCTTCAGGGTGGATTTCTGGGGCGCACCGGCACTGGGCAGCACGCTGGATCAGGTCAAGAGCACCATGCTGGTCACCGTTTGGGTGTTCATCGGTATTGAGGGCGCCAACGTATTCTCCGCCCGGGCCGCCGAACGGGCCGACGTCGGCCGCGCCACCGTAATTGGCTTCATCCTTACGTTGATGCTGCTGATCGCTGTTTCGCTATTGTCGCTGGGCATCCTCAGGCAACCGGAATTGGCAGCCCTGAAGAATCCCTCCATGGCCGGTGTACTGGAGGCGGTAGCCGGGCCGTGGGGCGCGGTGCTGATCAGCATCGGCCTGATCGTGTCGGTGAGCGGCGCGTTGCTGGCCTGGACGCTGCTGGCGGCCGAGTCGGTGTTCACCCCGGCCAAGGAACAAGTCATGCCGCGCCTGCTGGCCACGGAAAACCAACATGGCGCTCCGGCCAACGCGTTGTGGATCACCAATTGCTGCATTCAATTGTTCCTGTTGCTGACCCTGTATTCGAGCGCCAGCTACCTGGCTCTGATTTCACTCGCCACCTCGATGATCCTGCTGCCCTACCTGTTCAGCGGGCTGTATGCACTGAAGATGACCTGGCAAGGCCAGACCTACGCCGGCCATCGCGGCCTGCAACTGCGCGACATGGCTATTGCCTTGGTCGCAACAGCCTATTGCATCTGGCTGCTCTACGCCGCCGGGCCCCGATACATGCTGCTCAGTGCCCTGCTCTATGCCCCCGGCTCGCTGATCTACCTGAGCGCCCAACGGGCCAGGACGAGCCGAGCCCTCAATGGTTTTGGCTGGGGCCTGTTGCTGGTGATCTGGCTGGCGGCGATCTTCGCTGGCTGGATGCTCTGGTCCGGCCAACTGTCCTTGTAAGTTTCGTAAGCGTGCATTGAAGCGTTCGGCAAAGGTGTCTGGCAATTGTGCCCAGGCCCTTGCGGACATCACCCAGGAGGAATATCCAATGTCCAATTCAGTGAAAAAAATGCCGGTCCACACCGACGAAAAAGCTCAACATCCTGCCAGGACCGATATCTGGCACCCGATGGAAAAACTTCGTCAACAAGTGGATCACCTGTTCGAAGATTTCAACCGTGGTACAGGCTTATCGCCCTTCAGTCGTGGATTGTTTGATATCGAGCCCTTCTGGCGTCGGGAGTTTTCCACCAGCCTGCCGGCCGTGGACATCAGCGAGAAAGAAAAAAACTTTGAAATCACCGCTGAACTGCCTGGCATGGATCAGAAAGATATAGAGATCCGCCTGGCCAACGGCAACCTGATCATCAAGGGGGAGAAAAAAGAGGAGAAAGAGGCAAAGAAAAAGGGTTATCACTTGTCCGAACGTCATTACGGTTCGTTCGAGCGCGTGTTCAACCTGCCTAAAAGCATCGACAGTGACAAGATCCAAGCCCAGTTCAGCAAAGGCGTGCTGACGTTGATACTGCCGAAAAAACCAGAAGCACTGAAAGCGGAAAAGGTCGTGCCGATCAAGGCTGACTGACGGTTTTGAACCCGTGCCCCTCGCCGGCCAACGGCGAGGGGCTTTTTCATGCCTGTGCTGATTGACCCAATAGATGGATGAAGCTGCCGGCACTTCGCGGGCAAGCCCCACACTGGACCGTGGCGGGATCAAGTCCGGCGTCCACAGCAAATCCCCTGTAGGAGCGAGCCTGCTCGCGAAGACTGTTTTTCAGAGTTCCACGCTGTCGCGGTACTCCGGCACCGATACTGACCAACCCAATTCTTCGCAGATACGATGACGCAAGACATCCGACGCGTTGGGCTCGCCATGCACGACATAGGTATGCCGTGGCGGGGTCTTGAAGCCGCGCAGCCACTGAATGATCTCGTCGGCATCGGCATGGGCCGACAGCGTTTGCATGGGCACCACTTCGGCATTGATCGGCACGTCCTTGCCATGAATACGCACCGAAGGCTCGCCCGCCACAATCCTGGCGCCTCGCGTACCGCCGGCCTGGAAACCGGGCATCAGCAAGGTGTTGATGGGGTTGGGCGCCAGGCTCTTGAGGTGATGCAGGACCCGTCCCCCCGTGGCCATGCCACTGGCGGCGATGATCACCGCCGGGGTGCGTTGCAGGTCCAGGGCCATGGCATCCTTGACCGAGCGCACCGGATTGGCGATGTGGCACATGCCTTCACATTCCTCCCGGGATAATCGGTGCTCGTCACCGAAACGCTGGTACAACCGAGTCACGTCGATGGCCATAGGGCTGTTGAGGTAGATCGGGATATCGGGTATTGCCCGGCGTTGTTTCAGGCGATACAGGTGATACATCAACAATTGAGCGCGACCGACCGTGAACGAGGGCACCAGGGTGATGCCACGGCGCAACGCGGTGCGGGTGATCACCTCGGCCAATTGGTCTTCCGGCGATTCGTGCGGATGGCGGCGGTCGCCATAAGTGGACTCCACCAGCAGGCCATCCGCTTGCTCGATGGCCTTCGGGGCGAACATCACCGGATCCTCCGGCCGGCCCAGGTCACCGGAACACACCAGCGTCACGCCCCCGGCTTGTACTTGAACGGTGGCGGCGCCCAAAATATGCCCAGCACGCCGCAGCAAGATCGTGATGCCCCTGGCGATCGCCACCGGGTGCTCGAATGCAATCGGATGCAACAGTTTCAGCGCTCGTTCAGCGTGTTCGCAGGTGTACAGCGGGAGGGCCGGCGCGTGTTTGGAGAACCCCTTGCGGTTCGCGTATTCAGCCTCTTCTTCTTGCAGGCGGGCGCTGTCGCGCAACAGGATTTTCACCAGCTCGCAGGTCGCTGGCGTGGCGTAGACAGGCCCACGGTAGCCATTACGGACCAGCACCGGCAAGTAGCCGCTGTGGTCCAGATGGGCGTGGGTCAATACGACCGCATCCAGGTCACGCATCGTCAGTTCAAAGGGATCCCAGTTGTGCAGGCGCAACTGCTTGTAGCCCTGGAACAGGCCGCAATCGATCAGGATTCGCTGTTCGTCGTGTTCCAGCAGGTATTTGCTGCCGGTAACGGTGCCCGCGGCCCCGAGAAATGTCATGCGCATGGTGGTGCTCCTGGACAATCGATAGGCAAGCGATGGGTTTGTATTGTTTGCGCCAAGCCCTGCTTCATCAGACAGCCAGGACGCTGCACTGCACCTGATACAGAATGTGCTCTGTCGTACTGCCTAGCAGCCCAAACGGATCACTGTGCTGTGATCGGCCCATGACCACCACATCCACGTCATGCTCCAAGGCAAACTCACTGAGCACCGATACAGGATGCCCCAGTAGAAAATGCCTGCGCTCAGCAGGCACGCCGAACAGGTTGGCCAACTCCAGGAAGGACATCTCCAGGCTTCTGCGCAGTTCCTTGCTGAGCTGCGACAGCGACAAGCCGCCGCCTCCCGCATCGCCCAGGTAGACCGAGGACACCTCAAAGGCATGAACCAGATGCAACTCGGCGTTGCATTGCAGCGCCAGGCCAAGGGCCTGGCGAATAATCCGGTCATTAAGCCCGCTGTTTTGTGCAAAAGCGCTTGAAGGGTCCACGGCCGCAACCACTCTGCGCGGCAAGGCATGGCCTGCAGCGCCCACCATGAACAACGGCACGGCGCACTTGCGCAGCAGTTGCCAATCCAGCGGTGTGAAAAATGCGCACTTGAGCAGTGACTCATGCTGGACCTGCTTGATCAGCAAGTCGGGTTGGATCTGAGCGACGTGTTGCAGAATCTGCTCGCGCATGTTGTCCACCCACGCCACTTCGGTGGTGACCCGCAGGCCCCGGCGACGCATCTTGTCGGCCTCCTCCTCCAGCCAATTGCGCTGGTCCCGAAAATAGTTGTGCCGTGCCTCTTCACGGGGCTCCTCCTCAAGCACCGACAGAATGTTCAGCGAAGGGATCAATGCCGTGACATGCAGATGCGCCTCGCTGGCAGCCGCCAGGGCGGCGGCGTGATGAAGGGCAGGAGAATGTCGTTGTGCCGGGTTGAGGATCAGCAACAGGCGTTGGTACTGGCTCATGATGGGGCTCCCGCGTAAGGCTCGTGCGCCAAGACTCAGCGTCGATGCCGTGAAAAGTACCGGCTGTCAT
This sequence comes from Pseudomonas sp. W2Aug9, assembly GCF_023127755.1. Classification (NCBI taxonomy): domain Bacteria; kingdom Pseudomonadati; phylum Pseudomonadota; class Gammaproteobacteria; order Pseudomonadales; family Pseudomonadaceae; genus Pseudomonas; species Pseudomonas sp. W2Aug9. The sequence goes on along the minus strand of NZ_SPKL01000036.1, from coordinate 188,846 downwards.
GAGTGGATTCTGCGATGGCGCAATGATCTCGACTTGATTTACATCAGAACCAAGGACGCCAGGGTGATAGAAGGTGCGGGTTCGTCGGTACTGCTTGTTCAGACAGGAGAACGCTCATGCGCGCCATGGTCCTGCACTCGCCCGGCCACCCCCTGCAGTTGGAAGAACGGCCGTTGCCCGTACCGGCGCGCGGGCAACTGCTGATCAAAGTCCTGGCCTGCGGCGTATGCCGCACCGACCTGCATCTGTTTGACGGGGAACTGCCTCAGGCCCGGCTACCCCGGGTCCCGGGCCATGAGATTGTCGGGCACGTCACCGGAGTCGGAACAGACGTGGCGACCGGCTGGGTCGGTCGGCGAGTAGGCGTGCCCTGGCTGGGCTGGACTTGCGGGATTTGTGAGTTCTGCCAGTCAGGACGGGAAAACCTTTGTGACCAAGCATTGTTCACCGGCTGCCAGCTGGACGGCGGCTATGCCGACTACACCGTTGCGCACGCGCGTTTCTGTTTCCCCCTCCCCGACGCGCTGGATACTGCTGAAGCGGCACCTCTGCTGTGTGCGGGGCTGATTGGTTTTCGCGCCTTGCAGATGGCGCAAGACGCTAAACACCTGGGCCTCTATGGCTTCGGCGCCGCTGCCCACTTGGCGATCCAGATCGCCGTGGGCCGAGGCCAGCAGGTCTACGCTTTCACCCGTCCAGGCGACGAAGATGGCCAGGCGTATGCCCGATCACTCGGCGCTAGCTGGGCTGGAGCCTCAGATCAACTTCCCCCGCACCTGCTGGACGCGAGCCTGATCTTCGCACCTGTCGGCGCGTTGGTACCCCTGGCCTTGCAAGCCAGCGCCAAAGGCGGCTGTGTGGTATGCGCCGGCATTCATATGAGCGACATTCCGCGCTTTCCTTATCGCCTGTTATGGGAGGAGCGCAGCGTGCGTTCAGTGGCCAACCTGACTCGCGCCGATGGCGTTGCATTTTTCGAGCAGATCCAACGCACTGCCGTTCATTGCAACGTGACCTGCTACCCCCTGATCGAAGCCAACCAGGCTTTGGAACGGCTACGAAGCGGACAGGTCAACGGTGCCATCGTGCTCATTCCCTGACCGCCAACAGGCTGCCCGGTACCCAATAGTCGTGCTGGCGATCAAACGCTCCAGACCGACACGGTGCGCGGTTCCCATCACCACGGCGTCAACCATCGCACACCTGCATCGAGTTGTTTCCTTAGACGGTCGGCACGTTGCTCCGGCCCCAGCCCATGCGGTTTGATTTGAATCAAATGCAGCGCAATCGATGATTGGCGGCGCCAGGGCTGATACAGATCAGAACCGACGTCCACCACGGGCGTAGAACAGCTGGGAACGCGAAGCTTTTTAGCGCACCGCATGCCTATACCCGATGGAGGATCGACTCATGCTCACAGTCAAAGACCACAACGAACGCGCCGCCGCCTTGTACGCAAGTATCAGCGGCAAGCACTGGATCCAGACGCTCAAAGACGGCCGGCATGTGCTGATCCGACCGCTGCGGGACGAGGATCGCCAGCGCGAATATGACTTCATCAAGCGCCTGTCTCCGGAATCACGTCACATGCGCTTTCTGTCGCAAATCAATGAACCCGGAGCGGCAATGCTCGATCAGTTGATGGATGTCGACTGCAAGACGCGCCTGGCTTATATCGCTCTGGTTCATGACAACGGCCAGTTGATCGAAATCGGCGTCAGTCGCTACTGCGCCACGTCCGAGCACGAATGCGAGTGCGCGGTGACCGTCGCCGATCAATGGCAGCACCTGGGCCTGGGGACGTTATTGATGGAGCATCTGATCGACGTGGCACGTAAAAACGGCTACCGGCAGATGTACTCCGTCGATGCCGCGAGCAATGCCGCCATGCGGGACCTGGCCCATAGCCTGGGGTTCGAGACCCATACCGACCCCGACGACACTCGGCAGGTCATCCACCGTCTTTATCTTTAGCCAGGACATTGCGCGAGTGCCACATTCCATGGCCCTCGCGCAGGTGGCTCCCGTTATGCCTGCGGCTTAATCGCCCAGACACTGCAGGGCGCCCGTTGCAGCAAGAGTTCGGCGGTCGTCCCCAGGCGCTTGTCCAGGCCATGATGCGCCGTGGTCCCCATGACGATGACATCCGCCTGATGATCGGCGGCGAACGTGCAGATACTGCTCAACGGCGCTCCCTCGATGAAATGTCGTTGCTGCGGCATGACCCCGTGGCGTTCGGCCAAGGATTCGAAAACTTCATGCTGCGCCTCGCCCAACGCTTCATAAATGCCGGTTGCCAGGGGCAGTACGCCGAAACCCATGTCGGACGCATAGACAGCCGTCCAGTCAAAGGCATGCAGCAGTTCGACTTCGGCGTTGCATTGCTCAGCCAGCTTGACGGCCGCATCGACGATCTGGTCGTTGAACACCAGGTCCTGTTCCTCGCTGCGCAGCACGTCGACGATCGCCAGGACCCGCCGCGGCCGCGGGTTGCGCGAATCGGTGACCAGATGCACCGGCACGGGACAGTCACGCAGCAAGCGCCAGTCCAGCGGTGTGAAAAAAATCCGCTTCATCACCGGCTCCGGCTGTGCATCCTTGATGATCAGCGCCAGCGGCGATTCCTTGATGTACTGCTGCAGGGCTTGAAAGGCATCCTTGCCCCAGACCACTTCGCACGTCACCTCGACGCCATGCCGGCGCGCCAGTTCGGCCTGTTGCAACAGCCAATGCCGATGAGTTTCCAGGTAGCCCTCGAGGGCCTGCTTGGCCTGATCCGGCGCAAACAGACCGCCCACCGACAGTAGCTCCAGATAATCGATCGCGACAATATGCAGCGCCAGCTCCAAAGCCAGCGCCAACTCGGTGGCGCGGTCGAACGCCGGCGTACGGATCATGGCGTCAGGCGCCAATAACAACAAACGGGAAGCCTGGGACATGGAGCACCTCGACACGTGGCGTTAACCACTGAGTGAATGGAGGATTGCAGAATGAACGCATGGCCAGTGCAGGACTTGATCTTCATCAAACTGCCATCATCCAGGCTCACAGACTAGAGAGCCAAAGCCCGCCCCACATCGCCAAGGTCATCAATAGCTGACCTGGAATGACGAACCCAGCGAACTGCCGCCCCCCGCTGACCCAGGCCACCACGCATTTGCTCAGGGAGTTGCTGGTCAGGGCCATCAGGACGGGCACGGCGATGCCGTCGAAGGGTAGCAATCCGCCCTTCGCCAAAGACGCAATGGAGGCCGTCGAGGCATGGGCGTCAACAAGACCGCTGAAAATTGCGGTAGCGACCACCCCGGCCTGCCCGAACTCATCAAGCATAGCCGACGACACAACGGTGATAACGGTCATCGCCACAACGACCATCAACGCCAGTTTCAGGCTGAAGGCCCCGCCGTGCTTGATCCCATCCTGCGCATGCGCCCTGGGCCGGGGAAACATCAACACGCTGGCGTAAAACAATACCGCCAGCAATCCGCACAGCAACGACCACCCCATCCGATGCAGCAACGCTGGCTCCACGGCACCGAGAATCAACGCCATCTGTGCCAATGTCGCCAGGTTGGCCAACATTGCGGCCGCGCTGAGCAGCTTTACATCGAGCGGTTCTTTCGCGGCAATGTGCCCCATGGTCGCGACAGTCATCGTAGCGGAGGCAAAGCCCGATGCAATGGCGCCAAGGGCGTAGCCGTAGCGAGTGCCAAAGGTACGGACAGCAACGTGCCCCAACGCCCCCACGCTCATCAGCATGACAGTCAGGGCGCAAATGGTGCGCAGATTGATCGCGTTGTAAGGCCCCAGATAACGATCTGGGGCGAGCGGCAGCAAAACTAGTGCGGCGATCAATAGCAGCAAGCCATCGCGCAATTCAGCAGCGGTCAGTTGGATGCGCGCAAACTGATGCAGCATCTCACGGTTGGCCAGCAGCCCCGCCATTACCACGCCTATCGCAATCGCCAAGGCAGGGGCACTGACACAGAGCGCGCCCAGCACCAGCACCGTAAATAATGCCACCTCGCTGGTGATGCCCGGGTCCTGATCGAGGCTCCTCCAATACGCAATGGTGACCAATGCACCCAGCGCGAGCGCGACAAACCCTAGCAATAAAGGGCCGCCGGTCCAGAGCGTTACATACCCCAACATCGAGGTGACGGCAAACGTGCGCAAGCCGGCAACATCGCGTCTGCCCTCCTCGCCCTTGCGCCGCTCACGCTCAAGTCCCACGAGCAGGCCGATCCCCAGCGCGGCGCCCGCATTTACAAAGCCCAGGGCTTCGGTCATGGCTAGGCGCTACGACGGGATTGGAGCAGATGTTCGCGGGGATGCCGCTGGCGCGACATGCGCGGCTCCCGTGCGCTCGATCACGCTGCGCGGCCAGACATGGGGCGCATCGATTCGCGCCTGCAACGTCCTGGTAAACGCCCGCGCTTCATCAACGCTCCTGAAGCCTATGCACAAGGCATCCAAATGCACGACCCATCGCGTACCTGCCTGTGGCTCTTCAAGCCAGATAATCATGACCAACCTCCCAAAGCGGGTGTGCCTGGACTCACAAGTCGGAACCCAGCCTGCGCCTAATTGATTAGGGCGGATTGATCATGATCAAACATTGCGCTGCAGCTCGTCCGTCGCCGGTGCCGATCCGACGCAATTCAGTGTGTTTGATGCAAATCAAACTACCCAGGCTCAACGCGCCCATGATCGAACCAGACACAGCCCGCGCGACCGTCGCACGGCGCCAACAGGTCCTTGCCCAGGAGGTTTGTCATGTCTACGCAATCACGCTTGATGCTGGTCGTTTCGCCACTGATGCAACACAACCCGGCGTTCGAGCGCGCCGCCGCACTGGCCAAGGCCGAAGGCGCCGCACTGCACATTGTCGCCTTTGATTATCTCGAAGGCCTGGCCACGGCCGGGCTGGTCAATGAGCAAGCACTGGAGCAGATGCGCCTGGGCTACATTGAACGTCATCGCCAGTGGCTGGAAGAGAAAGCCAGGCCGCTGCGCAAACTCGGTATCGAGGTCACGACCGAAGTGACGTGGGTCGAACGCCCGTTGCAGGAAATCCTGGTTCACCTCAAGGAAACGCCGATGGCCGCGCTGATCAAGACGGTGGATCCTGAATCCTGGATCTCGCGCCTGATGTTCACGCCTCTGGACGTGCACCTGCTGCGCGAATGCGAGGTGCCACTGCACTTCGTCAACAAAGTGGCCCATGCGCGCCCGCGCAAAATCCTGGCCGCTATCGACCCCTTCCACCGAGACGGTCGCTACAAAGACCTCAACGACCGGATCCTGGCTGAAGCCAACAAGTTGGCGGCCAGTTGCGATGCGGAACTGGAAGTCATCTACGCCTACGACCTGTCCTCCATCACCGCCGCCGAATACGGTTTTGGCAACGGCTCGACCTTTTTCTCATCGACCTTGGCCCGACAGCTCTACGAATCCCAAGGGGCAGCATTCGACACCCTGGCCGAACGCAACGGTATCGCCCCGCAGCAACGGCGCATGATCATGGGCGACCCGGCCAAGGTGCTCGCCAGCTATGCGGGGGCCCACGATGTCGATGTCATTGTCATGGGCCGCGTGCACTATGGCGGCCTGGAAAAGCTGATCGGCAGCACGGTGGAAAGCCTGCTGTACAAGATGCCGTGCAGCTTGTGGGTGATTGCACCGCAGCAGTTTGACTGAGACATAAAGGCCATCACCGATGGCCTTAGAACAACCGCTTCGGGTTCCAGGGGTCACGGCTGATGAACCGAACGAGCAATACCCTTGCACGCCAGCAGCCCATTTCCACCGATGCCGTGGCCTGGCACATGCTGTCCGCTGAGCAGGTGATCGAACGGCTGGGTGTCAAGGAGCAAGCTGGGCTGGACGCGGCGCAAGTCCAGCCCCGGCCTCTGCTGACCGGGCATTGGCAGCCTTTGCGTTCATGCTGGCGATGCCAACGACATGCTGCTGTTTACTGAACTGGAAGCCCGGCGATGGATGCCCTTCTCGCCTTGATCAAGGACCCGCTGTCATGCTCCATTCACAACCCGGCCCCTATGACGTGGTCATTATCGGTGGCGGCCAAGCTGCCTTGACGGTGGCGTATTTTCTGCGACGCACGTCCCTCTCGTTCGTCATCCTCGATGCGCAGGAAGAACCGGGTGGTGCCTGGCGACACGGCTGGAACTCGTTGCGGCTGTTCTCCCCCGCTACCTGGAGTTCAATTTCCGGCTGGATGATGCCGCCCACACCAGATGGATATCCTTCGCGTAATCATGTTGTCGACTACCTGAAGCGGTATGAACAACGCTACCAGTTTCCAGTGGAGCGTCCGGTGCGGGTGATAGCCGTGGAACATGCATCCACAGGCTTGCGGGTGCGTTCGGATAAACAATCCTGGGAGGCCAAGGCGGTGGTCAGCGCGACCGGCACCTGGAGCAACCCCTACGTTCCTGCTTATCCCGGAGCGGACGAATTCACCGGTCAACAGCTGCATTCGGCCCACTATCTCGAGCCACAGCCGTTCAAAGGCAAGAAAGTGCTGGTGGTGGGGGGTGGCAATTCGGGCGCACAGATTCTAGCCGAGGTATCCAAAGTTGCCGAGGCGACCTGGGTAACGCCCACTGAACCGCTGTTCCTGCCTGACGAGGTCGACGGACGGGTTCTGTTCGAACGCGCCACCGAACGCCTGAAAGCCCAACAGGAGGGCCGGCCCATCGAGCAACCGGTGGGGGGGTTGGGAGACATCGTCATGGTGCCGCCGGTTGTCGAAGCGCGCGAGCGCAACGTCCTGAAGGCTGTCCGACCGTTCACGCGCTTCACTCGCAACGGCGTGGTCTGGCCCAATGGCCGCGAATCGGTGGTGGATGTGGTGATCTGGTGCACCGGCTTCAGACCCGCGCTGACCCACCTGGACACCCTGGGCATCATCAATACCGAAGGCAGCGTTGACGTGGAAGGGACCCGTTCGGTGCAAGAGCCCAGGCTGTGGCTGGTGGGATACGGCGAGTGGACGGGCTCAGCCTCTGCCACGTTGATCGGCGTTACACGCACGGCACGCAGCACCGCCAGCGAAATCGCCGCGTTTCTGGGCAGTTCATCCTCGGCTTGAAACCGCCTTGGCAGAGCAAGCTCAATATCAAATCGCAGTCCGAACTGTTTGCCCGATTTTTTATGCCAAGGCCGCAAGCCCATGCGGCCGTTTGAACGCGGCAAAACCGTATCTGGCCAAATTCAGCACAAACAAAAACGCCGATCATTTCTGATCGGCGTTTTCGTTGAATATGGAGCGGGAAACGAGACTCGAACTCGCGACCCCGACCTTGGCAAGGTCGTGCTCTACCAACTGAGCTATTCCCGCAAATGGCGTCCCCTAGGGGACTCGAACCCCTGTTACCGCCGTGAAAGGGCGGTGTCCTAGGCCACTAGACGAAGGGGACACGCTACTGAAACACATGGTGTGTATTTCAGTGCCCAGAGGCCTCGTCCGAAGACTTGGTCCTGGTTTCACTCAATGCCGCCCGAGGGCCACACTGCTTGTAAATTGGAGCGGGAAACGAGACTCGAACTCGCGACCCCGACCTTGGCAAGGTCGTGCTCTACCAACTGAGCTATTCCCGCAAATGGCGTCCCCTAGGGGACTCGAACCCCTGTTACCGCCGTGAAAGGGCGGTGTCCTAGGCCACTAGACGAAGGGGACACACGTACAACATTCACTCCCTACCGCGTTTCGCTGTGTGCTTTACGCTGTAAGTGGCGCGCATTCTATGGATGGATTGAAAGGTCGTCAACCCCCAAGGATAAATTTATTTAAATCAATGACTTCGCCATGGTTTGCCGGCCCGTGCGGGCATTGTCGCCGCTGGAGCCTTGGCGCCTATATTCTGGCGTTCAACAAGGCGTTATAGTCTGCCTGGGCAAATGATGGCAATGTGCACCCATTCGGAAGCGCTTACTTATATAGAAGAAACTACCCGGGCAACTGGTCGATCGGTCCTATCCGCCGGGTGCCCCAGTCACTACACTCCACAGCAAACCCTATAAAGAGGTCACACCGGTGACACCACTCATGATCACCCTGCTGGTAATAGCCGGGATCGTAATACTGATCGCCATTGGCTACATGAACCACGTGGTGGAAAACAACAAGCTGGAAAAGAAGCGTACCGAGATCGAGCTTAATGATCGCCTGCGTCGCTGCGGTGAAATCACCGAGACTTTCCCCGGCCAACTGATGACCCCGGCGCTCAAACTGTTGCTGGCTCGCCTGGAACTGAACGTCAACCAGCGCCTGTTGAACCTCAATAAGTCCAGCGCACCAATCAAGGCACGTATCAGCGAGCTGAATGCGTTGATCGCCCAGGGCGAATCGATTCCGGTGGCCAACCCACCTGCGCCGATCCAGACCGAAGCCAAGGCCAAGGACGTGCGCTTTTTGCTCGAAGCCCTGCACGGCCAAGTCACCCGCGCAGCCCAGGACGGTTTCCTGCCAACCAATGAAGCCAAGCACTGGATCAAGGAAATCCGTCATATCCTGGTACTGCTGCATATCGAGTTCTTCAACAACCTCGGCCAACATGCCCTGCTGCAAGGCCAGCCCGGCCAGGCGCGCCTGGCGTTCGAACGCGGCGTGCAGTACTTGCGCAAACAACCGGAACCGGTGCTCTACAGCGCACAGTTGCAACTGCTGGAGTCACAACTGGCCCGCGCCAACTCCACGGTGCTGACCAACAGCCAACCGGCAGAAGACGAAGTCAACGAGCTGACCGAAGGTTTGAAGGTCGTCGATGCCGACGCCGAGTGGAAAAAGAAAGCTATCTACGACTGACAGCCCAGTCAATAACGTGGGAGGGGTGTCAGTTGGATGGCACCCTCACACCATATGCCATCACTTTGCATCTATCCCCCCGCCCCCGACTAGCGTAAAAAAGTGCCCCTCACTCCGTGAAGTTAGAGGCCTGCTATGCCTGTTGCCGTGATTGATGGACAACCGCTGCATTACCTCGACCAGGGCAGCGGCCCGGTCGTATTGCTTGGTTCAAGTTACCTGTGGGCTCGCGACATGTGGACGCCGCAGATTGAAGCGCTGTCCCAGCAATACCGTGTAATAGTCCCCGAGCTGTGGGGCCATGGCGAGTCGGGCCCGATGCCCACGCAAACCCGGTCCCTGGATGATCTGGCTCGCCAGGCCCTGGCGCTGCTGGATCACCTGGACGTCGAGCAGATCAACCTGGTGGGCCTGTCGGTCGGTGGCATGTGGAGCGCGCGCCTGGCACTACTGGCGCCCGAGCGCATCAACAGCGTGGTGCTGATGGACACCTACCTCGGCGCCGAACCTGAAGCGACTCGCCAGTATTATTTCTCGCTGTTCAAGATGATCGAAGACGCCGGCGCCATCCCCGAGCCGCTACTGGATGTGATCGCACCGATCTTCTTTCGCCCGAACATCGACCGTGAATCGGCGCTGTATCAGGACTTTCGCAAATCCCTGCAGGGATTCCCCCGCGAACGCCTGCTCGATAGCATCGTACCGCTGGGCCGCCTGATCTTCAGCCGTGAAGATATCCTGGAGCAATTGCCGCGTCTGGACGCCGACACCACCCTGATATTGTGCGGCGAGCAAGACACCCCCCGCCCACCTGCCGAATCCGAGGAAATGGCCGGACTGATTGGTTGCGACCTGATCCTGATCCCCGAGGCCGGGCATATCTCAAGCCGCGAAAACCCGGACTTCGTCAACGAAGCACTGCTGACCTTCCTCGCCAACAACGCCTGACCCCCTTCGCCTTGCTCGCCGCACCCCAGCGGCGATCACAGGCGGAAATGCCCCACCATCCCCTGGAGTTCCACGCCCAACTGCGCCAGCTGGACGCTTGATGCTGCATTGCCTTGCATACTCAGCGCCGAATGATCGGCACTTGCCCGAATACTGGTGACGCTGCGGTTGATCTCTTCGGCCACCGAGCTTTGCTCCTCGGCGGCGGCGGCGATCTGTTGGTTCATTTGCTGGATCAGTGACACGGCGGCCGCAATGCTGCCCAAGGCACTTTCGGTTTCCAGCGCATCACCGACCGCCAGTTTCACCAGTTCGCCACTTTGCTGGATCTGCTGCACCGACGACTGCGCCGCACTGCGCAAGGTGCTGACCAGCCGTTCGATCTCCTCGGTCGATTGCTGGGTGCGCTTGGCCAGGGCCCGTACCTCGTCGGCCACCACGGCAAAGCCACGCCCCTGCTCACCGGCACGCGCCGCTTCGATGGCGGCGTTCAAGGCCAGCAGATTAGTCTGCTCGGCCACGCTATTGATCACGCTCAGCACGGCGCCAATGTTCTGGATCTCTGCGCTGAGGCTTTCGATACTCGCGCTGGCACTGTTGCTTGACGTGGCCAGCAATTCGATACGCTGCAAGCTCATGCGCACCACCTGCTGGCCGCTGTCGACCTTGGCATCCGCCGTCTGTGCAGCTTGCGCCGCTTGCTCGGCATTGCGCGCCACATCGTGCACCGTGGCGGTCATCTGGTTCATCGCCGTGGCAACCTGTTCGGTTTCTTCCTTCTGACTGTTGACCTCGTGGTTGGTCTGTTCGGTAACGCTGGACAGCGAATGCGCGGAACTGGCCAGTTGTTCAATGCCGGCCTGCAACCCGCTGACCATCTGGCTCAAACCGCTGCTCATCTGCTGCATGGCTTGCATCAATTGGCCAATTTCATCGCGGCGGCTGACCTCCATGCGCCCGCTCAGGTCACCCGAGGCAATCTGCTGGGCCACGGCGATCACGCTGCGCAACGGCGCAACGATCAAACGGGTAATCAGCCAAGCAGCAATCAAGCCCACCAGCAACGCCAAGGCGGAGGAAGCGATGATCAGCAGCGTGCTGTGCTGCAACTGCACCTGCATGGACTGATCTTCAGCGGCGTATGCCTGATTGACCTGGCTGACCACTTGCTCGGCGCGATCATGCAGTTGCGTATAGACCAGCTTTTCCTGGGCCAGCAGCCCGGTGTACTCGCCGAGCTTTTCACTGAATGACGCGATATGCCCGCTGACTTCGTTGAGTACGGTCTGGTAGCCCGCGTCCTTGACGCTGGTTTTCAGCTTTTCGACCTCGGCCAGGGCCTGGTCGGCCTGCTCGATCTTGCCCTGTGCGCCGTCGTCTGTTTCAGCCTTGCGGCTCTGATCCAGGCGCACTCGCGCTTCGTTCATGGCTTGCAGCATCAAGCGCGACACCTGGCTGACCTGCCCCGCCTGCGCGATAAACTCGGCGCCCTCCTTGCCCTGGCTTTCCTTGAGGACATAAGCGCCGTCGTCGGCGAGGCCGGCTTGCAACACGTCCAGGTTATTGGCCACGCTGGACACCGACCAACTGGCCATTTCCAGCGCCAGATCCTTGGCCTGGGTCAAGTCGACGAACTCATCGAACGCCTTGCGATAGGCGATCAAAGCTTGCTCGACATCGCTCATCACCTGCTCGTTGATGACGGACCGGGCCTTGAGGCTGATGGCCTGGGCCAGCAACGCGTCAACACTGTTATGCAGGGCGTCAACAGCCTTGGGGTCGGCGTGCAGCGCGTAGTTCTGCTCGATCACGCGTACCTTGAGCAGCTCGCTATTGAGCGAAGACATCTGCTTGAGGCCATCAAAGCGCTGGCCGACGGTGTGCAGGGCCCCCACACCGATCGCCGCTACCAGGGCCGTCAGAAGGAGTACCAAGGTAAAACCCAAGCCCAGTTTTTTTGCCATGCCAAGGTTGGCGAATCGTCGTTGCACGCCCCAAATCATTGCACTTGATCCTCTTGCAATGGCAGATGCCATAAACCAGGTTTACAAGCAGTGAGAGTGGCAACCCCGAGGCCCCGAACACAAGCCGCTGGCGTCGCAATAATGGCAAAAAGCTACATGCCCGTCGTTTTCAGAATGGTCGAGGTCGATCTGGTCGGCCCCATGGCACGGAACAACGCCAGTGCGCGCTGATCCCCTGCATAGGCCACATTGATGCGTAGCCAGTCGCTACGCTCCCCGGTGGGGCTGAACAGCGCGCCGGGCGACAGCAGCACGCCGAGCCGCCGTGCACAGGCCTGCAGCCGCGATGGGTCCGGGATGCCCGGTCGCGCCCACAGGAACATGCCCCCTGCGGGAACGGCAAAGACCTGCCACTCTTCATCCTCCAGCACCTGTAAAGTCGCAGCCATCTGCGCATTCAGGTGCTTGCGCAGGCGCTGCACCCACTTACGGTAAGTGCCGTTGCTCAACAAGGTTGCCACCATGGCTTCGGCAAAGCGCGAGGTGCCGAGCCCCGTCAGGGTCTTGAGGTGAGCCAATTGCGCAATGAGCGTGGCACTGGCACAGAGGTAGCCCACGCGCAGGGCGCTGCTCAGGGTCTTGGAAAAACTCGACACATAGATCACCCGGTCATTATGGTCCAGCGCCGACAAGCGCGTGCAACTGGCATGTTGCAGGTCGCCGTAGACATCCTCTTCGATGATCAGGAAATCCCGCTCTCGCGCCAGTTCCAACAACCGCTGCGCCACCGAACGGCACAGGCTGGTGCCGGTGGGATTGTGATAAAGGCTATTGATGAACAGGCACTTGGGCCGATGGGTTTGCAGCAATATCTCCAAGGCTGGGATATCCGGGCCGCCACGGGCGCGCGGAACCTCCAGCAGCGTGACACCCTGCAACGCCAACTGGCGATAGAGGTTGCCATACCCGGGTGTTTCCACCACAACCTCATCACCAGCCTTGAGCAAGGTACGTATCAGCAAGTCCTGGGCATGGCTGACGCCATGGGTGGTGAGAATACAGTCCAGGCGGGTGGCTATGTGAATCTGGGTCAGGCGCTTGAGCAGTTGTTCGCGCAGCACCGGCAGCCCCAAGGGCGTACTGTAATTGAACAAGGCCCCGGTATCGGTACGACTGAGTTCGCGGATCGCATAGCTGATGTCATCGCTTTCGCGCCAGGCGTCCGGCAGCCAGCCGCATCCCAGCTTCAGCTCGCCCAGCGGGCTATCGGTAAAAGCGCCCCACAGTTGCTCCGCGCCTTCGTACCAGTGGCGTTCCTGGTCAGTGGCGGGTTGCGCCACCACAAAACCCGAGCCGTGCTTCGGAGCCAACAGGCCCTGGGCCACCAACCGCTCGAACGCCTCGATCACGCTGGACTGGCTCAGCAGGTTGTCGAGGGCCAGTTGCCGAATGGACGGCAAGCGCGTTCCAGGGCTCACTCCTTCCTTGCGAATCCAATGGGCCACCGCGCTGACGATTTGCTGAACAACCGGTACCAGGGCTTGTCGATCGATCCCTAAATCCATGCGCCACTCACTTCAACTGTTTGTTAACCCAAAACAGTTAAGCACAGAAGCCCGCCAAAACTTGCTGCCAAGTTTTATTAAAGTATTGATTTTATTGGATTATTTACCTACTGATACATATTCGAACACGGCCCACTGCCCCCTATGGAAACGCCCCACAGCACCTCGCCCTATTTTCGAATGCCGTGCGACTTGCCGTCCTAGATCGCCGTCGCGCCGCCATCCACCGCCAGTGACTGGCCGGTGGTAAAGGCGGCACCATCACTGCACAGGTACAATACGGCGCTGGCGACTTCCTCAACCTTGCCGATGCGCCCGACCGGATGCATGGCCGCCGCGAATTCGGCTTTGCGCGGGTCGGCCTCGTAGGCGCGGCGAAACATGTCGGTATCGATCACGGCAGGGCAGACCGCGTTCACGCGGATCTTCTTTTTCGCATACTCAATGGCTGCCGACTTGGTCAGGCCGATCACTGCGTGTTTGGACGCCGCATAGATGCTCATCTTCGGCGCCGCCCCCAGCCCGGCCACCGATGCCGTGTTGACGATTGCTCCGCCGCCCTGGGCCAACAACAGCGGCAACTGATACTTCATGCACAACCAGACGCCTTTGACGTTAACCCCCATGATGGCATCGAACTCATCCAGGCTGCCGTCGGCCAGCTTGCCTTTCTCGATCTCAATCCCGGCGTTGTTGAAGGCATAGTCCAGTCGTCCATAGATGGCGACCGTCTGCGCCATCAATTGCTGTACGTCCGTTTCGAGCGTGACGTTGCAACGCACAAACACCCCTTCGCCGCCGGCCTGGCGGATCAGCGCAACAGTCCCCTCGCCCCCCGCCACGTCGAGGTCGGCAACGACCACCTTCAAGCCTTCGGCCGCGAACGCCAGCGCAGTGGCGCGACCAATACCCGCGGCGGCGCCGGTTACCAGGGCGACCTGGCCAGAAAATGTCATGCTCATGGGAACTGTCCTATGGGAGTGGTAACGGTGGCGCGAGTCTAGCCAACACAGGGATCAGCGCGTCAGCACTATCAGACGGCGGGTTAGCGCTGCATGAATCGCAGTGATAAGTCTACCGGGATGGTTATCAGCGATGCCTATCGACGGGCATTCGCCTCCCGCAGACAACCTTGCCCTGGCGTCACTGAAGGGCTATCACTCATGATTCATTTCCAAAGAGTCCTTGCCATGACCGCCCAGACCAACCGCCAATTCCTGCTCGCCAAACGCCCGGTCGGTGCGGCCACGCGAGAGACCTTCACCTACCAGGAAGTGCCGGTGGGCACGGCTGCCGACGGCCAGGTCCTGGTACGCAATGAATACCTATCCCTCGACCCGGCCATGCGTGGCTGGATGAATGAGGGCAAGTCCTACATCCCGCCGGTCGGCATCGGCGAAGTGATGCGGGCGCTGGGCGTCGGCAAGGTGATTGCCTCGAACCATCCGAACTTCGCGGTGGGGGACTACGTGAATGGCGCCCTGGGCGTGCAGGATTACTTCCTCGGCGAGCCCCGTGGTTTCTACAAGGTCGACCCCAAGCTTGCGCCCCTGCCCCGTTACCTGTCTGCCCTGGGCATGACCGGCATGACGGCTTACTTCGCCCTGCTGGAGACCGGTGCGCCGAAAGCCGGTGACACCGTGGTCATTTCCGGCGCCGCGGGTGCCGTGGGCAGCATCGCCGGGCAGATCGCCAAGATCAAAGGCTGCCGCGTGGTGGGGATTGCCGGCGGTGCCGACAAGTGCAAGTTCCTGCTCGATGAGCTGGGCTTTGACGCCGCCATCGACTACAAAAGCGAAGACGTACCCGCCGCCCTCAAACGCGAGTGCCCCAAAGGCGTGGACGTATATTTCGATAACGTCGGCGGCGATATTCTCGACGCCGTGCTCAGCCGCCTGGCACTCAAAGCCCGCGTGGTGATTTGCGGCGCGATCAGCCAATACAACAACAAGGAAGCCGTCAAAGGTCCGGCCAACTACTTGTCGTTGCTGGTCAACCGTGCGCGCATGGAAGGGTTTGTGGTGATGGACCACGCGGCGAACTTCGCGGCGGCCGGGCAGGAAATGGCCGGCTGGATGGCCCAGGGCAAGCTCAAGAGCAAGGAGGATATTGTCGAGGGGCTGGAGACCTTCCCGGAAACGCTGATGAAGCTGTTCAGCGGCGAGAACTTCGGGAAGTTGGTTTTAAAAGTAGTCTGACGCACTGCTGATCTAAATGTGGGAGCGAGCAAGCCCGCTACCACATTAATATCGGGGACATTCAGGCGATTTCGGCAACCACCGCCGCCAGTGCTTTGGCCGGATCCGCCGCCTGGCTGATCGGACGGCCGATCACCAGATAGTCCGAACCGGCATCCAGGGCCTGGCGCGGGGTCAGGATACGGCGCTGGTCATCCTGCGCGCTGCCCGCCGGGCGAATACCCGGCGTCACCAGTTGCAACGACGGGTGGGCGTTCTTCAGGGCCTGGGCTTCCAGGGCCGAGCATACCAAGCCATCGAGGCCGGCTTTCTGCGCCAGAGCCGCCAGGCGCAATACCTGCGTCTGAGGCTCGATATCCAGGCCAATACCGGCCAGGTCTTCGCGCTCCATGCTGGTCAGCACGGTCACGCCGATCAGCAGCGGTTTGGGGCCGCTGCGCTGTTCCAGCACTTCGCGGCACGCGCTCATCATGCGCAAGCCGCCGGAACAGTGCACATTGACCATCCACACGCCCATTTCGGCGGCAGCCTTCACGGCCATTGCCGTGGTGTTGGGGATGTCATGGAATTTCAGGTCCAGGAACACTTCGAAGCCTTTGTCCCGCAGGGTGCCGACGATTTCCGCCGCGCAACTGGTGAACAGTTCCTTGCCGACCTTGACCCGGCATAGCGTGGGGTCCAACTGGTCAGCCAGCTTCAGTGCGGCGTCACGAGTGGGGTAATCCAGGGCGACGATGATAGGAGTCTGGCAGACGGACATTGGAATGGGCTCTCAGGCAAGTCGAAATCGGCGCGGATTGTAGCGCAAGCAGCGCCGTTGCGGGATCCGATGATCGGTAAATACTGATCAAGTGCCCGATACACGCGATTTCGAGCACTTGTTTCAAAGTCGATACATTCACGACACGCCCTCAACACGCCGCCCGGCTAGCCTCGCACACTATCGCACGCCCAGCATTTCCAGCCACGGCGCTGGGCGCCTATGCTGACAGCACTACTCAGGCAGATGATCGCACTATGCAGACCCCTTCCGTCCCCGTAAACGAAGAGCCTAAAGGCACGACGATCGCCGAAGACAAGCGCTGGACCACCCGTGCGCTGATCGTCGACGACGACGTGCCGATCCGCGAACTGCTGATCGACTACCTGGCGCGCTTCAATATCCTGGCCTCGGGCGTCACCGACGGCACCGCCATGCGCCAAGCCATGCAAGCCGAAACCTTTGATGTGGTAGTACTGGACCTGATGCTGCCGGGCGAGGACGGGTTGTCGCTGTGCCGCTGGCTGCGTGCCGAGTCGGACATTCCGATCCTGATGCTCACGGCCCGCTGCGAACCCACCGACCGCATCATCGGCCTGGAACTGGGCGCTGATGACTATATGTCCAAACCATTCGAGCCCCGGGAGCTGGTGGCCCGTATCCAGACCATCCTGCGCCGGGTGCGCGATGACCGCACCGAGCAACGGGCCAACATCCGCTTCGACACCTGGCGCCTCAACAGCGTACTGCGCCAGTTGGTGGCCGATGACGGCCTGGTGGTGCCGCTGTCCAATGCCGAGTTTCGCTTGCTGTGGGTGTTCATCGAACGCCCGCGCCGCGTATTGAGCCGCGAGCAACTGCTGGATGCGGCCCGTGGTCGCTCCATCGAAGCCTTTGATCGCAGCATCGACTTGCTGGTATCACGCCTGCGCCAGAAACTGGGGGATGACCCCAAGGCCCCGCAGTTGATCAAGACCGTACGCGGCGAAGGCTACCTGTTCGACGCCCGGGATATCGGTTGATGCGCGCCACCTTCAATACGCTGTTCGGGCGACTGTTCGGCCTATTGCTGGTGGCCATTGTGCTGGCCCACGTGCTGGCGCTCTTCTGGTTTCACCACTACGGCCGGCCACCGCCTCCGCTTCCCCAGGCGTTCGTCGAACAACCGGACGGCACCCTCAAACCGCTGCGCAAGGAACCTCGCCCTTGGTTTGGTGGCCCGCTGGTACCGCTGACGTTTCAATTCATCTCGTTGATCATTGCCGCCTGGTACGGCGCCAAGCTGCTGAGCCGGCCGATCCAGCGCCTGAGTGCCGCAGCCGAGCGCTTGAGCGTCGACCTCGACAGCCCGCCGCTGGTGGAATCCGGCCCGCGCGAGGCAAGGCAAGCGGCCTCGACCTTCAACCTGATGCAAAAGCGCATCCGCGAACAAGTCAGCCAGCGGGCACGTATGCTCGGTGCGGTCTCTCACGACCTGCGCACCCCGTTATCACGCCTCAAACTGCGCCTGGAACAGATCGAAGACACCAAACTGCAAGGCCAGATGCGTCAGGACCTGAACGACATGATCGATATGCTCGACGCCACCCTGAGCTACCTGCATGAACAACGCACCAGCGAAACGCGGCATTGGCTTGACGTTCAGGCACTGGTGGAGTCCCTCAGCGAGAACGCCCAGGACCAGGGCTGCGACGTGCAATTCTCAGGCACCTGCGCGCCTTTGCAAGTGCAGCCCATGGCCCTGCGCTCATGCCTCAACAACCTGATCGACAACGCGCTGCGCTATGCCGGCATGGCCCGGGTAGAACTGGCCGACAGCCGTGGCGCACTGGTGATCAGAGTGATCGATAACGGCCCGGGAATCGCCGCCGATAAACGCGAGGCGGTGTTCGAACCGTTCTTTCGGCTGGAGGGATCGCGCAACCGCAATTCCGGAGGGGTCGGTTTGGGGATGACCATTGCCAGAGAGGCCGTCGAGCGGCTTGGCGGGCACTTGAGCCTGGAGGACACGCCGGGTGGTGGGTTGACTGCGGTGATGTGGTTGCCGAGGGGCTGAGGCTTCTCCCTTCTACACAACTGTGCAGCTTGCCGCCCCCACGGTAACCACGATGCGAAGCGAGCCGCTCTTGATCTGCTTTTGATCTTAGGCGCCCCGCTAAACCACGCTGGCCGGAATTCGACAGGGATTTGGGGGGTAAACCGGCAGGGATGCCGGTTTAGCCGCCCCGCGCCATGGATGGCGCGTGGCGGCGGCCCCCCAAATCCATGGCGGATTACGGGCACACCGAGCCTAGGCGAGGTGCCGAGTGGTGGGGCAAGAGCCCTTTGGTTACTTTGGGGCTCTTTTTCCAAAGTGACCCGCTGTAAAAGCGGAACCAATATCAGCCGTTACCCAAATAACGGATATGTACTCAGTCGGATCCAACATCCTGGTCGGCCCTGAGGCCGCCATCGGGAGCAAGCCCCCTCCCACAGGTGCAGCGTCGCATCACATCCTGATGCCTAGCCCCTCAATTACACGGCTTGTCGTCACGACGCACTTGCGCCTGGGTAGCGCTCCAGTCCGTCAACAGGCTGTACGCCACCGCCAGCAGCGTCGGCCCGATAAACAGCCCGATAAAGCCAAAGGCGATCAACCCCCCAAACACCCCCAGCAGCACAATCACCAACGGCAGGTTACCGCCACGACTGATCAGATACGGCTTGAGCACGTTATCCACACCGCTGATCACAAACGTACCCCATACCCCCAGGAACACCGCATAGGTGTAGTCACCCTTCCACGCCAGCCAGGCCGTGGCCGGAATCCACACCAGCGGCGGGCCCATGGGGATCAGGCTGAGCAGGAAAGTGACGATACCCAGCACCAGCGCACCCGGCACGCCGGCGATCAGGAAGCCGATCAGCGCCAGCAAGGCCTGGGCCGCCGCAGTGCCGATCACACCATTGACCACCCGCTGCACCGTACCGGCCACCAGCTCGATGTAATAGCCGGCACGTTCACCGATCAGCCGTTCCAGCAGACGGTGCACAAACATCGCCAGGCGCGGCCCATCACGGTAGAAAAAGAACACGAAGACCAGGCTCAGGGTCAGCTCAAGAATACCGCCGCCAATTTGCGCACTGCGTGCCAGCAACCAGTTGCCGACCTGGCCGAGGTACGGCTTGATGCTGACCATCAGCGCCGCGCCTTGTTGGTCAATGCTGTCCCACATCGCCACCAGGCGCTCGCCGACGAACGGGATCGAGCCCAACCAGGTCGGCGCCTCGGGCAAGCCGTCGACCTGAATGTCTTTGATCAGCGCCACCGCATCGCGCACATGGTCGGCCAGGTTGAACCCCAGCCACACCAGCGGCACCGCCACCAGCAGCATCCAGCCCAGGGTCAGGATGCCGGCAGCCAGAGACTCCCGCCCGCCCAGCCAGCGAGTGAGCAAACGCATCAGCGGCCAACTGGCAAACGCCAGCACCGCGCCCCAGAACAGCGCCGACCAGAACGGCGCCATGACCCAGAAGCTGGCGCCAAACAGCACCAGCAGCAGGATTTGCACCAGCAGGCGATCGTTATTGAGCATCGGGTATCTCGAGAATAAGGCTGTAGGAAGAGAGCTTAGGCGAACGGCACGGGTCCGTTCGCCTTGTAACGGTCAGCGTATCAGATGCAGGTGCAAACCCTTAGCGTCACCGCTGCCGGTTTCCAGGCGTGCGGCGCGCACGCCCTTGTCGACCAGGGCCTGGCGCCAGGCCTCGGCTTTCGGGCCGGTCAGGCTCACGCGCAAGGTGGTATCAAGGTTCAACCCACGGGAAATCAAGGTCAGCCAGGTGTCATCAGGCTCGGCGGCCAATGCAGGGAGATCCAGCTCGCCCGTGCTTTTGAGCTCTCGCAGCAGGGTGGCCGAGGTGGGTAGCAGATCGCCCAAGGGCGCGCTGGCATCGAGTTGCTCCACATGCAGGTAAGCGCGTCGGTTGCCGCGAGTAATGCCGTACAGCGCGACCAGCGAGTTGTTCTGCGGGGCGGCCAGGCGCAGCAGCAGGTATTCCTGCTGGCCATCGGCCCCCACCAGCTTGGCGTTGCCGAACACTTCATTGGCCCACAGGCTGCTCTCGCCGCAATCGCGGGCCTGGCACCAGAACAACAGCTGCGCGCCCTTGGCCTGCAAAGCTTCGCGCGTTGCAGTAAAGGCGGCGCTGGAGCTGTGCTCCGCGGGCAATTCATAGGTGATTGCAGTGGCCTGGCCGCGCGCGGTGGCCTGGCCTTCGTAACGCAACTGGCCGCTGATCTTGCGGATCGCGCCCATGGGGTAGATGCGTTCCTTCTCTTCAGCGGGGCGATAGTCGACTATTTGCGCGTCAACCTGGCGGGACACAGCAGGTAAATCCTGGCTGCCGGGTATATCGGCGGCAAACACCAGGGGGCTGAAACAGCAAAGGCCAAGGGCACGGATACATCCTTTACCCAGGCTCATCGGATCGATAGGCCCTGGCCAATGGAGGTCACAGCGATGTTGAGTGTGTTCATGGTTGACTCCCTTTCAATCCGCCCAGCCTCGGCAGTTGACCCCGCCAAGTCAAGGCGTGGAGAAGAACCGATTGAAACAGTCTGCAACAAGAGCGGCGCCGGACTCATCATTCAGGTGCAAATGATGGCCACCTGGCAGCGTAGTAACGCTGAAGGGTAGCTGAGAAAGCAATTCAGCATGTTTCGCCAACATGCCGTCAGCCGCCACCACCAACTGCGCCGGGCAACTGACGCGACGCACAAAAGCCATGGCCTGTTCATCGGTCAGACGCATCGGCGATGCCAGGGTCAGGCGACTGTCGCTGCGCCAGGTGTAACCGTCCGGTACCGGCATCAAACCGCGCTGGGCCAGCAGTTGCGCCGCTTCACGACTGACCGCCACCACGCCCTTCATTCGCGCTTCAACCGCTTTTTCGAGGGTGTTGTAGACTGGCTTGCGCTTTTCTTGCAGGTTCAGTTGCGCCTGCAAGGCCATGCCCAGACGCTCGGCTGCATTCTCGCCGCTGGCGGTCGGCGGGATCACACCGTCGATCAAACCCAGGTGCGTCACTCGCTCCGGCAGCGCCCCGGCCAACACCAGCGAGACGATGGCGCCCAGGGAGTGGCCAAGTAATGCAAAACGTTTCAACCCCAGTTGTTCGGCTACCTGCAGCACGTCGTAGACATAATCCCACAAGGCGTAACCGGCGCCTGCCGGGCGATGGGCCGAATGCCCGTGCCCAGCCATATCCAGAGCGATGATGCGCAACCCGTGCAGCTTCGGCGCCAGGCGCGCAAAACTGTTGGCGTTGTCCAGCCAGCCATGCAGGGCAATCACTGGCAGGCCATCCTCGGGCCCGAACAGGTGCGCGGCCAATTCGATATGCCCCAGGCTCAGGCGAACCTCTTCGACCGGTGTACTCATGCGCAACTGCGCTCGCGGGCTTGCCAGCGGGCGAACAGGTTCTTGATCAAGGCAGCCGTGTCCTGGGGGCGTTCGAGGGGGAACATATGACCGCCTGGCATAGTGAGCATTTCGCCCATGGGCAAGCGGCCGACGCCGCTGGCATGGTGACGCATGACCACTCGGCTCTGGCGACCACGCACCACGGCCAGTGGCACTTTCAGCTGGCGTACCTGGCCCGGGCTGGTGTGCGGCACGCCCCGGTAGATGCTGATTTCGGTGGCCGGGTCGAAGCGCAGGCGCAGGCGGTCGCCGACTTGCTGCAAGCCATGCTCCAAATACGCGTCAAAGCATTCGGGGTCGAAGCCACGAAACAGGGTTTTGCCGGCGAAGTAGCTGCGTGCGGTGTCCAGGTCGGTGAATTCTTCACGCCGGCCAAGGGTACGTCCGGCCGGTGTCAGTCGATCGATAAAACCAAAGCGCTTGGCGGCGCGGATCACCCAGCGGTCGGCACGGGTGAGCACCGGCGAATCCAACATCACCACGCCACGGTACAACTGCGGGCAACGCATGGCCGCGTACAAATGCAGCACGCCACCGAGGGAATGGCCGACGCCCCACACGGGTTCCGGCTGTTGCTCAAGGTGGTGGATCAACTCGTCCACCAGGTTCTGCCAGTTATCATCCACCGGGAACCTGGGGTCGTGACCGTGCTGGGGCAGATGCGCCACCGTATATTCCGGGGCCAGCGCGGCAAACAGCTTGCCGTAGGTGGCCGAAGGGAAGCCATTGGCGTGGGTAAAAAACACGTGCTGCGACATACAGGTTCCATCGATAAAAACAGAGGTTGATTGTCACCATACCGGCCGCCTACAGCAATGACTGTAACTGCCAGGAATGATGACACTCACGCCACGCCTATCGTGCCGGCGGGTTTTCGCCCAGCGGCACCACGGCCATGGTCAGGCGCGAGACGCAACTGGCCTTGCCATCATCGCTGCTCAGGCGGATATCCCATACCTGTGTAGTGCGCCCGATATGAATGGCCTTGGCCACCGCCGTCACCCGCCCGCTGCGCACGCCACGCAGGTGGTTGGCATTGACCTCAAGGCCCACGCAATAAAACTTGCTGGCGTCGATGCACAGGTAAGCAGCCATGGAGCCGACGCTCTCGGCCAACACCACCGAGGCGCCACCATGCAGCAGGCCGTAGGGCTGATGGGTGCGGTGATCGACCGCCATGCTGGCAGTGAGGGAGTGCTCGTCGAAGCTTTCGAAACGAATATCGAGCAACTCACCGATGGTGTTTTTCTGGATCGCGTTGAGTTGTTCGATATTCGGTTGGGTGCGCCACAGGCTCATAGGGTTGTCCTTGTTGGTTTTATTACGATCCTAATCCTGCCACAGAACGGTTTCAGCGCGCTCGCTCCAAGTGTGCAAATGTGGCCCGTACGTCGACTCGATCACGTTGCGCTTGATCTTCAAGGTCGGCGTGAGAAAGCCGTTTTCCACCGCCCAGTTGTCTTTCACCACCACCAATTGGCGCAAGCGCTCATGTTTATCCAGCCCGGCGTTGACCTGTGCCAGCCAGTGGTCAAGGTGGGTTTCAAGCGTTTGGCGGGCTTGGCCCTGTGCCGACAACACGCATAGCCCGATCGGTGCGCCAAGCCCCTCGCCGACTACACACACCTGTTCGATGCGTGCATGTTCGGCCAGGCGATTTTCAATCGGCGCCGGGGCCACGTATTTGCCTTTGCTGGTCTTGAAAATCTCCTTGAGGCGCCCGGTCAAGCGCAGACGGCCGTCTGCGTCCTGCTCACCCTTGTCGCCGGTACGCAGGAAGCCATCTTCGGTAAGGGTCTCAGCGGTTTTTTGCGGGTCCTTGAAGTAGCCCAGCATGGTCGCGCCGCTGCGTACCTGCACTTCGCCTGATGGGTCGATGCGCACTTCTACGCCTGGGCAGGGCAGGCCAATCCAACCCAGCATCTGTGCACCGGGGCGGCATACATGGGAATAGCCGCAGTTTTCGCTCATGCCGTACACCTCCAGCACGTCCAGGCCAAGGCGCTGATACCAACCCAGCAACGCCTCGGGCACGGGTGCCGCACCGGACAGGGCAATACGCAGTGCATCCAGCCCCAGTCCCGCGAGCACTTTATGACCGACGCGCTTGCCGATAAAAGGCAGGCGTAACAGGGTGTCGAGGCGTTTTTCCGGGATCTTGGCGTAGACACCCAACTGGAACCTGGTCCAGATACGTGGCACGCCAAACAAGGCCGTCGGCCGTGCCCTGCGCAAATCTTGCAGGAAGGTATCCAGGTTTTGCGCAAAAAATACGGTTTGCCCGGTGTAGATCGCCGCCATTTCCACAAACATGCGTTCGGCGACGTGGCACAGCGGCAGGTAGGACAGCAACCGATCGCCCTCCCCCAGGCCGAACAACTCGGTGCCGCGGGTGGCAGCGAAGCCCAGTGCCCCGAACGTTTGCATCACACCCTTCGGCAAACCGGTCGTCCCGGAGGTGTAGACGATGGTGGCCAGTGTCGAGCCAAGGGGTTCGGGGTGGTCCTGGATCGGTGAGCAGGCTTGCAGGTCCGCCCAGCTGAAATCGAACGTCCCCGCCGGGCACAGCGGCAGGCTAATGGTTGGCACACCCGCTGGCACACCCGGCGCCATTGCCGGCCAGTCATCGAGCTTGCCGATCAACGCCAACGCCGCCTCGGAATGGGTCAGCACATGGGCGACAGAGTCAGCGGTGAGGTTGGGATAAAGCGGCACCGAAACGTGCCCGGCCATCCAGATCGCCAGATCGGCGATGATCCAGTGTGCGCAGTTTTTCGAGATCAGGGCGATGTGCGAACCTTGGGGCAAGTCACGTGCACGCAACCAGTGGGCAGCGCACCGGGCCTGGTGGCCGACATCGCCCCAGGTGAGGGTCTGCACCTCGCCACCGTCAATGGGCTGCACCAGAAAAACCTTACGCGGGTGCCGCGCTTCACGCTCGAAGAAGACCTGCAACGGCAAACGAAAAGCGACAGGCATGGGACGCGCTCCTTTGTGATCCGAGATACAGCCAACCAAGCACTTGCTTGGCTGACTGTATAGCACACACAAAGCCAACCATTTCTCAGGGAACACAGAACAGCCAACCGTAACCACGATGCGAAGCGAGCCGCTCTTGATCTTGATCTGCTCTTGATCTCAGGCGCCCCGTCAAACCACGCTGGCCGGAATTCGACAGGGATTTGGGGGGTAAACCGGCAGGGATGCCGGTTTAGCCGCCCCGCGCCATGGATGGCGCGTGGCGGCGGCCCCCCAAATCCATGGCGGATTACGGGCACACCGAGCCTAAGCGAGGTGCCGAGTGGTGGGGCAAGAGCGCTTTGGTTACTTTCGCGCTTTTCGAAAGTGACCCGCTGTAAGAGCGGAACCAATATCAGCCGTTACCGCAGCAATGGATATGTACTCGATTTGATCCAACATCCTGGCCGGCCCTCAGGCCGCCATCGGGGGCAAGCCCCCTCCCACATTTGGACCCCAGCACATCAGATATCGATTCGGCGACTTACAGGTCGTCACGGGAGCAAGCTCCCTCGCCACAGGCCCAGCCTCGCCCCTTATGCCTCGGGATTCTTCACCCCCACCAGACTCATCAAACCCGCCAGCGGAAAATCCCCCTCAAGCTCCGCCAGGCTGGCCGTATACATCGGCTGTGGCTGGCGCTGATGCCCATGCTGCAAAAAGCTGATCAAACTGCCCACCAAAGGCTGATGGCTGACCAGCAACACGTTGTCATCAGTATCAAGCTCCCTCAGCACCTGCTGAACATCACCATCAGGCGTCAGCCACGGCACCGTGCGCACATCCGGCTCGAACCCCAAAACTCCGCGCACCAATTGAGCCGTCTGCTGCGCCCGCACATAAGGGCTGGCGATGATGGCACTGAGAGGCTGCCCGATCAGGTGCGCAGCGCTGAGCAATACTTCGGCACGGCCATGCTCGGTAAGATTGCGTTCAGCGTCCGTGCGGGCGTGCACCTGGGCCTCCCCGTGGCGCAAAACCCACAACTTCATAGCTTTGGCTCTTCATCACGCACCGGGTGCGGTGCTGGCGGCACGCTGTGGGCGGCTTCGCCTTCGGGTGCACGCGGGGCTGGCCAATCGGCAAACGGCCAAGGCTTTTGGTCGGTGTGGAAGCTACCGAAGCGGCCGATCTGCGCCAGGAACTGGCTGAGGCTATCGCCAAAATTCATCAGGCCCAGGTTCGGCGCACCGTAGACAAGCCGGTAAATCAATTGCACCACCACCAACGCGCCGAGCAGCAATTGCGCCACCTGCCACACCAGCGCAAACGCCAGCATCCACAGAATGCGCAAGGCAATCGACTCATATTTGGGGGCTGCTTTCGGATCGTTCATGGCGCGTTCCTCAGTTGAAACCACTGGTAGAAATAAAGTCGACATCGGTCTTGGGCTCGGCCCGCATCAGCAACTCGATGACCTGCTCCAAGGTGCGCCCTTCGAACAGGATCGCGTGCAAACCGGCGACCAGCGGCATATACACCCCCACTTCCTGGGCCTTGGCCTTCAATACCTTGAGGGTGTTGACCCCTTCGGCCACTTCACCCAGACGCGTCACAGCGTCTTCCAGGCTCAGCCCTTGGCCCAGGGCAAAACCTACCTGATAGTTGCGGCTTTTGGGCGATGAGCAGGTGACGATCAAGTCACCCACGCCCGCAAGGCCCAGGAACGTCATCGGGTTGGCACCCTGGTTCACCGCAAAGCGGGTCATCTCGGCCAGCGCACGGGTGATCAGCATACTCTTGGTGTTTTCACCCATGCCCAAGGCGACGGCCATGCCGGCAATGATCGCGTAGACGTTTTTCAACGCCCCGCCCAACTCGACACCAAAGCGATCGGCGCTGGCGTAGACCCGGAAGGTGCGGCCATGCAGCACGGCCTGTACCTGCTCACACAAGGCGTCGTCTTCACTGGCAACCACCGTGGCGGTCAAGGCGTGTTCGGCCACCTCCCGCGCCAGGTTCGGGCCGGACAGCACGCCAATGCGGGCCAGTGGGGCAATCTCGGTGAGGATTTCACTCATCAGTTTGAAGGTCTGGGCCTCAATGCCTTTGGTCAGGCTGACCAGCAACTTGCCTGCCAGGCGCTCGGCGTGCGGCGCCAGCACTGAGCGCAACGCACTGGAGGGCAGCGCGACGAAGCACAGGTCGCAAGCAGTGAGCGTTTCCAGCAGGTCGGTAACCGGTTCGACAGCTGGATGAATCTTGATGCCTTTAAGGTAACGGGGGTTTTCCCGGTGCACGCGAATGGCTTCAGCCTGCTCGGGGTCGCGCATCCACTGACGCACGGCATGGCCGTTCTCGGCCAGCAGGTTAGCCACGGCGGTGCCAAAACTTCCGCCTCCCAGGACCGCAATAGGGCGCTGTTGAGTCATATGCAATCCGTTAATCCATACCAATGGCGATGGCGGCATTATACGGGCCGCCCGGCTTGCGGCCAGCCCCCGTATCAATTCGCGCACTTGTCGGAAAATGCCACGTTTGTACGAAGTAATTGCAAGTCCGACGACTGGCAAATAGCCCCACCTCAGTTAACATGGGCGGCTATCCGTCATTAACAAGGCCGTGCCGTGTACCTGGGCCCTCCTCCTCGCTCATCTCTATGGTTGATGCTGTTGTGCAGCGTACCTGCCCTGGCTGACGATCTGTTTCTCGACAGCCAGCCGCTGCCGCAGGTGTTGACCGCCACGCGCCTCAAGCAATCGGCCGCCGCCGTGCCCGGCAGCATGACGGTGATCGACAGTGAGCTGATCAAGGCCAGCGGCGCCCGGGACATCGCCGAACTGCTGCGCCTGGTGCCCGGGATGATGGTCGGCTATACCACCGGCAACCAGGCGTCGGTCAACTACCACGGCACCAGCGCCAGTGATGCGCGGCGGATGCAGGTGCTGATCGACGGGCGTTCGGTGTACCGCGCCGGCCTGGCCACGGTGGACTGGAGCGATATCCCGGTGGCCATGGAAGATATCGAACGCATTGAGGTATTTCGCGGCCCCAATACCGTCAGCTACGGCGCCAATGCACTGATGGCGGTGGTCAATATCCTCACCCGTTCCCCCGCCAACAGCCAGGGCTCGCGGGTGAAGGTCACCCGCGGCGAACGGGGGATCAACGACTTCTATGCCAGCCAGGGCGTGGGCTGGGAAACCGGCGATTTGCGCTTATCCCTGTCCGGGCAACAGGACGACGGTTTTGACAGCGACGCGGTCGGCGCCGACCGCCGTGACGGTCGCCGTCTCAACCGTTTCAGCCTGGCAGTGAGCCAGACGCTGAACGCGCAACAAAGTATCGACTGGCAACTCAATGCCAAGGAAGGCACCAATCAGCGCCCTTATACCTACACCCCGGTGTTTGACGGGATCAGCGAAGGCGGCAGCAATTCCGATGTTGTCGCCAAGGACTACGCTGGCTCTTTGCGCTGGAATTTCGACTTCAATCCCGATCACAGTCTGTATATCCAGGGTTCAGCCCAGCAATGGGACCGCCGACAGGTCTGGAAAGCCTGTGATGCCAAGGTCTCGTTCAGCCCGCAGCTGACCCAGTTGTGGCAACTGAACCCCAACTATGCCGAACTGTTGGCGCGGCACATGGACGCCTACAGCCAAGGCTCTCCACCCCCGGGAAGCGCCGCCGAGCAGGCATTGGCCAACCAGGTGCTGGATCAATGGAAGAACCACGGCGGCAAGGACACCGTCTGCGGCGATATCGACCAAAGCACCCGCGAAAGCCGCTACGACGTGGAGATCCAGGACACCTTGAGCCTATCCGACAGCTTGCGCCTGGTCAGCGGCATCAACTATCGCTATGACCGCGCCGACTCGGACACCTACTTCAATGGAACCCTGGACGACACCACCTGGCGCCTGTTCGGGCACCTGGAATGGCGGGCCAGCGAACACTGGCTGCTGCAGGGTGGCGCCATGTACGAAGACAGTCACCTGAGCGGCGACTCACTGACGCCGCGTGTGGCGGTCAATTACCTGATCAACCCGCGTCACGGGTTGCGGGCGGTTTACTCCGAGGCGATCCGCTCGCCGGACATGTTCGAGAACAACGTCAATTGGAGCTACCGCGTCAACAACCTCAGCTCCCCGGCCTACGGACAAAACTCCGGGCAATATTTTGTCGTGACGCGCGGCCCTGGCGACCTCGACAAAGAGTTGATGCGCTCCCGAGAACTGGGCTACAACGGGTTCTTTGCCGACCTGGGGCTGAATGTCGACGTGAAGCTGTTCTATGACGAAATCACCGACATGATCAGCTCGCCGCTGCGCAACAACCAATACATCGCCAGCAACGCCAACAGCTCGCGCTTTACCGGTGCCGAATCACAGTTCGACTGGCGCATGAGCAACACCGACCGCCTGCGCCTGACCTACGCCTATGTCGACGCTACTTCCAGCAACCCACGGGACAAGGCGCAAACCGCGCGCAACAGCGGCTCGGCCGGTTGGCTGCGCGAGTGGGGCCAGGGGTGGTCCAGCGCCCTGTTCTACTATGGCGACGACGCTCTTAACCAGTATCGCTTCCAACGGGTCGACCTGCGGGTAGCCAAACGCATTGCCGTGGGCAAAACCAATGTGGAGCTGGCCGGCATGTTGCAGCAACGCCTTGATGACCAGCCCACCACCTGGGCCGACAATAATTACGACCATCGTCACGTTCTCTACTTCAGCGCCGAGCTGGACTTCTGACATGGCCGATCAGTCACGGATGACCCTCTTGCTGCTTTCACGATTGTGGCGCCGTGGCGTGCTGCTCGCGTGCCTGCTGCTGGCGGTGCCGGCGTGGAGTGCCGATATCCTGCTGACGGCTGCCGAAGACGGCGCCGGGGTGCAAGCCTTCACCCAGGCCCTTGCCCAGCAGCGCCCCGACGACCGGGTCAGCTTCACCCCGCTCAAGGACTTGCCGACACCGAGCCAGTTGCCCGCCGGCACTCGCTTGATCCTCCTGGACCTGCCCAGCCTCGATTGGCGCCTGCTGGATACCCAGGGACCGCCGACCCTGGTGCTGCGCATCAGCCGCCTGCAGGCGCGGCAACGCCTGGGTAATACGCACCCGGCCAAAATCAGCCTGCTATGGAGCGACCCGCCGCTGGAGCGTCAGTTGCGCCTGATCGCCGACACCCTGCCGCAGGCACGACGCATCGGTGTGCTTTACGGTGCCGACAGTGAATTCCTGCTGCGCGAGCTGATCCGGTTTGCCACCCCCCTGGGCCTGGAAATCGTGCCTCAGCTCTGGGACAACACCAGTGACAGCCGCCCGCTGCAAACCCTGTTCAAGAACAGCGATGTGCTGCTCGGCCTTGACGACCCGCAACTGTACAACCCCAAAACGGTGAAGAACCTGTTGCTGAGCAGCTACGCCCAGCAACTGCCCCTGATAGGGCCCAATGCCGGGTTTGTCCGGGCCGGCAGCCTGGCCAGCACCTACAGCGATCAGCCCGACTGGCTTGCCGTGCTCGACCGCCTGCTGGATCACCCGCCGGCCAATTGGCCGCATACGTTGTACCCGCAACACTTCAAAGTCGTGGGCAACCCGCAAGTCGCGCGCTCACTGGGCATCGAACAGGTTGATGAAACCGCCGTCGCCGCCCGCTTGGCCGAAGGAGAGAAACGCCCATGACCTTGCGTCGCCGTTGGGATATCAACACCCGCACCCAGCTCATTACCCTGGGCCCCGCGTTATTGTTGACCCTGCTGTTGATCAGCTTCTTTACCTTCGTACGGATCCAGGATTTGCGCCAGGAGCTGGACCACACCGGCCAATTGATCGCCAACCAACTGGCGCCTGCGACTGAGTATGGAGTGATTTCCGGCAACAACGATGTGCTTGAAGCGCTGCTGCGTGCGACCTTGGCCACGCCTCACGTGCGCTTCCTGGAAATTCAGAACAGCGCCGAAAACATTCTGGTGTATGTCGAGCAGCCGTCGGAAAGACATGACCGCTCGCTGTCCGTGAAAGTGTTCCAGGCGCCAATCCGCCTGCAACACATCCAGCTCAACAATGACTTTTTTCAGGACAACCTCAACGAACCCAAGGCACCCCGAGCCGACTACCTGGGGCGGGTGATTGTCGGCATGTCCAATGACGCGTTCAGCCAGCGCCAGCAGGAAATCCTGTTCAAGGCCGGGATCCTGGCGCTGTTCGCCTTGCTGTTTACCTTCCTGCTGGCACGACGCCTGGCGGCAAGCCTGTCGCAACCAATAAGCGCGATGGGCCATGCGGTCAAGGCTATCCAGCAAGGCGATTACAAAACCCCGCTACCGATTGTCGATGACTCGGAGCTGGGTGACCTTTCGCGGCATATCAACAACCTGGCCGAAGGCCTGAACCAGGCCAGTCGCGAGCAGCAACAAGCCATGGCCCAGTTGATCCAGACCCGCGAGGAGGCCGAGCGCGCGAACAATGCCAAATCGGATTTCCTGGCGATGATGAGCCATGAACTGCGCACGCCCATGAACGGCGTGCTGGGCATGTTGCAACTGCTGGAAACCACCGACATGACTGCCGAACAGACCGAGTACGCGGCGCTGGCCTCCGAGTCCACCGAGCACCTGCTCAAGGTGATCAACGACATCCTCGACTTCTCACGCATTGAGCGCGCCGCCCTGGAACTGGAACATATCGCGTTCAACCTTGCCGACCTGATCAACAGTTGCGCCCAAGCCTTCCAGCACAGTGCCCAGCAACGCGGGCTGAGCCTGGAGCTGCCGATTCCTGCGGGCATGGAGGCCCTACGGGTGCGAGGCGATCCGACGCGGATCCGGCAGATCCTGGTAAACCTGATCGGTAATGCGTTGAAATTTACCGAACGCGGCAGCGTGACCGTCGAGCCCCATTGGCAAACCCTGGACCACGAACTGGTGTGGTTCACCTGCACCGTGCGCGACAGCGGTATCGGTATTTGCGCCGAACGCCTGGAGCTGATGTTCGATGCGTTCCAGCAGGCCGACAGCTCCATTTCCAGACGCTACGGCGGGACTGGCCTGGGCTTGCCCATCGCCCGCACCCTGGCCGAACGCATGGGTGGCACCTTGCGGGCCCAAAGCGAAGAAGGCCGGGGCTCGGTGTTTACCCTGGAAATCCCGCTGGCCATCGATCAGCAACAAGTACAGGCCATTACGCCCGACGCCCTCGGCAAGGCCAGTGCCGGCGACGGACGCCACGTATTGCTGGTGGAAGACAACCCGGTCAACCGTACCGTGGTCGAAGCAATGCTGCGCAGCCTGGGCTTTGAAGTCAGCCTGGCCACCGACGGCGCCGAGGCGATCCGCAGCGCCGAGAGCCTGATCTTCACTGCTATCCTGATGGATTGCCGGCTGCCATTGATCGACGGCTACGAAGCTACTCGCCAGATTCGCCAACTGCCTGGCTGCGCCGATCTGCCGATCATCGCCCTGACGGCCAATGCCTTGCAGGGCGACCGCGAAGCCTGTCTGGCAGCCGGAATGAACGATTACCTGGCCAAGCCGTTCAAACGCACGGATTTGCAGCAAATCCTGCAACGCTGGGTGCAATAGCGCCGCGCCATTAACCAACTGCGACTGGCGTGAAAGACGAAAGTGCGGCAGTCTTAGGCACCCGAACGGGCCGATAAACAGGCCCGGTTTAAAATTTCAGTGAACAAGTGTACATTGAGTGCCTTGCCGCTGTGACTTTCACTACAACGCAATAGTCTATGTGTAGGCTGCCGCTATGAGGCATGAACGCTTCATTCGGTTCGGGAAGATTTGCCCAACCCAGCCGCATGGGATTATTGAGGAGCTCGCATGACCAAACAAAACGCCTTTACTCGGGAAGACCTGCTGCGCTGCAGTCGCGGTGAGCTGTTCGGCCCAGGTAACGCGCAACTGCCCGCCCCGAACATGCTGATGGTGGATCGCATCACCCATATCAGCGAAGAAGGTGGCAAGTACGGCAAAGGTGAATTGGTCGCCGAGCTGGATATCACCCCGGACCTCTGGTTCTTCGCCTGCCACTTCGAAGGCGACCCTGTGATGCCAGGCTGCCTGGGCCTCGACGCCATGTGGCAACTGGTCGGCTTCTACCTGGGCTGGCAAGGCCTGCCGGGCCGCGGTCGCGCCCTGGGTTCGGGCGAAGTGAAGTTCTTTGGCCAAGTCCTGCCGACCGCCAAGAAAGTCACCTACAACATTCAAATCAAGCGCGTCCTCAAGGGCAAGCTGAACCTGGCCATCGCCGACGGTTCGGTGACTGTCGACGGTCGCGAGATCTATACTGCCGAAGGCCTTCGGGTCGGCGTATTCACTTCCACTGACAACTTTTAAGGGTTATCCGCATGCGCCGCGTCGTTATCACTGGTCTGGGCATCGTTTCTTGCCTGGGCAATGACAAAGAGACCGTCACCGCTAACCTGCGTGCAAGTCGCCCTGGCATCCGCTTCAACCCGGAATATGCCGAAATGGGTCTGCGTAGCCAGGTTTCCGGCTCCATCGACCTGCCCCTCGAAGAACTGATCGATCGCAAGATCTATCGCTTCGTCGGCCACGCTGCCGCCTACGCCTACCTGGCCATGAAAGACGCGATCGCCGATTCGGGCCTGAGCGAAGACCAGGTTTCGAACGTACGCACCGGCCTGATTGCCGGCTCCGGCGGCGCATCGACCCTCAACCAGATGGAAGCGCTGGATATCCTGCGCGAAAAAGGCGTGAAGCGCGTTGGCCCGTACCGTGTAACGCGGACCATGGGCAGCACCGTTTCCGCCTGCCTGGCGACGCCGTTCGCCATCAAGGGCGTGAACTACTCGATCTCCTCCGCGTGCGCCACCAGCGCCCACTGCATCGGGACTGCCGTTGAGCAGATCCAGCTGGGCAAGCAGGACATCGTATTCGCCGGCGGCGGTGAAGAAGAACATTGGAGCCAGTCGTTCCTGTTCGACGCCATGGGCGCACTGTCCACCCAGTACAACGAAACCCCAGAGAAAGCCTCTCGCGCCTACGACGCCAAGCGTGACGGTTTCGTCATCGCCGGCGGTGGCGGCATGGTCGTGGTTGAAGAGCTGGAACACGCTCTGGCCCGCGGCGCCAAGATCTACGCGGAAATCGTCGGCTACGGCGCGACGTCCGACGGCTACGACATGGTTGCCCCAAGCGGCGAAGGCGCGATCCGCTGCATGCAGATGGCCATGTCCACCGTTGATACCCCAATCGACTACCTGAACACCCACGGCACCTCGACTCCGGTCGGCGACGCCAAGGAAATGGAAGGCGTGCGCGCGGTATTCGGCGACAAGGCTCCGGCCATCAGCTCTACCAAGAGCCTGTCGGGTCACTCCCTGGGCGCCGCCGGCGTTCACGAAGCGATCTACTGCCTGCTGATGATGGAAGGCAACTTCATGGCCGGCTCGGCCAACATCGACGAGCTGGACCCAGCCGTTGCTGATATGCCGATCCTGACCAAGACCCGTGAAGATGCAAAAATCGACACCGTGATGAGCAACAGCTTCGGCTTCGGTGGCACCAATGCCACCCTCGTGCTGAAACGCTGGCAGGGCAAGTAAGCCTCGCAGGTTGATCACATGAAAAAGCCCCGACTGGTTCGGGGCTTTTTTTTGCGCCTTGATTTGAAACCGCGTCGCCTTCATCGCAGGCAAGCCAGCTCCCACCTTCGATCGCGTTCATCCTGAAGGAATGCAGTCCAGTGTGGGAGCTGGCTTGCCTGCGAATGGGTCAACCCGGTTCCCCGCCCTACACCGAAAACCGCGCCACCATCGAATTCAGGTCCACCGCCAACCGCGACAACTCCTGGCTCGCCGCGCTGGTCTGGTTCGCCCCGGCAGACGTCTGGTGCGCCAGGTCGCGGATATTCGTCAAGTTACGATCCACCTCCCGCGCCACTGCTGCCTGCTGCTCCGAAGCACTGGCAATCAACAGGTTGCGCTCGTTGATCAGGGTGAATGCCGAGGCGATCTCTTCCAGCGCCGTGCCGGCAGACTTGGCGATATCCAGCGTAGAACGCGCCCGCGTGTTGCTCTGTTGCATGGAACTGACGGCCTGGTCGGTGCCCTGCTGAATCCCACTGATCATCTGCTCGATTTCCTGGGTCGACTGTTGCGTGCGATGGGCCAAGGCACGCACTTCATCGGCCACTACCGCAAAACCGCGCCCGGCATCCCCGGCTCGCGCCGCTTCAATGGCCGCGTTCAGTGCCAGCAGGTTGGTTTGCTCGGCAATCGAGCGAATCACGTCCAGGACTTTACTGATGCCATAGACCTTTTGCGCCAGCGCCTCGACCTGGGTCACATTGGCGGTCACATCGGTAGCCAGGGCTTCAATCGACACCACCGTCTGCTGCACCTGCTCACGGCCCTGCTGGGCAATGCGGTCAGAATCGCGTGAAGCATGGGACGTGGCCACCGCGTTGCTCGCCACCTCTTCCACCGCCGCCGTCATCTGGTTGACCGCCGTGGCCGCCTGTTCGATCTCCTGGTTCTGCTGATGCAGGCCGCGCGTGGCATCCTCCGTCACGCAACTGAGTTCTTCGGAAGCAGAAGCCAATTGGTTGGACGATTCAGCAATGCGCCGGATAGTATCGCGCAGATTCTCTTGCATGCCCTTGAGAGCCTGCTGCAAACGCGCCGGCTCATCGCTGCCGCTCACGCGGATCTCACCGGTCAGGTCGCCGCTGGCCACGCCCTGAGCTACTTTCAGCGATTGGGCCAGCGGTAGCACGATGCTGCGGGTCAGCCAGACCGCCAGGCCAATGGTGATCAATGCCGTGAGGATGATCATGCCAATCACCCCGGTACGCGACTGACTGAAAACGCTTTGCGCGAGGCTGGCCGCCTGGTTGGCACTGGTTTTATTGAGGGTGACCAGATCGCGCAACGTGACGGCGATTTGATCGGCGAGCTGATTCATCTCACCGTTGGCCACTTTGATCGCTTCATCGAGCCGGTTGGCCTTGGAAAACCCCATGACCTGCTCCTGGAGTTGCAGGTATTGCTGTTCCTGGGCCTTGAAACGATCGAACAGCGTGCGCTCTTCAGGGAGCACGATCAGCCCTTCGTAGAGGGCTTGCGCATGGGGCATGCCATTCTTGAGGTCGGTCAGTTTCTGCTCGTTTTGTGCCAGCGCCTGCGGATCGCGGTTAACCAACAAGCGCAGGGTCAGCGCACGCACGCGCAGCAGGTCCTGATTCATCTCCCCCACCGCCATGACGCTGGGCAACCAGTTGTTCTCTACCTGGTCCGACTGCTGGCGCATATTGGCCATCTGCAACAGGGCAAAGCCGCCCAACGCGAATACCATCAAGGCCAGCACGCCAAAGCCCAAGCCGGCGCGAGGCGCGATATTCAAACTACGGATATTCATGCCTGGATTCCTTCCAAAAAAGTACTGCATCCACCTGCAGTGTGGTCTTGGAAGTTATCGGCACCCTCCGCCATTTATGTAAGACGAAAACGCGATATCAATGCACCTGACCATTGCCAGGCGGCTTGGGCAGGATGGCAAGGAAATTATCCCGCGCCACCTTGTGCGCCACCTCCTCGGGTAATGCATCGAGGAAGGGCTCGAAGCGACGCATCTCCTTACCTAACTTATTGAAACGCCCTACCACGTCAGATCCCAGCATAAAGCGCTCAGGGAAGCGCTCCACCAGCTTCACCCACTCCTGCCGAGGCTGACCCGCCTCATCCAGCAGATAGGGCGTGAGCATGCTCCAGGACAGGTCGATGTACAGATTGGGGTACGCCTCGAGCATACGGTTCAAGGTGGGCAGCAAAAAGTCCATCTGCACCTGATGCCGGTGAATTTCCTTGCTGGTGCCAGCATGGGCCCAGATAAAGCGCGTATGCGGGTGGTTACGCAACGGCTCTTCGACTTCCGCCAGGTACAGTGGGTTACGCTCTCGCTTTGAAGTGATGTTGGAGTGCAGCATCACGGGCAGGTCGTTTTCGGCGGCCAGGTGGTAGATACGCGTCATGGCTTCGTTGTTGGCGCGGGGCGTGTCGCCTGAGGTCAGGGCGGTAAGGTCGTCATGGCGGGTAAACACTTCACCGATACCCTGCCACAGCCCGGGGTTGAGGTCGATCATGCGCTGGATATGGGCAGCGGAGTTCTTGTCGTTGGGGTTGAAGCCGGCCAGAAACGGGTGAAAGTGCTGGCGCTGCTCGGGGGTCAGCTTATTGACCGCTGCCGCGACAATCACATCGGTGGCGCTGTACCAATAGGCATCGGCGTCATCACCAGCGTAGTAGCGGGGGCGCTTGGGCTCGTCTTCGTGCCATTTCTTGGCCACGGGGATGCCGGAAATCATTACATGTTCGATGCGGTTCTCGGACATCGCCTTGAGCAGTTTGTCCATGCCTGCCGTTTCCTGGAAAAAATCCACGTAATGCATGTGCGCGTCACTGTAGGCATAGTCGCGGGCCTGCGCGGCAAGGCTGCTGGCAGCGAGCAACAAGGCAAGACTCAGGCGGGTCCGAAGCACGGTGAAACCTCAATCAGGGCTGATACGGGTAGACCTTGCGCCTACCTTCGAGGTTCAGCGCGGAAAAACTGGAACACTTGGGCGCCAGCATGCTCTATAACTGCATGACCTTCATCCTGCCCCTTGAGAGGTTCGCCATGCCTGTTACCGTTAATACATTGAACGCTGAAAACTTCCGTCACAGCGTCAATATCAATCACCACGAACTGTTTACCGACCTGCCAAAGAGCCTGGGTGGCGACGACTCGGCGCCCTCTCCCCACGACTATTTCGATGCTGCGCTGGCGTCATGCAAAGCCTTGACGGTCAAGCTCTACGCGCAGAAGAAAGATATCCCGCTCACCGGCGTGACCGTTGAAGTGACCCACGACGCCGCCGAAGAGCAGAAAGGCAAATACAAACTCAGCGTCAAATTGACCCTCAAGGGTGTGCTGAGCGATGAGCAGCGCGAGGAGTTGCATCGCGTTGCGGACAAGTGCCCGGTACACAAGCTGATGACCACCGCCGAAATCAGCATCGAGACGAAATTATCGGAAGGTGCCTTCAGCGCATAGCGCCAACGTCCCATCGGGCGGGTTATGCTCAGACGCATCCAACCCGCTCAGACAGGGATGCACCATGACCACCCTTACCGTGATCCGCCCCCGCGCCGAAGATGTCGAAGGGCAGCCGATCCTGCGCCCGCTGCCTTCCCGTGAATGCCGTAGCGTCGGGCCCTTTGTGTTTTTCGACCATATGCTGCCCACCGCCTATGCACCGGGTACCGGCATGAATATCCGCCAACATCCGCATATCGGCCTGTCTACCCTCACCTACCTGTTTGAAGGCGCCTTGCAGCACAAGGACAGCCTCGGCTCGGATCAGGTGGTGCAGGCCGGCGATGTCAGCTGGATGACCGCTGGCAGCGCGATTGCCCATGTCGAGCGTACCCCCGAAGCGCTCAAGGCCAGTGGTTTCAACCTGCACGGCCTGCAGGTGTGGCTGGCCTCCCCCAAGGACCACGAGACCGGCCCCGGCCATTACAGCCATCACCCGGCGGCGAGCTTGCCGGTGAGCGATAACCTGGGCGTGCAGGTGCGCCTGATTGCCGGTGATGGTTTCTGTCTCAAGTCACCAGTGCCGGTGCTCTCGCCGACGTTGTATGCCGAGGTGCAGATGCAAACAGCCACCACCTTGCTGATCCCCGATGAGCATGAGGAGCGCGCGGTGTATGTGCTGGAAGGTGAGGCGCAGCTCGACGGTGAGCCGCTGGCAGTGCATAGCCTGGTGGTATTGCCGCCAGGGCAAGAGATGACATTGTTTGCCGAAACCGACTGCCACGTGGTGGTGTTTGGCGGGGCGCCGCTGGACGGGCCGCGGCGGATCAACTGGAATTTCGTGGCGAGCGATCCGGCAGTGATCGAGCACGCCAGACAGCGCTGGGCTGCTGGGGACTGGCCGAGGGTGCCGGGGGAGTCAGAACGAATTGAGTTGCCTGTGAAATAGCTATCGCAGGCAAGCCAGCTCCCACACTGGATGGGTGTACACCTTAAAATGTGGGAGCTGGGCATGCCCGCGATGGCGTCAGGTCAGGCGCCGCAGAGTCAGCCCTTGAACACTTCATCCAACAGGTTATGCATCGACTGGAAAGCCCGCGCAGCGGTCTTCGCGTCGTACATCATCTTGCCTGGCACATTGGCATGGGGATCGGTGAAGGAATGCACTGCGCCGCCGTAGCTCAGCAACTGCCAATCCACACCCGCTGCGTTCATTTCCTCTTCGAACGCTGGCAGTTGCTCTTTGGGCACCAATGGGTCGGACGCACCATGCAATACCAACACTGAACCCTTGATGTTTTTCGCATCCGCCGGGTTCGGCGTGTCGAGGGTACCGTGGAAAGAGACAGCCGCCTTCACCGGCGCACCGGTACGTGCCAATTCCAGAGCGCAGCAACCGCCGAAGCAGAAACCGAAGGCTGCCAGCTTCGACTTATCAACGGCTGCCTCGGTCTGGCCTTGCAGTTGCTCGAAGGCCGCCTGCATACGCTTGTTCAACAATGGACGATCATTTTTCAACGGCATCATCGCTGCGCCGGCTTCATCGCCATTGGTCGGGCGTACAGTTTGCCCATACAAGTCGGCAATCAGCACCACGTAGCCTTTGCCGGCAACACTCTTGGCGATTTCTTCGGCACCCGCACTCACGCCCATCCAGTTCGGTGCCATCAGCAGCCCCGGCAGCGGGCCCTTGTGGCTGGCATCGAACGCCAGGCGGCTTTCATAAGACTGGCCATCAATCTGATAGACCACGGAACGTACTGTGACTTGGCTCATCATTTTCTCCAGTTGAGGAGGATTAACGAAAAAACCCGCCGAAGCGGGTTTTTTCTACAACGGTGTTAAACCGACAATTCAACCAACAGCTTGTTCAGTCGGCGCACATAGGCGGCCGGGTCTTTGAGGCTGTCGCCAGCGGCCAGAGCCGCTTGGTCGAAGAGGATGTGCGACAGGTCGCCAAACCGCTCTTCGCTCTGCTCGCCATCGAGTTTCTCGATCAGCGGGTGAGCCGGGTTGAATTCGAAGATCGGCTTGGAGTCCGGGACCTTCTGGCCGCTGGCTTCAAGGATCTGACGCATCTGCATGCCCAGGTCCTGCTCGCCAATGGCCAGGATCGCCGGGGAGTCGGTCAGGCGGTGGGAAACACGCACTTCACTGACTGCTTCGCCCAGGGACGCCTTGATCCGTTCAACCAGGCCCTCTTTGGACTTGGCGACTTCTTCGGCGGCTTTCTTGTCTTCCTCGGAATCCAGGTTGCCCAGGTCCAGGTCGCCACGGGCAACGTCAACGAACGACTTGCCGTCGAACTCGGTGAGGTAGCTCATCAGCCACTCATCGATACGGTCGGTCAGCAGCAGCACTTCGATGCCTTTCTTGCGGAAGACTTCCAGGTGCGGGCTGTTTTTAACCTGCGCGTAGGTTTCGCCAGTCAGGTAGTAGATCTTGTCCTGACCTTCCTTGGCGCGTGCCAGGTAGTCAGCCAGGGACACAACCTGCTCGCCGTCTTCGCCCTGAGTCGAAGCAAAACGCAGCAGGCCGGCGATTTTTTCCTTGTTGGCAAAGTCTTCCGCCGGGCCTTCCTTCATCACCTGACCGAAGTTTTTCCAGAAGCTCTTGTATTGCTCAGGCTCGTTCTTCGCCAGTTTTTCCAACATGTCGAGCACACGCTTGGTCAGCGCCGACTTCATGGAGTCGATGATCGGGTCTTTTTGCAGGATTTCCCGCGACACGTTCAGCGACAGGTCGTTGGAGTCGACCACGCCCTTGATAAAGCGCAGGTACAGCGGCAGGAAGGATTCCGCCTGGTCCATCACGAACACGCGCTGCACGTAGAGCTTCAAGCCCTTCGGCGCTTCGCGCTGGTACAGGTCGAACGGAGCACGGGCCGGTACGTAGAGCAGCGAGCTGTATTCCAGCTTGCCTTCAACCTTGTTGTGGCTCCAGCTCAGCGGGTTTTCGTAGTCGTGGCCGATGTGCTTGTAGAACTCCTGGTATTCCTCGTCCTTGATCTCGGTACGCGGACGGGTCCACAGGGCGCTGGCGCGGTTGACGGTTTCCCATTCCTCGGCAGGCTTCTCTTCGCCTTCGGCAGCCGTCTGTTCTTTCGGCAGCTCGATCGGCAAAGCGATGTGGTCGGAGTATTTCTTGATGATGTTGCGCAGGCGCCAGCCATCAGCGAATTCGTCTTCACCGGATTTCAGGTGCAGCACGATGCGGGTACCGCGATCTGCCTTGTCGACAGTGGCAATTTCAAACTCGCCCTCGCCTTTGGACGCCCAATGCACGCCTTCGCTGGCGTCGAGGCCGGCACGACGGCTGAATACTTCAACCTTGTCGGCAACGATGAAGGCCGAATAGAAGCCCACGCCGAATTGGCCGATCAGATGAGAGTCTTTTTTCTGGTCGCCCGACAGGTTCTTCATGAAATCTGCGGTGCCGGATTTGGCGATGGTACCCAAGTGGGTAATCGCGTCTTCACGGCTCATGCCGATACCGTTGTCTTCGATCGTGACGGTCTTGGCGTCCTTGTCGTAGCTCACACGGATTTTCAGTTCCGCGCCACCTTCCAGCAACTCAGGCTTAGACAGGGCTTCGAAACGTAATTTGTCGACAGCGTCAGAGGCGTTCGAGATCAATTCGCGAAGGAAGATTTCCTTGTTGGAATACAGCGAATGGATCATGAGGTGCAGCAGTTGCTTCACCTCGGTCTGGAAGCCCAGGGTTTCCTTTTGAGTTTCCACACTCATGGTCATCAAACTCCAATTGGATGGCAGTGGCCGCGCCCGAAAGGGTTGGCGGCGGGTT
This sequence comes from Pseudomonas sp. W2Aug9, assembly GCF_023127755.1. Lineage (NCBI taxonomy): Bacteria > Pseudomonadati > Pseudomonadota > Gammaproteobacteria > Pseudomonadales > Pseudomonadaceae > Pseudomonas > Pseudomonas sp. W2Aug9. Next base: position 147,308 of record NZ_SPKL01000036.1, on the reverse strand, counting down.
GTCATCAAAGTTGGGGGCTAAGACCGGGATTTCAAGGGCGGGCCAATTCCTCAATCTTGAAATGTGCGCGGGCGGTGGCAATCGGCTCGGCCTCGGTGGTTTGCCAGGCGGTGATCGCCACATTGGCGACGCGCCGGCCCTGGCGGCACACCTGGCATTTGGCGTAAGTGTCGCGAAACTGGCCGGCGCGCAGGTAATCCAGGGAAAAATCGATGATTTTTGGCAGGCCCGGAGCCCCGGTAAATACCCTTAGATGCAGGGCCGCCGACAGCTCCATGAAGCCGGCGATCACCCCGCCGTGCAACGCCGGCAATATGGGGTTACCAATATTGTCCTTGTTGGCCGGCAGGCGAAACAGCAGCTCATCTCCCAGACGGGTGCATTCGATGCCGATCAGCTTGGCGTAGGGCACCAAGCCCAGCAGTGCGTCGTAGTTGCCACGCTCGAGAGCCTGCTCCAGACGGGTCTTGAATCGATGCGTCATGCCTGCTCTCCCTTGATCGTGCTGCCCAGCCCTTGCGTGCCTTTTAGGCGCTTGCCCATACGCATGAACGTGCCCACCACATGGGCGATGGGTTGTTGCGGGTCATCCTGATAGGCGAACCCGCGCGTGAAGATCACATCGGTGGTCACCCGGTAACATTGCGCGAAGCCATACACCGGCTTGTGCGGCTCGGCCGCACGCATGTAGTCGATACGCAGGTCCAGGGTCGGGCACACCTCGAATTCGGGTAATACGCACAAGGTGGCCATGCCGCAGGCTGTGTCCATCAATGAGGTCAGGGCGCCACCATGAATCACGCAGGTTGCGGGATCACCAACAAGATGTGGCCCATACGGCAACACCAGGGTCATGCCCTCCTCGCTTGCAGCGTGGACAGCCACACCCAGCACCTGACAATGGCGCAGCGCCGAGACAAAGCGCGCAGCACGCTCTAACAAGGGGTTTTCGGTCATTGTTTTTAGACTCTTATTAGTGTGAAAGCAGCAGACTAAATCGCCGGAAAAAGTTTTTGTGCGAAAAGCGTTATATATCTGTGGGACAAAAGGAACTAATGCTGGCCCCTTGGGTTCGAAAGGCCAGTAGATATCTTCAATAAGGAGAAACACCCCATGCGCAAGACATTAGCTATTTCCATGATGCTGGCCGCTGCACTCGGTCTGGCTGCCTGCGACAAGAAATCCGAAGACAAAGCCCAAGATGCCGCTGCACATTCTGAGCAAGCACAGCAAGACATGGCTAAAGCACAGGATAAAGTGAACGACGCTGCGAAAGAAAACGCCGAAGCTGCCAAAGCTCAGGCTGAATCGAACGCCGAAGCTGCAAAAGAAGCTGCACCTGCCGCACCTGCAGAACCTGCCAAGCAGTAATTGCCGGGTGTGAACCTGTAGTGCTGCAAAAGAAAGCCCGCTTTTAAAGCGGGCTTTTCTTTGCCTGCTGTTTTATCCGGCCTTTAAGAAACACTCTCTTTTGCAGCATCCGAAGCTTGCATATTCGTCGGGGTATACACCATCACCTGCAAGACGTCGGAGTGAAACTCGCGGCGATAAAGCACCAATACCACCCCGCTGCTCATCAACATGAACAACCAAGGGCTGACAAACCAGGCCAGCATGGTCATGCCGAAGTAATAAGCGCGCAGCCCAAAGTTGAACTGGTTGGCCGCCATCGAAATCACCCGCGCCGCCCGCAAGGCAAATGCATTGCGCTCCTGCTCCGACACGTGCCGCTCACCAATCATCGGCGCCGAGCCCACCAGCACCGCTGCGAAGTTGTACTGACGCATGCACCAGCTGAAAGTAAAAAACGCATAGACAAATACCAGGGCCAGGCACAGCAACTTGATCTCCGACATGCCTTGGGAGGCCTGCTGCACCATAGGAATGTCTGCCAGCAACGACACCGCCCGCTCGGAAGCACCGAGCACGGTCAGAATACCCGCAAGGATGATCAAGGTGCTGGAGGCAAAGAACGAGGCATTACGCTCCAGGTTGCCGATCACGCTGGCATCGGCGATGCGGTTATCGCGCAACAACATGCGACGCATCCAGTCTTCGCGGTACAGGTGCAATACGCTGGCCAGGCAGGCCGTATCCCGGGCTTTCCAGGTGGCATAACGGGTGTAGCCACCCCAGCACAGGATGAACCAGAGGGCGGCAAGCAGATGGACTTGATTGGTTTCGACGAACGACATGCGGGTCCTTGTACACAGGATGATAGGGCCGACACGGTCCAAATGTGGGAGCTGGCTTGCCTGCGATAGCGTCTTTGCAGTCACCACCGCGCCAACCGATGTACCGCCATCGCAGGCAAGCCAGCTCCCACACCGACCGGTGTTTTCAACTTGAGATTTTTGACGCCATCCCCAAAAAAAAGACACTGCCATCGACTCAAAAAAAATGCCCCGTATCGTTTGATACGGGGCATTTCAGTGCAGCACAAACCGCGGGTTATGCGACGGCTTCGCTACGCTTGCCCAGCATACGATCGATCACCACGGCCACCACCAGCGTCATCACTGATGGCACCAACCACGCCAAGCCTTGCTCGCTCAGCGGCAAGTTTGCCAATTGTGTAGGCATCCAACCCGCCAGGCCCGCGCCCTTGAGTGCGTCGATACAACCAAAGATGAATGACACCAACATCACCGGGCCGACGATACGGCCCTGTTCCTGCCAGAAGCCTTTGCAGAAACTCAGGGCTACCAGCACGATGCACGGCGGGTAGATCGCTGTAAGCACCGGAATCGAGAACGCGATCAGTTTGGTCAGGCCCAGGTTGGACACGAACAGCGAGAACAACGCCAGAATCACCACCAGTGTCTTGTAGGACAGCGGCAGGATTTTGCTGAAGTACTCGGCGCAGGCGCAGGTCAGGCCGACGGCAGTGACCAGGCACGCCAGGGAGATCAGCACGGCGAGGAAGCCGCTGCCCAGGGAGCCGAATGTGTGTTGCACATAAGCGTGCAGTACGGCTGCGCCGTTGCTGGCACCGGCAGCCACGGCATGGCTGCCCGAACCCAGGCGGAACAGGCTGATGTACACCAGCGCCAGGCCCACGCCGGCAATCAGGCCGGCGATAATGGCGTAACGGGTGATCAATTGGGGCGACTCGACACCCCGTGAACGGATCGCGTTGACGATCACGATGCCGAACACCAGCGCACCCAGCGTATCCATGGTCAGATAACCATTGATAAAGCCCTGGGAGAACGGTGCGGCCACGTATTCCGGCGTAGCGACGCCCACTTCACCGGCCGGCAACGCAAACGCGGCAATGCCGAGGATGGCCAGGGCGATGATCTTCAGCGGCGCGAGGAAGCGGCCCACGGTGTCCAGCAGTCGACCTGGGTACAGGGACACAAAGAACACCACCAGGAAATACACCGAGCTGTAGAGGAACAGCGCCAACGGGCTTTCACCGGTCAGTGGCGCCAGGCCCACTTCGAATGACACGGTCGCAGTACGCGGGGTAGCGAACAGCGGCCCCACCGCCAGGTACGCCGCCGCCGCCAGCAGGCCACCGGCGATCTTGCCGATCGGGCTGCTCAGCGCATCCATGCCACCACCGACCTTGGCCAGGGCAATCACGGTGACCACCGGCAAACCGACCGCGGTGATCAAAAAGCCAAGCGCCGCCATCCAGACATGGGGCCCGGACTGCAAACCCACGATAGGCGGGAAGATGATGTTGCCAGCGCCCACGAACAGGGCAAAGGTCATAAAGCCCAGCGCCAGGATATCCTGGCTTTTCAACACTTTCATTTGAGGAAATACCACACTACTGAATCGGAATTTAGAGAGGGCTTCCCTATGGATGAGGGAAATGCTGCCGGCCCTTATGGGGACCGACCGGTCTAGCGCGCAGCTTCCTTTTGGGATGCGGACGCATAAAGAGGCGGCTAGAGTACAGAATCAGGCTGACAAACGCACTGTTGCGGGGCGAACTGTCCGATAAGCGACATTTGAATGTCGCGTTTTCATACTTAATTGGGCAATGCTGGCCCCTGTGGGAGCTGGCTTGCCTGCGATGGCATCGACTCGATGTGTCTGATGCACCGAGGTGCCTGCATCGCAGGCAAGCCAGCTCCCACACGGGACCAAGTACATCCTCACTCTATTTCAGAATGCACAAAGGCCACCCGAAGGTGGCCTTTGTGTGGTGAAGCGTCAGCTAAGCGCGAGGCTTACTTGACAGCCCAACCGGTCAGCTCGGCCAGGGCCTTGCCGATGTCTGCCAGCGAACGCACGGTTTTCACACCTGCGTCTTGCAGTGCAGCGAACTTCTCGTCTGCAGTGCCTTTGCCGCCAGAGATGATTGCGCCAGCATGGCCCATGCGCTTGCCCGCAGGGGCAGTCACACCAGCGATGTAGGAAACAACCGGCTTGGTCACGTGTGCCTTGATGTAGGCAGCCGCTTCTTCTTCAGCCGAACCGCCGATCTCACCGATCATCACGATCGCTTCGGTCTTCGGGTCTTCCTGGAACAGCTTCAGGATGTCGATGAAGTTGGAGCCTGGGATCGGGTCACCGCCGATGCCGACGCAAGTCGACTGACCGAAACCGGCGTCAGTGGTCTGCTTCACAGCTTCGTAGGTCAGGGTGCCGGAACGGGAAACGATACCGACCTTGCCTGGCAAGTGAATGTGACCTGGCATGATGCCGATCTTGCATTCGCCTGGAGTGATCACGCCTGGGCAGTTAGGGCCGATCAGGACTACACCCAGTTCGTCGCACTTAACTTTAGCGTCCAGCATGTCCAGGGTAGGAATGCCTTCGGTGATGCACACGATCAGCTTGATGCCGCCGAATGCCGCTTCCAGGATCGAGTCCTTGCAGAAAGGAGCTGGAACGTAGATCACGCTGGCAGTGGCGCCAGTGGCTTCTACCGCTTCTTTCACGGTGTTGAACACTGGCAGGCCCAGGTGCTCGGTGCCGCCTTTGCCCGGAGTTACGCCACCAACCATCTGGGTGCCGTATTCAATGGCTTGCTGGGTGTGGAAACTACCTTGCGAACCGGTAATACCCTGGCAGATAACTTTGGTGTCTTTATTGATCAGGACGCTCATTACTTGCCCTCCGCAGCTTTGACAACTTGTTGAGCAGCGTCGGTCAGGCTGGTAGCCGCGATGATGTTCAAACCGCTTTCTGCCAGTACTTTAGCGCCCAGTTCAGCGTTGTTACCTTCAAGGCGAACAACAACCGGGATTTTAACGCCGACTTCTTTCACTGCACCGATGATGCCTTCGGCAATCATGTCGCAACGAACGATGCCGCCGAAGATGTTGACCAGTACTGCTGCGACGTTGGAGTCGGACAGGATGATCTTGAACGCTTCGGTAACGCGTTCCTTGGTAGCGCCACCACCTACGTCGAGGAAGTTGGCTGGCTTGCCGCCATGCAGGTTGACGATGTCCATGGTACCCATGGCCAGGCCGGCACCGTTGACCATGCAGCCGATGTTGCCTTCCAGGGCCACGTAGTTCAGTTCGAACTTGGCAGCGTGCGCTTCGCGCGGATCGTCTTGCGACGGATCGTGGAAAGTCTTCAGCTTGGGCTGACGGTACATGGCGTTGGCGTCGATGTTGATCTTGGCATCAAGGCAATGCAGGTCGCCGTCAGCCTTGATCACCAGCGGGTTCACTTCCAGCAGGGCCAGATCGTGATCCTGGAACAGTTTGGCCAGACCTACGAAGATCTTGGCGAACTGGGCAACTTGCTTGCCTTCCAGACCCAGCTGGAACGCCAGTTCACGACCCTGGAACGGCTGTGCGCCAACCAGTGGATCGATAGTGGCCTTCAGAATTTTTTCTGGGGTTTCGTGAGCGATTTTCTCGATGTCCACGCCACCTTCGGTGGAAGCCATGAACACGATGCGACGGCTCGAACGGTCAACGACAGCGCCCAGGTACAGCTCTTTAGCGATATCAGTGCACGATTCAACCAGGATCTTGGTGACTGGCTGGCCATTGGCATCAGTCTGGTAAGTCACCAGACGCTTGCCCAGCCACTGCTGTGCGAAGGCCTTGGCGTCTTCTTTGCTGCGAACCAGCTTAACGCCGCCCGCTTTACCGCGACCACCGGCGTGGACCTGGGCTTTGACAACCCACTCGCTGCCACCGATTTTGTCGCAAGCTTCTGCTGCTGCTTCCGGGGTGTCTACTGCGTAGCCCTTGGAAACTGGCAGGCCGTATTCAGCGAACAGCTGCTTACCCTGATACTCGTGAAGATTCATGCTTTTTACCGTCTTCGTTAGGTACTGCGCATTCGGCGCTGCGCTCATTATGAGTGCCGCACCACCTGTGACTGCTGCTTGCGCAACTTGCGGGGCTTATGGCCCGTAAAGCTGCGCAAGGCTGCGTCCAGCGGATATTCCGCGGTGAGTCTTGCGCGCAAGGCTCACGACGGGCAACTCCGCCGTGGTTTCTTATTATCTCGCTTAGCGCTTCTTCTTGTTGGCGATGTGGATGGCACCGCCATTCACTGCCAACGCTGCTTCGTGCAACGCTTCGGACAGGGTCGGATGGGAGAAGACCATCATACCCAGGTCCTCGGCACTGGTGCCGAATTCCATACCGATCGCGCCTTGCTGAACCAGTTCTGCAGCGCTTGGGCCAATCACGTGGACGCCCAATACGCGGTCAGTCTTGGCATCAGCGATGACTTTGACAAAACCACCGGTGTCGTTGGCTGCCATGGCACGGCCGGAAGCGGCGAACGGGAAGGTGCCGACGTTAACTTCAACGCCTTCAGCTTTCAACTGCTGTTCGTTCTTGCCGACCCATGCGATTTCCGGGTGGGTGTAGATAACCGACGGGATCAGGTCGTAGTTCATCTGGGTCTTGTGACCCTTGATGCGCTCGACGACCATGATGCCTTCCTCGGAAGCCTTGTGGGCCAGCATCATGCCACGAACCACGTCGCCGATCGCATATACGCCCGGTACGGTGGTTGCGCAGTGATCATCAACGTGGATGAAGCCACGCTCGTCGATGTTCACGCCGCTGTCGGAAGCCAGCAGGTCGTTGGTCACTGGACGGCGACCAACGGCAACGATCAGCTTGTCGAAGGTGATGGTCTGCTCGCCGTCTTTATCGGTGTAGGTCACCACGACTTCTTCGCCGTTGACCTTGGAGCCGGTGACACGGGCGCCGAGCTTGATGTCCAGACCTTGTTTGGTCAGGGTTTTCAGCGCCTCTTTGGAGACTGCAGTGTCGGCCGCCAGCAGGAACGTGTCCAGGGCTTCCAGCACGGTGACTTCAGCGCCCAGACGGGACCATACCGAACCCAGTTCCAGACCGATTACGCCAGCGCCGATCACGCCCAGGCGCTTAGGCACAGCCTGGAATTCCAGGGCGCCAGTCGAATCAACGATCACGTTGTTGTCAACTGGAGCAGGCGGAATGTCGATTGGACGCGAGCCAGGAGCCAGGATCACGTTTTCGGCTTCGATGACTTCAACCGAACCGTCTGGCTTGGTGACTTCGACTTTCTTGCCGGCCAGCAGCTTGCCGTGACCCTGAATGGAAGTCACACCGTTGGCCTTGAACAAGGTGGCAACGCCGGAAGTCAGGCCTTTGACGATGTTGGCTTTACGGCCGACCATTGCTGGCACGTCCATGGTCACGCCAGCATGGTTGATGCCGTGGATCGCGAAGCCGTCTTGGGCTTCGTGGAATTTCCAGGAGCTGTCCAGCAGCGCCTTGGAAGGAATGCAACCAACGTTCAGGCAGGTACCGCCCAGCGCCAGTTTGCCTTCCTTGTCGGTGTACTTTTCGATGCAAGCAGTCGAGAGGCCCAGTTGCGCAGCCTTGATGGCGGCAACATAGCCGCCAGGGCCTGCACCAATCACTACAACGTCAAATTTCTGTGTCATGAAAATAGATCCTCTATTTGCGACAAGCTTCTAGCCACAAGCTGCAAGCCAAGCTGCTTTTTCCTACAGCTTGTAGCTCGCAACTTGCAGCTGCTTCTATCAGATGTCCAGGAGCAGGCGAGCCGGGTCTTCCAGCAGGTTCTTGATGGTCACCAGGAACGTCACGGCTTCTTTACCATCGATCAGGCGGTGATCGTAAGACAATGCCAGGTACATCATTGGGCGGATCACGACCTGGCCGTTGATGGCCATCGGACGCTGGATGATGTTGTGCATGCCCAGGATCGCGGCTTGCGGTGGGTTGACGATCGGCGTCGACATCATCGAACCGAAGGTACCACCGTTAGTGATGGTGAAGGTACCGCCGGTCATCTCGTCGATGGTCAGCTTGCCGTCACGGGCTTTCTTGCCGAAGCCGGCGATGCCGCCTTCGATTTCGGCCAGGCTCATCAGCTCGGCGTTACGCAGCACTGGAACCACCAGGCCACGGTCGCTGGACACGGCAACGCCGATATCTGCATAGCCGTGGTAAACGATGTCGCCGCCGTCGATGGAAGCGTTGACTGCCGGGAAGCGCTTGAGTGCTTCGGTGGCCGCTTTCACGAAGAACGACATGAAGCCCAGGCGCACGCCGTTGTGGGACTTCTCGAACAGGTCCTTGTACTTGGAGCGCAGGGCCATGACTTCAGTCATGTCGACTTCGTTGAACGTGGTCAGCATCGCCATGTTCGACTGCGCTTCAACCAGGCGCTTGGCCACGGTGGCACGCACGCGAGTCATCGGTACGCGCTTCTCGGTACGGTCGCCGGCAGCGAACACCGGGGCAGCAGCCGCTGGAGCAGCAGCCTTGGCAGGCGCGGCAGCCGGAGCGTTCTTCTTGGCTTCAACCGCAGCAACCACGTCTTCCTTGGTCACGCGGCCGTCTTTGCCGGTGCCCTTGATGGAAGCCAGGTTGATGCCGTTCTCTTCAGCCAGTTGACGCGCAGCTGGTGCAGCGATTGGATCTTCGCCACCGGCTGCCGGTGCAGCGGCAGGCGCCGAAGCAGCCGGTGCAGCAGCAGCGGCGGCAGGAGCAGGAGCTGCAGCAGCGCTGCCCTCTTCGATCGAACCCAGTACCTGGTTCGACAGAACGGTAGCGCCCTCTTCAGCCACGATCGCGCCCAGCACGCCGTCAGCTTCGGCCAACACTTCCAGTACGACTTTGTCAGTCTCGATGTCGACGATCAGGTCGTCACGCTTGACGGCCTCGCCTGGTTTCTTGTGCCAGGTGGCAACGGTGCCATCGGCAACCGATTCCGGGAATGACGGGGCTTTGATTTCGATAGCCATTATCTGTAGGTCCTTAAAATTCGGTTTCAGTCAGCGCGAAGGCGTTAAACAGTGAAAGCATCTTGCAGCAGTTTTTCCTGCTGCTCGGCGTGCATCGACGCATAGCCACACGCAGGTGCAGCAGAAGCATCACGACCGGCGTACTCAAGGACCAGGGCCTTGTTGTGGTTGCCGATGCTGCGACGCAGATGATGCTGGCTGCTGTACCAGGCGCCCTGGTTCATCGGTTCTTCCTGACACCACACCACGTTCGTGAGGTTGGTGTAAGGCGCGATGATCTCCATGAGGTCATCTTCCGGGAACGGGTAAAGCTGCTCGATACGCACGATGGCGATGTCTTCGCGGCCTTCGGCACGGCGTTTTTCCAACAGATCGTAGTAGACCTTGCCGCTGCACAGGATCAGGCGAGTGACCTTGGCGGCGTCCAGTGTATCGATCTCTGGAATCACGGTCTGGAACGAACCTTGGGCCAGATCTTCCAGGGTCGAAACGGCCAGTTTGTGACGCAACAGCGATTTCGGGGTCAGCACGACCAGCGGCTTGCGCAGCGGGCGGATCACCTGGCGACGCAGCAAGTGGTAGATCTGCGCCGGGGTGGTCGGCACGCACACCTGGATGTTGTGCTCGGCGCACAATTGCAGGTAACGCTCCAGACGGGCCGAAGAGTGCTCCGGACCCTGGCCTTCATAACCGTGTGGCAGCAGCATGGTCAGACCGCACAGGCGGCCCCACTTGTGCTCGCCGCTGGTGATGAACTGGTCGATAACCACCTGGGCACCGTTGGCGAAGTCGCCGAACTGGGCTTCCCAGATCACCAGCGCATTAGGCGTGGTGGTGGAGTAGCCGTATTCGAACGCCAGTACGGCTTCTTCGGACAGGAACGAATCGTACAGGTCGAAACGTGGCTGGCCTTCGTACAGGTTCTGCAACGGGATGTAGGTGCCCGCGTCTTTCTGGTTGTGCAATACAGCATGACGGTGCGAGAACGTACCGCGGCCGATGTCCTGGCCGGTCATGCGGATTGGGTGACCTTCGAACGCCAGGGTCGCGTACGCCATGGTTTCGGCGTAACCCCAGTTGATCGGCAGGCCGCCGGCTTGCATCTTCTGACGATCTTCGTAGATCTTCGCCACCTGGCGCTGTACGACGAAGCCTTCGGGAATTTCCAGCAGCTTGGCGGACAGTTCCTGCAACGTCTTCAAATCGAAGGATGTATCGTGACGTGCAGTCCAGGTGTGGCCCAGGTACGGACGCCAGTCAACGAACAACTCTTTGTTCGGCTCCTTGACCAGGCTTTTCACTACATGCAGGCCATTGTCCAGCGCGTTGCGGTATTCATCGACTTTCGCCTGAACACGCGCATCGTCAACCACGCCGGCCTTGGTCAGGCTTTCGGCGTACAGCTCACGGGTGGTGCGCTGCTTGGTGATCTGCTGGTACATCAACGGCTGGGTGCCGCTTGGCTCGTCCGCTTCGTTGTGACCGCGACGGCGGTAGCAAACCAGGTCGATCACCACGTCACGCTTGAACTGCATGCGGTAGTCGACTGCCAGTTGGGTCACGAACAGCACGGCTTCCGGATCATCGCCATTCACATGGAGGATCGGCGCCTGGATCATCTTGGCAACATCGGTGGCGTACTCGGTGGAGCGCGCGTCCAACGGGTTGCTGATGGTGAAGCCGACCTGGTTGTTGATGACGATGTGAACGGTACCGCCGGTCTTGAAGCCGCGAGTCTGCGACATCTGGAACGTTTCCAGGACCACGCCTTGACCGGCGAATGCCGCGTCACCGTGGATGGAAATCGGCAGAACCTTCTCACCGGTGGCATCGTTACGACGATCCTGGCGCGCACGTACCGAACCCTCGACCACTGGCGAAACGATTTCCAGGTGGGATGGGTTGAACGCCATGGCCAGGTGAACTTCACCGCCGGTGGTCATCACGTTGGACGAGAAGCCCTGGTGGTATTTAACGTCACCGGAACCCAGCTCGACCTTCTTCTTGCCTTCGAACTCGTCGAACAGCTCGCGCGGGTTCTTGCCGAAGGTGTTGACCAACACGTTCAGGCGACCACGGTGAGCCATGCCGATCACGATTTCCTTGGTGCCGTAGGAACCGGAACGCTGGATCAGCTCGTCGAGCATCGGAATCAGGCTTTCGCCGCCTTCCAGGCCGAAACGCTTGGTGCCCGGGTATTTGGTACCCAGGTATTTCTCGAGGCCCTCGGCCGCGGTCACGCGCTCCAGCAAGTGGCTGCGGACATCGGCGGACAAGACCGGACGGCCACGCACGCCTTCCAGGCGGTGCTGGAACCACTGGCGCTGCTCGGAATCGGTGATGTGCGTGAATTCAGCGCCGATGGTGCGGCAATATGTCTGCTGCAACGCTTCGTGAATTTCGCGTAGGCTCGCTTCCTCTTTGCCGATGAACAGGTCGCCGGCACGGAAGGTCGTATCAAGATCGGCATTGGTCAAGCCGTAATGATTGATCGACAGGTCTGCAGGTGCAGGACGCTGCCACAGCCCCAGCGGGTCAAGCTGGGCTGCCTGGTGGCCACGCATACGGTAGGCCTGGATCAGTCGCAGTACTTCAACTTGCTTCTTCTCGTGCTCACTGCTCACGCTGCCGGCGGAAACCGGTTGGGCGCGGCGCTGGTTCTTTGCCAGCAGCACGAACTGATCGCGAATTGTTGCGTGCGATACATCGGTGGCAGCGTTGCCGTCTGAAGACAACGTCTGAAATTTGGTGCGCCATTCTTCTGGCACAGCGTTAGGGTCGTGCAGGTAGAGCTCATAAAGCTCTTCCACATAGGCAGCGTTACCACCTGAAAGATAGCCGCTGTTCCACATGCGCTGCATCACGCTTTCTTGCATGCTTGGTCACCCTCGATTTGGGGACACCACCGGCGAAAACACCGAGTTTGCTTGCAAAAGGCCAAGTGCAGCGACCAAAACAAGCCACTTAGGATCACGCTGATAGTTCGGGTACCAACCCGAATGCCCCTGCTTGTCTCATTTCTTCAAAATAAGAGCCGCGGCTTTGTAAGTCGCTGCTCAAGTTAAAACTACGGCGCCGGTTGAAGCCTGCGCCGCAGCATTTACGGGCACAACGGTCCTGCTTTACTACAACGTCAGTTACACGCCGCTGTGCAGCAGCATGTTACGGATGTGACCAATGGCCTTAGTCGGGTTCAGGCCTTTGGGGCATACGTTGACGCAGTTCATGATCCCGCGGCAGCGGAATACGCTGAACGGGTCATCCAGCGAAGCCAGACGCTCGGACGTCTTGGTGTCACGGCTGTCTGCCAGGAAGCGGTACGCTTGCAGCAGTGCAGCAGGACCCAGGAATTTGTCCGGGTTCCACCAGAAAGACGGGCACGACGTCGAGCAGCAAGCACACAGGATGCACTCGTACAGACCGTCAAGCTTCTCGCGCTCTTCCGGGGATTGCAGACGCTCGATGGCCGGAGCCGGCGTGTCATTCTGCAAGAACGGCTTAACTTTCTCGTATTGCTTGTAGAAGATGCTCATATCGACGACCAGGTCACGGATAACCGGCAAACCTGGCAGAGGACGAACGATCAGCTTGTTGCCTTTGACAACAGCAGACAGCGGCGTGATGCACGCCAGGCCATTCTTGCCGTTGATGTTCATGCCGTCGGAGCCGCAAACACCCTCACGGCAAGAGCGACGATAGGAGAAACCTTCGTCCTGCTCTTTGATCAGTGCCAGTACATCCAGCACCATCAGGTCTTTACCACCGGTATCGACCTGGAACTCCTGCATGAACGGCGCAGCGTCCTGATCAGGGTTGTAGCGATAAACACTGACTTTCAACATGGCAGCCACCCTTAGTAAGTCCGAATCTTCGGTTCAAACGTCGGCACCGTCTTCGGCGAGAAGTTCACGGCACGCTTGGTTACGCGCTTGTCACCCGGGAAGTACAGGGTGTGGCACAACCAGTTTTCGTCATCGCGATCTTCAAAGTCTTCACGAGCGTGAGCACCACGGGATTCTTTACGAACCTCGGCGGCGATCGCCGTCGCTTCAGCCACTTCCAGCAGGTTTTGCAGCTCAAGGGCTTCGATACGAGCGGTGTTGAACGCCTGGCTCTTATCGTTGATCTTGACGTTGGCGATACGCTTGCGCAGGTCAGCCAACTGGGCGATACCTTTCTGCATGTATTCGCCGGTACGGAACACACCGAAGTAGTTCTGCATGCAGTTTTGCAGCTCGCGACGCAGGGTTGCCACGTCTTCGCCATCTGTGCGCTCGTTCAGAGCGTTCAGGCGCGCCAGGGCCGCTTCGATGTTGGCGTCGGTGGCGTCATCGTATTCGATGCCGTCGGTCAGCGCCTTTTCCAGATGCAGGCCGGCCGCGCGACCGAACACTACCAGGTCGAGCAACGAGTTGCCGCCCAGGCGGTTGGCACCGTGAACCGATACACAAGCCACTTCACCTACCGCGAACAGACCATGGATGATCTCGTCCACGCCTTCGGCATTCTGGGTGATCGCCTGGCCGTGAATGTTGGTCGGTACGCCGCCCATCATATAGTGGCAGGTCGGAACGACCGGAACCGGAGCAACCACTGGATCAACGTGAGCAAAGGTCTTGGACAGTTCGCAGATACCTGGCAGGCGGCTGTGCAGCACTTCTTCACCGAGGTGATCGAGTTTGAGCAGTACGTGGTCACCATTCGGGCCACAACCGTTACCGGCGATGATCTCTTTAACCATCGAACGGGCCACGACGTCACGACCAGCCAGGTCTTTGGCGTTCGGAGCATAACGCTCCATGAAACGCTCGCCGTGCTTGTTGATCAGGTAACCACCTTCACCACGGCAACCTTCGGTTACCAGTACACCGGCGCCGGCGATGCCGGTGGGGTGGAACTGCCACATTTCGATGTCTTGCACCGGTACGCCAGCACGCAGTGCCATGCCGACGCCGTCACCGGTGTTGATCAGGGCATTGGTGGTCGAGGCGTAGATACGGCCTGCACCGCCAGTCGCCAGCACGGTAGCCTTGGCGCGGATGTAGGTGGTTTCACCGGTTTCGATGCAGATGGCGATCACGCCGACGAACTCGCCCTTGCCGTTCTTCACCAGATCAACAGCGTAGTACTCGTTCAGGAACGTGGTACCGGCTTTCAGGTTGCCCTGATAAAGGGTGTGCAACAGCGCGTGACCGGTACGGTCGGACGCAGCGCAAGTACGGGCAGCCTGCCCGCCTTTACCGTAATCCTTCGACTGGCCGCCGAATGGACGCTGGTAGATACGACCTTGCTCGGTACGCGAGAACGGCAGACCCATGTGGTCCAGCTCGAACACTGCGGCCGGGCCTTCCTGACACATGTACTCGATAGCGTCCTGGTCACCGATGTAGTCGGAACCCTTGACGGTATCGTACATGTGCCAGCGCCAGTCATCGTTCGGGTCGGCGGAGGCGATGGCGCAGGTGATGCCACCCTGGGCCGATACGGTGTGGGAGCGCGTCGGGAACACCTTGGTGATCACGGCAGTCTTGTGACCACCCTGAGCGAGCTGCAGCGCAGCGCGCATGCCCGCACCGCCGCCACCAATAATGATGGCGTCGAATGAAATAGTTGGAATGTTAGCCATGAATCAGATACCCCAAAGAATCTGCACACCCCAGACGAAGTAAGCGAACATCGCGACGCCGCATACTGCCTGGAAGAGGAAACGTACTGCAGTCGCGGACTTGCCAAGCGCCATAGGCGTCAGGTAGTCGGTCGCAATGGTCCACATGCCAACCCAGGCGTGTGCGCCCAGGGCTACAAGGGCCAGCAGACTGAAGATTCGCATCGCATTGTGGGAAAACAGGCCGTGCCACTGCTCATAGCCGATGCCCGGGTTTGCGACGAGGTATCCGATCAGAAAAATGAAATAAGCCGCGAGAACGACCGCAGACACACGCTGTGCCATCCAGTCATAGAGGCCCGAACGCGACAGATTCGTTACGCTGGTTACCATATCCAAACTCCTGCCAGAACGATCAGCACCACGGAAATGGCGATGATGATTTTCGAGCCCAGGCGGCCGCCTTCCAGCGTCTCACCGATGCCCATGTCCATGATCAAGTGGCGCACACCGGCTACCAGGTGATACAGAAGAGAGGACAGGAGGCCCCATGCTACGAACTTGGCCAGCGGGCTGGTCAAGCATGCCTTCACCTCGGCGTAACCTTCCTCGGAACCCAGGGATTTGCTCAATGCATAAAGCATGATGCCCAAGCCCAGGAACAGGATGATGCCGGAAACACGGTGCAGGAACGACGTAACGCCGGTGATGGGGAGTTTGATGGTCCTTAGGTCTAGGTTTACAGGTCGTTGGCTATTCACGGCTTTTTTTCACACTGAAGAGCCCCTAACAATCAGGGCAAAGTTGTTGGGGAGTGCGACTGGTCAGGTAAGCACCACCCAGGGAGTGCGACCCCCAATGAAAGCAAGCCCAAAAGCCCTTGGCGGTCGGTGGCCGAGTATAGACAGTTAGGTTACTAATGACAACGCGCACACCTCACCCTAATAGCTGATTGCGCTGGCGGGATAAAAGGCGTAAATGGCAGGCAATTTCGACGAAAAAGTACGGTTAAAGCCTTCTGGCGCAAGACTTTAGGCAAATTGACATCTGGATTTATATCAATATAGTGGTGCGGGCCCTGCGTGGGGGGTCTGTCTGATGATTTGAAGCATAAATAGGAGGCCACATGGCTGACAAAAAAGCGCAGTTGATCATCGAGGGCGCAGCCCCCGTCGAGCTGCCCATTTTAACCGGCACCGTTGGTCCCGATGTTATCGACGTACGGGGCCTGACGGCCACGGGCCGTTTTACTTTCGACCCAGGCTTCATGTCGACCGCTTCCTGCGAGTCGAAGATCACCTATATCGATGGTGACAATGGCATTCTGCTTCATCGCGGCTACCCGATCGAACAACTGGCTGAAAAGTCGGACTACCTGGAAACCTGCTACCTGCTGCTAAATGGCGAATTGCCAACAGCCGAGCAAAAGGCCCAGTTCGTCAGCACCGTGAAGAACCACACCATGGTTCACGAGCAGTTGAAGACCTTCTTCAACGGCTTTCGTCGCGACGCCCACCCGATGGCCGTCATGTGCGGCGTGGTCGGTGCCCTGTCGGCCTTCTATCATGACTCCCTGGACATCAATAACGCCGAGCATCGCGAAATTTCCGCGATCCGCCTGGTTGCCAAGATGCCGACCCTGGCCGCAATGGTTTACAAGTACTCCATGGGCCAGCCCATGATGTACCCGCGCAACGATCTGACGTACGCGGAAAACTTCCTGCACATGATGTTCAACACCCCGTGCGAGATCAAACCGATCAGCCCGGTGCTGGCCAAGGCAATGGACCGGATCTTCATCCTCCACGCCGACCATGAACAAAACGCCTCCACTTCTACCGTCCGCCTGGCCGGCTCTTCGGGTGCCAACCCGTTTGCCTGTATCGCCGCCGGTATCGCCGCACTGTGGGGCCCTGCCCACGGCGGTGCGAACGAAGCCGTATTGACCATGCTCGATGAAATCGGCGATGTATCCAACATCGATACGTTCATCGCCAAGGCCAAGGACAAGAACGATCCATTCAAGCTGATGGGCTTCGGTCACCGGGTCTACAAGAACCGCGACCCTCGCGCGACCGTCATGAAGCAGACCTGCGACGAAGTGCTGAAGGAACTGGGCATCAAGAACGATCCGCAACTCGAACTGGCCATGCGCCTGGAAGAGATCGCCCTGACCGACCCGTACTTCATCGAGCGCTCGCTGTACCCGAACGTCGACTTCTACTCGGGGATCATCCTCAAGGCGATCGGCATTCCAACCAGCATGTTCACCGTGATCTTCGCCCTGGCGCGGACCGTGGGCTGGATTTCCCACTGGAAAGAAATGCTCTCCAGCCCGTACAAGATTGGCCGCCCACGCCAGCTGTACACCGGCTACGAGTCGCGTGACATTACCAAGCTGGAAGATCGCAAGTAAGCACTTAGCGGCTTGCTTGTAATGAGAACGGCCTTCCTTAGTGGAGGCCGTTTTTGTTTGTGTGGCCTGATCTACCGCCATCGCAGGCAAGCCAGCTCCCACAGTCGATCGGGTTCACACAGTCAACCTGTGGGAGCCGGGCTTGCCCGCGATGAGGCCAGCCCAGGCAACACAAAAGACCCAGGCAAAAAAATACCCCGGCCTTGCGACCGAGGTATCTCTTATGCATCTGACGACTTAGTGATTAACCGCCCCACTCGCCCCCAGGCCAGTCTGCGAACGCACAAACTGCGGGAAATACAGCGCACGCTCCTTCTCTGCCGCCGCCGACTTGTCGGTGATGGAGAAGAACCAGATGCCGATGAACGCAATGATCATCGAGAACAGCGCCGGATACTCGTACGGGAAAATGGCTTTTTCATGGTGCAGGATCGAGACCCAGATGGTCGGGCCGAGGATCATCAGGCCCACGGCACTGATCAAGCCCAGCCAGCCGCCGATCATGGCGCCGCGGGTGGTGAGGTTTTTCCAGTACATGGAAAGCAGCAACACCGGGAAGTTACAGCTGGCGGCAATCGAGAACGCCAGGCCGACCATGAACGCAATGTTCTGGCTTTCGAACAGGATACCCAAGCCAATCGCCAGCACCGCCAGGGCGATGGTGGTGATCTTCGATACGCGAATTTCATCCTTCTCGTTGGCCTTGCCTTTCTTGATCACGCTGGCATACAGGTCATGGGACACCGCCGAAGCGCCGGCCAGCGTCAAGCCGGCAACCACTGCAAGAATGGTGGCGAAGGCCACGGCCGAGATGAAGCCCAGGAAGATACTGCCGCCCACCGCGTTGGCCAGGTGCACCGCCGCCATGTTGTTACCGCCAAGCAAGGCGCCTGCTGCATCCTTGAACGCCGGGTTGGTGCTGACCAGCAGAATCGCGCCGAAGCCGATGATGAACGTCAGGATGTAGAAGTAACCAATGAAGCCGGTCGCATACAGCACGCTTTTACGCGCTTCCTTGGCGTCGCTCACCGTGAAGAAGCGCATCAGGATGTGCGGCAGGCCGGCGGTACCGAACATCAGGGCCAAGCCAAGGGAGAATGCCGAGATCGGGTCTTTCACCAGCCCACCAGGGCTCATGATCGCTTCACCTTTAGGGTGAACCTTGATCGCCTCGGCAAACAGCGTGTTGAAGTCGAAGTTGACGTGCTTCATCACCATCAGCGCCATGAACGAAGCACCGGAGAGCAGCAGCACTGCCTTGATGATCTGCACCCAGGTGGTCGCCAACATGCCGCCGAACAACACGTACAGGCACATCAGGATGCCGACCAGGATCACCGCCACATGGTAGTCCAGGCCGAACAGCAGCTGGATCAACTTGCCCGCGCCAACCATCTGCGCGATCAGGTAGAACGCTACCACTACCAGCGAGCCACAGGCCGACAGGCTGCGGATCTGGGTTTGCCCCAGGCGATAGGACGCCACGTCGGCAAAGGTGTACTTGCCCAGGTTACGCAGGCGCTCGGCGATCAGGAACAGAATGATCGGCCAGCCCACCAGAAAGCCGATCGAGTAGATCAGGCCATCGTAGCCGGAGGTGAACACCAGCGCGGAAATCCCCAGGAAGGACGCGGCCGACATGTAGTCACCGGCAATCGCCAAGCCATTCTGGAAACCGGTGATCTTGCCGCCTGCCGCATAGTAGTCAGCCGCCGACTTGTTGCGCTTGGACGCCCAATACGTGATGCACAGGGTGGCGCCGACAAACGCGACGAACATCACGATGGCCGAGACGTTCAGCGGTTGCTTGTGCACTTCACCGGTCAATGCGTCCGCCGCCCAGACGGCCGGAGCAAACAGCGAAGCGCCGAATATAGCCAATAGACGCCGGATCATTGCGCAGCCTCCTTGAGAATCGCATTGTTCAGGTCGTCAAATTCGCCGTTGGCCCGGCGTACGTAGATGCCAGTGAGAATGAAGGCAGACACAATCAGCCCGACGCCAAGGGGAATGCCCCAGGTAATCGAGGAACCGGGGCTGATCTTGGCCCCCAGTATTTGTGGCCCGTAGGCAATCAACAGGATGAAAGCGGAGTAAAGCCCTAGCATGATCGCCGAGAGAATCCAGGCGAATCTTTCCCTTTTCCTGACCAGCTCCTTGAAACGCGGGCTGTTTTGAATCGAGAGGTAAATGCTGTCGTTCATTGTTTTTATCCTCGCAGCACAGCTTTTTTATTATTTTGGAACATATCCACTGTATGCGGCTGCGGAAGAGGTTCCAGACGACCTTAGTAGTAGATCGAGTGTAGCGAGGGATTGCCAAAGCGCAGGAAGATTTGAGGCGGTGCGAAACCAATGTGGGAGGGGGCTTGCTCCCGATAGCGGTGTGCCAGTCAAAAAATCTGTGGCTGACCTACCGCTATCGGGAGCAAGCCCCCTCCCACAGGGGTGCATCAGTGGCTTTTATTTAGCGGTCCACTCAGCGACGCGCTCAGGGTGCTTGGCCACCCAATCCTTGGCCGCGGCGTCTGGTTTGGCGCCTTCCTGGATAGCGAGCATGACTTCACCGATTTCATCCTTGGAGGCCCACTGGAATTTTTTCAGGAAAGCTGCCACTTCCGGCGCTTTCTTTTCCAGGCCCTTGCTGCCGATGCTGTTGACGGTTTCAGCAGCACCATAAATCCCTTTTGGGTCGTCCAGGAAACGCAGTTTCCACTTGGCGAACATCCAATGGGGCACCCAACCGGTTACCGCAATGGATTCCTGCTTGTCTTCGGCACGTGTCAGTTCGGCGATCATCGCCGCGCCCGAGCTGGCTTGCAGTTTGTAGTCCAGGCCGTATTGCTTGATGGCGTCGTCGGTCTTGAGCATCACGCCTGAACCGGCGTCGATGCCGACGATCTTGTTTTTGAAGGTGGTGTCGGTCTTGAGGTCTTCGATGGATTTGGCCTTGACGTACTCCGGTACGATCAAGCCAATTTTTGCATCCTTGAAGTTGGGGCCGTAGTCGACCACCTTGTCCTTGTTCTTGGTCCAGTATTCACCATGGGTCACCGGCAGCCAGGCAGACAGCATGGCATCGAGCTTGCCGGTGGCGACGCCCTGCCACATGATCCCCGTGGCGACCGCTTGCAGTTTCACGTCATAACCGAGCTTTTGCTTGATCACTTCCGCCGCCACATGGGTCGTGGCAACGCTGTCGGACCAACCGTCCACGTAACCGATGCTCAGGGTTTTGCTGTCGGCACTGACCAGTGTGGAGCCCATCGCAACTACCAGCGTGGCAGCTGCGCCCAAGAGTCGTCGCATCTTCATATGTACTTCCCCGAAAGTGCTGCGCCCGACGGATGCCGAGCGACATCAACCTGTTGTTATGCGGTGCACCGCGCCCCCTTCACGCGCATCGATCCGGTTGCTGAGGCATCAGTGGAGTACTGACAGTTTTATCATCAACCTGCGTAGGCCTTTGCCCTGCTCTGTGGGCGACCTTGGTTGAGCAAGAAACGACATCACATCGCCAGCAGGACGTTTTGTAGGAGTTATCTTCAGAATCCCGCCCGAAGTTTGCATGTCAAAATTATGCAGCCGCACTGGCACGCGCCAAATCCGGGTAAGATGCGCGCCTTTGCTCCCCCAGATAAGCCGACCATGCCTGCGACTGCCCGCTTTCCTGCCCTGCCCTATTTTCTTGCCTTGATCCTTGGTGTGCTTGCACTCGCTGGCTACTGGTATGGCCTCGGCCGGCCGGTAGTGCTGCCGGATGTAGCGAGCGCCAGCCACAAGTTGCAGTGTGCGTCCTACACGCCCTTCGACAAGGACCAGTCGCCGTTTGACCAGCCATTCAAGCTGCGTCCCGAACGCATGGATGCCGACCTGGCCTTGCTGGCCACACGCTTTGAATGCATCCGCACCTACTCCATGACCGGCCTGGAAGCCTTGCCGGACATGGCGCGCAAGCATGGTTTGAAGGTCATGGCCGGCGCCTGGGTCAGCAGTGATCCGGTGGCGACCCAGAAAGAAATCAACGAACTGATCGCGGCGGCCAACACCAATCCCGATATCGTCACTTCGGTGATCGTCGGCAACGAGGCGCTGCTGCGCAAGGAAGTCACGGCCAAGCAACTGGTGGCGCTGATCCATCAAGTCAAAAGCCAGATCAAGCAACCGGTCACCTATGCCGATGTGTGGGAGTTCTGGCTGCAACACCCGGAAATCGAGCCGGCGGTGGACTTCCTGACCATTCACCTGCTGCCGTACTGGGAAGATGAGCCGTCCGGCATCGACCAGGCGCTCAAGCATGTAGGCGACGTACGCCAGACCTTCGGCCACAAGTTCGCGCCCAAGGACATCGTGATCGGCGAGACCGGTTGGCCCAGCGAAGGCCGTCAGCGCGAGACTGCCGTGCCGAGCCGGGTGAATGAAGCCAGGTTCATGCGCGGCTTTGTCGCCATGGCCGAAGCCAATGGCTGGCGCTACAACCTGATCGAAGCGTTTGACCAGCCATGGAAACGTGCAAGTGAAGGCGCAGTGGGCGGGTATTGGGGGCTGTTCGATGCAGACCGCCAGGACAAGGGCATCCTCGCAGGGCCGGTGACCAATGTGCCGTACTGGTCGTTGTGGCTGGGCGTAGGCGCCGTGATTCTGCTCGGTACCCTGGCGCTCGGTGGCCGCATTCGCAGCAAGCGCTCCGCGGTGCTCCTGCCACTGCTCGGTGCGGTTGCTGCCTGCTCCATCGGCACCTGGGCCGAACTGACCCGCGTCACTGCGCGTTTCAACGATGAATGGGTATGGGCAGGCTTGCTGGTGGCCTTGAACCTGTTGGTGCTGGCCCACGCCGCCCTGGCCCTCAGCGCCCGTGACGGCTGGCGCGAGCGTGCATTCAACTGGCTGGAGCAGCGCGCTGGCTGGCTGGTGGCGATTGCCGGGTTTGCGGGGGCGGTGATGATGCTGGCGCTGGTGTTTGACCCGCGTTATCGCAGCTTTCCAAGCGCGGCGCTGGTGCTGCCAGCCCTGGTGTACCTGGTGCGCCCGGTGACCGGGCCGCGTCGGGAGATTGCGCTGCTGGCCTTCATTATCGGTGCCGGCATTGCGCCGCAGTTGTACCGCGAAGGGCTGTTGAATCAGCAGGCCTGGGGTTGGGCTGTGGTCAGCGTGCTGATGGTTGCGGCTTTGTGGCGTTGCTTGCGAGTGCGCAAGGCTTAAGATCGCTATCGCAGGCAAGCCAGCTCCCACATTTGACCGTGCTCACAGATAGAAATGTGTGAACCCAATCAACTGTGGGAGCTGGCTTGCCTGCGATGAGGCCACATCAGGCGCAGCCAGGCTTCCTGACCAACCGCAATCCCGCAATCACCACCGCAAACACCGCAAACGTCGTGTTGTACAACGCCAGTGCCGGCAACCCGAACACCAACCCCACTACTGCCAACGCCCATCCCGCACGCCCCGGTACAAAAAAGCCCAACACCGAGGTGATCAACGCCGCCCAGCCCAGCACCTTGAAGTGAATCATCAACCCAAGGTTCGCACGCACCTGGCACTCCCAGCGGCTGGCCTCCTCTGCGCAGAGGCCGACCCACTGCCCATCCTCCATAAAGCCATAACGTGCGGCATAACTGGCAGCCAGCCATAACGGCAGAGCAACAAGCAGCAAAATCAACGGCAAGCGGCGGGACATGGGGCACTCCGATAGGCAAAAACGGCGCTCAGCTTAATCCCACCGCGGCCGTTAGCAAGGTGTTCGCGCAGATATCTGTTCAACAATGCATGGCAAAGTGTATCGTCTGGCTGCTATTACCCCGATTCCGACGTTTTTTCCGACTTTTCGTGCCGCTGCCTGGCACTTCGGTGGCAACGCGGTGGTCATAGCCTGCGAATTTCATTCAGCACGTTTCCTCTTAGGGATTAAGTCATGCTCCGTTCCTTGCGCTGTGCTGCCTTGCTGGGCAGCCTATTTTTGAGTGCGTCAGCACTGGCCGTCGATATCGACCAGGCCAGCTATGGCTACCCTTTGACCAACCCGTTCGAAGCGACCATCGCCACCACGCCTCCCGACCTTCGGCCAACCTTGCCGACCGATGATGAGATCAACCAATCCGATTACACCCTGAATATGCGCCCCGAGCGTGAGTTCAGCCTGCCCGATAACTTCTGGGCAGTGAAGAAGCTCACCTATCGCATCGCCAAGCAGGACCGCGCCGCGCCGCTGATCTTCCTGATCGCGGGCACCGGTGCGCGGTTCGACAGCAGCATCAACGAATACCTGAAGAAGCTGTATTACCAGGCCGGCTACCACGTGGTGCAGTTGTCATCGCCCACCAGCTTCGACTTCATCAGCGCTGCCTCGCGCTTCGCCACCCCGGGTATCACCCAGGAAGACGCCGAAGACATGTACCGCGTGATGCAAGCCGTGCGCGCGCAGAACGCCTCGCTGCCGGTCACCGACTTCTACCTCACCGGCTATAGCCTGGGGGCGCTGGATGCGGCGTTCGTCAGCAAGCTCGATGAGACGCGCCGCACCTTCAATTTCAAGAAAGTGCTGCTGCTCAACCCGCCGGTCAACCTCTACACCTCGATCACCAACCTCGACAAGCTGGTACAGACCGAGGTCAAGGGCATCAACAACACCACCACTTTCTATGAACTGGTGTTGAGCAAACTGACCCGCTACTTCCAGCAAAAAGGCTACATCGACCTCAACGATGCGCTGCTCTATGACTTCCAGCAGTCCAAGCAGCACCTGAGCAACGAACAGATGGCCATGTTGATCGGCACCTCGTTCCGCTTCTCGGCTGCCGACATTGCCTTTACCTCGGACCTGATCAACCGCCGTGGCCTGATCATTCCGCCTAAATACCCGATCACCGAAGGCACCAGCCTCACGCCGTTCCTCAAGCGTGCCCTGCAATGCGACTTCGACTGCTACCTCACCGAGCAAGTGATCCCGATGTGGCGCGCCCGCTCCGACGGCGGCAGCCTGCTGCAACTGATCGATCAGGTCAGCCTGTACGCCCTCAAGGACTACCTGCGCGACAGCCCGAAAATCGCCGTAATGCATAACGCCGATGACGTGATCCTCGGCCCTGGCGATCTGGGTTTCCTGCGTAAAACCTTCGGCGATCGCTTGACCGTCTACCCGCTGGGCGGCCACTGCGGCAACCTCAATTACCGCGTCAACGCCGACGCCATGCTGGAGTTCTTCCGTGGCTAAATATCTTCTGCTGCTCGCCGCAATGTTGTGCGCAGGCGTGGCCAATGCCGACAACAGTAAGGCTCAAGAGCCCATCAAGGTCGATGCCGACGGCTTCAAGGAGCCGCTGACCAAGCTCAAGTTCAACCCGGGCCTGGACCAGCGTGAATTCGAGCGTTCCACGCTTACCGCGCTCAACGTCTACGACCCGCTGGAGTCGTGGAACCGCCGCGTTTACCACTTCAACTACCGCTTCGACCAATGGGTGTTCCTGCCGGTGGTCAATGGCTACCGCTACGTCACGCCGAGCTTCCTGCGCACCGGTGTGAGCAACTTCTTCAACAACCTGGGCGATGTGCCCAATCTGTTGAACAGCCTGTTGCAACTCAAGGGCCATCGCTCCCTGGAAACCACCGGGCGCCTGCTGGTCAACACCACCATCGGCGTCGCCGGCCTGTGGGACCCGGCAACGGCCATGGGCCTGCCACGCCAGAGTGAAGACTTCGGCCAGACCCTGGGCTTCTACGGCGTACCGGGCGGTGCCTATGTGGTGTTGCCGATCTTTGGCCCGTCGAACCTGCGTGATACCACCGGCTTGCTGGTGGACTACACGGCAGAATCGCAGATCAACTTCCTCAACGTGTCCGAAGTCAGCTCCAACCATCCGGAAGTCTGGGCCCTGCGCGCCGTCGATAAGCGCTACCAGACCAGCTTCCGCTACGGCCAGATGAACTCGCCGTTCGAGTATGAGAAGGTGCGGTATATCTACACCGAATCGCGCAAGTTGCAGATTGCCGAGTAATTCGCCCCCATGAAAAAGGCCATTCGATTGAATGGCCTTTTTTGTACGTGCTACGTCATGCCCTGAGTGCTTTCCAGCCCTTGCCCACGATGCTGACCGCCGCCAGCACCACAGCCCCGGCAATAATCCCCGCCACCGCATTCAGCAACGTCGGCATCAACCATGCCAGCGCCCCCGTGCTTTGGCTTACCGTTTCGATCCAATGATGCACCACAGGCACGCCATGGGTGAGGATGCCGCCACCGACCATGAACATCGCCGCCGTGCCGATCACTGACAGGCTCTTCATCATGTAGGGGGCCGCACTCAGGATCGCGCCGCCAATACTGCGCGCCACCTGACCCGGCTTCTGCGTCAGCCACAGCCCCAGGTCGTCGAGCTTGACGATACCGGCCACCAATCCATATACGCCGATGGTCATGACAATGGCGATACCCGACAGCACGATCACTTGCTGCGTCAGTTGCGCATCGGCGACGATGCCGAGGGTGATGGCAATGATCTCGGCCGACAGAATGAAGTCGGTACGGATCGCGCCCTTTATCTTGTCTTTCTCGAACGCCACCAGATCGGTTGCCGGGTCGGCCACCGCTTCAGCCAACTGCGCGTGTTCGGCTTGATCTTCAGCCTTGCTGTGCAGGAATTTGTGGGCGAGTTTTTCGAAGCCCTCGAAACACAGGTAGGCGCCGCCGAGCATCAACAGTGGTATCACCGCCCACGGAGCGAAGGCGCTGATCAACAGGGCCGTCGGCACCAGGATCAACTTGTTGATAAACGAGCCCTTGGCCACCGCCCACACCACCGGGATTTCCCGCTCGGCGCGCACGCCGGAGACCTGCTGGGCGTTCAGTGCAAGGTCATCGCCCAGCACGCCCGATGTCTTCTTGGCGGCCATTTTTGTCATCAGCGCGACGTCATCGAGTACCGCCGCGATATCGTCAATCAACACCAATAAGCTGCTTCCTGCCATGAACCGGACTTCCGTTAGAGAGAGATGACGCGAGCATAGCCCGGCGCACGGCCTTGCGGCCAGATTGTTGAGGCCTGCTGATGGCCGGTGCTACCATGCGCAACCGCCTGTCATGGCAAGGAAACGTCTGGTTTATGAGCAGCATTCGCGAGCGCAACAAAGAAAAAATCCTGCGGGCGGCGAGCGAGGAGTTTGCCGACAAGGGCTTCGCCGCGACCAAAACCAGCGACATCGCCGCCAAGGCCGGGCTGCCCAAGCCCAACGTCTATTACTACTTCAAGTCCAAGGACAACCTCTACCGCGAGGTGCTCGAAAGCATTATCGAGCCGATCCTGGCCGCTTCCACGCCGTTCAACCCCGAAGGGGAGCCCAAGGAAGTATTGAGCAACTACATCCGCTCCAAAATTCGCATCTCCCGCGACCTGCCGTTCGCCTCCAAGGTGTTCGCCAGCGAAATCATGCACGGCGCCCCACACCTGAGCGCCGAGCAGGTTGAACAGCTCAATGCCCAGGCCAAGCACAATATCGATTGCATCCAGAACTGGGTGGATCGTGGGTTGATCGCGACTATCGACCCTAATCACCTGATGTTCAGCATCTGGGCGGCGACCCAGACCTATGCGGACTTTGACTGGCAGATCTCAGCCGTTACCGGCAAGGCCAAGTTGGATGAAGCCGATTATGAGGCGGCGGCGCAGACGATTATCCGGCTGGTGCTCAAGGGGTGTGAGCCGGATTGATAGACCGCGGCGAGGCTATCGCAGGCAAGCCAGCTCCCACACGGATTTGCGCCGAACACAAAATGTAAAGTGGTCACAATCCCCTGTGGGAGCGGGCTTGCCCGCGATAGCGCCCATCCAGACACATCCTGCTAAAAGCATGCCGATCAGCCTTCGCCCCTCAGTCTAGCCTCTCAGAACACCATCTGAAGAGAGGCCAAGGAATGCCCGATCTCCCTGCTTCAAATCGCCTGCGCATCGGACGCTATAACGAATCCAACCGCATTTACCTGCTCACCACCAACACCCTTGAACGCGAGCCCATCTTCAGCGACTTCAAACTCGGCCGCCTGGTCGTACAACAATTCAGGATCGCTCAATATAAAGGGCTCGCAACATCATTGGCCTGGGTAGTGATGCCTGATCATTTCCATTGGCTTGTTTCTCTGGAGAAAGGTTCGCTTGCCGACTTGATGCGCCAAGTTAAATCCAAGAGCACCCGAGTGGTGAATGCGGTGGCGGGCCGCCAAGGTCGCCTCTGGCAGCCGGGCTTTCATGATCATGCCGTGCGTCGAGAGGAAAGCCTTGAGGGGATTGCACGTTACATCGTAGCCAATCCACTCAGGGCCGGGCTGGTAAAGAAATTTGGCGACTATCCGCTATGGGATGCCATTTGGGTTTGACTGTAGACCGAGTCGACTGCATCGCAGGCAAGCCAGCTCCCACACTGAGTGGGCTCACACAGTTAGATCTGTGAACACCGTCAATGTGGGAGCTGGCTTGCCTGCGATAGCTTACTCACAGTCAGAACGACTCAAGCCGACACCCCCGCATCCGCCATCAACCCCACCCCCTCAATCGCCGTGATCGCACACTGCTCGTCAATATCCGACGTATCCCCGGTGATTCCAATCGCTCCCAACACCACCCCCGACTGATCCCGTATCAACACACCGCCCGGCGCCGGCACCACACTGCCCTGCCCCAGGCTGTTCAACGCTGCGATAAACGCCGGCCGCTGCTGCGCATCCAGTGCCAGTAAACGTGAGCCCTTGCCCAAGGCAATCGCCCCCCAGGCCTTGCCGATGGCGATTTGCGGGCGCAGCAGGCTGGCGCCGTCTTCGCGCTGCAAGGTAATCAAGTGCCCCCCGCTATCGAGTACCGCGATGGTCAGCGGCGCTGCAGAAATCGTGCGACCTGCGGCGATGGCCTGGCCGGCCAATTGGGTGGCGAGTTTCAAGGTTAAAGCGCTCATGGTGCCGTCCTTCTTTTGTTATTGGAAAGCGGTGGAGTTCTGTTTGATCAGATGCTCGATCGAATAAATAGAACACAATGAAATTTGTTTTTGTATACAATATTTTCAAACAAAGGCTCCATACGTCGAAAAAAGCCGTTCCGACGAACGCAAAGGCCGTTTCATAAAATGCATTGACCTGCGCCGTCCGCCGTGAATACACTTTGAACAGAAACCACTTGTATACAATTACAAAACGCAAGAGGCACCAAAACCATGAGCAAAATGAGAGCAATCGAAGCCGCTGTCCTGGTGATGCGCCGTGAAGGTGTGGATACCGCCTTCGGTATCCCGGGCGCCGCGATCAACCCGCTGTATTCAGCCTTGCAGAAGGTGGGTGGCATCGATCACGTCCTTGCTCGCCACGTTGAAGGCGCCTCGCACATGGCCGAGGGCTATACCCGCACCAAGGCCGGCAATATCGGCGTGTGCATCGGCACTTCGGGCCCGGCGGGCACTGACATGGTCACCGGCCTGTACAGCGCCTCGGCCGACTCGATTCCGATCCTGTGCATCACCGGGCAAGCGCCACGTGCACGGATGCACAAGGAAGACTTCCAGGCCGTCGATATCACCAGCATCGTCAAGCCCGTGACCAAGTGGGCCACCACCGTGCTCGAACCCGGCCAGGTGCCCTACGCGTTCCAGAAGGCTTTCTATGAAATGCGTTCCGGGCGCCCAGGCCCGGTACTGATCGACTTGCCGTTCGACGTACAAATGGCCGAGATCGAATTCGACATCGACGCCTACCAGCCACTGCCCCTGGCCAAGCCCTTGGCCACCCGTATCCAGGTCGAGAAAGCCCTGGCGATGCTGGACCAGGCTGAACGCCCATTGCTGGTGAGCGGTGGTGGCGTGATCAACGCCGACGCCAGCGAGTTGCTGGTGGAGTTCGCTGAGTTGACCGGCATCCCGGTGATTCCGACCCTGATGGGCTGGGGCACCATTCCCGATGACCACCCGCTGATGGTAGGCATGGTCGGCCTGCAGACGTCCCACCGTTATGGCAACGCGACGATGCTCAAGTCGGACGTGGTGCTGGGTATCGGCAACCGCTGGGCCAACCGTCACACCGGCTCGGTGGAGGTGTACACCGAAGGGCGCAGATTCATTCACGTTGACATCGAGCCGACGCAGATTGGCCGCGTGTTCACCCCGGACCTGGGTATCGTCTCCGACGCCGGTTCCGCGCTGACGATGTTCATTGAAGTCGCCCGCGAATGGAAAGCCGCCGGCAAGCTTAAGGATCGCAGCGCCTGGTTGCATGACTGCCAGCAACGCAAAGCCACGCTGCACCGCAAGACGCACTTCGACAACGTGCCGGTCAAGCCGCAACGCGTGTACGAAGAGATGAACCAGGTGTTCGGCAAAGACACCTGCTACGTCAGCACCATCGGCCTGTCGCAGATTGCCGGCGCGCAATTTTTACATGTGTACAAGCCACGCCACTGGATCAACTGCGGCCAGGCGGGCCCGCTGGGCTGGACCATTCCGGCGGCACTCGGCGTGGTCAAGGCCGACCCGAGCCGCAAGGTGGTGGCGCTGTCAGGCGACTACGACTTCCAGTTCATGATCGAAGAACTGGCGGTGGGCGCGCAGTTCAAGCTGCCGTACATCCACGTGGTGGTGAACAACTCTTACCTGGGGCTGATCCGCCAGGCCCAGCGCGGCTTTGAAATGGACTACTGCGTGCAGCTGTCTTTCGACAACCTCAACGCCCCGGAACTCAACGGTTATGGCGTCGATCATGTGGCCGTCGCCGAGGGCCTGGGCTGCAAGGCGCTGCGTGTGTTCGAGCCGGGCCAGATCCAACCGGCCCTGCGCAAGGCTCAGGAAATGATCGAAGAATTCAAAGTGCCGGTGATCGTTGAGATTATTCTGGAGCGAGTGACCAATATTTCCATGGGCACCGAGATCAACGCCGTCAACGAATTCGAAGACCTGGCCCTGGTCGGCAACGATGCGCCGACTGCCATTTCCCTGCTCGATTAAGGAGAACCCTATGCCGCGCTTTGCCGCCAACCTGTCCATGCTGTTTACCGAACAGGACTTCCTTGCTCGCTTCAAGGCAGCCGCCGATGCCGGCTTCGAAGGTGTGGAATACCTGTTCCCGTACGAATTCAGCTCTGCCGATATCAAGGCACAGCTCGATGCCAACGGCCTGACCCAGGTGCTGTTCAACCTGCCGGCCGGTGATTGGGCCAAGGGCGAGCGCGGCCTGGCCTGCCACCCGGACCGGGTCGAGGAGTTCCGCGCCGGGGTCAAGCTGGCCATCGCCTATGCCCAGGTATTGGGCAACACCCAGGTCAACTGCCTGGCGGGTATCCGGCCACAAGGCGTCGATGACGAGACCGTGGAAAAAACCTTCGTCGCCAACCTCAAGTACGCCGCCGAGAAGCTGCAGGCGGCGGGTATCAAGCTGGTGATGGAGATGATCAACACCCGCGACATTCCGGGCTTCTACCTCAACAACACGGCGCAGGCTCTGTCGATTCGCGAGCAAGTGGGCAGCGCCAACCTGTTCCTGCAATACGACATCTACCACATGCAAATCATGGAAGGCGACCTGGCGCGGACCATGCAAACGCACCTGGGTGAGATCAACCATATCCAGCTGGCGGACAACCCGGGGCGCAACGAGCCAGGTACCGGTGAGATCAACTACCGCTTCCTGTTCGAGCATCTGGACCGCATTGGTTACGCAGGTTGGGTCGGCTGTGAGTACAAGCCGTTGACCACGACCGAGGCGGGTTTGGGTTGGCTCAAGACCCATAACGCCATCTGACAACTGACACAACATAAAACAATGTGGGAGCTGGCTTGCCTGCGATGCAAACACCTCGGTGTATCAGTCAGGTCCGGTTGATGCCATCGCAGGCAAGCCAGCTCCCACATTAAAAGAGGATTTTGATCATGGCTAAAATCGGATTTATCGGCACCGGCATCATGGGCCAACCCATGGCCGCCAACTTGCAGAAAGCCGGTCACCAACTGTTTCTCTCCGAGCACCACGGCAAAGCGCCCCCCGAGCTGCTTGCTGCCGGCGCCATCGCCTTGGCCAACCCGCAGCAGGTCGCCCAGGAATCGGAATTCATCATCGTCATGGTGCCCGACACCCCACAGGTCGAAGACGTGCTGTTGCGCGCCGATGGCGTGGCCGCCGGTCTGTCACCCAATAAAGTAGTGATCGACATGAGCTCGATCTCCCCCACCGCCACCAAGGCGTTCGCGGCGAAGATCAACGAAACCGGCGCGCAGTACCTGGATGCACCGGTGTCTGGCGGTGAAGTCGGCGCCAAGGCCGGTACCTTGAGCATCATGGTCGGTGGTGAACCGCAGACGTTCGAACGCGCATTGCCGCTGTTCCAGGCCATGGGCAAGAACATCACCCTGGTGGGCGGTAACGGCGATGGCCAGACCGCCAAGGTCGCCAACCAGATCATCGTCGCGCTGAACATCCAGGCGGTGGCCGAAGCCTTGCTGTTTGCCTCGAAAAACGGTGCCGACCCGGCCAAGGTGCGTGAAGCGTTGATGGGTGGCTTTGCGTCGTCGAAGATTCTGGAAGTACATGGCGAACGCATGATCAAGGGCACCTTCGATCCGGGCTTCCGCATCAACCTGCACCAGAAAGACCTGAACCTGGCATTGGCCGGCGCCAAGGAACTGGGGATCAACCTGCCGAACACCGCCGGCACCCAGCAAGTGTTCAGCACCTGCACGGCGATTGGCGGCGGTAACTGGGACCACTCGGCACTGATCAAGGGCCTGGAGCACATGGCCAATTTCTCCATCCGCGACAAGTAACCCACCTTGGAATGCAATCCAGTGTGGGAGGGGGCTTGCTCCCGATAGCAATCGGTCATTCAGCCACTATGTCGACTGATACACCGCTATCGGGAGCAAGCTCCCTCCCACATTTTGACCGCATTTCAAATCTGAAATGGCTGCACTCCTAACAACAAGAATCCCCCGGGAGCCCGCTTATGTCGGTCGATCCGCAACACCTGCTTCGCGAGCTGTTTGCCACAGCCATCGACGCCGCCCACCCCCGGCAAGTCCTTGAACCCTACCTGCCTGTTGACCGCAGTGGCCGAGTGATCGTGATCGGCGCCGGCAAGGCCGCGGCCGCCATGGCGCTGGTCGTCGAAGACTGCTGGCAGGGAGAGGTATCGGGCCTGGTGGTCACCCGCTACGGGCACGGTGCGCCGTGCAAAAAAATCGAGGTGGTCGAAGCGGCCCACCCGGTGCCGGATGCTGCCGGCCTGGCTGTGGCCCAGCGCGTACTGGCGCTGATCAGCAACCTGGGCGAAGAAGACCGTGTGATTTTCCTGCTGTCCGGCGGCGGTTCGGCGCTGCTGGCCTTGCCCGCCGAAGGCATCAGCCTGGCCGACAAGCAAAGCATCAATAAAGCCCTGCTCAAATCCGGTGCCACCATTGGCGAGATGAATTGCGTGCGCAAGCACCTCTCGGCGATCAAGGGCGGGCGACTGGCCAAGGCCGCTTGGCCGGCTACCGTGTACACCTACGCAATTTCCGATGTGCCGGGCGACCAGGCCACGGTGATCGCCTCGGGCCCAACCGTCGGTGACCCGAGCACTTCGCAACAAGCCCTGGCAATCCTCAAGCGCTATGGCATCGACGCTCCCGCCTCGGTGCGCAGTTGGTTGCAAAACCCCGCCTCGGAAACCGTCAAGCCTGGCGACCCGATACTTGCCCGCAGCCACTTCCAATTGATCGCCCGCCCCCAGCAATCCCTGGAAGCCGTGGCCGTGAAGGTCCGCCGGGCAGGGTTCAGCCCACTGATCCTCGGTGACCTGGAAGGTGAAGCGCGGGAGGTGGCCAAGGTGCATGCCGGCATCGCCCGGCAGATTGTGCAGCACGGCCAGCCCCTGGCAGCGCCGTGCGTGATCCTTTCGGGCGGCGAAACTACCGTCACCGTGCGCGGCAACGGCCGTGGCGGACGCAATGCCGAATTCCTGCTCAGCCTCACCGATAGCCTTAAGGGCATGCCCGGCGTTTACGCCCTGGCCGGCGACACCGACGGTATCGACGGCTCGGAAGACAATGCCGGCGCGATCATGACCCCCTGCAGCTACCGCCGTGCCGAAGCCCTCGGCCTGAGCGCCAGCGACGAGTTGGATAACAATAATGGCTACGGCTATTTCGCCGCCCTGGGCGACTTGATCGTCACCGAGCCGACCCGCACCAACGTCAACGATTTCCGCGCCATCCTGATCCTTGAGACTGCCAACCATGACGCCTGACAAGAAGGTCAAAATCCTCGCCACCCTGGGCCCGGCCACCGACGGTATCGATGACATTCGCGAGCTGGTGCAAGCCGGGGTGAATATCTTCCGCCTCAACTTCAGCCACGGTGAGCACGCCGACCATGCGCAGCGTTACCAGTGGATTCGCCAAGTGGAACGCCAGCTGAATTACCCGCTGGGCATCCTCATGGACCTGCAAGGGCCGAAGCTGCGGGTCGGACGTTTTGCCGAAGGCAAGGTACAGTTGATTCGCGGCCAGGCCCTGCGCCTGGACCTCGACCCGACACCCGGCGACCAACGCCGCATCAACCTGCCCCACCCAGAGATCATCGCGGCCCTTGAACCGGGCATGGACTTGCTGCTCGACGACGGCAAGCTGCGCCTGCGGGTGATCACCAAACACGCCGATGCCATCGACACCACCGTGCTCAACGGCGGCGAGCTGTCCGACCGTAAAGGCGTAAACGTCCCACAAGCGCTATTGGAACTCAGCCCGCTCACCGCCAAGGACCGCCGCGACCTGAGCTTTGGCCTGGAGCTGGGCGTGGACTGGGTGGCGCTGTCCTTTGTGCAGCGCCCGGAAGATATCCGCGAGGCCCGCGAGCTGATTGGCGACAAGGCCTTCCTGATGGCCAAGATCGAGAAGCCCTCAGCCGTGCAGCGCCTGCAGGAAATCGCCGAGTTGAGCGATGCGATCATGGTGGCCAGAGGCGACCTGGGCGTGGAAGTGCCGGCCGAAAGCGTGCCGCAGATCCAGAAAGACATCATCAGCACCTGCCGCCAACTGGGCAAGCCGGTAGTGGTCGCCACGCAGATGCTCGAATCCATGCGCTTCTCCCCGGCGCCGACGCGTGCCGAAGTCACCGATGTCGCCAACGCCGTGGCCGAAGGCGCGGACGCGGTGATGCTGTCGGCCGAAACCGCGTCGGGCGAGTACCCGCTGGAAGCGGTACAGATGATGAGCAAGATCATCCGTCAGGTGGAAAATGGTCCGGATTACCAGGCGCAACTGGACGTCAGCCGGCCCAAGGCGGATGCCACAGTGTCGGACGCCATCAGCTGCGCGATCCGGCGCATCAGCAGCATCCTGCCGGTGGCGGTACTGGTGAACTACAGCGAGTCTGGCAGCTCCAGCTTGCGCGCCGCAAGGGAGCGCCCGGTGGCGCCGATCCTCAACCTCACGCCGAACCTGTCCACGGCGCGACGCTTGAGCGTGGCGTGGGGCGTGCATTCGGTGGTCAATGATCGTTTGCGCCAGGTCGACGAGGTGTGTTCCACCGCGCTGGAAATTGCCCAGGCCCAGGGTATGGCGCAGCGTGGGGATACCTTGGTGATTACCGCAGGGGTGCCGTTCGGGCAGCCGGGGTCGACCAACTCGCTGCGTATCGAGACATTGCTCTAGCGCCTGTAGGGGCCTCATCGCAGGCAAGCCAGCTCCCACATTTGGATGTGTGAACACCGTCAAATGTGGGAGCTGGCTTGCCTGCGATGGGGACAACTCGGTCTCATTGAATACCTATCATGCACAACCACACCTGCCCCGACTGGGCCGAAGCCCTGCTCAACGGCTTCAGCCAGATTTTCCTGCAGCGCCACCCGCTGTGCGGCCTGCTGTGCCTGCTGGCGATCCTGATCGGCGCCCCGGACTTGCTGGGCGGTGCGTTGCTGGGCGGTGTCGCGGGGTTGCTCACCGCCCAGCGCCGTGGGTATCCCAAAGCTGAGCGTCAGGCCGGGCTGTATAGCTACAACGGCGTACTGCTGGGCTTGTTGATCAGCCAGCACTTTGCCTGGTCGGCGCTGGTGCCGCCGCTGATCCTGGCGGGCGGCGGCTTGAGCGCTATCCTCACCCGGCAATGGTTGAAACACGCCAGCCGGCCCCACAATTTGCCCGCCTACACTGCCCCCTTTGTTGGCCTCGGCTGGCTGCTGCTCGGCCATGTACCTCAAACTACGCTTGCGCCGGCCCAGGCCGACATGTTCGCGGTACTCACGGCGCCCTTTTCCGGTCTTGGGCAAATCATGCTGCTGGAGCAGCCCCTGGCGGGTCTTTTAATCGCCCTGGGTTTGCTGCTGGCTGACCGCCGTGCCGCCGCATGGGCCATAATCAGCGCCAGCATCGGTGTGCTGGCCGGCCTGTGGTTGAATGAGCCTTCAGGTGCCCTGCTCGGTCTGCACAGCTATAACCCGGCATTGGCGGCCCTGGCCCTGAGCCCGTTACGTCGCCAGCCCTGGTTACCGCTGCTGGGCATCGGCCTGGCCATCCTGCTCACGCCGGGCTTCACCGCCCTGCACCTGCCCGCACTGACTGCACCGTTTATCCTCGCCTGCTGGCTGGTGCGCGCCGGTCACCGGTTGCTTCACAAACCCCGCATGGACAGCCCGTTCGAATCCCCCTAGGCTTGCTCGATATTCGCTTCAGGCAGGATTTATGGACAGCAACAACGACTGGCGCCAGCGGCTCTACATCATGGTGTTTCAAAGCGATACCGTCGCCGGGCGGCGCTTTGACGGCATCCTGCTGCTGATCATCCTCGCCAGCCTGGTGATCGTGATGCTCGACAGCATCGACCAGATCCACCAGAACTACGCGGACGTGCTGGCCTATATCGAATGGGGCTTCACGCTGATCTTCGCCATCGAGTACGGCCTGCGCCTGTATTGTTCGCCCAAGCCGCTGCGCTATGCCTTCAGTTTTTATGGCCTGGTGGACCTGCTGGCCATCGTCCCCGGCATCCTCGCCCTGTACTACAGCGATGCGCAGTACCTGCTGATCATCCGCATCATCCGGATGCTGCGAATCTTCCGCGTGCTCAAGCTCAGCCCGTACCTCAAGCAAGCCAATTATTTGATGGCAGCGCTGCGCGGCAGCAAGCAGAAGATCGTGGTGTTCCTGGTCAGCGTGTGCACGCTGGTGACGGTGTTCGGTACCTTGATGTACGTGATCGAAGGCCCGGAACACGGGTTTACCAGCATTCCCAAGGGCATCTACTGGGCCATCGTGACCCTGACCACCGTGGGCTTCGGCGATATCGTGCCCAAGACACCGCTGGGCCAGGTGATTTCATCGCTGGTCATGATCACCGGTTATTCGATCATTGCCGTACCCACGGGCATTTTTACCGCCGAGCTGGCCAGTGCCATGCGTGGTGAACAGCTGCGTACCGAGTGCCCGGCGTGCAAGAAAGACAGCCACGAACCCAACGCCGCGTTTTGCTCGCGCTGTGGCAGCAATCTTTTCCATAAACTGGAATAAGCAAAGTTCGTTTTAATCTTTAAAGGTCTATGCAGGCCCGGCTATAGTCGCTGGCAAATTGCCTCCCCTCTTCTCGAACAACAAGGAATGAGCAGTGAAAAAAATCCTCAGCGCCTCTCTTCTGGCCGCCGGCCTGGCCCTGGCGGGCTCTGCCCAGGCAGCGACCACCCTGCTCAACGTCTCCTACGACGTGATGCGCGACTTCTATAAGGACTACAACGCCGCTTTTCAGAAGCATTGGGAAGCCGAGCACCCGAACGACAAGTTGACCCTGCAGATGTCCTTCGGCGGCTCCAGCAAACAGGCGCGCTCGGTAATCGACGGCCTGCCGGCTGATGTGATCACCATGAATATGGCCACCGACATCAATGCCCTGGCCGACAATGGCAAGCTGGTGCCGGACAACTGGGTCACGCGCCTGCCGAACAACAGTGCACCCTTTACCTCTGCGACCGTATTCATCGTGCGCAAAGGCAACCCCAAAGCCCTGAAAGATTGGCCGGACCTGCTCAAGGACGGCGTGCAGGTGATCGTGCCCAACCCGAAAACCTCGGGTAACGGCCGCTACACCTACCTGTCGGCTTGGGGTTATGTGCTCAAGAACGGCGGCGACGAAGAGAAGGCCAAGGCCTTCGTCGGCAAACTGTTCAAACAAGCGCCCGTGCTGGACACCGGTGGGCGTGCCGCGACCACCACGTTCATGACCAACCAGATCGGCGACGTGCTGGTGACCTTTGAGAACGAAGCAGAAATGATCGCCCGTGAGTTTGGCCGCGATCAGTTCGAAGTGATCTATCCAAGCGTTTCCGCCGAAGCCGAGCCGCCCGTTTCGGTGGTCGACAAAGTGGTCGAAAAGAAAGGCACCCGTGCTGCCGCTGAAGACTACCTGAAGTACCTGTGGTCGCCAGAGGGTCAGGAAATTGCGGCCAACAACTACCTGCGCCCACGGGATCCGAAGGTGTTGGCCAAATACACCGACCGCTTCCCGAAGGTGGACTTCCTGTCGGTGGAGAAAACCTTTGGTGACTGGCGCACGGTGCAGAAGACTCACTTCAACGATGGTGGGGTGTTTGACCAGATCTACTCCGGCCAGTGAATGATCTTGACTGAATAGACTCGATCAAAATTGTGGGAGGGGGCTTGCTCCCGATAGCGGTGTGTCAGCCAATGCCTGTGCTGACTGACACACTGCTATCGGGAGCAAGCCCCCTCCCACATTGGGTTTTGCATTGAGTCATTATTTCGCGGCATGACAGTTATCACGCCAAGCGGCCTACTCACTGCCGGCCCTTGCCTTTACTCTCTCACCCCATCGTCCTTCGCCTTACGAGCACGCCATGAACGCTACCTCTCACGCCACAGGCACCATGACCCGGAGCATGGTCATGCTGTTCGCGTTTTGCTGCGGCGCCATCGTCGCCAACATCTACTACGCGCAGCCAATCATCGAACTGATTGCCCCGGACATCGGCCTGACGCCGGCGATGGCCAGCCTGATCGTGTCGCTGACGCAAATCGGTTATGCCTTGGGCCTGTTCTTCCTGGTGCCGTTGGGTGATTTGCTGGAAAACCGCAGGCTGATGATCTTCACCACCGTGGTGGCTATCGCGAGCCTGTTGGGCGCAGCGTTCACCGAACAGCCCAACCTGTTCTTGCTGGTGTCGCTACTGATCGGTTTCAGTTCGGTATCGGTGCAGATCCTCATCCCGCTCGCCGCGCACCTGGCCCCTGCCGAGTCCCGTGGTCGTGTGGTCGGCAGCATCATGGGCGGCTTGCTGCTGGGCATTCTGCTGGCGCGGCCGGTGTCCAGCGTGGTGGCCGACCACTTCGGCTGGCGTGCGATGTTTATGGCCGCCGCCGCCTTGATGGCGTTTATCAGCGTGGTGCTGATGCTGACCATTCCAAAGCGTCAACCCGATCACAGCGCCAGCTACGCCCAATTGCTGCGCTCCCTGGGCACCTTGCTGCGTAAGCAGCCGGTATTGCGCCAGCGTGCGTTTTACCAGGCGTGCATGTTTGCCACCTTCAGCCTGTTCTGGACCGCTGCTCCACTGGAGCTGGCGCGCAACCATGGCCTGAGCCAAAGTGAAATCGCGCTGTTCGCCCTGGTGGGTGCCCTGGGCGCCATCGCCGCGCCCATCGCCGGTCGCCTGGCCGATGCCGGCCACACCCACCGCGCCTCGCTGCTGGCAATGCTGTTTGGCGCGTTGAGTTTCCTGCCCGCGTTCGTGCATCCGGTGTACAGCGTGATCGGCCTGGCAGTGACCGGCGTGGTTCTGGACTTCTGCGTGCAGATGAACATGGTCCTCGGCCAGCGCGCTGTATACGCCCTCGATGCCCACAGCCGCAGCCGCCTGAACGCGCTGTACATGACCAGCATCTTCATCGGCGGTGCGTTCGGTTCGGCAATTGCCAGCAGCGTGTATGAACACGGCGGCTGGCTGAGCGTGATGCTGGTGGGCAGCGCTTTCCCACTGGTGGCGTTGTTGCGTTTCCTTTCTGCATCGCGCCAGGTGAAGGTGGCAACCGCCTAAGAGCGCACCAACTTCTCCAGCGCCGCATCCGCCAGAAAGGAGGACCGGCTTTTGACCTTGTGCTCGCGCACATAACGGTCAATGCGCTGAATGACATAGCCGGGCAAGGTCACATTGACCTTCTCGGTCTTGCCAAGATAAGGCGAGATGTCCAGTTCCAACATGCCCCAGCCCATGCCCAGATAGTCTTCATGAGCGTGATGAGTGGCGACCGAGGTTGGCATCGGAATCACCCCACCCTCTGCGGCGATTTCCTGCAAAAGGATATGCGCCACTTCCACGGCGGCATTGTAGGCTTCTTCGAAACTGTCCCCGGCAGTGACCGCGCCTGGGATATCAGGGATCTGGATACCGGTGGCGGTGAAATCATCGCCCCATTCGATACAGATTGGGTATTGCATGAATGCTCTCCTTAAAACTGAAACAACCCGGCGCGCTTCCTGCAACTCCTTGATCAATAGCCTGCTCTGCACCGCTGCCTCCGTGGCTTGGCCTGAATAAAAGTAACCCTAGAGTTACCATTATTCAGGCGCAAAAAGCATCGCCCGGACTGGCGGCTGTTTTACCGAATGTTGAAAACTCAGGAAAAAATCGAAAACAGCCTGCTTATAAAACCCGTGAACGATGAAAAAACGTTCTGGATAAAGCTCCCCCCTGGCCTGGGACCCGGTTCGTGCGGCTGGTCTGTGTCTGGAGTCGGTTCTGGAATAGGCGTCGGGAGAGGTTCTGGAACAGGCGCGACAATGGTTTCAGGGGTGGGGAAAGGAATTACCGTTGGGGCCTGCCCGCTCCACACCACATCCGTCTGTTTGATCTGGCCTTGGCTGGTCACCAACAGATCAGCTGTGCCAGTGCCAGTCGTATCCACCGCCAGGGTGAAACGCCCCGTCGCCGAGTCATGCCCGAGCACCGCATCCCCCGCCCGGCCTTTGAATCGGTCGGAGAAATTCAGCGACTTGAGCTGCGCAGTCTGAAGCACTCCGGTCAGGTCAATCTTGTCGATCCCGCTTTGGAAGTCCTGGATGATGTCCGGGTTCTGCGGCGTTGAATCGACGACACGGTGATAAACGAACGTGTCCGCCCCAGCACCACCGTGAAGCTTATCCGCACCCCGGCCGCCCGTAAGACGATTGCCAGCTTCGTTGCCTATCAATGTATCGTCGCCGGAACCACCAATGGCATTCTCCACGCTCACGCCCTTGGCAATCGACACATTCCCCCGCAAGCCACCTACATCCGAGAACGTTTCGGCCTTGAGGCTGATGGTTTGGTTCTGGGTGAACCCGGAGAAGTCGAGCGTGTCGTTACCACCGCCGTCCCAAACGGTGAAAATCGGTTTGTCACTCCCGCGCTTGAGGCTATAGAACTCCCGAGCGGAGTTGGAGTTGAAGCCGTAGGTGGTATCGGTATTGCGGGTTTTGCTATTCGCCCCGTAAAGCCGCTGGGCCGCGGCGATATCATCCATCATCGGCGCTACCGGGCTGTGCCTGGCAA
Source organism: Pseudomonas sp. W2Aug9 (assembly GCF_023127755.1). NCBI lineage: Bacteria > Pseudomonadati > Pseudomonadota > Gammaproteobacteria > Pseudomonadales > Pseudomonadaceae > Pseudomonas > Pseudomonas sp. W2Aug9. The sequence continues at coordinate 106,561 of NZ_SPKL01000036.1, read as the reverse complement.
AATTATGCCCAGGCTGATAAGTCTCCGCCCAATAACTCATGACACTGCGTGCCTTGGTGTCCTGGGCATATTCGGCAGAGCGCTCGTAATTGAAGCCACCACCATCGTATCCACCCGGATGACTCAACCCGAGGGTGTGCCCCAGTTCATGGATCAACAAACCCAGGAAGTGGCTGCCCATGGTCGGGTTATGCGCACCGCTGGTGCCGATGTTGGCCTGGACTCTGGAGTAATGCCTGTTAGGCAGCCTTGCCCAGCCCGACGAACCCGACGTGCCCTTGATACTGATGGTGCCATCGGTGTTTGAGCCGTTTTCGACAAATTCGATATTGGCGACATCCGCCCAGTATTGCAGGGCTTGTCTGGCTCGCTCTTTCTGCGCGGCATTGAAACCGCCAGCAAAATTAAAGCCGACGACAACCTTGCCATCTTTATTGAGATCATGAAACTTGGATCCACTGCGCGTAATATGTTTCGCTGCCTGATCCGTGGTGAAGGTTTTTTTATTGTTTGCCCAGAGAACAACTGCGTTCTCAGCGGCTGATAACCGGGACTGCGACATCGCCGGAGCGCGCGTACGGGCAGAATGCCTAACAGGGATTTGCATGGTGTATTGATACTCTGAACAGTGAAGAGTTAACCGTCCATACATGAATTACCGACACTGACTTATCCGTGGCCAGCCCGATAAAAATCCCATATCAAAAACACCTTAACTACCGTTATTTTTTTGCGAAAGCATTTATTAAACACAACAGCAAAAAGTCCGTACAAGTATTAATCGGATCGACACACCCCTACATACCAATCGCCACAAAGGCGTTAAGCCACAGAAGAAACAGTTTTCAACAAATCAACTTAATTCAATCAAGAATTTTACTTAACAACATCAAGAAACCCACTCAAACATACCGAAGAAAACACGCTTGAGGTGAAGGCTTTTATCTGATCTGAAACATGATCAATGCCTACACACCTTGATTGCCCGCAGCTACCGAGTGCGCCTGATCCAGGCAGCACAGCAAGCGTTCGACGGTATGCACCAAGGGCCCGGAATTATCCAACACAAACAAACCCGCGCCGTTTCCGGCAATCAGCTCAGCGGTAAATCGCGCGTTGCGCGCCAATCGCTCTTCGATGTCCGCCAATGACTCACGCCCGCGTGCGATCAAACGTTGGCGCAATACGGCTTGATCGACCGTCAGCAGCAACACCAACAATGTCGGGTAACGCTCACGGGTCTGCGCCAGGTGGGCGCGAGAGCCATTGACCAGCACATCGTCCCCTGCGGCCAGCCACTCGTCGATTTCCCTGGGGATGCCATACGACAAGCCATTGGCCTGCCAGCTCAAGGCAAACGCGCCCTCGGCGTCCATCCGCGCAAACTCCTGCGGGCTCACCCCTTGCGCCGCTTCGCCGACTGCCTCCGCCGAGCGTGTGATCACCCGGCGCACCATGCGACAACCACGCGCCTGCAAGCGCAGGCGTGCGGCATCCAGCAGGCTGTCCTTGCCCGAACCCGATGGCCCGATGAGATAGATCAACCTGCCCGTCATCAAAACACCCTCTTGGCTTGTCTCCAGGCTTGTTGCGCCCCCGGCAACGCTTCGCAGCAACCGACCTGCGCCAGGTAGCGGCCACTGGAAAGTATATCCAGCAATTTTTCGCCAGCCAGGCCGGCGGCGGCCACATTACCCGAGTGCGCGCTGCCGCGCACCTGTGGGAGGGGGCAAGCCCTGCTGCAAGTCAGTTAAGACAGAACTGGCAACTGTGGCGAGGGAGCTTGCTCCCTCGCCACAGGTCATTGCGCGTACTGCTTGCTCAACCCCGGCGGCACGCCTTGCACATTGGTTTCTTCCCAGGGCCCGTTGGGGCTGATGGAACGGCTCCAGCCGTTGCTCCAGCGGTAGTAGGTACGCTGCCGGTAGAAGGTGTCGGGCTGGTCGTCGAGCACGTACACCTGCATCTTGCCGTCCCAGTGGCTGGCAGCCCCCGGTGGTGGAGCAAAGGTGGGTGACTTGCTTGGCAGTGGCTTTGGCGGCGGGGTCACCGGGCCGGAAGGCTTGGTACTCGGCTGAGTCGACGGGCCCGATGGCGGGATGGTCGGGCCGGTGGGTGCCGCAGGTGGGCGGTGGACCGCACAGGCGCTCAGGCCGAGTACCAGGCTGAGCAGGGTGATGCGTGCAAATGCGGTCATGGGCGTTTCCTCAGAATGACTTGTCCGGAGTGTCGATGGTCAATTGCTGCAGCGCAGTGGTGCTGCTGGCCAGCGGTTGGCTGCGGCCGATCCATTCGCCAGTGGTCGGTTGGCCGGCCCGGGATATGCGCGCAACCAGTTGGACTTCGGGGAAGTTGGACAGTTTCAACTGCGGCATCATCGCGTCGGCATCGCCCAGTTCGACGGTGATGGGCAGTTCGGCAACGGTGACGCGCTTGGCCGCCAAGGGTGCCGGTGGGCCGCTGACTGCACGGGCGAAGATGAACACAGTGTCGGTCGGCAAGGCTTTGGCTTTCGCTTCGGCGGACAGGTCTACACGCACGGTCATTACCGCCTTGTGCGCGACCGTACCGCCGCTCTCTTTAAGCTTCTCGCCAGCCCGGTCAATACCGCCTTGCAGCGCTACACGGGAGTTGTCCTGCGGTGGCAGTTGCGCCAGCAGACGGTTCCAGTAATCGATCGCTTCCTGATAACGCTGGCCTTCAAAAGCCGCGATCCCCAACAGGCCAAGGCTGGTGACTTCCTTGGGATCGAGCTTTAACGCCTCGTCGGTCAGCGCCTGCACCTTGGGCGACCACTGTTTATTGTCGGCAAAGTATTGTGCCTGGGCCCACTGGCCAAGCAATTCCGGCTGGCGCCCGGCTAAGGCTACGGTGCGTTCAAAGACTTTGGCGGCATCGGCGGAACGGTCCTGAGCCATGTAGGCGCGCCCCAGGAAATACAGGCCCTCGGCCGAATCCGGCTGGGCTGCCGCGGCACGCTCCAGGCGCTGAGTCATGTCGGCCATGGACACCGGAGGCTGTGAGAATTCACGGGTCAGTTCGACCTTGTCGCTCGCCCCATAATGCAGGTACAGCGCAACGCCAAGCACCGGCACCAGAAACGCCGCCAAAAACGGCAGCGGTTTGCCCAGGCGCGATTCACGGGGCTTTTCCACGCCCTCGGTATCGGCCAGCAACTCGCGAGCCGCCTCGGCGCGGCCCGTATCCAGTTGCACGGCGTTCAATACACCTTCGTCCTGCTGCACTTGCAGCTCGGCGACGCGTTCCTGATACAGCGCCACGTTCAGCGCGGTACGATCCTCTTCACGCTGGGCGCGACGGTCACGCAGTACAGGAATCAACAGGAAACTCAGGGCAATCAGAAGCAGCAAGCCGGCTGCGAGCCAGAAATCAATCATCAGTCTTGGTGTCCAGCAATTGGTCGAGGCGTTTGCGCTCTTCAGGGGACAGCGCATCGGAGCCATCAGTCGGCGCGGCGCGGCGACGGCGTACGATCACGGCCATGACCACAACGCCGGCCAGCAGCAGCCCGGCGGGGCCGAACCAGAGCAGCGCGGTTTTGCCGGTAAGGGCCGGTTTGTAGCGCACGAAATCACCGTAGCGGTCGACCATAAAGTCGATGATCTGCTGGTTATCCTTGCCCTCCCCCAACATGCGGAAGATTTCTTTGCGCAGGTCAGCGGCGATGGGCGCGTTGGAGTCGGCGATGTCCTGGTTCTGGCACTTGGGGCAGCGCAGTTCCTTGGTCAGGTCGCGGAAACGCTCACGCTCGGCGTCATTGGCAAATTCATAGGTGTCGATGGCGGCATGGGCCACACCGGCCAGGCCCAGGGCTAAAACAGCAGCGGTCAACCAACGCTTCATGGCTTGGCCTCATCGACCAGGGCCTGGTACTTGGCGGCCAGTTGCTCACGCCAGACTACCTCGTCGATCACGCCGACGAACTTGTCACGGATCACGCCCTTGGCGTCGATGAAGAAGGTTTCCGGCGCGCCATAGACGCCCAGGTTCAAACCCAGGTTGCCGTCTTCATCACGGATATCGAGCTGGTAAGGGTTATGAAACTCGGCCAGCCATTTCAAGGCCGCCGCATTGTCGTCCTTGTAGTTGATGCCGTAGATCACCACGCCCTTCTCGGCCAGTTTGTTCAGCACCGGGTGTTCGACGCGGCAGGAGATGCACCAGGTGGCCCACACGTTGACCAGCGCCGGCTTGCCCTGCAGGTCGGCCTGGGTCAGGGTCTTGTCACCCTGCACCGTCGGCAGGTTGAACGCGGGAAACGGCTTGCCGATCATCGCCGAGGGTAACTCGGCCGGGTCCAGGTACAGCCCGCGATACAGGAACACTGCCATCAGCAGAAACAATGCCAGCGGCACCACCATCAACCAACGTTTCATACCGCAGCTCCCGAAAGGCCCAATGCTTCACGCACACGGCTGCTGACCTTGACCCGATAACGCCGATCCAGCGCGGCGAGCAAACCCCCAAAGCCTGTGAGCAACCCGCCGAACCAGATCCAGCGCACGAAGGGTTTGACATGCACCCGCACAGCCCAGGCGCCGTCGCCCAAGGGTTCACCCAGCGCCACATACAGGTCACGGGTGAAACCGGCGTCGATACCGGCTTCGGTCATCATTGAACTTTGCACTGTGTACAGGCGCTTTTCAGGGTGCAATACGGCGATTTCCTTGCCATTGCGCACTACGCGCACGGTGCCTTTATCCGAGGTGAAGTTCGGCCCTTCGAAGTGCCTGGCACCTTCGAAGATGAACTGGTAACCGGCCAGGTCCATGGACTCACCTGGCGCCAGGCGCAGGTCGCGCTCGGCGCTGTTCTGGCTGGAGAGCACTACGCCCAAAGCGCACACGGCGATGCCAATGTGAGCGATCTGCATGCCCCAGTAACTGCGGGTCAGGGTGGGCAAGCCTTTGATCAGGCCTTTGTGGCGCGTCTTGTCGAAGATGTCCCGCACGCCGGCCAGCAACACCCAGGCTGCCAGCAGGAACGTGGCGAGTACCGCCCAATTGAAGTCGCCGTAGGCGAACCCGGCGATCACTGCCAGGGCCACGCTGCCCAACAGCACCGGCATCAACATGCCTGCCAGCCATTTCACCGGGGTGTCTTTCCAGCGCACCAGCACACCGACCGCCATCACTACCATCAACAGGCCCATCAACGGGATGAACAACGCATTGAAGTACGGCGGGCCCACGGACAGCTTGGCGCCGCTCAAGGCATCCAGCACCAGCGGGTAGAGGGTGCCGAGCAGGATCATTGACGCGGCTACCACCAGTACCAGGTTATTGCCCAGCAACAGGGTTTCGCGCGACCACAGGTTGAAACCGACCTGGCTCTTGACCACCGGCGCACGCAGGGCGAACAGGGTCAGGGAACCGCCCACCACAAACAGCAGGAAGATCAGGATGAACACGCCGCGTTCGGGGTCGGAGGCAAACGCATGCACTGACGTCAGCACCCCCGAACGCACAAGGAACGTGCCGAGCAGGCTGAGGGAAAACGCGGCGATGGCGAGCAATACCGTCCAGCTTTTGAATACGCCACGCTTTTCGGTCACTGCCAGGGAGTGAATCAGCGCCGTGCCCACCAACCAGGGCATGAAGGACGCGTTTTCCACCGGATCCCAGAACCACCAACCGCCCCAGCCGAGTTCGTAGTAGGCCCACCACGAACCCAAGGTGATACCGATACCGAGGAAAGCCCAGGCGACGATGGTCCATGGCCGTGACCAACGCGCCCACGCCGCATCCAACCGCCCGCCAAGCAAGGCCGCGATGGCAAACGCAAAAGCTACGGAGAAGCCCACGTAACCCATGTAGAGCATCGGCGGGTGCACGATCAGGCCGATGTCCTGCAACAGCGGGTTGAGGTCATGCCCGTCTGCGGGGATCTGCGGCAGGATGCGGCTGAATGGATTGGAGGTCATGATCAGAAACAGCAGGAAGCCGATGCTGATCATGCCCATCACCGCCAGGACTCGCGCCAGCATCACTTGCGGCAGTTGGCGCGAGAATACCGACACGGCAAAGGTCCAGCCGCCGAGGATCAGCGCCCACAGCAGCAACGAACCTTCGTGGGCGCCCCACACGGCGCTGAACTTGTAGTACCAGGGCAAGGCGCTGTTGGAGTTGTTCGCGACATAGGCGACGGAAAAGTCGTCGGTCATGAAGGCATAGGTCAGGCAACCGAAGGCGAACAGCAGGAAGGCAAACTGACCCCAGGCGGCCGGCTGCGCCAGGCTCATCCACAAACGATCGCCGCGCCAGGCACCGAGCAACGGCACCACGGCCTGGACCACGGCAAAGCACAGGGCGAGGATCATCGCCAGTTGGCCCAGTTCAGGAATAAACAATGCGGACGTCATCACTTAGCCCTCCTTGGCTGGGGTCGCGGGCGCGGACTGGCCACTGTCTTTCAGGGCCTTGGTGACCTCGGGCGGCATGTACTTTTCATCGTGCTTGGCCAGCACTTCGTCCGCCACTACCACACCATCGGCGTTGAGTTTGCCCAGAGCGACGATGCCCTGGCCTTCGCGGAACAGGTCCGGGAGGATGCCGCGGTAAGTGATGGTCACGGCCTTGTTGAAATCGGTGACCACGAAGGTCACGTCCAGAGAATCGCCGGAACGCTTCAACGAGCCCTGCTCCACCATGCCGCCGGCGCGGATGCGCGTGTCCAGCGGGGCTTCGCCGTTGGCGATCTGGGTGGGGGTGTAGAACAGGTTGATGTTCTGCTGCAGGGCGCTCAAGGCCAGGCCCACGGCAATGCCGACGCCGACCAGGATGGCAAGGATGATCAACAGACGCTTTCTACGCAGCGGATTCACTTTTCGGTCTCCCGGCGCAGACGTCGCGCCTCTTGTTGCAGGTAACGCTTGCGGGCCAGGATCGGCGCGGCAACGTTGAGGGCCAGCACTGCCAGGCAGATGCCGTAGGCGCTCCAGACATACAGGCCGTGGTGGCCCATGGCGAGAAAATCACTGAAAGAAGCAAAGTTCATCCCCGCGCTCCCAGGCTGGTTTGCACTTGGGCTTTGACCCAACTGGTGCGGGCTTCACGCTTGAGCACTTCAAGGCGCATGCGCAGCAACAGCACGGCGCCGAAGAAGCAGTAGAACCCCAGCACCATCAGCAGCAGTGGCGCCCACATTTGCACGGGCATCGCCGGTTTTTCGGTGAGGGTGAAGGTGGCGCCCTGGTGCAGGGTGTTCCACCACTCTACCGAGTATTTGATGATCGGGATGTTGATCACACCGACAATCGCCAGCACCGCGCAGGCCTTGGCGGCACTATCGCGATTGCTGATGGCGTTGCCCAGGGCAATCAGGCCGAAGTACAGGAACAGCAGGATCAGCATCGAGGTCAGGCGTGCATCCCACACCCACCAGGAACCCCAGGTCGGCTTGCCCCAGATCGCGCCGGTGACCAGCGCCACGGCGGTCATCCACGCACCAATAGGTGCAGCGCATTGCAGGGCCACATCGGCCAGTTTCATCTTCCACACCAGGCCGACGATGCCGCAAACCGCCAGCATCACGTAGCAGGACTGGGCCAGCATCGCGGCTGGGACGTGGATATAGATGATGCGAAAGCTGTTGCCTTGCTGGTAGTCCGGCGGCGCGAAGGCCAGGCCCCAGACCAGGCCGGTGCCGATCAGCAATACGGCGGCGACGCTCAACCACGGCAGCAGCTTGCCACTGATGCCATAAAACCATTTGGGCGAGCCGAGCTTGTGAAACCAGGTCCAGTTCATTGCATTTTCCATCACGGGTGCTTTTCGTCGTGGCGAAAAGCTTAGGGTCTTTACTGACTCAACGTCATTAACGCCGAGTCAGACCTCATTATTCACCGACGCTGATTTTCAGGCCGGCGGCTATAGCAAAGGGTGTCAGGGTTACCGCCAGGGCGGTCAGGCTACCAAGCCACAAGAGGTAACCGGTCGCCGGCATCCCCATGAGCGCGGCTTGCAAAGCGCCGCTGCCCAGGATCAACACCGGGATATACAAAGGCAGAATCAACAGGGCCAGCAGCAGGCCACCCCTTTTCAGGCCCACAGTCAAGGCGGAGCCCACCGCCCCCAACAGGCTGAGCACCGGCGTACCGAGCAACAAGGACACCAGCAACACGGGCAGGCATTCGACGGGCAAGCCCAGCATCATCGCCAGCAGCGGCGAGAGCAAGACTAGCGCCAGGCCGGAAAACGCCCAGTGTGCCAGTACCTTGGCCAGTACCAGAAGTGGCAGGGGGTGCGACGAAAGGACCCACTGCTCCAGGGATCCGTCTTCGAAATCACTGCGAAACAGCCCGTCCAGCGAGAGCAGGACCGATAAAAGCGCCGCGACCCACACCAGTCCCGGGGACAAGGTTTGCAACAGTTTAGTCTCCGGGCCGACCGCCAACGGAAACAGCGCGATCACAATCGCAAAGAACACCAGCGGGTTGGCCAGCTCGGCCGGGCGACGGCACAACAGCCGCGCTTCACGGGCCACCAACAGGGCAAACACACTCATGCCGACCACCGTCCGAGATCCAGCTCCCGGTAACCACCCGGCTTGCGCGCCAGGGTATGGTGGGTGGTGAGCACCACCAGGCCGCCCTGCTCGCAGTGCCGGGCCAAGTGCTCTTCGAGTTGGGCTACGCCCTGTTTGTCGAGAGCGGTGAAGGGTTCGTCGAGAATCCACAGCGGCGGGCCGGACAGGTACAAACGCGCCAGGGCCACGCGGCGCTGCTGGCCGGCTGACAGCGTGTGACAGGGCACATCTTCAAAGCCCTTGAGGCCAACGGCGGCCAGGGCCTGCCAGATGCTATCGCGGGTAGCAGGGTGATGCAGGGCGCTGAGCCAGCTGAGGTTTTCTTCGGCGCTGAGCACGTCCTTGATACCGGCGGCGTGGCCGATCCAGACCAGGTTGCGTGCCAGCTCGGCACGTTGTTCGTGCAGGGGCTTACCGTTGAGCCGAACAACACCCGCCGTGGGCTGCATCAAACCGGCCAGCAGACGCAGCAAACTGGTCTTGCCGCTGCCATTGGGGCCGCTGATTTGCACCATGTCGCCAGCCGCCAGACGCAGGTCGAGTTGCTCGAACAACAGGCGCAGGTCGCGTTCACAGGCAAGCGCTACGGCTTCAAGAAGAGGGCTGGTCAAGAGATCGCGGGCCTTTACGGTTCAAGTCGGCGGTGCAGCGGCCGTTATAGAGAGATGCACAATAACGACTTTGGCGACCGATTTTAGAGAGCTGGATCAAATAGTTGTGAGGTTTTTACCGCTCTCTTTGCAGACGGGCGGCATTATACATGCGATGCCCTACTCTAAAGAGGGCAATTTCCCCAGAGACGATGCGCACGATGACCGGTGAGATCAATCTTCCTCCACTGCCTCCAGCCTCAGCACCCAAGGCTGCCCCGCTGCCTGCGGCTGGCGAGTTGCTCAAGCTCCTGGAGCCACAGGCCGGGTTGATTGGCGCCGGAAAAACCGTAAACGCTGAAGTCATCGCGCTGAAACAAGGCAGTGAAGCCTTTCAGCTGTTGCTCAAGCTGACCCTTGAAGGTGGTCGCCAGACCCTGGTTCAAGCCAGCAGCGCCCAGCCCTTGCCCCTGGGCAGCAATGTGGCAGTGAGCCAAACGCCTGCGGGCAACCTGGCCATCAGCTTGCAGCAAGCCATGAGCGCCAACGTGGCCGCCCTCACCCGCCTCGACACCACACAAATGCCGGTGGGCACCCTGCTGCAAGCCAAGGTGCTGACCACCCAGATGCTGCCTCAAGGCTCAGCGCAAGCGGCGATCTATCGCTCGCTGGTGAGTGTGCTCAATAATGCCCTGGCCGGTACCACGCTGACGCTGGAAAGCCCTCAACCCTTGCGGGTCGGCAGCTTGCTCAGTGCCGTGGTGCAGAACGCGCAAACCCTGAATTTTGTGCCGCTGAGCGGGCTGAAAGACCAACTGGCCGTGACGCAGCAACTGGCGACCCAGCAAAGTCGCCAAGGCTCGCTGGATGCGGTGTTCACTGCCCTGCAGAACCTGCCCCGTGGCGACAACACCTCGGCCGAGCTGCGGGCCGCTGCCGAGCGTTTACTGGCAGCCTTGCCCGATCTGGCGCAAGTCAGCAATCCCAAGGTACTGGCACAAGTGGTGCAAAACAGCGGCGCCTTCCTGGAAGCCAAATTGCTCGCTGGGCAGAACCCACAAATCCCACCGCTGGATATGAAAGGCGCGCTGTTGCGCCTGGTCGCGGACCTGCTGCCCGCCCTGCCCGCCAACACCAACCTGAATGCGATCCTCGCCGCCAATACCCTGGCCCAGGTGCTGCCGCACTTTGTGCGCAGCCCGTTGAACACTCTCGGCCAGGTTGGCGCTCGGCAGATACCTGCCGGTTTCCCCTTGCCGGAGCGGCTGATCGCGAAACTGGAAGGTGAAGGCGACCTGGAAAACCTGCTGCGCCTGGCCGCCGGGGCGATCTCGCGCTTGCAGAGCCACCAACTGTCGAGCCTGGAACAGACCGGCACCACCGCCGATGGCCGCCTGCAAACCACGTGGCAGTTGGAAATCCCCATGCGCACCCTGCAAGACATCGTGCCGTTGCAGGTCAAGTTTCAGCGCGAGGAGCCTGCGCCCGACAAGGATCAGCCCGAGCGCAAGGATAAAAAAGATCCGAAGCAGATGCTCTGGCGCGTCGAGCTGGCCTTCGACATGGAGCCGCTGGGGCCGCTGCAAGTTCAGGCGCAGTTGTCCCAGGGCAAACTGTCCAGCCAGTTGTGGGCCAGTCGCCCTTTCACCGCCAGCTTGATCGAAAGTCACCTGGGCAGCCTGCGCGAGCGCCTGGTGTCATCCGGACTTAACGTCGGCGACCTGGATTGCCACCTGGGCACCCCGCCACGCGGTGCAAAAACCGGATTGGAACAACGCTGGGTGGATGAAACCGCATGAAGAACGCCGCCCCACCCCGTCAGGCCATCGCCCTCAAGTACGACGGCCAACAAGCCCCCACCCTGACCGCCAAGGGCGATGACGCCCTGGCCGAAGCGATTCTCAAGCTGGCACGGGAGAATGAAGTACCGATCTATGAAAATGCCGAGCTGGTGAAGCTGCTGGCGCGTATGGAACTGGGGGACAGTATTCCAGAAGAGCTCTATCGCACGATTGCCGAGATCATTGCGTTTGCATGGACGTTGAAGGGCAAGTTCCCGGTGGGCTACGACCCGGATGCGGGGCCGATGGAGCGGGATGTCACTGAGCGTGGCGACGATTACTGAGTAGCCACAGGCATACCAAGATCCACTGTGGGAGGGGGCTTGCTCCCGATAGCGTCATTACAGCCAACCTATCTGGGGCTGATACACCGCTATCGGGAGCAAGCCTCCTCCCACATTTTTTGATCTGTGTTCAGTTCAGGACTTCACTCAGAGGAATGAAATTGACCCGGTCGCCAATGGCCAATGTGGTCCCCTCCATCACCTCCACAAACCCCTCCGCCCACGCCGCACTGCGCAGCACCCCGGAGCTCTGGTTGCGATAGATAATCGCCTTGCCCTGCTCGATACGCCCGCGCAGGTATTCGCGGCGGTTGCCAGGCTTGGGCCAGTCGAATCCTGCCGGCACCTCGAAACGCAGCGGCTGCACCTGCGCCACGCCTTGGCGGCGCAGCAGGTACGGGCGCGCCAATAGCGCAAAGGTCACCAGGGTCGAGGCCGGGTTACCTGGCAGGCCGATCACCGGCACGCCACGAAAATGCCCGAAGGTCAGCGGTTTGCCTGGCTTGATCGCCAGCTTCCACAACGCCAACTCGCCCTCTTCACGCAAGGCAATGCCGAGGAAGTCCGCTTCGCCCACCGACACACCGCCGGTAGACAAGATCAGGTCGACGCTACCCAGGCCGGCCAAACACGTACGGGTCTGTTCCAGATCATCCGGCAGAATCCCCGCATCGATCACTTCGCAGCCCATGCGCGCCAGCCAGCTGCACAGCACGCGACGGTTGCTGTTGTAGATCTGCCCCGGGCCCAACGGAAAGCCTGGCTCGATCAATTCGTCGCCGGTCGACAGCACGGCCACGCGCGGGCGACGCACCACATCGAGCCGATCCCGCCCCAGAGACGCAGCCAGGCCCAACTCGATGGGCCCCAGGCGCGTTCCGGCGCTGAGTACGCACTCACCCAACGTAGTCTCCTGGCCCTGTGGTCGGATGTTGTCGCCCACCCGTAACGGCTCGGTGAAACTCACGCGCTGATCGGCATGAACCACCGCGTTTTCCTGCATTTGCACGCAGTCTGCGCCTTCGGGTACCGGCGCGCCGGTAAAGATCCGTGCGCAGGTGCCGGCCGCCAGCGGCTCGGGCGCAGTGCCAGCGAAAATCCGTTGGCTCACCACCAGCGGTTCCCCGGTCCAGTCCGCCAGGCGCACGGCGTAGCCGTCCATGGCACTGTTGGGCCACGGCGGCAGGTCGAGCGTCGAGATCAGGTCCTGAGCCAGTACGCGGCCATCGCACTGCGCCAGGGGCAGCACATGCTGGTCACGGATCGGCGCCGATTCCGCCATGGCGAGCAGCCGCTGCAAGGCTGCTTCCACCGGCATCAGTGCGCCGGTCTTGCCCGGCTTATCCACGGGATTCACAGGGTTGGGCCTGCTTCAGGTGCGGGACGAAATTGCATGGGCGGTGACGATTATCCAGTTGCTCGGCGAGGATGCCATCCCAACCGGTGCGCACGGCATTGGTGGAGCCCGGCAGGCAGCACACCAGGGTGCCATTGGCCAGGCCGGCCAGGGCGCGCGATTGCACGGTGGAGGTGCCGATATCGGCCACGGAGATCTGGCGGAACAGTTCGCCGAAGCCATCGACCTGCTTGTCGAGCAGGCAGCTCACGGCTTCAGGGGTGCTGTCACGGCCGGTGAAGCCGGTGCCCCCGGTGATCAGCACCACTTGCACCACGTCTTCGGCGATCCAGTGGGCAACCTGGGCGCGAATCTTGTAGAGGTCGTCCTTGAGCAGCACGCGCTCGGCCAGGTGGTGGCCGGCGGCGGTCAGGCGATCGACGAAGACCTGGCCGGAGGTGTCGGTGTCCAGGGTGCGGGTGTCGCTGACGGTCAATACAGCAATATTCAGGGGTACAAAGGGCGCATCGGCCTTGGCTTTCATGGCTCGGTCCAGTTGTCGAAAAAACAGCCCGATGTTATATCACAGGCCCCTCTTTACCTGCCGCAGTGGAACCGCCATGTCTCTTGAATCTTCACCCCTGCCTTGTTCGATTCTGTTGTTGGCCGGTGGTCGTGGCCAACGCATGGGCGGCCAGGACAAGGGGCTGCTTCAATGGCGGGGCGAGCCCTTGATTGCCCACCTGCAACGGCTGGCCAGGCCGCTCACGGATGACCTGATCATCTCGTGCAATCGCAACCTTGAACACTACGCGCCCTATGCCGACCAACTGGTCAGTGATGACAGCCCGGACTTTCCCGGCCCGTTGGCGGGTATCCGAGCAGGACTCTTCGCTGCACGCCATGAACATCTGCTGATCTTGCCGTGCGATGTGCCGCAGATTGATGAGCGACTGCTGGCCGACTTGCGTCAGATTGCCCAACGCAATCCGCAGGTTCCCGTCATGGTGCGTCATGGCGAGTTCTGGGAACCCTTGCTGTGCATTATCCCAACAGACCTGAAAGATCAGGTGGAACGGGCCTGGCAAGCGGGTGAACGCAGCCCGCGCAAGGTCCTGCTGCAACTGGGTGGCGTCGGCCTGGAATGCCCGGCCGATGACCCGCGCCTGGCCAATCTTAATACGCCCGAGCTGTTGCACCCACGGGCTGGCGTGTCAGAATGAGCCTTTCACAAGGAACTTTGCCGACGTCCCATACGTCACAAGGTCAGCAATTTAAAAGTATTTTCTCGGAGACAAACTCATGACTCAACGGACCATCGCCGCTCTCATGCTTGCACTGGGCCTCGCCACCCTCGCCGGTTGCGCCTCGCCAACAGTGATCACCCTGAATGACGGTCGCGAAATCCAGGCCGTCGACACCCCGAAATTTGACGAAGATTCGGGTTTCTACGAATTCCAACAGCTTGACGGCAAGCGCACCCGCATCAATAAAGACCAGGTTCGCACCGTTAAAGATCTGTAAGCCTTAACGCTTGCCAACAAGGCCCGCCTAGCGCGGGCCTTGTCGTTTGCGGCGTTTACCAGTCGAGGGTGATACGGCTGTGAAAACTGCGTTCTTCACCATTTAGCGGGTCGATGAAACGCACGCCCTGGGCCAGCAGCTTCAGGGGGTGGGCGTAGTCGTCCTCGGCGTCCTTGACCACAACGGGATAGAACGGGTCATTGCAGATACTCGCCCCGAGGGCAGTCATGTGTACGCGCAGCTGGTGTTTCTTGCCGGTCACCGGGAACAGACCGTAACGCCACAAACCACCCTTTTTCTCGCGCACTTCAACGGCCGTCTCGGTGTTGCTGGCGCCCGGCCCTTCCTGCATCCGAAAGAAGGGTTCGCCATCCACCAGGCGGCTTTTATGCACCAGGGGAAAGCTCAGATTCGGCAGGGCCGGGGCGATGGCTTCGTAGAATTTGTCGATACGCCGCGTGGGAAACAGTTGCTGGTACGCCGAGCGGCTTTGCGGGTTGGCCGAGAACAGCACCAGCCCCGCCGTGTGCCGGTCAATGCGGTGCAACGGCACCAGGGCGGGGTTGTCCAGGCGACGGATCAGGCGACGCAACAGGGTTTGCTCAACGTACTCGCCGGCGGGAGTCACCGGCAGGAAATGCGGCTTGTCCGCCACCACCAGATGTTCATCGGCGTACAGGATAGTTTCCTGTACCGGAATCACTTTTTCGTTGGGTACTTCGCGAAAGTAATAGATGCACAGGCCTTCCTTGTAGGCCAGGCCCAGGCTGATCGGGCTGCCATTGATATCCAGCACTCGTTCCCGGGCAATGCGGTCCAGCCACTGCTCACGGCCAATGGCCGGGAAGTGATCGCACAGGCAGTCGATCACCGTTGCCCAAGGCCCCGGTGGCAGATACAACGTGCTGGCTTGGTGCTGGGCGGCGGAAAAACCGGAAGTGGACATGCAAATGCTCGAACCTGGAAACAGGCGGGCATTATCCCGCATGGAGCGCGATTGAGCCTAGGGCCGTTCTCATGCCTTGGCCAGTTGGGCCCGCAGCACCGGCGAAGCGCTCGCCGCCTCGGTGAACTCCTTGAGCCAGCGCAGTACGTCCACTGCTTCCCAACGGCCCGGATCATAGAGCGCGTAGAGCAAGCCTTGATAACCCACCACATCCAACTGTTTGTGATAACCGGCACGCTGGAACAGCGCCTCGATTTCCGCAAAGCAGGTGTTGAAATGCACTTTGTTGAAGGGCGTCTTGCCTTCCGTGACCAGCCCATCGAGGCGCAGCTCGTTGACCGCGTCGCGCACCACATCGGCGGACATGCGATTGACGCTGCTTTTCAATTGTTCAACATTCACCACGGGCGTTCCCTCTATTCAATCGCTGTACGAATATACAGTAACGTAATATTCGCAAGCCCGCCATCGGATAAACGTCAGCGCAGAAAGGCAACGACCTGGCCGGTGTCGAACGGCCAGTCCAGTTCCGCCCCGGTGTCCATGCGGCGAAGCACCGGAATCCGCAGGCCGTAGTCTTCTGTCAGGTCATCTGGCTCAGTGATATCCACCAACTCCACCAGCAGCCCGTGCTCGACGAGCGGCATGATTTCGGCTTCGGCAATTTCACACAGATGGCAACCCAGGGTGCCGAACAGCTGGCATTCAGGAGGCATGACGAAAGAACCCGGTCAGAAAAACAAGTGACCATTCTAAACCCGCTCGCGCCGTGAAATCCCATTGCCGACAAAACACCTGACCCAGGTCACCATGGCCTATAACTGATTCAGCGATTCTCGCGGCTTTTTGCCCGTCCACCTGCAATGGAGATGCCTGTGTTTGCCAACCTGCTGATCATCCTGGCCTCATCCCTGGTGGTGATTGCGCTGTTTCGCCGGCTGCAACTGCCGCCCGTGCTGGGCTACCTGTGCGTGGGCCTGGCGGTGGGGCCGACTGCTTTGGACTGGGTGAACGACAACGAGGACCTGCCGGACTTGGCCGAGATGGGCGTGGTGTTTCTGCTGTTCTCCCTGGGCCTGGAGTTTTCCCTGTCGAAAATGTTCGCCCTGCGCCGCGTGGTGTTCGGCCTGGGCAGTTTGCAGGTGTTGGGATGCGGCGCCCTGCTCGGCGCTGCGCTGATGGGCTTGGGCCTGGCGCCGGGCATCGCGCTGTTACTGGGTGCAGGGTTGGCGTTGTCGTCCACGGCCATCGTCAGCAAGGAACTGACCAGTCTTGGGGAGATCTTCAGCAGCCACGGCCAGAATGCGATAGGCGTGCTGCTGTTCCAGGATGTGGTGGCGGTATTGCTGCTGACACTGGTGCCGGTGTTTGCCGGCAGCAGTGACCAAGCCTGGTACTGGGCATTGCCGCTGACCCTGGGCAAAACCGTGGTGTTGTTCGTCGGCCTGTTATTCGCCAGCCGCTGGTTGCTGCCGCGGTTGTTCCATGAGGTCGCCGCGTCCCATTCCGCAGAGTTGTTCGTGCTGCTGGCGCTGGTAATTGTCTTGCTCACCGCCTGGCTCACCCACCTGCTCGGCCTGTCCCCTGCCCTTGGTGCGTTTCTGGCCGGTATGTTGCTGGGCGAGAGTCATTATCGTCACCAGATAGAAGCGGATATCCGGCCGTTTCGCGACATTCTGCTGGGGCTGTTTTTCGTCAGCATCGGCATGTTGATCGACCTGCAGTTATTCGTCAGCCACAGCCTGTTGATCCTCGGCCTGACCCTTACGCTGATGTTGGTCAAAGGCTCTGTGGTGGCCGTACTGGTCAAGCTGCGTGGCAGCGACACTGAAACCGCCTGGCGCAGCGGCCTGGCCCTGGCCCAGGGTGGCGAGTTCTGTTTCGCGCTGATGGCGCAGATGCAGCAGAGCCGGTTGATTCCGGATGAGTTCAACGGCCTGCTACTGGCCGCCACGTTCTGCTCGATGCTGTTGACGCCGCTGCTGTTGCGCGCAGCGCCGGCCATTGCCCTGCGCCTGCATCGCAAGCCCAACCAGCAAGTGCAACTGGAGCACATCACCGCGCTCAACGCTCAGTTGCACGGGCACGCGGTGATTTGCGGTTATGGTCGGGTGGGACAATCGATCGGGCGGTTTTTGCGCCGCGAGCACCAGGCGTTTATCGCCCTGGATGACGACCCCGAACGGGTGCAGGAGGCCGCCACCGAGGAAAGCAGCGTGCATTATGGCGACTGCCGCCGGGGTGCCTTGCTCAGTGCCGTGGGCCTGGAGCGCGCGCGGTTGGTGGTGATCGCCGTCGACAACAGCGATGTCGCGCTGGTGGTGCTCAAGGAAGCGCGACGGATCAACCCACAGGTGCCGATCCTGGTGCGCACCCGTGATGACAGCCAGTTGGCTGAACTCAAGGCCGCGGGGGCCAGCGAAGTGGTGCCCGAGTTGCTTGAGTCAAGCCTGATGCTCGCGTCCCACGCCCTGATCCTGCTGGGCCTGCCGGACCAACAGGTACAGGCTCGGGTGGATGAAGTGCGGCAGAACCACTATCGCTTGCTGCACGGGTTTTATCCGCCGCCACACACTGATGAACAAGCGCCGATCAATCCTGACTGACCGCACCGATCTTGTGGATCGACAGGTCCGCGCCGTAATACTCCTCTTCCTGACTCAAGCGCAGCCCTTGCACGCGCTTGATCACGCCGTACACCAGCAAGCCGCCACCAAACGCCACCGACACGCCCAGGCCGGTGCCGATCAACTGGCTGATCAAGCTGACGCCGCCAAGCCCACCCAGGGTGGCCTGCCCGAAGATGCCGCAGGCGATGCCGCCCCACACGCCACACAAGCCGTGCAACGGCCATACGCCCAGCACATCGTCGATCTTCCAGCGTGCCTGGGCGGCGATAAAGCACCACACAAACAAGCCGCCTGCGACTACTCCGGTGACCAGCGCGCCCACCGGATGCATCAGGTCGGAACCTGCGCAGATCGCCACCAGCCCGGCCAAGGGGCCGTTGTGCAGGAATCCTGGGTCGTTACGGCCGATCACCAGCGCGGCCACGGTACCGCCAACCATGGCCATCAACGAATTGACGGCCACCAGGCCGCTGACCCCGTTGAGGGTCTGCGCACTCATCACGTTAAAGCCGAACCATCCCACGATCAGGATCCACGACCCCAGCGCCAGGAACGGGATGCTCGACGGTGCAAACGCCACCAGGCGCCCTTCGCGATAACGTCCATTACGCGGCCCCAGCAGCAACACCGCCGCCAGCGCCAGCCAGCCGCCCATGGCGTGCACCACCACGGAACCGGCAAAATCGTGAAAACTGGCGCCAAAGCTTGCAAGCAGCCAGGCTTGCAGACCGAAATTGCCGTTCCACACCATGCCCTCGAAGAACGGGTAGATAAACGCCACGATCAGTGCAGTGGCGCACAACTGCGGCGCAAACTTCGCACGTTCGGCTATGCCACCGGAAATGATCGCAGGGATCGCCGCGGCGAAGGTCAGCAGGAAGAAAAACTTCACCAGGCCATAGCCATGATCGGCGCTGATGACGGCTGCCGGTTGCATGAAGCTCACACCGTATGAGATCCAATAGCCTATAAAGAAATAGGCCAGGGTGGAGATGGCGAAATCGCTGAGGATTTTCGACAGGGCGTTGACCTGATTCTTCTGGCGCACCGTGCCGACCTCAAGGAAGGCAAAGCCGGCGTGCATGGCCAGGACCATGACCGCGCCAATCAGGATAAACAGGGTGTTGGAACTGTGGACGAGTGTATCCACCGCACTTTGCAGATTTTCCATGGAGGTTGGCAGGCCTGCATCAAGGCAAAAAGCACCAAATCGGTTCAAGCTGAGGGTTGGCGCACTAAATGGGTACCACCGGTTTCGTCCCTGTTGGGAGGGCACGAACCGCTTTAGCGCAGCGATCAACACAACTGACCGTTGCCGACAGGGTTTTTCCGCGGGTTTTAGTTATTTAGGGTAAGGTTTTTCAAGGCTTGCGCCCCGACCGCCCATATTCGGCGCGGGCCTCTGAGCCTGCGCACCAATGCAAAGCAAAAGCTGTACCACACAATTGCAGTGAACCTTCAGCGAACGCCGCGACTCGAAACCACACGTACAGATCAGCCACACACGGAGACAACCATGGCCGGTAAAACAGCAAAGACTGCTCAAGAGATACTGATGGCGGATTTTCAAACCCTGGTCAGTGATACCGAAAGGTTGCTGGACGACACCGCAGTGCTGGCCGGCGATCAGGCCGACGAACTGCGCACCAAGATCCACGAGAGCCTGCTCAAGGCCCGCGAGACCTTGCAACTGACCGAAGACTCCCTGCGCGAGCGCGGTCAGGCGGCCATCACCGCCACCGAAGACTACGTGCAAGCCAACCCATGGCAGTCAGTCGGCATCGCTGCCGGCGTGGGCTTTTTGATCGGTCTGCTGGCTACAAGGCGCTAATCATGTCTATCGGCGAATCCAGCTCATCAACGAGCGCACATTCTTCGGCAAGCGGTTCCACCTCCCGACGCCTGGGCGCCGCTGTGCTGGGCTTGCTGCACAGCCATGTCGAGTTGTTTGGCATCGAATTGCAGGAGCAAAAGGCCCGCACTGTCAGCCTGTTGTTGTTTGCCGGTCTGGCGTTGGTGTTCGCCCTGCTGTTGCTGGTAGGGTTGTCGACGCTGGTGATGATCCTGGTGTGGGATACCGGCTACCGCCTGACGGGGATCATCTGCCTTTGCGTGTTCTATAGCCTGGCCGCGGCCTTCTGCGGTGTGCGCCTGAAAGCGGCGGTGTTCGATGAATCCACGCCCTTCCACGCCACGCTCGAAGAGCTGGCCAACGACCGGGAGCGCCTGCTGCCATGAGCATGACCGAGATCCCGAAAAATACCTCCCGCCGGGAAATGCGCAAGACGCTGATCCGCCTGCGCATGGAAATGCACCGCCAGGAAATCCGTCATGAGTCCCAGCAACTGATGGCCCCTCTGCAGAAAATGCGCAACATGCGCCACAACTGGCAGGACAGCCTGGGCATCAAGCACGCGCCACTGTGGGGCGTGGCGGCGGTGACGCTGATGGGCTTTTTCACCGGCAAGGGCGCCAAGGGCGGCAGTATCAGCAGCGTGACACGTCTGGTGCGGCTGGGTGCAGGGTTGATCCCATTGATCAAATTGGCCATGCAAGGCTCGCGCAAAAGTTAAACCTTTGCCGGCGGTTAGCTTGCCGATACCAGTGGCCCGGCCCTCGTCAACGGGTGCCGGGCCTTTTTTCGCCCGCACCGCCGACCTGTAGATTTTTGCTTGCTCCGCCACGCCGGAAACGGGAAGCTGGCGGATGTCATTCACCGAACGGAGAGTAGTTGCCTTGGATTGGCCCACCCTGCTGAACCGCGAACGCCTGGGAAAACCTCTGCACAGCCCTGAAGAACTGGGCCGCAGCCCCTTTCACAAAGACCACGACCGCATTATTTTCTCCGGCGCGTTCCGGCGCCTGGGCCGCAAGACCCAGGTGCATCCGGTATCGAGCAACGACCATATCCACACGCGCCTGACCCATTCGCTGGAAGTCAGTTGCGTCGGCCGCTCCCTGGGTATGCGCGTGGGTGAAACGTTGCGCGGCGCCCTGCCCGACTGGTGCGACCCGAGCGACCTGGGCATGGTGGTGCAATCGGCTTGCCTTGCCCACGATATCGGTAACCCGCCGTTCGGACACTCTGGCGAGGATGCCATTCGCCACTGGTTCCAACAGGCCGCCGGGCGCGGCTGGTTGGACGACATGAGCAGCGCCGAACGCAATGACTTTCTCAACTTCGAAGGCAATGCCCAGGGCTTTCGGGTACTGACCCAACTTGAATACCATCAGTTCGACGGCGGCACGCGGCTGACCTACGCCACCTTGGGGACGTACCTCAAGTACCCCTGGACCGCCCGCCACGCCGACTCGCTGGGCTACAAGAAGCACAAGTTCGGCTGTTACCAGAGCGAGCTGCCGATTCTGGAGCAAATCGCCCATAAGCTCGGCCTGCCCCAGCTTGAAGAGCAACGCTGGGCCCGTCACCCGCTCGTATACCTGATGGAAGCGGCCGACGACATCTGCTATGCGCTGATCGACCTGGAAGACGGCCTGGAAATGGAGCTGCTGCAGTACGCCGAAGTCGAGTCGCTGTTGCTTGATCTGGTGGGCGATGACTTGCCGCAGACGTACCGCCAATTGGGCCCGCTTGACTCTCGGCGCCGCAAGCTGGCGATCTTGCGCGGCAAAGCGATTGAGCACCTGACCAATGCAGCGGCGCAGGCCTTTGTCGAACAGCAGGACGCCCTGCTCGCCGGCACGCTGCCGGGCGATCTGGTCGAGCATATGCACGGGCCGGCGAAGCGCTGTGTGCTGGATGCCAAGGACATGGCGCGCAAGAAGATCTTCCAGGACAAGCGCAAGACACTGCACGAAATCGGCGCCTACACCACCCTGGAAATCCTGCTGAACGCCTTCTGCGGCGCGGCCCTTGAACAACATGGCGGGCGCACGCCGTCATTCAAGAATCGGCGCATTCTGGACTTGCTCGGCAATAGCGCGCCGGATCCGGCCTGGCCGCTGCACGCCTCATTCCTGCGGATGATCGACTTCATCGCCGGTATGACCGACAGCTACGCCACTGAAATGGCACGGGAGATGACCGGGCGCTCCAGCCCTCAATAACGATCCGATCAAGCCGCCCGTTCCCTGAAACGAATCGCCCTACGATGGGAACAGAGCGGCCTGATCGAATTCGTACAGGCACCCGAAGAATAATCACGCACGCTCCTAACGGGCCAGCCGCGCAATTCCTACCGCCCCCATCGACGCTTGCATCACTGTGTGCACTTTTATGCCCAGACACTCTCTTCGTATTCTTTTGGTGGAGGATCACCCTTTTCAACTTCTGGCCACCCAGTGCCTGCTCAAAAGCTTCGGCTTCGAGCAACTGACACCTGTGGAAAATGCCGAGCAGGCCATACACACGATGAGTCGGTCCGAACACCCCTTCGACCTGATGCTGTGTGACCAATGCCTGCCTGACCTGCCGGGGCTTGAACTGATCGAAATCGCCAACCGCCAGCGCTTCATCACTGGCGCCATTCTGTTAAGCGGCTTACCCACACAGGAATTGATCAACCTGAGCAGGCAAGCCTTGCAACGACGTCTTCCACTGCTTGGCTATTTGTCCAAGCCCTTGAACAAAGATGAGCTGGAAAGGCTAATAGGTTAATTTTTAACTCTCTCATGTAGGAACTTAAACATCATTTTCAATGAAAAACACTATAAGGCCCGTCGTAAAATCCAAGGCCCCGTTTATTGGCGCAACCACCTTCAAATTGTTGATATACCCTGTAACGTCCCCCTAACAACTTGTAGGCTTTTGCCTTATTAAACGTAGGAACTTTCCTGTTTTGCATTTACTCCCTGTGAGCTTCATGCTGAGCCCTCATCTTCTGAGCTAATGTGCCCGCTTTATTTGCACCAGCATGGAATGTGATTATGAACTCAGTTTTTATTATCGATGACCACCGGTAATCCGGCTTGCCATTCGAATGTTACTGGAGCATGAGGGTTACAAGGTCGTCGGCGAAACAGACAATGGGTGCGATGCGATACAGATGGTCCGCGAATGCCTTCCAGACCTGGTGATTCTCGACATCAGCATCCCGAAACTCGACGGCCTTGAGGTGCTCTGCCGATTCAACGCCATGAACACCTCGATGAAAACCCTCGTGCTCACGGCGCAATGCCCTACGCTGTTTGCCACGCGATGCATGCGCTCGGGTGCCGAGGGCTATGTGTGCAAGGAAGGGGACTTGAGCGAGTTGCTGAGCGCCATCCGTGCGGTCCTGTCCGGCTACAACTACTTCCCCAGCCAGGCGTTGAACGGCCCCGGAACGGAAGGCCTGGATGTACAAGAACTGGAACTGTTCAAGACAGTCAATGACCGGGAGCTGATGGTCTTGCAACTTTTTGCACAAGGCCGCACTAACAAGGAAATAGCCAAAGGCATGTTTTTGAGCAACAAGACTGTCAGTACTTATAAAAAGAGGTTAATGCAAAAACTCAAAGCCAAATCCTTGGTAGAACTCATCGAGATGGCAAAACGAAACGCGCTAGTGTGAGAAAGCGGATGCCCAGGCGTATAAAGGACTATCTGATTATATTGAGTGCCGGTCTGTACTTCAGCACTGCCGTGCTCGCAGAGCACCAAACAAACCCGGAACGCTTCACCTTATTGAGTCGTGCGGGAGCCGTTCAACTCGGCACTCATTTTGACAAGGCTCAGCACCACTGGCTACAAAACAAACGCGAACTGGTGCTGGGCACCTCCGCGCCCGATTACCCGCCATTCGACCTGACGTCCAGCGGCTATGATTATGAAGGGCTGACCGCCGATTACGCGGGGTTGTTGGCCAAAGCACTCTCCTTGCCGGTCAACGTAATGCGCTACCCGTCCCGGGATGCAGCCATTCGAGCCTTGGAAACCGGGGAAATCGACTTGTTGGGCTCATCCAACGGTTTTGAGGCTGCGACACCGAACCTTATCCTCTCTGAACCCTACGCCGTGGACCAACCGGTACTGGTCACCCGCGAGGGAGAAACCCGTAGCCTCAACGAGGGCCTGGACGGGCTGCGCTTAAGCCTTGTCTACCATTACCTGCCGCTCAATGAGGTAGAAAAGCTGTACCCCAAGGCCATCATCCGCGCCTATCCGTCTTATCAGAACGCCTTGAATGCGGTGGCCTTCGACCAGGCGGATGTGTTTCTGGGTGACACCATTTCCACCCACTACATGATCAACAAGGGTTATCTCAAAAACATCCGCATGGCCAATTTCGGCAAGCATGAGGCTTATGGTTTCAGCTTCGCCATGCGTGAAGATAACCGCGTGCTGCTGAGCATTGTCGACGCGGTCCTGGCTGCGGTCCCCATCACCGAACGAGACAGCATCGCCAAACGCTGGAGCGCCGGCAGCGATATCCTGCTCACCGACAAGAAATTGCAACTGACCCAACGCGAAGAGCGCTGGCTTAAAGAGCATCCGGTGGTCAAGGTGATCGTCAATGAAACCTTCGCGCCTCTCACGTTCTTCGATGCGGACGGCAACTTTCGCGGCATTACCGCCGATCTCCTGGAGCTGATTCGCCTGCGCACCGGCCTACGCTTTTCGATTGTACGCGGGCGTGATGTCAACGCGATGATCGATCAGGTCACCAGCCAGAAGGTCGATATGATCGGGGCCATTGTGCCGAGCAACACAAGGGACTCGCAGCTCAATTTCAGCCGACCCTACCTGGAAAACTCCTACGTATTGTTGACACGCAAGGAGCCAGGGCCACCCGCGAACATCGCACAAATGGCAGGAAAGCGCCTGGCGATAACCCAGGGCAACCCCTTGATCGAGACCTTGACCAACGATTTCCCCCAGGTTCACCTGGTCGAAACCAGTGATACTTTCAGGGCATCGGAGTTACTCGCACAGGGCCAAGTGGATGGCGCAGTGAGCACACTGGTGATCGCCAACTACCTGCTGTCTTCCAAGGCTTTTCAGGACAAGCTGCAGATCAGCGCCAGCATTGGCACTACGCCGGCAACTTATACCCTGGCGACATCGCGCCACGCCACGGAACTGAGCTCAATCCTCGACAAGGCGCTGCTCAGCATCGCCCCGGATGAAATGGGCGTGATCAACAGTCGTTGGCGGGGTTACACCGCCGCGTCCGACAGCTACTGGCGCAACTACCATCAATTGATATCTCGAATCATCATCGGTACCGGGCTGTTGCTACTGATTTCCCTGACCTGGAACGCCTACATGCGGCGCCAGATAAAACACCGCAAAATGGCCGAACGGGCCCTGAACGACCAATTCGAATTCATGCGTGCGCTGGTCAATGAAACCCCCCATCCGATCTACGTGCGTGACCGCAACGGCCTGCTGCAAACCTGCAACGACAGCTACCTGCAGGTATTCGACGTCAAACGCGAAGACGTGATCGGCAAAAGCGTCACCCAGATGAGCATGGCCCTGGAGTCGGAGGCGGCGCAATACCATGCCGACTATCTGCGCGTAGTGGCCGAGGGCATTCCGCTGATCCTGGATCGCACATTGCATATCCACGAGCGCAAACTGACGATCTATCACTGGATCCTGCCGTACCGCGACTCCACAGGCGAAGTCCAGGGCATCATCGGCGGCTGGATCGACATCAGCGACCGACGCGAGTTGTTTGATGAGCTACGCGCCGCCAAAGAGCGGGCCGATGAGGCCAATCGCGCCAAGAGCACGTTCCTTGCCACCATGAGCCACGAGATCCGTACGCCCATGAACGCCGTGATCGGAATGCTCGAACTGACGCTCAAGCGCGCCGATCAAGGGCATCTCGACCGCCCAGCCATCGAAGTGGCGTACAACTCGGCCAAGGATCTGCTGGAGTTGATCGGTGACATCCTGGACATCGCACGTATCGAATCCGGCCGTCTCAGCCTGGCGCCGGAGCGCGTCAACCTGCGCGAGGTGATTGAGTCGGTGGTGCGTGTCTTCGACGGTCTGGCACGCCAGAAAACCCTCAGCCTGCTGCTGGAATTCAAGCCCGACCTGAACGATATCGAAGTGCTGATAGACCCTCTGCGCTTCAAGCAAGTACTGTCGAACCTGGTGAGCAACGCGATCAAGTTCACCGAGCAAGGCCAGGTGAAGATCAAAGTGGAAGTACAGCCGACCCAGGCACCGGAGCAGATCGAGCTGAAGCTGGTGGTGGAAGACACCGGCATCGGCATCAGCAGGGAGGATCAACTGCGTCTGTTCGAACCCTTTGCCCAAGCGGACAATTCCGGTCAACTGGCCAGGAGCGGCGCGGGGCTGGGGCTGGTGATCTGCCGCAGCCTGTGCGCCATGATGGGCGGCCAGTTGAGCCTGAGCAGCGTGCCCATGGTAGGTACCCAGGTGCACGTCAACCTGAGCGTACCCCGCCTGCAAACGATCACGGTGGTGGGTGAGCAACAGCCTGAAGCACCGGCCGCCACTCGGGTGCTGAATGTACTGGTGGTAGACGACCACCCGGCGAACCGCCTGCTGATGTGCCAGCAACTGGGCTACCTGGGTCATCAATTCACTGCCGCCGAGCACGGTGCTGCAGGGTTCCAGGCCTGGCGCAAGGAGCATTTCGACCTGGTGATCGCCGATTGCAACATGCCCATCATGAATGGCTATGAGCTGAGCCGTTCAATCCGTGAATATGAGCAACGCGAGCAATTGGTACCTTGTGTGGTGCTGGGCTTTACTGCCAACGCCCAGCCAGAGGAAAGACAACGTTGCGTGCAGGCCGGCATGGATGACTGCCTGTTCAAGCCCATCAGCCTGACCGTACTGGAACGGCAACTGGCGCAAATCGCTCCCAAACCTGCGAACCAGCGCCTGAACCTCGAGTGCCTGCAAGCGTTGACCGGCGGCGACCCGCAATTGAGTCGACGCCTGCTGGAGGAGCTGCTGAGCAGCAGCCGTGACGACCGTCAGGCGCTTGTCACGCTGTTGAACCGGCAGGCCCACCCCCCCGAGATCATTGAACAAGCCCACAAAATCAAGGGCGCTGCCCGTATCGTTCAGGCCCATTCATTGGCTGGGCAATGCGAAGCGCTGGAGCAAACCTGCGCTCGCAATGAAGAGTGGGCAACCATTGAAACCGGCATCAAGGCGCTGGAGCATCTCATGCTGGAACTGGAGAGGATGCTGCAGATTCAACTGGCCGAGCTGCAAGGCCAATAAACGCCCGGGCCCGCAACGGCAGGAGCGAGTCACTCGCTCCTGCACTCCTCTGCCTTGGCTTGCAGGTTCAGCAGTCGGTCAGCCGCAGGAAAATCGCCGCCAGCCGTTCAATCCCTGCCTGGTCCTGAGGTGTAAAACGGGCCAGCGAGGGACTGTCGAGGTCAAGCACGCCAATCAGCTGACCGTCTTTGACCAATGGCACCACCAACTCACTGTTCGAGGCGCTGTCACAGGCAATATGGCCTGGGAACGCATGCACATCCTCTACCCGCTGGGTTTGTCGTGAAGCCGCAGCAGCGCCACATACGCCACGGCCGAACGGGATGCGCACGCAGGCTATCTGGCCCTGGAACGGCCCAAGCACCAGTTCTTCATTGCGATTAAGGTAAAAGCCTGCCCAGTTCAGGTCATCGAGCTGGTTGAACAGAAACGCAGAAAACTGTGCACTGTTGGCAATAAAGTCACGCTCATCAGCCAGCAATGACTCCAGTTGTGCACACAGCATGGCGTAGCCATCGAGACCGCTGCCGGCCTGTTGTAAATCGATCATGGTTGACGTTCCAGCAATTTAAGACCTACCCAGTAACGGGCAAACTGATAGGCACAACGGCCATTGCGGTTGCCGCGCCCTGTGGCCCAGCGCACCGCGAGTACATCAAGCTGCTCATCGCGCTGCCACTGCAAGCCGGCCTTGCCGGCCAACTCGCCGATCCAGTGTTCCACCACATCCAGGAAATGCTCCTGGGAAAACGGATAGAACGACAGCCACAAGCCAAAACGGTCCGACAAGGCAATCTTGTCCTCTACCGCCTCGCTCGGGTGCAACTCGCCATCCACACGTTTCCAGTTGTCGTTGTCGCTCTGGTTCTCCGGCACCAGATGACGGCGGTTGGACGTGGCATACAGCAGCACGTTTTCCGGCGCCTGCTCCAGGGAGCCGTCCAGCACGCTTTTGAGCACGCGATAATCGCCTTCGCCGGCTTCGAACGAGAGGTCATCGCAAAACAAAATGAAGCGCTGCGGCAGTTTTATCAACTGTTCGACCACGCGCGGCAGGTCGGACAGGTGGTCGCGTTCGATTTCGATCAAGCGCAGACCCGCCGTGGCGTGCTGAGCCAGCAAGGCGCGCACCATGGAAGACTTGCCGGTGCCGCGAGAACCCCATAGCAGCGCATGGTTGGCGGGCAGGCCATCGAGGAACTGCTGGGTATTACGCGCCAGTTGTTCACGTTGCTTGTCGACGCCAATCAGGTCCGACCAGCGCATATCCAGGCTCACTTCCAGCGGCAACAGGAAGCCACTACGACCTTCGCGCTGCCAACGAGCGGCCAGGCATTGGCGCCAGTCGATAGCTTGGCGCGGGGCCGGCAATAAGGGTTCAAGGCGAGCAAGTACGGCGTCGGCCCGCTCAAGGAAGGCATTCAATCGAGAATCCATGATTATTCCTCTGGCAAGTTCTTGTAAAAGATGGCGTATTGGCAACCCTGCGGCAGACCGCATGAGGCTGCGTCAAAAAACGATTCGTGCCCGGCAAGCTGAAGCTTGGGGATGTTCAGCTATGCTTGCCGGGCGAAAGGAAACGTGAAGTGGTTCAACACTCGATGGATATCAAGTTCGCCCACCGCTTGTCTTATAAACAAGCCAGATTGACTGTGCTGGTCGGTTTCGTGTTGGGAACCTTGCTCAGTCTGATCCAAATCGGCATTGATTATGCCAGTGAAGACGCATCCATCAACCGTGAAATACGCTCACTGATCGAAATCAGCCATAACCCCGCGTCGCGTATTGCCTACAACATCGATGCCGAACTCGCCCAGGAGCTGACCCTGGGCCTGCTGCACTCCCCTGCCATCACCCGTGCGCAGCTGATCGACAACAATGGCGCGGTGCTGGCCGACGTCAACCGCCCGCGCAAAGAAAGCAACTATCGTCCGGTCAGCGATTTTCTGTTTGGCGCCAATCGTCAGTTCGAGGACCGACTGTTTCTCAACCATATGCCCAACGAATCCCTCGGCGTATTGCGCCTCGACGTTGATACCTATGCCTTTGGCAGCCGTTTCCTGCATCGCGCCGAGATCACCCTGCTCAACGGATTTACCCGCAGCCTGCTGCTGACCGGGATCTTGCTGGGCTTATTCTACGTAATGCTCACGCAACCGCTGGTACGTATTATCCGAGAGTTGAGTACCCGCAAACAGGCACGCCTGGATTGCCCGCCGGGGCATGAGCACGACGAAATCGGCGTATTGGTCGACGTCGCCAACCAGCAATTTGAAAACATGGAAACCGAGATCCATCAGCGGCGTCACGCCGAGGACCGCCTCACCGAATACCTGGGCCAATTGGAAAATATCGTTTCGGCGCGCACCCTTGAACTCAAGGCCAGCAACCAACGCTTGAGCCAATCCAATGATGAACTGGAAGCAGCCAGGATGACCGCGCTGGGGATGGCACAGGCACGGGCCGCGTTCCTGGCCAATATGAGCCATGAAATCCGTACGCCGCTCAATGGTTTGCTGGGGATGATTGCACTGTCGCTCGACAGCCCACTGAATGCCGAGCAGCGCCAGCAACTGTCGATCGCCCATGACTCGGGCAAAGTGCTGGTCGAATTGCTCAACGATATTCTCGATCTGTCCAAGTTCGATGCCGGCCAACTGGAACTGGAACATATCCCCTTCGACCTGGGCTCACTGGTGGAAGACACTGCCAACCTGCTGTCGCAGAATGCGGCGCCGAGTGTCGAGCTGACGTGCCTGATTGATCCACAGTTTCCCGCCCAGGTCATCGGCGACCCGACCCGGGTGCGGCAAATCGTCAGTAATCTGCTTTCCAATGCCTTGAAGTTCACGCGCTTCGGCCGGGTCGATGTGCGCCTGCGTGCCCTGGAAGGCAGGGTCAATATTGAAGTCTGTGATACCGGCATCGGTATCGCCCAGGAAGCCCAAGTGAAAATCTTCCAACCCTTCACCCAGGCCGGTGCGGGCATCACCCGTCAATTTGGCGGTACGGGTTTGGGACTGGCCTTGACGCACAATCTGTGTGAAGCCATGCAAGGCCGCTTGAGTATCAGCTCGGAGGTGGGCTTTGGCAGCCAGTTCTGCGCCGACCTCCCGCTACCCACCCATTTACCTGCCACGCGCTATACACCGCTCACAGGTGATGTAATCGCCATCACCCATGCCGGTGGCGGGTTGACAGAGCTGCTCACCACCCTGCTGCCCTCTTGGGGGCTGACACCAAGGTGCTATTCCCAAGACGATGATTTGAGCGCACTGGCCCCTGACCTGTTGATTACCGACTGCCCTGAATGCTTGTTCCGCTTGCGCCCGGCAATCAGCGCGCCGATTCTGCTGGTCACCGCCTATGGCAACTTCATGCCCAGTGAAGAAGTCGCGGCGCTGGCACCGCTGCAGCAACAAGCACGCCCATTGAGCCGTAACGCGCTGTACCAGATCCTGCAACGCAACCTGCGCAGCAGCACGCAACCGATCCTCGACCCGATCCAGATGGAAGCCGCGCCGCTGGCTCACCGCGCGCGCATCTTGTTGGTGGAGGACAACGCGGTCAATCAACTGGTGGCCAAGGGGATGCTCAGCAAGCTGGGGTGCGAGGTGATTGTGGCTGCCCATGGTGGGGAAGCGCTCAAGCTGCTTGAGGACCAGCGCTTCGATATGGTGCTGATGGACTGCAACATGCCGGTGATGGATGGCTACGAGGCCAGCCGGCAAATTCGCCGTAGCGGGCGCTGGCCAGACCTGCCCATTGTCGCCTTGACCGCCAATGCCCTGTCCGAAGAGCGCGAGCGTTGCCGGGCGGCGGGCATGAACGATTACCTGGCCAAGCCGTTTCGCCGCGAAGAGCTCCATGCGCTGCTGGAGTTGTGGGTACCGACGACGACAAGCCTCTGAGGCTGCGCCCGCACTATCGTGGTCATTTGAGCAAGGCTTCGATCTCCTGGCTCAGGTCCTGTGGCTTGGTCGTTGGCGCAAATCGCTTGACCTGCTTGCCGTCGGGGCCGATGAGGAACTTGGTGAAGTTCCACTTGATATTCTTGGAGCCCAGCAGCCCCGGGGCCTGCTTTTTCAACTGTACGAACAATGGGTGGGCATCGCTGCCATTGACGTCGACCTTCTTGAACAGCGGAAAACTGACACCGAAGTTCAGCTCGCAGAACTCGGCTATCGCGCCTTCGTTACCCGGTTCCTGCTTGCCGAACTGGTTGCAGGGAAACCCCAGCACCACCAGCCCCTGGTCCTTGTAGCGCTGCCAAAGTTGCTCCAGGCCCTTGTACTGGGGGGTGAAGCCACATTTGCTGGCGGTGTTGACCACCAAAATGGCCTTGCCGGCGAAATCGGCCAGGGTCTTTTGCTCACCCTTGATGGTGGTGCAAGGGATGCTCAGCAGGGAGTCGCTCATGGCAATGCCTCAATTCAGGGGAAGAAGTGATACGCGTACGCTTGACCGACTGGCATTCGGGCCTGTTTATCGCTTCAAGCCGAGCGCGGCACCAGGTCCAGGCACACCGAGTTGATGCAGTAGCGCAGGCCCGTCGGCGGCGGGCCGTCCGGAAACACATGCCCCAGGTGTGCGTCGCACTTGGCGCAGGTGACTTCGGTACGAATCATGCCGTGGCTGACGTCACGAATTTCGATCATCGCGCTGTCGGCAATCGGCTCATAGAAGCTCGGCCAGCCGCAGCCAGAGTCAAACTTGGCCCTGGAATCGAACAGCGGCTCATTGCAGCAGATGCAGTGATACACGCCGTCGGTCCTGGTGCCGTTGTACTTACCGCTGAAAGGCCGCTCGGTGCCCTTGAGGCGGCACACGTTGTACTGCTCAGGGTCGAGCATGGCCTTCCACTCATCAACGGTTTTCTGCAACTTTTCCATCGGTACACCTCGGCAACTGAAAAACCCTGATCTGTGTCTTTTCCATGGATCAGGCGGCACGTATGATTGCGCCTCTTCAAAACGCCAGTCTGGCACCCGCGCCAACGGCATTCAAACGTATTTATGGGGGCGAACCGCGCAGGATTCACCCTACGGTAGTGCCTACGCCGTCTGAATCGTTCATTTTCAGGATCACATCGCCATGCAGGTCAGCAAATCGAACAAGCTCGCCAACGTCTGCTACGACATTCGCGGCCCAGTGCTCAAGCACGCCAAGCGCCTGGAAGAGGAAGGCCATCGCATCCTCAAGTTGAACATTGGCAACCCGGCGCCGTTTGGTTTCGAAGCGCCGGACGAAATCCTCCAGGACGTGATCCGCAACCTGCCGACCGCCCAAGGCTACAGCGACTCCAAGGGCCTGTTCAGTGCACGCAAGGCGGTAATGCAGTACTACCAGCAGAAGCAGGTCGAAGGTGTCGGCATCGAGGACATCTACCTGGGCAACGGCGTGTCCGAGCTGATCGTGATGTCGATGCAGGCGCTGCTCAACAATGGCGATGAAGTGCTGGTGCCGGCACCGGACTATCCGCTCTGGACCGCTGCCGTGACCCTGGCTGGCGGCCATCCGGTGCATTACCTGTGTGATGAAGGCGCCGACTGGTTTCCGGACCTGGCCGACATCAAGGCCAAGATCACCCCCGACACCAAGGCGCTGGTGA
This sequence comes from Pseudomonas sp. W2Aug9, assembly GCF_023127755.1. Taxonomy (NCBI): domain Bacteria; kingdom Pseudomonadati; phylum Pseudomonadota; class Gammaproteobacteria; order Pseudomonadales; family Pseudomonadaceae; genus Pseudomonas; species Pseudomonas sp. W2Aug9. The sequence goes on along the minus strand of NZ_SPKL01000036.1, from coordinate 74,095 downwards.
TCATCAATCCGAACAACCCTACCGGCGCCGTGTACTCCAAGGAAGTGCTGCTGGGCATGCTTGAACTGGCACGCCAGCACAACCTGGTAGTGTTCTCCGACGAGATCTACGACAAGATCCTCTACGATGACGCCGTTCACATATGCACCGCCTCCCTGGCTCCGGACCTGCTATGCCTGACCTTCAACGGCCTGTCCAAGTCGTATCGCGTGGCGGGCTTCCGCTCCGGATGGATCGCCATTTCCGGCCCCAAGCATAATGCCCAGAGCTACATCGAAGGCATCGACATGCTGGCCAACATGCGCCTGTGTGCCAACGTGCCGAGCCAGCACGCCATCCAGACCGCCCTCGGCGGCTACCAGAGCATCAATGACCTGATCTTGCCCCAGGGTCGCCTGCTGGAGCAGCGCAACCGCACCTGGGAGTTGCTCAACGCGATCCCCGGTGTGAGCTGTGTGAAGCCTATGGGCGCGTTGTATACGTTCCCGCGGATCGACCCGAAAGTCTGCCCGATTCTCAACGACGAGAAGTTCGTGCTCGACCTGCTACTGTCGGAAAAGCTGCTGGTGGTCCAGGGCACTGCGTTCAACTGGCCATGGCCGGATCACTTCCGCGTGGTGACTTTGCCACGTGTGGATGACCTGGAAATGGCCATCGGTCGCATCGGCAACTTCCTGAAGTCCTATCGCCAGTAAGGAAATTGACGCTGTACGACTCACATTGGGTCGTACAGCGATTATCTGGCAACACTTCTTTCTCGCTTACGCGCGGTGGTAGTTCACTCAGCCCCTGCCTGAGGCGTGCCCCCTGTAATCACGGGGCGGCAAGGCAAACTCACGCCGGTCATGGCCGACAATACAGGTCGGAAAATCCCTTCAGGGCCTTACGTTCACGCTGTAGGACACAGTTTGAAATAGTCGCTCGGTTGAATCACCCCATGCGGCACCTTATATACCCCGCAGTACGCGACATATTAAGCATGAGGAGAACCCTACAACCATGATGCGCATCCTGCTGTTCTTGGCCACTAACCTGGCGGTCGTGCTGATTGCCAGCATCACCCTGAGCCTGTTCGGCTTCAACGGGTTCATGGCGGCCAACGGGGTTGACCTGAACCTCAATCAGCTGTTGGTTTTCTGTGCGGTCTTTGGTTTTGCCGGCTCGCTGTTTTCGCTGTTCATCTCCAAGTGGATGGCGAAGATGAGTACCAGCACCCAGGTCATCACTCAACCTCGCACTCGCCATGAACAATGGCTGATGCAAACCGTGGAGCAGCTATCTCAAGAAGCAGGCATCAAAATGCCCGAAGTGGGGATTTTCCCTGCCTATGAGGCCAACGCCTTCGCTACCGGCTGGAACAAGAACGACGCGCTGGTGGCCGTAAGCCAGGGCTTGCTGGAGCGTTTTTCGCCCGATGAAGTCAAGGCGGTGCTGGCCCACGAGATCGGTCACGTGGCCAACGGCGACATGGTCACCCTCGCGCTGGTACAGGGCGTAGTGAACACCTTCGTGATGTTCTTTGCGCGGATCATCGGCAACTTTGTCGACAAGGTCATCTTCAAGAACGAAGAAGGTCGCGGCATTGCCTACTTCGTGGCGACCATCTTCGCCGAGTTGGTGCTGGGCTTCCTGGCCAGCGCGATCACCATGTGGTTCTCGCGCAAACGCGAGTTCCGCGCAGATGAAGCCGGCGCACGCCTGGCGGGCACCAGCGCAATGATCGGCGCGCTGCAACGCTTGCGCTCCGAACAGGGCCTGCCGGTGCATATGCCGGACAGCCTGACGGCCTTTGGCATCAACGGTGGCATCAAACAGGGCATGGCTCGCCTGTTCATGAGCCACCCGCCGCTGGAAGAGCGGATCGACGCACTGCGTCGTCGGGGCTGATAACCCAGGCAAGACAAAAAAGGGGCGATTGAATCGCCCCTTTTTCGTGGACGTGATTTACCGCCTGGTCAGCCGATAAACACGCTCATCAAGCCGAGTAACGCCGTCCGCCTTGAATTTGCTGCTTTCACTCAAAATGTCCCGCTCTTGCAGCGTGACCACATTCCAGTGCGGGCCCAGCAACGACTGCACTTCCTCATCCGGGACGGCGAAAGGCGGGCCAGCCCTTTGTGCCTGGTCGTAGTCGACAGTGATCAACAACCCCTCACAGACGGGGGTCAGCAGGGTATCGAGATGCTCGGTGTATCGCGAGCGCATTGGCTGCGGCAAGGCGATCAGTGCCGCACGGTCATACAGCGCTGTGCAATCAGCCACGGCACTTGAGTCAAGGGCGAAGAAGTCACCGCACCACACTTCGACCAGACCCGCCTGATACACCTTGAACACGCCTCTCTGATCGATCTGCGGCGTAAGCCCCTGCTCGCTGAAGAACGCCTCAACGGCTTGATCAGACACCTCCACACCCATCACGCGATGCCCGCGATCCGCCAACCACTTCATGTCCAGGCTCTTGCCACACAAAGGCACGAAAACCCTGGCACCATCAGCCAGGCCCAACGTTGACCAATGCCGCTGCAAGTAAGGATTAACGTCGGACTGATGAAAACCGATCTGATTGGTTGCCCAGCGTTCCTGCCAAATTTTTGCGTCCATGCATCACCTTGAAAAAATCGATCAAAAGACACTAAATCTTATATTAGATCTCGATTAATGATCTGAATGAAGATAGCCCCATATTAATCTTGAGGGCCCCTCTTATGTTCCCCAGCCTGTTTATCTCCCATGGCTCCCCGATGCTGGCCCTGCAACCCGGTGCCAGCGGCCCGGCGCTGCAGGCCCTGGCAGCCGCGTTGCCACGGCCCAAGGCGATTGTGGTGGTATCGGCGCATTGGGAAAGCCACGAGTTACTGGTGAGTGGCAGCGCCGCGCCCGAAACCTGGCACGACTTCGGCGGCTTCCCTCGCGAACTGTTTGCGGTGCAATACCCTGCGCCGGGTGATCCACAGCTGGCAAATGAAATTGTCGAGTTATTGCAGGCTGACGGCCTGACTGCACGCGTCGACAACCAACGGCCCTTCGACCATGGCACCTGGGTGCCCCTGTCGCTGATGTACCCGGCGGCGGATATTCCGGTGGTGCAAGTCTCCCTGCCAAGCCGCATGGGCCCGGCTTTTCAAACCCGGGTTGGACACGCCCTCTGCAGCCTGCGCGATCAAGGTGTGCTACTGATCGGCTCCGGCAGCATCACCCATAATCTCGGTGAGCTGGACTGGCGCGCCGGGCCGGAAACCATCACGCCATGGGCGCTAGCCTTTCGCGACTGGGTGGTCGAAAAACTCGCTGCCGGTGACGAAACAGCCTTGCATGACTATCGCCTCCTGGCGCCCCATGCAGTGCGCAGCCACCCCAGCGACGAGCATTTGTTGCCGCTGTACTTTGCGCGGGGTGCCGGAGGTGATTTCAGCGTGGCACATCAGGGCTTCACCCTCGGCGCCTTGGGCATGGACATCTACCGCTTTGGCTAACGCAAGTGCACATCCTGAAATCCCAGGCAAAAAAAATCCCCGAACCAGTCGGGGATTTTTTATGTGCGATCAATCAGCCCAGAGGCGGATCAATCTTCGCGGTAGCGACGCAGTTTGAGCTGCTTACCGGCAACGCGAGTGTCTTTGAGCTTGGCCAGCAGTTTTTCCAGGCCATCCTCCGGCAGCTCCACCAGGGAGAAGCTGTCACGTACCTGGATGCGACCGATGGCTTCACGCGCCAGGCCACCCTCGTTGAGGATAGCGCCCAGCAGGTTCTTGGCAGCGATACCGTCACGCGCACCCAGCGCGGTACGGCAACGAGCACGACCTTCAGCCAATGGAACCGGAGCACGACGTTCACGATCGCCACGCTCTGGACGGTCGCCGGAACGCTCTGGACGATCACCGCGCGGGGCGTTGTTCGGTACCAGTGGGCGCTCTTTCTCGATGGCAGCCAGGGTCAGGGCTTGACCATTGGTCGCTTTGCGCAGCAGGGCTGCAGCCAGGGCACGCGGGGTGCAACCGATATCGGCGGTCAGGCGGTCCAGCAGGTCGCCGTGGGTCGATTCAGCGTCAGCCACCAATGGCGCCAGGCTGTTGGTCAATTTCTTGATGCGAGCATCAAGAACGGCCTGGGCATCCGGCAGGCGTACTTCGGCAACTTTCTGACCGGTGACACGCTCGATCACTTGCAGCATGCGGCGCTCGCGCGGAGTCACCAGCAGCAGTGCACGACCTTCGCGACCCGCACGGCCGGTACGGCCGATACGGTGAACGTAGGACTCTGGATCGTACGGCATGTCAACGTTGAACACGTGGGTGATACGTGGAACGTCGAGGCCACGGGCAGCAACGTCGGTCGCCACAACGATGTCCAGACGGCCATCCTTGAGGGAGTCGATCACGCGCTCACGTTGGTTCTGGGCGATGTCACCGTTCAGCGCAGCGGCTTTGTAGCCTTTGGCTTCCAGGGCACTGGCCAGGTCCAGGGTCGCTTGCTTGGTGCGCACGAACATGATCAGGGCGTCGAAGTCTTCGACTTCCAGCAGGCTCAATACAGCCGAGGTCTTCTGGTCAGCGTGAACCAACAGGTGAGCCTGTTCGATCGCGGTAACGGTCTGGGTCTTGGTCTGGATCTTCACGTGTTGCGGATCGCGCAGGTGGCGTTCGGCAATGGCACGGATCGACTGCGGCAGGGTAGCCGAGAACAATACGGTCTGACGGGTCGGTGGCAGTGCCTTGAAGATGACTTCCAGGTCATCCATAAAGCCCAGCTTCAACATTTCGTCAGCTTCGTCCAGAACCAGGTGGTTCACGGTCGACAGGACTTTCTCGTCACGACGCAGGTGGTCGCACAGACGGCCCGGGGTGGCGACAACGATCTGTGCGCCGTTACGGATAGCCTTGAGTTGTGGGCCCATCGGCGCGCCGCCGTAAACGGCCACAACGGTTACGCCTGGCATTTGCTTGGCGTAGGTTTCAAAAGCGGTTGCTACTTGCAGCGCCAACTCTCGGGTTGGCGCCAGAATCAGGGCTTGCGGCTCGCGCTTGGCAGGATCGATGCAATGCAAAATAGGCAGTGCGAACGCGGCGGTTTTACCGGTACCGGTTTGCGCCTGGCCAATCATGTCCTGGCCGGCCATGATGATCGGGATCGATTGCTGCTGAATAGCCGAAGGTTCTTCGTAGCCAGTCGCGATGACAGCGGCGAGAATGTTCGGGTTAAGATTAAAAGCGGCGAAGCCGCCGGTTTCCTGGGTCATGGGTCTGCCTCTAAGTGCATCCGCAAAGACCCATGCTCCAAAGCTGCGCATGCCGTGTTGAGACTCAAGAGTCGCCCTGGCTGCTTTGTCGGCGGGGATTTGCGAAAACGAATGAATGAAAAAGATTCGTCAAGGGAGAGTCCGCTGTGCGGACGTGCAGCCGAAGCTGACTTCGGGGAATTGCGCTACCTAAACGCGGCCCGATTAAAGGCCGGCGCGCACTATACCGGAAATAGCTGAAAAAGGGAGCTTTTTTTATCGCAGCGCACTGATAAACCGCGCTGCGTCGCGGGCTTTGCAGATCTGTGCGCCAGGGTCTATTTTTCAAAGGCCCGGCCCTGCTGGTCATCAAGCTTAAACGGTTCACCCACCCACTCAGGCCCTTCGGTCTGAAACCCTACCCGCGCCCGAGGGCACACCCGATGAAACAAGCCAGCAGTAGCCGCGTCAGCCGTGCACTTGAGGGCCATGTTCTGTTGCTGGGCCTGGACCGCGTGGCCAAACGCAATGCCTTCGATCTGGATTTACTCAATGAGCTGAGCCTGGCCTATGGCGAATTTGATCGAAACGATGACGCCCGGGTGGCCGTGGTATTTGCCCACGGCGATCACTTCACGGCGGGGCTGGACTTGGCCAATGTCAGCGGCGTGATGGCGGGCGGCTGGCAACCGCCGCTGGGCGGGTGCGATCCCTGGGGCGTATTCGCAGGGCCCAGGGTCAGCAAACCGGTGATCGTCGCGGCCCAGGGCTACTGCCTGACCATTGGTATCGAGTTGATGCTGGCGGCGGATATCAACCTCTGCGCCAGCAATACACGCTTTGCACAGATGGAAGTGCAACGTGGGATCTTTCCGTTTGGCGGCGCGACAATGCGCTTGCACCAGATCGCGGGCTGGGGCAATGCGATGCGCTGGCTGCTTACCGGAGACGAGTTCGACGCCCATGAAGCCCTGCGCCTGGGCCTGGTACAGGAAGTAATGGCCAGTGAAGACCTGTTGCCCCGCGCCATCGAACTGGCCAACCGCATTGCTCGTCAGGCGCCGCTTGGCGTGCAGGCGACGTTGATGTCGGCGCGTCTGGCGCGTATGGAAGGCGAAGCTGTCGCAGCCGCCGCCCTGCCACCCATGGTGGATAAATTGCTCAACAGCGAGGATGCCAAGGAAGGTGTGCGGGCGATGATCGAGAAGCGACCGGGGGTGTTCAAGGGGATTTGAGTTGGCAATACCGTCGCGATCGGGGGCAAGCCCCCTCCCACATGTGTACGTGTAAACGGATCTGAAATGCGGTCGAATGTGGGAGGGGGCTTGCTCCCGATCGCGCCGGAGCACACAACTAGGTCGCCGGCCGAATAGCCTTGATCAACGGCTGCAACGAGTACCCCAATCGCGGCGCCAAGGCTTCGGCGCGGGCTGACAGGGCATCGAGGTCCAGTTCCTGATCCAGCTCGGAAGGCACCAGCAGAATCACATTGCCCTCCTTCACCGGCAGCTCCCAGTAGTGTCGGTGATACAACCCACGCAGCAATGCCGCGCCCAGCGGTTTACCATCATCGGTGGCCCACTGGTTGATCACCAGCCAGCCGCCGGGGTTGAGTTTCTTCTGGCAGCTTTCCAGAAAGGTCCAGGCCAGATGCCCCACACCGGGGCCGACATCGGTGTAGAGGTCGACGAAGATCAGGTCGGCCGATTCAGCGGTATCGAGCAATTGCAGGGCGTCCCCCACTCGAATGTACAAGCGCGGGTCGTCATCGAGCCCCAGGTATTCGATGGCCAGGCGCGGTACATCAGGGCGCAGTTCAATGGCCTCGACGTCTTCCAAAGGCAGAAACCTGAGGCATGCCTGGGTCAACGTGCCCGCCCCTAAACCGAGGAACAACGCGCTCTCCGGCTGCTCATGGCACAGCGCACCGATCAACATGGCCCGGGTGTAGTCATACTCCAACCAGCTCGGGTCGGCGGTGAACACGCAGCTTTGCTCGATGGCGTCGCCGAATTCGAGAAAGCGGTAATCGGCTACTTCGAGCACACGGATCATGCCGAAATCATCATGGACTTCGGCCAGCAGGCGCTCGACACGCTCCTCGGTCATCACTACTCCTAAGGGGTTACCGCTTGGCAAAGGCGCGATTGTCGGCCAACCGGCAGCAACAGGTCACGCACTAATTGCTGATAACATCAGCGTTATCCGTCAATCACCCAATCGAGTTCATGATGAGCCAACCTTGGAGCCCCGACAGCTGGCGCGCCCTGCCAATCCAGCAACAACCCCAGTATCCGGACGCTGCACACCTGTTGCAGGTGGAGCAGAACCTGGCCAGCTACCCGCCGCTGGTGTTTGCCGGGGAAGCCCGTGAGTTGCGTCGCCAGTTTGCCGAAGTGACCCAAGGCCGCGCCTTCCTCCTGCAAGGTGGCGATTGTGCCGAGAGTTTTGCCGAGTTCTCCGCGGCAAAAATCCGCGACACCTTCAAGGTGCTGCTGCAGATGGCGATTGTCATGACCTTCGCTGCCGGTTGCCCGGTGGTGAAAGTCGGACGCATGGCCGGCCAGTTTGCCAAACCGCGCTCGTCCAACGATGAGACCATCGACGGTATCACCCTGCCTGCCTACCGTGGCGACATCGTCAACGGCATCGGCTTCGATGAAAAAAGCCGTGTGCCGGACCCGGACCGCCTGTTGCAGTCCTACCACCAGTCCACCGCCACCCTCAACCTGCTACGCGCGTTTGCCCAAGGGGGGTTCGCCGACCTGCACCAGGTGCACAAGTGGAACCTGGACTTTATCGCCAACTCAGCCCTGGCCGAGAAGTACAGCCAACTGGCCGACCGCATCGACGAGACCCTGGCCTTCATGCGCGCCTGTGGCATGGACAGCTCGCCGCAATTGCGCGAAACCAGCTTCTTCACCGCCCACGAAGCGTTGCTGCTCAACTATGAACAAGCCTTCGTGCGTCGCGACAGCCTGACCAACGACTACTACGACTGCTCGGCCCATATGCTGTGGATCGGCGACCGTACACGCCAGTTGGACGGCGCCCACGTCGAATTCCTGCGCGGGGTGAACAACCCGATCGGCGTGAAAGTCGGGCCGAGCATGAACCCGGACGATCTGATCCGCCTGATTGATATCCTTAACCCGAACAATGACCCTGGTCGCCTCAACCTGATTGCGCGCATGGGCGCAGGCAAAGTCGGCGACCACTTGCCCAACCTGATCCGCGCCGTACAGCGCGAGGGCAAGCAGGTGCTGTGGAGCTCCGATCCGATGCACGGCAACACCATCAAGGCCAGCAGCGGCTACAAGACCCGCGACTTTGCGCAAATCCTCGGCGAAGTGAAGGAGTTCTTTCAGGTGCACCACGCCGAAGGCAGCTACGCCGGCGGTATTCATATCGAGATGACCGGGCAGAACGTCACCGAATGCATCGGCGGCGCACGGCCGATTACCGAAGACGGGCTGTCGGACCGCTATCACACCCATTGCGACCCACGGATGAATGCCGATCAGTCGCTGGAGCTGGCGTTTCTGATTGCCGAGACCTTGAAACAGGTCAAACGCTGATCAACATCGCCGCCCTTAATCGGGCGGCATCGGGTCGCTGGCAATTGAGCTGGACCTGCTCCAGCCCCAGCCAGGCGGCCATTCGCCGCAGGTTGACGGCCAGCGCCAACATGCCTTCGTCATCCAGCCCCGATTCTTCTTCGTGCACTGCATGCACCGCCAGCCGCCCGTGGGCACGCTCGGCGCGCAGGTCGACGCGCGCAGCGATCCGCTCATTGTGCAAAAACGGCAGCACGTAGTAGCCATACACCCGCTTGTCTTGCGGGGTGTAGATCTCCAGTCGATAGCGGAAATCGAACAGGCGCTCGGTGCGGCTGCGCTCCCATATCAATGAATCGAACGGTGACAGCAAAGCGCTCGCCGCCACTTTGCGTGGCACTTTGGGCTCCGGCAGACAGTACGCTGGTTGCTTAAAGCCTTGCACCTGGCACGTCAGCAACTGCCCGTCCTCGACCAGTTCGGCCAAGCGCGGGCGGCTGTCCGCGGGGTCGAGACGGAAATAATCGCGCAGGTCCTTTTCGGTGGCGATACCCAGCGCCGTTGCGCTATGCATCAGCAAGCCGCGCTGGGCTTGAGCCTCGCTCATGGACGTTTGAAGAATCTCGCCCGGGATCACACGCTCCGGCAAATCATACAGTCGCTCAAAACCTCGGCGCCCCGCGACGGTGACCAAACCGGCGGCGAACAGCCATTCCAGTGCGTGCTTCTCATCACTCCAATCCCACCAGGGCCCAGCACGCTCCTCTCGGGTCGACAAACTGCCCGCACCCAAGGCGCCCTGTTGCTCGACGCTGTGCAACACACGCCCAATAGTCGCCTGCTGCTCACGGCCAAAACGCGCCATCTGCGCATAGATGCCCTGCCCTTGCCTGGCCCGCTCCATGCGCCAGCGCATCAGCGGGTACATCGCCATCGGCAACAGCGACGCCTCATGCCCCCAATACTCGAACAATGAACGCCGCCGCCCCTGGCTCCAGGCTGCTTGCTCAAGGAGCAACGGAGTGTACTGGCCAAGGCGGGAGAACAACGGCAGGTAGTGGGAACGCACCAATGCGTTGACCGAGTCGATTTGTATAACGCCCAGGCGTTCGATCAGCCGGTTGAGGTGCGCAGCTTTTATCTGGGCAGGCGCCTGGCGCCCCGAGAAACCCTGGGCGGCCAGCGCCATGCGTCGAGCTTGCTTGAGTGAAAAGGACAGGTCGGCGGGCATGGCAATCTCCATAAAAGCTCGCTCCCTACCCTACTGCATCCTGGCTTACTTTCGCAGCGGGTCTTCCCAGAAATGCCGATGGCTTTCCTGCTCGACGTCGGCGCGGTTGAGCCCGATATCCTTGAGTGCGTCATCGCTCAAGGTCGCCAGCAAGTTGCGCTCCTGATGCAATAACTGCCAACGCGCAAACCTGTGGAACAGCTCGGCAAACGCCCCTTTATTCAGCAATACAGAACCTTTCTGGCCTTTCATCTTCTCGCCCTCCAGTGGGGATGACGAAAGTGTGTGCCTGCCGCTATGATCAATCCAACGAATGTTTCTTATGCAATACATCTCGGAGATTGATCCATTGTCCGGCTACCCGAGTATCGACACTGACGTGCTACGCACCTTCGTGGCCATTGCTGACCAAGGCGGCTTTACCCGCGCCGGTGAGTTGGTCAACCGCACTCAATCGGCGGTGAGCATGCAGATGAAACGCCTGGAGGAGGATGTGTTGCAGCGCAAGCTGTTCGAGCGTGATGGCCGACAGGTTCGCCTCACGCCCGAAGGCCAGGTGCTGCTGGGGTATGCGCGGCGCATCCTGAAACTGCACAGCGAGGTGTTCAATACCCTGCGCGAGCCACATATGGTGGGGCTGGTACGCATCGGCACGCCGGATGACTACGTCATGCGTTTTTTGCCGGGAATCCTGAAGCAGTTTTCCAAAGCTTACCCACTGATTCAGCTTGAGATGCACTGCGAGGCGTCGTCTGTATTGATGCAACGGCGGGACCTGGCGCTGACCGTCATCAGCCGCGAGCCTGGTAATGATATCGGTGAGTTGCTACGCACTGAACGCATGGTGTGGGCTGCGTCACCGTGCTTCTGTGCCGATGAGCACGATGCCCTGCCACTGGCGATTTCCGGCGATGACTGCCTGTACACCCATTGGGCACGCGCCGCACTGGATGCGGCCGGACGGGATTATCGCCTGGCCTATCACAGCTCCAACGGCGCGGCGATCCAGGCGGTGGTCAGTGCTGGCCTGGCGGCGATGGTCAGCATGGAAAGCCTGATCACCGACGACCTGCGAGTGCTTGGCAGCGAAGAAGGCTTTCCCCCGCTGCCGTCGATGAATCTGCGCTTGCTGCGCAACCCGCAGATGACGTCGCCGATCACGGAATGCCTGGCGGAGTACATCGTTGAAGGCTTCAAACTTTAAAGGTCAGCATCACCGCGCACACCACTAAAAAACCACAGAACAGGCCGCGCAACAGGCGCTCCGGCATGGCGTGCGCGACTTTCACACCCCAACTGATACTGAGCAGGCCACCTACCGCCAGTGGCAGGCCGATCATCCAGTCCACCTCGTGGTGCCAGGCATAAGTGACCAGGGTCACGCTGGTGCTGGGCAGCGCCAAGGCCAACGATAAGCCTTGGGCAACCACTTGGGTGGTGCCGAACACACTGGTGAGTACCGGCGTGGCGACCACCGCGCCACCCACGCCGAACAATCCGCCCATGGAGCCGGACGCCGCGCCCAATACCCCAAGCCACGGCCATGAATAGCGCATCTGCGCCGTGGGCGGCGCGTTGCGGGTGAACATGCGCAGCAGGTTGTAGGCCGACAGCGCCACCAGGAACGCAATAAAGCCGATACGCATTGCGCCCGCATCCAGCCCCACCGCCCAGATAGATCCCAGCCAGGCAAAGCAGAATCCCATCACGCCCAATGGCAAGGCGTGACGCAATTCGATGCGATTACGCTGGTGATAGCGCCACAGGGCAAGCATCACATTGGGCACCACCATGACCAAGGCGGTGCCCTGGGCGATCTGCTGATCCAGGCCGAACAGCACGCCCAGCACCGGGATAGCAATCAGCCCGCCGCCAATGCCAAACAGCCCACCCACCGTGCCCAGGGCCGCGCCCAATATCAGGTACATCACTAAATCCAACACCGTGCTACTCCGTCATCCCAAGCCTTGCATGCTACGCAGTCGGCTCTAGCGCGGAAACGCACAGCAACGCACAATGGCTATGCCAATCTCGCACAAGCGCTAGCCAATGAACCCCAATACCCTCACCGAACAACTGGGCCTGTTTCTGGACGTATTGGAAACCGGCAGCTTTTCCGCCGCCGCACGGCGCCATCCGCTGACGCCCTCCGCGGTGGCTAGGCGTATCGACAGCCTGGAAAGCTCAGTGGGCAGCCAGCTGTTCCAGCGCAGCACCCATGCGGTGCTGCCGACACCGGCGGGTTTGGCCTTTGCCGAACGGGCCCGGCGGATCGTCAGTGAGTTGCAACTGGCGCGGGCGGAAGCAGTGTCCCTGAGCCACGCGCCGGAAGGCTTGATCCGGGTGGATGCACCTGCGGCATTCGGTCGACGGCACCTGGCACCGGTGATTGCGGATTTTTTGAACGTGTACCCGGGCCTGGACGTGCACCTGCACCTGATCGACAGCTTTGTCGATATGCAGGGCGCACACCTGGGCAAGGTCGACCTGGTGCTGCGCGCCGGGCATATCGTAGACACGCGGTTGATCGCTACCCCGCTGGCGAGCATCGTGCGTATCGCCTGTGCCAGCCCGGCCTACTTGAAGAGCCGCGGCACACCGACCCATCCTCGAGAACTGAGCGAGCATGACGGCCTTGACTGGGATGGCCTGGCGCCGATGTTTGCCTGGCGCTTTGAGCATGACGGGCGCCGCACCACTTATCGTCCGCGGCGTATCCGCCTGAGCGCCAACAACGCTGAGGCCCTGCTCAGCGGTGCGCTGGCGGGGCTGGGCATCGCGCATTTGCCTACCTGGCTTGCCAGTGAATACCTGGTACGGGGTGAGCTGCTGCCGCTGTTTTGTGAAAACGGCCTGCCCAGCCCGGAGACCGCCGGCATTTATGCGCTGCGCCTGGAACAACAACCCAACGCCCGTAGCCGATTACTCCTTGAATACCTCAAGTCGCGCTTCAGCCCAGTGCCGCCTTGGGATTTGGCCTTGCAAAGCGGCCTGATCTGACCCGCCAGGCAAAATTACCTGGCGCATTAAAGATTTGCCCGCTAGATTCCAGCGCAGACACGCTTTTACGAGGCACCCCAATGAGTAAAAACCCTGATCCCTGCCAATCGCTGCTGCTGGACAATCAGCTGTGCTTCGCCTTGCATTCCACCTCGTTGCTGATGACAAAGGTGTACAAACCCTTGCTCCAGGCGCTCGGCCTGACCTACCCGCAGTACCTGGCCATGATGGTGCTGTGGGAAGAGGATGGTTTGACCGTCAGCGAAATCAGCAGCCGCCTGCTGACGGACCCCGGTTCACTCACGCCATTACTCAAACGCCTGGAAGCCGAGGGCCTGCTTAGCCGCACCCGTAGCCGCGAAGATGAGCGGGTGGTGGTGGTAGAGCTGACCGACGCCGGGCGTGCCTTGCAGGGCAAGGCCAAGGATGTGCCCCAATGCATCCTGGGCGCCAGCGGGATGCAGCTTGCGCAATTGCGCAAGCTGCAGGCCGACCTGATCGCGTTGCGCGGCAATCTGCAAAGCGCTATTTAGAAAACAGCAAATCACTTGAATGTGGGAGGGGCGGTGCGCCCTTCCACATTAAATTTCAGCAAGTCAAAAACATTTATCTTGCGCGCAAAACATTAGCGCTATACATTGGCCCTACCAACTACTTAGCGCGCAAATATTTAGCGCTAACAATCAAAGAGGAACGCCCCATGCAAACGCTCTATACCGCTGTAGCCACCGCCACTGGCGGCCGTGATGGTCGCGCTGTTTCCAGCGATAACATCCTCGACGTCAAACTCTCCACCCCCAAGGAACTGGGCGGTGCTGGTGGCCAGGCTACCAACCCGGAGCAACTGTTCGCCGCGGGCTACTCCGCTTGCTTTATCGGGGCGCTGAAATTTGTCGCCAGCCAGACCAAACGCAAAATCCCGGATGACGCCTCTATCACCGCCCACGTTGGCATCGGTCAGATCCCCGGCGGTTTCGGCCTGGACATCGACCTGCACGTCAGCCTGCCGGGCCTGGCCCAGGAGGATGCGCAAAGCCTGGTCGACGCCGCCCACCAGGTATGCCCTTATTCCAACGCCACCCGTGGCAACGTGGATGTGCGCTTGCATGTAACAGTCTGATAAACAGACGCCCACAAAAAAGCCCGACACCAGGTCGGGCTTTTTGCGTACCGCCGGGGCCAGAATTACTTCTTGGCGCGACCTTTGTACGAACCACCTTCGCGGGTGTCGATCTCGATCAGGTCGTCGATTTCGATGAAATCGGCCACTTGCAGTTCGGTACCGTTGCTCAGCTTGGCAGGCTTCATCACCTTGCCCGAAGTGTCGCCGCGAGCGGAACCTTCGGTGTAGGCAACCTTACGCACGATGGTAGTCGGCAGCTCTACGGACACCAGGCGCTCTTCGAAGAAAATCGCTTCGCAGACGTCTTCCATGCCTTCTTCGATGAACGGCAGAACGGCTTCGATATCTTCAGCGTTCAGCTCGTACATGGTGTAGTCGGTGGTGTCCATGAACGTGTAGGTGTCGCCGCTGATGAAGGACAGGGTCGCTTCCTTGCGGTCGAGGATCACGTCGTCCAGTTTGTCGTCAGCGCTGTAGACGATCTCGGTCTTGTAACCGGTCAGCAGGTTCTTCAGCTTGGTCTTCATGATTGCGCTGTTACGACCAGACTTGGTGAACTCAGCTTTCTGAACCAGCCAAGGGTCGTTTTCGAGACGGATCACTGTACCGGGTTTCAGTTCTTTACCAGTTTTCATTGCATATATCCGAAATTTGGATGGGATTTACAAAAATCAAGGTGGCGTATCATATCCAACTTTCATAAAACTGTACCAGCGCCGTCGCAAGATCGGCCTGCAAGCCTTGTTCCAGACACCAGTTCTGCGCGTGCTCATTCACCTCGGGCCAGTGTTCCAGCAGCATTTTCCAGGACTGTGCCATGTCGCCATCAGCGTTCCAGGCTTGCCAAAGCGCAAAGACAGCCGCTTTGGCGGCAGGCGAGAGTGCAGCGGTGTACAACTCAAGGAAGGCATCCAGTTTGTCCAGGTGGATGTCTTCATCCTGGCGGTAGATATGCCACAGCAACGGCCTCCCCGCCCATTGGGCGCGCACGAAGGAATCCTCACCGCGCACGGCGTTGAACTCGCAACACCACAGCAAATGGTCATATTGCTCCTGGCGCATGAATGCAATGACCTGCACCGTCAGCGCCCCGCGTACCTGGATGTCTCCCGCCGACAGGCTGGTCACGCCCAACCAGCGTTGCACATCCCCCAGAATTCGCCCTTCCGGCACCAGCAAGTGAGTGGCACGCCCATCCTTGGCGAGCACGTCCAGCCAACCGGCCAGCCCAGGATTCTCATAGGCAAACAATGAGATCAATCGTGCCCCGCCCACAGGAGACACGCCCAGGCTCTGCAGGAATTGTCGTTGCGCAACGTCATCCTGCTGAAAAGCCTGGCGTCGCTCCACCAACCCGGCTTCACGCAGCAAACCACCGGTACCAGGACGAAAGCCGGGGAAGAAAAAGTACTTCTGCACCCCCTTGAACTTCACCGAAGGCAGGCGATGACAACCCACCACCCAGTCTTCTGCGCTGAGGTAATCCAGGTTCATCCACAACGGCGGGCGCTCACGCTCGGCCATGCGCTCCATGTAGTGCGGCGGCAGCTGGCAGGCGAATGCAGCAATCACCACATCGGCCGACTGCGCGCCCGGCCACTCGGCCGGCCAGTGCCGCACCTCTACGCCCTCTTGCCATTGCTGGTCCATCTGCACATCAATGTGCGGGCACATGCGCTCGAACGCCCGCAGGTCATCGACCCACAAGCGCACCTCACAACCATGCTCCGCCACCAACTGTCGGGCCAGGCGCCAGGTCACGCCGATGTCGCCGTAGTTGTCGACGACGCTGCAAAAAATATCCCAGCGGGCTTTCATTCCGGGCTCCATCGTCCAAAGGCTCGATTGTCCGCATAAATGCGCTGATGCAGAAGGCTTGATCGCGATTATTCTGCACGGCGGCTGTGCGACAATCGGCACCACGCCGTCAATGTCTGCAAGGAGGCCATCATGTCCGACCGTCAGCTGTCACTGTTCAAGCTGTGCATCGCCATTGCCGCAGGCGTGTGGCTGGGGTTTATCGCCATTGCGCTGACCGCCTGGCTGGCAACTCGCTATCTGTTTCCCCAAAGCCTGGCACCCGTGGCCCAGGCGGTTCAGCAGTTGGGCGAGCCGGCCGCAGTTGTGCCGCAGCCACCGAACCGCATGTTCGAACAGTATCAACAAAACCTGCAAAAGCAGGAACAACAACAGGCCCTGGACCAGGCCCGCAGTAATGCGCGCAACCTGTCCAACCCCAAATGCCAGTTCTGGCTGCAACAGGACCAGAACGCCCCCAGTGAAAAGACTCGGGCCAATGTCCTGCAATTTTGCGATTGAAGACCATGAATAAACACGCCGTCCTCCAGTTGATCCTGGAAAAACTCACCGCCGACCTCGATATTGCCCAACGCGCCGCGCAGACTGCCTACGAAACCGCGACCCACGAAGAAAACATCGCCGAGAACAAATACGACACCCTGGGGTTGGAGGCGTCATACCTGGCGGCCGGGCAGGCCAAGCGGGTCGAGGAGATCAAGCAATCGCTGACGCTGTGCCAGAACCTTCAGTTGCGAGGGTACGATGAACAACGCGGGATAGAAGTCGGGGCGCTGTTGGGCCTGGAAGACGAGAACGGTCGCCAGCAATGGCTATTTTTGGCGCCGGATGCGGCAGGGTTGAAAGTCGATGTGGTCGGGCAACCGGTGACCGTCATCACCCCGCGCTCGCCCCTGGGCAAAAGCCTGCTCGGCAAGTTTGAAGGCGATGAGGTAGAAATTCTGGTGGCAGGCGCCCGGCAACACTTTATGGTTACCGAGGCCCGATAAATCACTCAGTGGACGGGCAATTCAACGCCGTCGAACAAATCTTCCAGCTCTTGCTTGTTGTGGCACTGGATCGCCTTGGCCATGACTTCGCGGGTCAGATGCGGTGCGAATTTCTCGATGAAATCGCACATGAACCCCCGCAGGAAGGTGCCGCGACGGAAGCCGATCTTGGTCACGCTCGACTCGAACAATTCGCTGGCATCCAGCACCACCAGGTCTTTGTCGAGGTTGGTGTCGACCGCCATCTTGGCGACGATCCCGACGCCCAGGCCCAGGCGAACATAGGTTTTGATCACGTCGGCATCCGCCGCGGTGAACACCACTTTTGGCGTCAGACCACGATGACTGAACGCTTCGTCGAGCTTCGAACGACCGGTAAACCCAAATACATAAGTCACAATCGGGTATTCGGCCAGGGCTTCCAGCGTCAGCTTCGGCAGCTTGGCCAAGGGGTGCCCCTGGGGCACGACCACGCAGCGGTTCCAGCGGTAGCACGGCATCATCACCAGGTCGCCGAACAGCTCCAGGGCCTCGGTGGCGATGGCAAAATCGACGGTGCCATCAGCGGCCATCTCGGCGATCTGCATCGGTGAGCCCTGGTGCATGTGCAGGGCTACGTCTGGGTATTGCTTGATGAAATCGCGAATCACCGGCGGCAATGCATAACGCGCCTGGGTGTGGGTGGTGGCGATCGACAGGGTGCCCTTCTTTTCGTTGGAGAATTCCTGGGCGATCTGCTTGATGCTCTCGACTTTACGCAAGATCTCGCCAGCGGTGGTGATGATCCGCTCGCCAGCCGGGGTGACGCGGGTCAGGTGCTTGCCACTGCGAGCGAACACTTCGACGCCCAACTCGTCTTCGAGCAGGCGGATCTGCTTGCTGATACCGGGTTGCGAGGTGTAAAGGCTTTGAGCGGTAGCGGAAACGTTGAGGTCGTGGTGCGCCACTTCCCAGATGTAGCGCAGTTGTTGAAGCTTCATATCAATCCCTCAAAGCAGATAGACGCCACGGGTATCAGCGACGATATATAACTATATTAAAGGTTAGACAGATAAATCTAGAACTTTTTATCGTTTTTACCGATCAGCTATCTTCGCTGCGTCTACGCTGCAGCGACGGCACCAGATAAACCGGCACCGGAGACAGCTGCAACACGCGAGCAGCGGTGCGCCCCAAGGGCACGGCCACGCCGGTTGCCTGGCTATGACTCCCTACGATCAGCAAGTCGACGGAAAGTTTTCGCAGTTGGTCGAGAATCACCTCGCAGGTATCCCCTTGGATCACCCTGACCGAACGAATCAATTGCAGGTCCTGCTCCCCTTCTCCCAACTCATCGCGAAAGCCGTCCAATACGCGCTGTTCGATGGTCGCCATGACCGTGCTCACCCCCTGGCTCTGCCACTCGCTCAGCGCCTTCTCATCAAGGTAGCTCTGTAATACTGATTCGGCGAACAACCCGATGGGCTCGACCACATGGATCACATACAGGTCAGCCTTGAACGTTCGCGCCAGCGCCAGCGCATGTTGCATCACGTACGGCGCATACAAACCCAGGTCCGTGGCATACAACATCGAACGAATCATAGAACCTCCTGGACTGCCAGGATGGCGGAGATTGAATGAGCTTAGCAGCTAGCTCTCGGTCTGGATTCTCAACTCGTTACTGATGCCATGGGGCACATGCCCGGTGGCCACCACCTCCCTGGCTTTCTCGCAATGCCCGGCCTGGTCATCAAAAAATACATCGGCCGCAAAGGCCTCCAGGAAGGCGGATTTTTCCAGCCCCCCGAGAAACAGCGACTCGTCCAGGCGGATATCCCACTCACGCAGCGTACGAATTACACGCTCATGGGACGGCGCCGAACGTGCAGTGACCAGCGCCGTGCGGATCGGGCAGGCGTCATCGGCAAACTCGCGCTGCAACAGGTTGAGCGCCGCCAGGAAGCCTTTGAACGGGCCGCCGTGCAACGGCTGGCGCGCCGACTCCCGCTCACTGGCCTGAAAGGCTTCCAGCCCGCCAGCCTGGTAGACACGCTCGGACTCGTCGGAGAACAACACTGCGTCGCCGTCGAATGCGATGCGCAGTTCTTCGCTCGAAGCCCGACGCGCACCGCCCGACAGAATCGTCGCCGCGGCAAAACCGGCATCCAGGGCGCTGCGCACATCTTCAGCATGGGTGGAGAGAAACAGATGACAACCGAAGGCCGCCAAATAAGGATAAGGACTACGCCCGCCGACGAAAGCGGCGCGCGAAATGTCCAGGCCGTAATGCTGGATCGAGTTGAACACCCGCAACCCGGTATCGGCACTGTTGCGCGACACCAGTACCACCTCAACCCGCGCACGGCCCAAGCTGGCATTCAGGCTCAGCAGTTTTTTGACCAGCGGGAAGGCATCGCCGGGCTCGAGGGTTTCTTCCTCGTGTTCGATCTGGTATTTGCGGTAAGCCTCAACACCTTCAGCCAGGTAGACCTTGTGACTGTCACTGAGGTCGAACAGCGCCCGCGAGGAAATCGCCA
Source organism: Pseudomonas sp. W2Aug9 (assembly GCF_023127755.1). NCBI lineage: Bacteria > Pseudomonadati > Pseudomonadota > Gammaproteobacteria > Pseudomonadales > Pseudomonadaceae > Pseudomonas > Pseudomonas sp. W2Aug9. Next base: position 54,643 of record NZ_SPKL01000036.1, on the reverse strand, counting down.
GCACCAGCTTGTCACCTAACCCCTTTGCCATGGTGTCTCCCCCCAATCAGCGATTGTGCCGATCAATAAAACTCAAGGCCTGGAACAGCGCCTGCATACGCGGCAGCTCGCAACCGGCCGCCCTCGCAGCGGCCAGGGGCCGGGCGTAGATCGCCGCCAATTCCAATGGGCGCTTATGCACGTGATCGTGATACATGCTGGGCAAGTAATCGTCCATGGTTTCGGTCATGGCAAACATCTGCCCTGCGTAGCTGACGGGAATTTCATGGCCGCAGGCACGGGCGCCTTGCACCACTTCGGCCATCAAGGCCTGGATCAATTCGCGGCTGGACTCATCCGCCATCATGGCCTTGGTTCCCGTGCCCAGCAACACAGACAGGCCGTTATACGGCACGTTCCACACCAGTTTATGCCAGCGCGCCTGATGCACGTTGGCCATGGCCTGGGACTCGATGCCGGCCCGGTGAAACAGCCCCGCGCCTTCTTCGACAATTGCCTTTTGCTGCGCCTCATCGTTGGCAGCCGTACCGCTGTGATACCCCAGGTTGACCCGGCCCAGTGCCTGATGCTCGACCACACCCGGAGCGGACCGGTACACGCCGATGTAGCACAGCCCGCCGAGCAGGTGCAGCGACGCTGGCAAATGTTCACGCAGACTGTCCTCCACATCGAGGCCGTTTTGCAGCAGCACCACCTTGGCATCCGGCGCCGCGACCTGGGCGATAGTAGGCGCCAGGTCCACGTTGCCGGTGGATTTGGTGCCCACCAACAGCCAGTCGCATGAAGGCATGTCGGCGGCGCAGGCATAGGCCTGAACCGGATGCAGGTGCAACGGGCCATGCACCGTGCTGTTGACATGCAGGCCCTGTTGACTGACCGCTGCATATTCGCTGCGCAACAGGAAATGCACGTCGAAGCCAGCACGCGCCAGCATCAAGCCGTAGTAACCACCAATGGCACCCGTGCCAATAATGCCAATGCGTGGCGACGGGGATGAAAGGGCTGTCATGGCAAATCCTCTGGTGTGCGTGTGAGCGCCTGGTTTACACATTTGGCGAGGTCGGATGCCGTAAGCCGTGTCTGTAATTGCCCGAGGAACTGACCCTCGCACACCAGGAACAACGCCGGCAAATGAAAGATCTGGTAGCGTTCGACTGCACCGCCATTGTGCCCGGCATCAACCCAGCACACGCGGTCCACCGGCAGCGGCCAGCTCGGCAGTTGCTGGCGTGCCCAACGGCAACTGGAGCAGCCGACACTGGTAAACACTACCAGCGAAATACCTGGCAATCCCAGCAATTGCTGGTCAATATCCAGGTCGGTCAATTCCAGTTCCTTCACTATACTGCTGCCACTGCCGTCAACCGGACGGCGCTCGGAGTCCGTGTACATGGGTCGTTTTTTACCTCACCCTGATGATGTCGCTGTCGAGTTGATCCAACGTCCCTCTCCTGCCCTGCCCCGTCAACGCCTGCACACTATCGGCCGCGGCGGCGTCGCCTGCAATTGGCCGCGAGCCTGGCGCCCAGGCACGGCGGTCGACCTGCATATCCCCTCCCTGGGGCCCAGCGCCCGTTATCCGGGCTATGTAGCCTGGTGCCGCAAAGGCGAAAACGCTTATCGCGTCGGTATTTGCTTTACCGATGAGCACGCCTTGTTCGGTGCCCGAATGGGCGAGCAAGTGTGCCAGATCGAACGTTACTGTCGCCTGCACGAAAACACCGAGCCAACACCTGCGCAACTGGAAGCCATGGCCCGTGACTGGGTGTCGCGCCACGCCGCCGAGTTCTCCAATGAGGCCGTTGTGCAATCGGCGCTGGATTAAACCGGGCTTTGCCCATTGTCGCGGGCCCGTGTTACGCGCTAAGGTTCCTCCCCCCTGCATTCAAATCATGCTGTGCCCGCCGCACGGGGATGGCTGGCGGCCGGCACCCGTGACCCTGGCGAGTAACACGATGGCTGATTTACCGATCAATGACCTTAACGTCGAATCCAACGAGACCCTGATCACACCCGATCAGCTCAAGCGCGAAATCCCCCTGAGCGACGCTGCCCTGCAGACCGTCACCAAGGGTCGCGAAGTCATCCGTGACATTCTCGATGGCACCGACCACCGTCTTTTCGTGGTGATCGGGCCTTGCTCGATCCACGACCTCAAGGCTGCCCACGAATACGCCGAGCGTCTCAAGGTGCTGGCCGCGGAAGTGTCCGACACCCTGTATCTGGTGATGCGCGTCTATTTCGAGAAACCGCGTACCACCGTCGGCTGGAAAGGCTTGATCAACGACCCGTACCTGGACGACTCGTTCAAGATCCAGGACGGCTTGCACATCGGGCGCAAACTGTTGCTGGACCTGGCTGAAATGGGCCTGCCCACTGCCACCGAAGCGCTGGACCCGATCTCCCCGCAGTATCTGCAGGACCTGATCAGCTGGTCGGCCATTGGCGCACGCACCACCGAATCCCAGACCCACCGCGAAATGGCGTCCGGCCTGTCTTCGGCCGTAGGCTTCAAGAATGGTACCGACGGCGGTCTGACCGTGGCGATCAATGCCTTGCAATCGGTCTCCAGCCCTCACCGTTTCCTGGGTATCAACCAGGAAGGTGGCGTCTCCATCGTCACCACCAAGGGCAACGCCTACGGTCACGTAGTGCTGCGCGGTGGCAACGGCAAGCCCAACTACGATTCGGTCAGTGTCGCACTGTGCGAACAGGCGCTGAACAAAGCCAGGATCAAGCCAAACATCATGGTTGACTGCAGCCACGCCAACTCCAACAAGGACCCGGCCTTGCAGCCACTGGTGATGGAAAACGTCGCCAACCAGATCCTGGAAGGCAACCAGTCGATCATCGGCTTGATGGTCGAAAGCCATTTGAACTGGGGTTGCCAGGCAATTCCAAAGGATCTGGCCGATTTGCAGTACGGCGTGTCGATTACCGATGCCTGCATCGACTGGGCGGCTACCGAAAACACCCTGCGCAGCATGCACGCCAAGCTCAAGGACGTGTTGCCCAAGCGCAAACGCAGCTGAACCACGCATTTTTCTGGATCAGACGCACACAAAAACGCCGGGCTAAGCCCGGCGTTTTTATTGGCAGCTGGTCAGTTACAGCTTTGCGGCATGGCGCTGGTGGCGCTCCATGTAGCGTTCGACATACGAGCACGACGGGATCACCGTGTAGCCGGCCTCTTCGGCAAACTTCAAGGCTTCTTCTGTCAACGCGGCGGCAATGCCTCGTCCGCGCAGCGCGTTGGGCACGAACGTGCGATAGATATCCAGCGTCTGCTTCCCGAGGTCCATATAGGTCAGATAGGCACGATGACCGTCCACATTGGTCTCGAACTGATGACCAGCCTGGTCATGGTGGATGGACAACGCCTCGCTCATCACTACTCCTCGCGGGTCTTGAATATTGACCCTACCTTACCGATGTTTTTCCGGCGAAGGAACATCTACGCCACCCCGTGCCGGTTTCGACAACGAGAAAACCCTGAGCGCTCACAGCCAGCACGTAGGGAATAGTAGGCACCAATCCTGCAATTGCTCAAGGCGCACTCATCATTCCCTGCCCCGGCTGGATATATAGAAAGGGCCTCGATCAACCGTTGACCGATAGCCTGAACATTGCCGGCAGTTGAAGCTTGAGACGAACTGCCGCTCTTTAAGTCACCTCTAGATGCGCAAAAGATGCCAGCCGGAGTAAAGCCGATGGCAACGAAAGTGCCCGCTTCGATATATAAATTTTCATCTGTTTACAAGGCTTAACACATGCGGGCCGGCCCTTTCAGCCTGGATCCAATGTCGATCGAGATGAAAAAAATTGGACAGTTTTCATACAAACCTTCAAAAGGTTAGCCAAAATAGATTCGGCACAGGAATTTTTTTTGCTTCTTGCGCAACGTCAGTTTACTTACTACAAGTAATGGGTAGTATGTACGCCGGCTATTAGCTCACTCTGAGCAAGTAGCCATCTAATTGAAAGTCCTTGAAGGGGAACACGATGAACAACGTTCTGAAATTCTCTGCTCTGGCTCTGGCCGCAGTTCTGGCTACCGGTTGCAGCAGCGTCTCCAAAGAAACCGAAGCTCGTCTGACTGCAACTGAAGACGCAGCAGCTCGCTCCCAGGCTCGTGCAGACGAAGCCTACCGTAAAGCTGATGAAGCTCTGGCTGCTGCTCAAAAAGCACAACAGACTGCTGACGAAGCTAACGAGCGCGCTCTGCGCATGCTTGAGAAAGCAAGCCGCAAGTAATAATCCTTCGGGGTTGTTATCAAGCCGATCCATTTATGGGTCGGCTTTTTTTTGCCTCGCGCTTGACGCGCCTACAGGTCGGCCGGCGTGCTGGAGGCCACCGGCGCCGCGCCCGGCACGCCAATCTCGGTCGGCAAACCATCCTCGGCCGCGACCACATCACGCACCTGGTCCCAGTTCACGCGCAGGTTGTTGGACAGGTCTTCACGCTTGAGCAACGCGTTGATGACCGCCGTGTGCTTGTCGACCACCGAAGGCGTGCCGTCATCGTTCAACGGGGTATGAGCTTCAAGGTAGACCTTGCCACCACTGCTGCCGAACTTGTAGGCGTCGTTGATAATGCGTACCGAGGTGCCCACCGGCACCATGCCGGCCATTTCCAGTACGTTGTTATTGAACATGCGGAAACAGCCGTGGCTGGTACGCGTGCCGATACCAAATTTCATGTTGGAGCCATGGATCAGGTAACCCGGCGTGCCCAGCGTGAACTTGAACGGCCCCAGCGGGTTATCCGGACCGGCAGGCACCACGTTGGGCAGCGGGTCACCGTTGGCGGCGTGCTCGGCCTTGATCGAGGCCGGTGGCGTCCAGGTCGGGTTCGGCGTTTTGGCGATGATACTGGTGTGGGCGATCGGCGAGCCCCAGCCTTCACGGCCGATGCCCAGCGGGAAGGTGTAGACGACGTCCTGGCCCTTTGGATAGTAGTAGAGCCGGTACTCGGCCAAATTGATCACAATGCCTTCCCGTGGCCCCGGCGGCAGGATAAAACGTGTCGGCAGCACAATATCGGTGCCCGCGCCCGGCAGCCAGGCATCGACGCCGGGGTTGGCCGCAACCATTTCCGAGTAGCCCAGGTCGTACGTGGTGCCCAGGTCGGCAAAGGTATCTTCGTACTTGGCCTTGATGACCTGGACCTGACCGACAATGTCCTCGCCTGGCGGCGGCAGGGGCAACTGCAAGGCTGCCGCCGAACCGGCCGCACAAAGCGCAGCGAGAGACAGGCAGCAGGTGACGACGGAAAGGCGCGACAACATCCGGAAAATCCTTCGCAAGACGACGGGTAGGGAAAAATTGATTGTATACGGCTTCGCAGCGCCAGGCTTCAAGCTGTTTTATAGCTCGAACCGCAGCTCCGGCCAGATCGGCGGCGTGCCGCGCTTTTGCGATTCCAGAATCGCCCGGCACAACGGGCACAGGCGCTGATCCTGGAAGATCGAGCGATTCACCGACGACCAGCGTGGCTGCGCCGGCAATAAAGTGCCACAGAGCGTGCGGTCGATCGAGCCGCCCAACTCCAATTGACGCGCCACCAGATGCACCCGAACTTCCTGACAGGCGAACAGATCCAGCTGCTCGTCCGGCTCGATCAGTTGGTAGTTAAACAGGGACCAGGCAGGGCGCGACATCGAGGGCTCCAAATCAGGGGGGCGCCACCTTAGCCGAAAGCCTGCCGGTAGAAAAGCGTCATAACAGCGGTTTTAGCGCCGGCCAGACATTTTCCAGCAACTTGCCTTGGGCCGCGACCGCCGGGTGCAATTGATCAGCCTGCATCAGCTCTGGATGACCGCCCACCCCCTCAAGGAAAAACGGCACCAGGGGAATGTCATTTTCCTTGGCCAACTCACCATAGACTTGTGCAAATGCGGTGGTGTATCGAGGCCCGTAATTGGGTGGCAACTGCATACCCAGCAGCAGCACCTTGGCACCGCCAGCCTTGGACTGGTCAATCATCGACGCAAGATTTTGTTTCAATTGCGCCGGCGGCTGCCCGCGCAAGCCATCATTGCCCCCAAGTTCGATAACCACTACGTCAGGCTTATGCTCTGCAAGCGCCGCAGGCAGGCGTGCGAGGCCACCCGCACTGGTGTCGCCACTGAGGGATGCGTTGACCACTTTGTCGTCAAAACCCTCCTGCTTGAGCCGTTGCTCCAGCAGCGCAACCCACCCTTTGCGGGTATCCAGGCCGAAACCGGCACTGATACTATCGCCAACGATCAGGACTGTACCCGCCGCTGCGTTCTGGGCCATGCACATCAAGGCCAGGCCAGCACTCAAAAACCACATTCGCATCGGATTCTCCATGGGCGCAAGCATTCTCACCGCGCGAAACCTTAGCAAAGTGGTTCCCAGCGCGGAAGGTGAACTGACTATCCTGCACGAACTGAGCCTGGAACTGAACAAGGGCGATAGCCTGGCTATCGTCGGCAGCTCCGGTTCCGGTAAATCCACCCTGCTGGGCCTGCTGGCCGGCCTCGACCTGCCCAGCAGCGGCGAAGTCACTCTGGCGGGGCAAGCCTTGAGCACGCTTGACGAAGACCAGCGTGCACGCATCCGTGCCGAACATGTGGGTTTCGTCTTTCAATCCTTCCAACTGCTCGACAGCCTCAACGCACTGGAAAACGTGATGCTGCCGCTGGAGCTGGACGGCCGCAAGGACGCCCGCGAGCGTGCCCGGCATCTGTTGGAACGTGTGGGTCTGGGCCAGCGCCTGACCCACTCGCCGCGCCAACTGTCCGGTGGCGAGCAGCAACGGGTCGCCATTGCCCGCGCGTTTGCCGCCGAACCGGACGTGCTGTTTGCCGACGAACCCACCGGCAACCTCGACAGCCATACCGGCGAGCGCATCAGCGACCTGCTGTTCGAGCTCAATAAAGAGAGCGGCACGACCCTGGTACTGGTCACCCATGACGAGCGCCTGGCCCACCGTTGCCGACGCCTGATCCGCCTTGAAGCCGGCCTGATGGTCGCGCCCCTGGAGCCTTGATGGCACGTTTGCCGCTGTTGCGCCTGTTCAGCCTTGCCATGCGCCAGTTACTGCGCGACGCCCGCGCAGGTGAACTGCGCGTGCTGTTCTTTGCCCTGCTGGTGGCCGTGGCGGCCAGCACCGCCATCGGCTACTTCGGCGCGCGCCTCAACGGCGCCATGCTGTTGCGTGCCACCGAGTTCCTCGGCGCCGACCTGGTGCTCGAAGGCAGCTCACCTGCCCGCCCCGAGCAAATCAGGTCCGGGGCCGAACTGGGCCTGGATCACGCCCGCATCGTGGAGTTCTCCAGCGTTATCGCCACGGACAATGGCATTCAGCTTTCCAGTATCAAGGCCGTCAACGAGCAGTACCCCTTGCGCGGCGAGTTGAAAAGCAGCGCCGAGCCCTTCGGTACGCAAACGCAGGGCGGCGGCCCCAAACCCGGTGAAGCCTGGGTGGAAGCAAGGCTGCTGACCGCGCTGGACCTGAAAGTCGGCGACAGCATCGATGTCGGCATGAAGACCCTGCGCCTGGCGCGTATCCTGACGTATGAGCCCGACCGGGCCGGCAACTTCTACAGCCTCACGCCCAGGGTGATGATCAACCTGACCGACTTGGACGCCACCGGAGTAGTCCAGCCAGGTAGCCGTGTGAGTTACCGCGAACTGTGGCGCGCCCCGCAAGGCAGCACGGCGCTGCAAACCTATCGCGACTTGATCAAGCCTGGCCTTGCCGCCAACCAGCGACTGCAGGACTCGCGCGATGGCAACCAGCAGATCGGCGGCGCCCTGGGCAAGGCCGAGCGCTACCTGAACATGGCCAGCCTGGTGGCCGTGCTGCTGGCCGGCGTAGCCGTGGCACTGTCGGCCAACCGATTCGCCAGTCGTCGTTTCGATGCCAGCGCGTTGTTGCGCTGCCTGGGATTGTCACGACGTGAAGCCATGTTGCTGTTCAGCCTGCAACTGAGCGTACTGGGCTTGCTGGCAAGCCTGGTCGGCGCCCTGCTCGGCTGGCTGGCGCAATTTGGTTTGTTCTATTTCCTCCACGACCTGCTGCCCGCCGATGTGCCGCCGGGCGGATTGCTGCCGGCCGTCGCGGGGATCGGCACCGGGCTGGTCGCCCTCGCAGGCTTCGCCCTCCCACCACTGGCGGCACTGGGGCGCGTACCGCCGCTGCGGGTATTGCGCCGCGATTTGCTGCCCATCCCCTCAAGCACCTGGATGGTCTACGGCGCGGCGCTGTTTGCCTTGGGCCTGATCATGTGGCGCCTGAGCCTGGACCTGGTATTGACCTTCGCTCTGCTGGGCGGCGGCGTGGTCGCGGCATTGATCCTTGGCGGCTTGTTGCTGCTGATGTTGCAAAGCCTGCGACGCCTATTGGCTCGCGCCTCCTTGCCCTGGCGCCTGGGCCTGGGCCAATTGCTGCGCCACCCGCTGGCGGCGGCAGGCCAATCCCTGGCCTTTGGCCTGATTCTGCTGTCCATGGGATTGATCGCACTGTTGCGGGGCGAATTGCTCGACACCTGGCAAAATCAACTGCCCAAAGACGCGCCCAACTACTTCGCATTGAATATCCTGCCGGCCGACAAGGACACCTTTGGCGCCCGCCTGCTGGAAGTACAGGCGCAAGCGGCACCGTTGTATCCGGTAGTGCCGGGGCGATTGATCAGCATCAACGGCGAACCCGTGCAAGAGATTGTCAGCAAGGACTCCAGTGGCGACCGTGCGATTCAACGCGATCTGAGCCTGACCTGGGCTGCCGATTTACCTCCGGGTAACGCCCTGACGGCAGGCGCCTGGTGGTCGGCGCAACCAAGCGATGAGATTCCTGGCGTGTCGGTGGAAGCCAAGGTGGCCGAGAGCCTGAAACTCAAGCTCAACGACCATTTGCTGTTCACCATCGGCGGGGAAAACCGCGAGGCACGGGTCACCAGCCTGCGGACCATCAACTGGGATAATTTCCAGCCTAACTTCTTCATGATCTTCCAGCCCGGCACCTTGAAAGACTTACCCGCGACCTACCTGACCAGTTTCTACCTGGCACCCGGTCACGACCAACAGATCGTCGATCTTGCACGGGCCTTCCCGGCTGTCACTATCCTGCAGGTCGAAGCGTTGCTGGAGCAGTTGCGCAGCATCCTTGCCCAAGTGACACTGGCGGTGGAGTACGTGCTGTTGTTTGTGTTGGCGGCGGGCATGGCGGTGTTGTTCTCCGGCTTGCAGGCCACTCTGGACGAACGCATCCGCCAGGGAGCCTTGCTGCGAGCCCTGGGTGCCGAGCGCAAATTGCTGATCAAGGCGCGACGCATCGAGTTCGGCCTGCTGGGTGCCGTCAGTGGCCTGCTGGCGGCATTGGGCACCGAACTGGTGACGTGGGTGCTGTACCGCTACGCCTTTGACCTGGCGTGGCACCCCCACCCGTGGCTGCTACTGCTACCCGTGATCGGGGCCGTGCTGATCGGCGCTGCCGGGGTATTCGGCACGCGTCGCGCACTGAATGCCAGCCCGCTGACCGTATTGCGCGAAGGCTGAGACCTGGCTGGCCCGTGCTCGGTTCAGAGCACGGGCCATTATGCCTGCTTCACATATTCAATCCTGGTGATCCACCAGCACACCTCGCCGCCTGGGGTGTGCACGATTGCCTCATCGTCCACCTCCTTGCGCAGCAGAGCCCGTGCCATGGGCGAGTCGATGGAGATGTAATCCATTCGGTCATAAATCTCGTCATAACCCACGATACGAAAACGCTTGGTGTCACCCTGTTCGTTTTCGATTTCGACCCATGCGCCGAAAAACACCTTGCCCTCCTGCTCGGGCATGTATTCCACCACGCGCATATCTTCCAGGCGTTTACGCAGGTAGCGCACCCGCCGGTCAATCTCCCGCAACAGTTTCTTGTTGTACTGGTAGTCCGCGTTTTCACTGCGATCGCCCAGGGAGGCCGCCCAAGTCACTTTGCGCGTGGTGTCCGGACGCTTTTCCCGCCACAGGTAATCCAACTCTTTTTTAAGCGCTTCATGGCCTTCTTTGGTAATCAGCTTGGTACTCAAACGCTTGCATCCCCAGGCAGTGTCCAATGGTGCCAAATACGCCAGGCATCATGCCCAGGCGTTGGCTGGCTGGGGGTGATGATAAATGAACCTGGGCGGCGAGCCCATCGGCTTATCCCTGGCCATCCAGGACCTGATCCAGGCCAAAGAGCGTCCCGTGCAGATGCTGGCGCACTCCTGACAGCTGCGACATCATCATCGCCAGCTTTTCCGCCTTTTGGTTGACCTCTGATTGCTGATCCTGCAATTGAGTATGACGCTGCTCCAGCTCTCGGTGTTTTTCGTCCAATAGGCTTTGCTGCTCTTGCAGCCGCATCTGCCACTGCTCAAGTTGCTCTTCCTTTTCGAGGACAGCGCGTTTTTTTTGCGTCAGCTCCTGAGCGACCTTGGCGAGATTGCTCAGGGTGCTATCCATCTCAAGCAAAGACTCTTGCTCCAGCGGCGCAGGCTCCTCAAACGGTGGGACTTCAGGCTGTTCAACCTGAAAAGGCACCTTAACTGCCTCAGCGGGCGCCTGCGGCATCTGCACAAACGATGGCACCGGTTCTTCCACGATATCTTCAACCACAGGCTGTGGCGCAATCCTGGGTGGGGTTGGGTTGCGTGGCGGTGCAACCATTTGCGATGAGAAGCGGATCGACGGCACGATCACCGTACTACTTTCGATGGCAGGCAACGCAGGGGCTGACATGCCCAAGGTAATCACCTTCATCACCAATGCTTTCTTGATGATCACCGAGTGGTGATCCTCGGGTCGGGCAGGCGGCAACCTGCACCCCTTCAGGTCAATGAAATGGAACGGAACCTGGGGCTCGGCAGCCGGAATCGCCTTGGAGCCAGGTGCAGCCGCCTGCGTCAGAACCTGCTTGAAGACCTGCATCGCCACCTGCAAATCCTCCTTCGAATCAACGCCGCCCAGGAAGTAGCGTTCAAGCTTTTTACGCAGAACCGCGATGTAGACCCTGGAATGACCAGGTTCGGCTTCTTCATCGAGGCTATACACAAGAAAGTTCGACGCCGTTTGGGCGACAGCAAACCCACAGAGCAACGCACCGTTTACAGGTGCCTGCGCATCGCTGCGCTCAAGAACAAGAGTACGTAGAAGCATCATGGCGATCAGGCCTCGTTACAAAAGAGAAAACCTTATATAAACATCAGATAAACATCCGAACATTAATAAGCCCTCCAAACAAAACAATTGTTTCAGCGAATTATCGAGCCGAACGTAGGATTCTTCTTATAAGTCGCGCCGTGCGTTCCCAACCACAACTAATGAACGTACTCTTTTTAAGGCCCTTCCCTATACAGCGCCGCTTCGCACACGCCCCGAACACTTATTCGGTAACGACATGATCGAGATAAGCAACTTAACAAAACAGCTGGGCAGAACAAGCGCAATTACCAACATCTCCTTCAGTGCGCAGCATCAGGAATGCGTGGGCCTGCTGGGAGAAAGTGGCGCAGGGAAAACGACCTTATTGAACTTGATCGCCGGTACGATCAAACCGACTTCTGGGCAAATCAATATTCTGGGGTTCAATACCCAAACTCATTCACTTCAAGCCAAAAAAGCCATTGGCTATCAACTTCAAGGCGGACTCACCCACCATAGAATGTCCGTCAAAAACATGCTTAATTTTATTGCGGCCATTCGTGGTTTGAGGGGCCTGGAAAAGCGCAGCCAGGTAGAGCAGGTAGCCGCACGGCTGGACCTGATGCCCGTGCTCGACTGCCCCGCCGACATACTGCCCCCTGATTTGAAGCGCAGGGTTGCATTGGCCCAGGCTTTAGTCCACTCCCCAAGCCTGCTCCTGCTCGATGAACCCACGCAAGGGCTATGCCCTGATCAACGGCTCAAGTTCAGCGCACTCATCAAGTCCCTGACCGAGGACATGACGGTCATTATCGCCTCCCGCCACTACCACGAACTGACGGACATGTGCACCCGTGCCCTGGTCATCGCCGGTGGCCGCCTGGCCGCCGATGCTTCGCTGGCGGATCTGCAGCGCAGTTCCCGGCATTTCCAGGCGGTGACCCTGGCATCAGACAGCCCCTTGGATTTACTCGCACTTGCCGTATTACCCGGTGTCGCGGGCATCGAGGAGGACCGACATGCACAGGGCAAGGTGACTGTCCTGGCCATGCCCGGGCACTCCATCTTCCCCTCGATTAACGCGCTTATCGCACATCGCGGCTGGAACATAACGTCTTTGAGCCTGGAGCCGGGTCGCCTGGGCGATGTCGTTCACCATCTGAGCCAGGAGATACCTGCTTGAGACTGCTACCTGTTATTTTCAAGCGTCAACTCGCCAGTTATGCCTGCTCACCAAGCACTTACCTGAGTGTGGCGGTTTTCCTCGTGCTGTGTGCGACATTGGGATTGGACACCCAGCAATGGATGGAGCGAAACAGCAGCGATTTGCAGGCTTTCTTCGAACTGCACCCCTGGCTTTATCTATTGTTGGTCCCCATTTTATCGACGCAGTTGTGGTCGGATGAATACAACAGCAGCTTTTGCGACACGCTGAAATCCTTGCCTGTCACCGCCACTGAACAGGTGGTCGGAAAATTCATGGCAGCCTGGACCGTCTGCGCCATTGCCTTAATGTTTAATTTCCCTTTGGTGATCGCGGTCAACTATTTGGGCACACCGGATAATGCCGTTATCGCGTCACAATTCCTGGCCAGTTGGTTGTTGGCCGGAAGTTATCTCTCGGTGGGCTGCTTCATCTGTGTACTTGCCAAGCAACGCATCATTATTTTCCTGCTCACACTGGGCTTATTGCTGATTGCCAGCGCGCTTTCCTCAATGCTGGATGCACTTGATAGCCAGACACCCATTTGGATTATCGACAGCCTGATGTCCCTTGACCCTATTGCTCGCTTTAGCACGATGGATAACGGCAAACTGACACTGCATGACGGCTTTTACTTTATAAGTATGATCCTGGCTTTTCTCTTTGCGACGACCATCACACTCAACTACAAGAACAGCTGAGAAGGAAAGCCACTGATGGGATCCGCTCTTCGTGCGGGTATGACCTTACTTGTCATATCGCTACTGTTTCTGGCCTTCAATCTGGTCTGGGTACCGAAACTACCCAATATCCGCTGGGACTTTTCACACACACAAATCCATACCTTATCGTCATCAACGCGCCAACTGCTGACAACACTTGAAACCCCACTGGACCTGTATTACTTCAATGCTATCAATGCCCCTCAACGGAGCCAGGCAGTGAGTCGTTACGGCCGTCGCGTTGAAGACATGCTCAAGGAAGTCGAAAAAGCGGCCAACGGCATGATCAATCTACATGTCATCAACCCAACGCCTTTTTCAGAAGACGCTTACAAAGCCGGTTTGTTTGGCCTGGATGACACGCAAGGATTCCTAGGCCTTATTGGCACCCGTGCCGGCCATAGCGCGCAACGCATTGACCTGTTCAATCCCGAGCATGAGTCATTGCTTGAATATGAAATCAGCCACCTGCTCCACAAACTCATGCACCCTGAACGTCCCACTATCGGCCTGCTGTCGGGACTGGCGCTACATGAACCTGCCGGCGAACTACTGGAACAGATGCGCGAACAATTCAACGTGGTGGAACTGGCATCGACCATCGCTCAAGTGCCGTCATCGATAAGTACATTGATGGTCGTACAGCCCGGTGCCCTGCCCGAGCAGGCTCTGTATGCCATTGAGCAAGCGGTAATGAGAGGCGCAACGCTGATGGCCTTTATCGACCCGGTGAGCGAGATAGCTGCGCAAGCCATAACGACCAACGCCAGGCTGGATTCGCTGCTCACTGCATGGGGTATACAAATGCCTGCGGACAAGCTGTTGGTCGATAATATTTACGCCTCATCGGCTACGCCCGGCCCCGGAATGCCAAAGGTACTGCACCCAGCCAGGCTGGAACTTCCACGGCAGGCAATGAACCCGACAGACCTGAGCACCTGGAACCTGGATGCCGTGACCGTGTCCAGCAGCGGCGCCCTCTCCCTGTCCAACAAAAATCGTACGCTGCTGACCCCCTTGCTACAGAGCTCCCGGCAGTCCGCACTGCTGGATGCAGGGCGCTTTGCTTCTGCGACCACGTTCGACTCACTCATCGATGAAACCGCCACGACAGGAGAGCGCCACGTGATTGCCGCCCGTGTCGAGGGCCCCGCTTATTCGGTATTTCCCGACGGCCTCAAGGGCCAGCCACCGGGGATGCAACACGCCGAGCAGATCCAGGTGGTGGTCGTGGCCGACACTGACGTGCTCGCGGACGCTGTCAGCAACGCTCAGCCCAACGGTAATGCGCAATTTGTATTGAATACCCTGGATAACCTGGCAGTTCCGGAGATACTCAGGCGCATCCGACCGCGCGTCATCACCCAGCCACTGCACAGGCTCGAACACATGCGCGAAGAAGCCGCACAGGCTTATCGCAAAAGTGCGGTTGAACTGGAGCGACGACAAGAGCTCACAGAGCAAGCATGGCAAAGGCTGAATCCAGGGCACGCAAGCCTGGTCACACAGGCCGTGGATACCAACACCCAGTTGCAGGCACTCAACAAGGAACGCCTGCAATTGCCCATCGAGTTGCATGCACTCAAAGCCCAGGCATACGCGCCCTTGCAGCGTTTCGAGCGATACCTTAAAGGGCTGATGATCGCCACGATGCCGTTACTGTTATGCCTGATTGCCTGGGGACTTTCCCTCCACCAACGTCGACGCCGATCAGCCGCGCCAGCGGTCTATGACTGACGGCTCAACGCCGCGCAATCAACCCCTGGCGGGCAATACGCGTCAGTTGGTGAATCACTTCATGGGCGTCGCCGGCATTGGGCGCCTGGATCACTGCAAGGTCGAAACTATTGCTGGCAAAACGAGCCAGGGATTCGCCGTCCTCGACAAACTGGATCAGGAACGCCGAGGGCCGACCGCTACGGCGTGGCCAGCCGTCCAGATAACGCAGGAGCGTCGGCTGGTGTTTACCACCCAGGAGGATTTTTGGATTGCGTTGAGTCAGGTCCGCGGTAACCGGGGCCAGGCGTATGAGAGGGCGTGGTGCATTCATCGTGTCGTGTCTCTGCCTCAAAAGTCTGCGGGCAGGTGAGAGGCAACACCGAACCAGCGCTTTAGCGGTATTTCGAAGAGCGCCCTGGGTGAGGATACGGACTTCTGTCGGGCTGCATTGAGTCCCAGTGGCGCCCCGCAATTAGCTGTTTAAATCGGCGCATGAACAGCATCCTAGAGAAGCCGGTGGGGCAGTGTCAAGAATCCCGAGCAACGAAAAGGCCCGCAGATGCGGGCCTTTTCCGGGACATGCAAACAGATCAGTCAGTGATGGCGCGATCAACCGACAGTTTGCCCGCACCTTCGAGCAATACCGCCAGCGCCCCGCCGAGCAAAGCCAAAGCAAATTCATACCCGTTGTTGGCCATGAACAAGCCGTTATGGATATGCACCGAGAAGATCGCAACCAGCGTGAGGAAGGTCAGGCCCAATGCTGCCGGGCGAGCGAGCAAACCAATGATCAGGGCCAGGCCGGCGAAAAACTCGGTACCGCCCGACAACACTGCCATCAGGGTACCCGGCGTCAGGCCGAGGCTTTCCATGAATTGGGCAGTACCCGCCAGGCCGCCGCCGCCAAACCAGCCGAACAGTTTTTGCGAACCGTGAGCGGCAAAGATGATGCCGACGAAGATGCGCAGGATAGTCAGGCCGTAACCGGCGCGGGTGGACAAGACGCGTGTAATCATTGGGCTCATTTAAATAAATCCTTTTCCAGGTAGGGGTTGGTTGGCCGCTATATTAATCAGTTTAAACAATGACAAAAGCGCAAATATTGCCTAATTAATATCGATAAATTTGATTATTTGCGTAAGGCAATTTTTGCTGCAGGCGGCTCCAGGGACTCTCGCTCCCGGTCGAACGCCAAGTAATACTTGTTGACGCTATTAACATAGCTGACGCCGCCCATCCCCACCTGCTCCATGGCGATGCGTTCAACCTGGAAGAACCATTGATTGGGGTTCAGCCCGCGGCGCCTGGCCTCGGTGCGCATCCCCTGGACCCGCTCCGGGCCCATGTTGTAGGCCGCCAGCACAAAAGCCATGCGCTCGCGCTCGTTGAGCTTGGGGCTGGAGAAAAATTTACGCCGGATCAACGCCAGGTAACGTGCGCCAGCTTGCACATTGCTATCGAGACTCTCGATGTTGTTGACCCCCACCCGTTGCGCCGCCGAAGGCGTGATTTGCATCAGGCCGGTCGGGCCGCCGCTATTGCGTGCGCCTGGGTCCAGGGAGGACTCCTTGAACGCCAACGCCGCCAGGTTCAGCCAGTCCATCCCTTGCTCGCGCGCATGTTTTTGCAGGACCGGGCGCAGTTTTTCCAGACGCTGGCGGTCGGCGCGCGCCAGCGGGTTGCGCACCTGATAGAGGCGTCGGTAGATACGCTGGAACGCCACATCCTGATCGGCAGGGGTTCGATAGGTCTTGAGAAATCGGTCAATGCTGGCGCGCAGCATCGAAGCGTCCTGGCGCACGAACCAGAACTCGTCACCCGGTTCGCTGATTACCACCTGCTTGTCAAAGCGCAGCTTGGGCAGGATTTTCGACCAGCGCTCGGCAATCGGTTTTTCAACGATCGTCAGGTGAAAAATCCCGGCCTGCACCATCTCCAGTACATCCTCTACCGCCAGGCTAGGGTCAACCCACTCCACCTTCACCGGCGCTCGTTTGTGCAGCGCCAGTTTCTGATTGACCTGACTGATGGCATCCGCCGCCGCACTGCCGGTGGTCAGCGTCAACGTGCGACCAGATAATTGCTCCAACTTGGTAAATCGTCGCTCTCCCTTGACGCCGACCAGCCACAACGGCACATCGCTGACAATCGGCTCGCTGGCGCTGATTTTGTGTATGGCCTTCACATCCAGCAACTCGCCGGGCGCCACCAGGTCGCCTTCGCCACGGGCCAACGCGCCGAGTAACTGGTCCTTGGCCTTGGGGATGATCTTGAGGTTGATTTCCTGGCCATCGCGGGCGTGACCGTTGAGGTACTGTTCGAAGGCACGCAACCGATGGTATTCGACGCCGATGGCCTGGCCCTGCACTTCACCGGAGCTGTTGCGGCTCTGGTTGACCAGTACGCGCAGGGTGCGACTGGAACGAATTTGCGCCAGGTCACGCACCTTGCCAGGCTTGGTGACTTCCAACGGCCCGTCCAGACGTGCGACCGCCGCCATGGGCAGCAGTAACGTCAGGCACAACACAAGCATCGCCGAGGGTCGGATCATCCGCTCTCCGGAAAGAATACTGGCCAGCGCCTTCACGAATAACAAAGTGCTGGAGGTCAGAAACAGAGCGCTCTATGCGCTGGCAAGGCGCGCAACGGCGACACAGTGACAGGCAACTGGCCAACCACAATGTCGCTTGCTACGTTCAAAGACAGCGATAACGCGTTGTAGTTCTTGGTTTTTCTTATAAATCTACAGCTCTGATATGCTTTCCGGCCGCAGGCGGAGATAGCACCATGCAACTCATTGATATCGGCGTCAACCTGACCAACCCCAGTTTCGACGAGAGGCACCAGGCTGTCCTCGAACGCGCCTACGCCGCTGGCGTGCAGCAATTGGTGCTCACCGGCACCAGCATCGAGGGCAGTGAACAGGCCCTGGAGCTGTGTGCAAAACTTGATGAAAGCGGCCAGCGCTTGTTCAGTACCGCTGGCATCCACCCTCACTCTGCCAGCGACTGGAACGGCGACAGTGCACAGCGCCTGCGTAGCCTGTTGGGAGAAAGTCGGGTGCGTGCCGTGGGCGAGTGCGGGCTGGATTTCAACCGCGACTTCTCCCCTCGCCCCCAGCAGGAAAAAGTCCTCGAACACCACCTGGCCCTGGCCGTCGAGCTGAAACTGCCGGTGTTTCTCCACGAGCGCGACGCCAACCAGCGCCTGCTGGAGATCCTCAAAGACTACCGCGACCACCTGCCCGCCGCCGTGGTGCACTGCTTCACCGGTGAACAAGCGGCGCTGTTCAGCTACCTGGACCTGGACTTGCATATCGGCATCACCGGCTGGATCTGCGATGAACGCCGTGGGACGCACCTGCATCCGCTGGTCAGGGAAATTCCCAGGGGCCGCCTGATGCTGGAAAGCGACGCGCCGTACCTGCTGCCGCGCACCCTGCGCCCCAAGCCAAAAAACGGTCGCAATGAACCGGCGTACTTGCCCGAAGTCCTGCGCGAAGTGGCCTTGCACCGTCATGAAACCCTCGAAGACCTGGCATTGCACAGCACCGCCTGCGCCCGCCGTTTTTTCGGCTTACCTGATGTGGATTGATGCCGTGCATTGACGCATGTCAAAAACGCTTTTCTGAGTAGCGGCACAATAATGGCACCTTGCCAATACTGTTTCCGCTATCAGAGAAAACCTTCCATGGGTGCCTGGCTTAGCAATATCTCGCTTAAGTACAAATTCTGGGCCGTCAATGCGGTCGCCTTCATTACCACCCTGCTGCTGGTGCTGTACGCGGTACAGCTTGAGCAACAGGCACGCAGCCAGGCATCCCAGGCTTCGGCCCAGGCTCAGGGGCGGTTGCTCAGCGCCTGGCCAGCCGACAAAGCCCTGCCCACCGGCGAGCAATGGCTGGCCTATGCCCAGGGGCAAATCCCACAATTGGGCGACCAGCCTCTTCCAGCCTTGAGTACTGCCAGCGGCTGGGTCGAACTCAATCACATGCCGCTGTTGGGCAAAAACCCACTGATAGGCGCCGAGGTGATCGATCGCGTTGACGGTCAACACGTCGCCGTCCTCGCCTACGCACCCAGCCTTGGCCAAGTGTTCAGCGAGCGCTTCGCCAACTATGCCGTCGCCGTGGCAATCCTGATGCTGGCCATGCTCGGCGCCTCACAACTGTTGATCCGCTTCCTGCTCAGCCAACTCAACACCCTCAAGGACGTGATGCTGCACGTCGAGAAAACCGGCGACCTGTCGGCACGCGTGCCCTTGGCCTGCAAGGACGAAGTCGGCCAGATGGCCAGTGCATTCAACGCCATGCAGGCCGGCTACCAGCGCGTGGTCAACACCGTGGCACGCACCGCCCGGCAACTGGATGACGGCGCCGCACGCCTGGCCAGCAGCATGAACGAGGTGCAGCACGGTATGCTCGGCCAGCAGAGCGAAACCGACCAGGCCGCCACCGCCATCAATGAGATGACCGCCACCGTCCACCATATCGCCCAGCACGCCGGCGCTACCCGCGACCTGTCCCAGACCGCCGACACCCTCGCCGGCAGCGGCCAGGAGGTGGTCATCCGCGTACAGCGTTCAATCGCCGGGCTGTCCAACGGCGTACAACAGACCGCCGAAATGATCCAGAAACTGGCCCAGGACAGCCAACAGATCAACGGCGTGGTCGGGGTGATCCACAGCATCGCCGAACAGACCAACCTGCTCGCCCTCAACGCCGCCATCGAAGCCGCCCGCGCCGGGGAAATGGGCCGAGGTTTCGCGGTGGTTGCCGACGAAGTTCGCAACCTGGCCAAGCGCGTGCAAAGCTCTACCGACGAAATCACCCGCATGGTCTCGGCATTGCAAGCCGGTACTCGCGATGCGGTGGACTTTATGCAGGAAAGCTCATTCAAGGCCGACGACTGCGTACAACAAGCCCAGGAAGCTGGCGCCGCACTGGCGCAAATCACCGGTGCCGTGGCGCAGATGCGCGAAAGCAATACTCAGATCGCCGTCGCCGCCGAACAGCAAAGCCATGTGGCCGAAGAGATGAACCGCGCCGTGGTGAGTATTCGCGATGTCACCGAAAACACTGTACAGCAGACCGTGTCGTCGGCGACCACCAGCAATGAACTGGCGACGTTGGCGGGTGAGTTGAGCAAGGCGATTGGGCAGTTGAAGCTGTAAGACTGTTCCACCTGTAATCCGATTCCTACCACCAAGCCTCGGTTTACCTGAAGTTTAGGCGAAACTTCCTCGCCATCCCCGCGAATAACGCCGACTTCTTTTACCCAAGAACCGCTGCAAAGTCCCTCGCCTGATCAAACAGTGCGAGGGATTGCAGATGGTTGTTTTCGTTAGAGCCCTGGTTGACGGGGCTGGCTCTTGATTCCGGTGATCGCTGGCTTTGTGTTGGCCCCCATGGATCCCAAGGCGCCGGATGTCACTCGCGTTC
>NZ_SPKL01000036.1:2581-34409 GCF_023127755.1 Pseudomonas sp. W2Aug9 | reverse complement strand
CGCCTAAGATCAAGATCAAAAGCAGATCAAGAGCGGCTCGCTTCGCATCGTGGTTACGGTCGGCTGCTAGAGAGTTGTGTAGATATCGATACTTATCGGGAGCAAGCTCCCTCGCCACGGATTCGGGGCCCAGGCGTTGCTCAGGTCATTGAGCAATTGCGCGCAGCATTCAAAACGCCGGCATGACCCGCAGCCGCTTCACCATCGGCACACACGCCAGCACCAACCCCGAGGGTGAGTGATACACCGCCTGCTCATCCCCCACATAACCACACGAGCGGTAGAAACTCACCGCATTCAAGGTGGCGTCCAGCACTACCTTTTCAATCTCCATCTGCCGTGCAATGCCCTCCACATGCGCAAGCATCGCCTTGCCATAGCCGCGCCCAGTGAACGCAGGCCGCACGAACAACGCTCCCACCTCATGGTGGTCAGGATCGAGCATACCGGTAGCGACAGCTTCACCGTTCACCCAGCCCAGGTAGAACGGTTTGTCCATCAACACGCTGTAGCCATCACTTGCGCAACCTCGGGTCCAGAGCGCCATTTGCTCCGCGCTGTAGGCGCCAATGCACTGACCGCGAATGGCGTCACGGCGAATCTCGAACGCTCTGTCGGCGTCGTCTGGCGTAGCTCGTTTTATCTCCAACACTGCCTGTTCCTTCCATGACCTCAAATAGCCATTAGCCCATTTGTGCTAATCGACCCTGCCCGCCCGCGGCGCTATATTCCTCGGCACTTCCAACGCTTCCTCAGCACCGCGCATTCATTGCGTGCGGGTTTGTTGCGCGCTGGAAAAACCAAAACAACCCCAAGGAAGACGCACCATGAAACTCCACTCCCCTGTTACTCGCCTTGCCCTGCTGGGCGCCTTGATCATCGGCGTCGCCGGTTGCAGCAATATCAAGCCCACTGAAGATCACCTCAAGAAGCTGTCGGAAACCAACCTGGGCGAGCCGGTTAAACGTATTTCCAATGTGCGCAGCGATTCCATGACCACTTACTATGTCGCCAACACTGCGTCCGGCGAATACAACTGCTCCGTACCAAGCGGGGCCAGCGGCGGTGCATTTGCGATCGCCAGTTTTGGCCTGATGAAACCTGCCGCCTACTGCCAGCCAAAAGGCGCACGTGGCAACGGGCTGACACCGTTCATGCAGTAACTTTTTCCTGGCTGAGGTCACGCAACCTGCCGCGCAGTTCCGCAGGGCGCACCGGTTTGGACAAGATGGCGATCTGACGGTCGTGCAACGCGGCCTGGATTCTCTCCACGTCGTGACCGGTGAGGATCAACGCCGGCACCGCCCAACCGCGTTGCTGGCGTAGCTCGTCGATGCATTCAATGCCAGTGGCGTGATTACCCAGGTCATAGTCGGCGACGATGATATCGCAGTCGCTGACCAGCCCTTTCCCACTCGACTCAGCCTGCACCTGGCACCCCCATCGCTCCAGCAGCGCCTGGGTGGCAAGCAGCACGTTGTGGTCATCCTCCACCAGGCACACTTTCAGACCGGTGAGCAGACCGGCCTGGCGCACATCGTCGCGCAGCGCCGGTTGACGCGGCGCGGTGGCCAGGGCCAGGCCGTGCAGGCTCACCGAGGTGCCCTGGCCCAACCGCGAACGCAGGCTCACCTGCATCCCCATCAATTGCCCCAGGCGCTTGACGATGGACAGCCCGAGGCCCACGCCTTCGACATCCTTGTCACGCAATTGGCGCACGCGATAGAACTCTTCGAAGACCTTTGACAGATGCTCCCGTGCAATCCCTCGCCCCTGATCATGCACCTCTATGACCAAGCCGTTTTCACGACTACGCACGCCGATCAGCACTGGCCGCTGCGCGCCGTACTTGAAGCAATTGGAGAGCAGGTTTTGCACCATGGTTGCCAACATGCCCGGGTCCACCCGTACCCAGTGAGTGCAGGGGCGCAAGCGCAACTCCACGCCGGCCCAGCGTGCGGCCTCGGCGTTCTGACGCACCAGGTCGGCGAGAAAGTCGCCCAGGTGGATCACCTGGTATTTGGGCAACAGGCGACCGTTGTCGAGGGTGTAGAGGTCGAGGATCGAACGGAACAGTTGCGACACGTTGAGCAGCGAGCGATCGATATTGTCCACCAGCCGCCGCTCGTCATCCCCCAACCGTGCTTCGCGCAGGCAGGCGGTGAACAGGCCAATGGAGTGGATCGGCTGGCGCAGGTCATGGCTCGCTTGGGCGAGAAAGCGGGATTTTTCCAGGTTGGCGGCAATGGCTTGTTCCGAAGCCTTGCGCGTGCGCTCCAGAAGGATATGGGCGTACACCGGGATCACCGTGCTGGTGATCATCAGCATCAACACCATGAACGGTTGCGCCTGCCACAGCGGCGTAAGCTGGTACACGATCAGCAGCGCCAGCAACGCAAGCCCCGTGGCAATCGCCAGGTAGCGCGACCCATAGCGCATCCCGTTGCCCAGGTTCACCCAGACCATCACCGCATACAGCGGCAACGCCGCCTCACCACCCACCACCAGGCCGAACGACGTGCCGGTGTAGTCGTGGATCATGCCGAAGATGCGCCGCGCCGGGTAATGCCCGGGCCAACGTGCGATCACCTGGCGCAACACGATGGACGCCAGCAGGAACCCGAAGATATACAGGATCACCGGCAGGTAGGTGTCCAGCGACTGCCCGGGCAAAAAACCCAGTACGCTGATATACACAATGGCGATGGTGGCCACCACGATGCGCAGGTTAGCCTGATCGAGTTCGGAGTTGGTCTCGGGACTCATAGTCATATCCTTGACAGATCATCTTTGGAAAAGAGGCCCTCGGCCCGCTGGTAAAGTAGCATGCCTCGACACCGCCTTGCCCCAGGAAGGAGCTCACCATGACCGGCCGGATCATCATCGCCGACGACCACCCGATGTTTCGCGAAGGCATGGCGCGCACCGTGCGGCGCCTGCTGCCCGATGCCCAGGTGCAAGAGGCCGGCGACCTGGCCACGGTGAATGCGCTGCTGTGCGAGCCGAGCGAAGTCGACACTCTGATCCTCGACCTGCGCTTCCCCGGCCTGACTTGCATCAGCCAACTGGCCGAACTGCGCCAGCAACTGCGGCGCACAACGTTGATCGTGGTGTCGATGGTCGACGACCCGGCGCTGATCGAACAGGTGATGGCCCTGGGCGCCGACGGTTTCATCGGCAAGAACATCGCCCCCGACGACATCGGCCAGGCGTTGCTGGCGATCCGCAACGGCGAAGTGCTGGTCAAGTTCGCGCCTTCGGGCCTGCTGCCGCTGGACACCCACACCCTCACCACCCGCCAGCAGGAAGTGCTGCGCCTGATTGCCCAGGGCAAGACCAACAAGGAAATCGCCAAGGCCCTGGATATTTCGCCGTTTACCGTGCGCATTCATGTGTCGTCATTGCTGCGCAGTTTGAATGTGCCGTCGCGGGCGGCGGCGGCAGTAAAGTATTCCGGGGAATTCTAGGTCGTCCAAATGTGGGAGGGGGCTTGCTCCCGATGGCAGTGGGTCAGTCCAAGATGCGTTTACTGACACTCCCTCATCGGGAGCAAGCCCCCTCCCACATTGGACTGAGTCGCATCAGTCAGGCCTGCGCTCTGCATCCGATATTTCAGTTGAACCTCACACCTTCCCCTCCAAGCAAATGGCCTTGCTGTGCCATAAGCTCGACGTTTCTTTATGATGTTGCCTTTCGCTCAACGCCCTGGAACCACCCATGCCCACCCTTACCCTGCGTACCGCTCTGCCCACCGACGCCCACCGCTGCTTTGAAATCGAAACCAGCGCATACGAAGGCGACGAAGCCGCCACCCTGGAAAAAATCACCACGCGCATCGCCCAGTATCCCCAGGGCTTTTTGATCCTGGAGGCGGATGGCGAAATCGCAGGTTTCATCAATTCCGGCTGTGCCCACAATGTGGTGATGTCGGATGAGGCATTCAAGGAGTTGGTAGGCCATGTGGCCGAGGCGCCGAATGTGGTGATCATGTCGGTGGTGGTCGACCCGGCACATCAAGGCAAAGGCTATGCAAAAAAACTGATGACCGCGTTCGTGCAGCGCATGGCAGCAATGGGCAAGCAGACGATTCACCTGATGTGCAAGCACCAGCACGTGCCGTTGTACACCCGCATGGGCTACACCTATGTGCGTCCTTCGCCGTCGGATCACGGTGGGATGGCGTGGCATGAAATGGTGAGAACTGTCTAAGAAAGGTCATTACATAACTGTTTCCAATCGTGAAACAAGCGCACACCACTGAGCCGTCAAATGTATTTCTACAAATGAAAACCTGAGAACCAACGACGCTTTCTTACATCCAGCCTGACTCTGCTGCCCCTTTTGCCGGATTGCACCTATCGCCACTCTCACTATTTGGAAACCCGCGACCACAGCGGTTTCACTCGGTTACATTCACCCGAAATGGGCCGCATTGAGCGACTACTCATGGCGCTGTAGCCTGCGAAACGCCGAGCCGGGACCACGTCCTGGCGGGTCAATATCCCAGCTATCAGAGAGGTGCAATCGTGTCTTCAATCAATGGTTCCAGCCCATCTTTCCCTGCATACCAACCCGTTGACAACGGCAGGATCGACAACGACAAAGCCAGATACAACCCCAAGGAAGAAAACCAGATTGGGGACGATGCAGAAGTGTCCGATGGCAAGGGCGGCTGGAAGAACATCGGCGACGAATACAGGGCCCACGCCAACCGTAGTCGGTTGGATCAGAACTTCCTGCCTGCGGACGAAAAGGCCGTCGACAACTCTCAGGTCAACACTGCCCGCAGCCAGTTAGATCGCAACTTCCTGCCGTCGGACGAAAAGGCCGTTGAAAACGCTCCAGGCAACGCCAACCATGACCCCATTGATTTCGAAATCAAATCCGATGACAAGGGCGATTGGGTCAAGGCGTAATACTGCAACCGGCTGTTTGCGGTCCAAACCGTTGTGCCCCCCATGGCATTGCCAAACACGCGCTTGCCATGGATGGGGTTCGAAAGTGTGGGGATCGGCTACCGCGTCACCAACTGCCGGAAGCCCCACCGCCACCACTGGAACCACCGCCACCGGAGGAACTGTCACTGGAGGTGGAACTGCTGGAACTCGAACTGGAGCCGCTACCCGATCCCGTCCCTTCACCGACCTTGCCGAAGATGATCAGCGCGACAAACGATGCGATGGGAAACGCCAATAGCCAGCCGTCGCGGCCGCCGTCAATCACCCACCCTGCCACCACGTACACGACTACCGCCGCCAGCAGTCGCACACTAAAACCTGCACGGCTGGTGCGCCAGGTCTCTCTCATGATCAGCAGTAGCACCAGGTACAACCCCAGCACCACCAAGACGCCCAGTGGCCACAGCAGCCAATGGATGAAACTGACGTCCACGTACTGGTTTGCCACCACCAACCCGAGGATATAAGCCAGCAGCCCGATTACGCAGTAAAACAGCGTACGCACCTGCCACAGCGCGCCGAATATCGCGCCGCCTATCAACAGCGTCAGCGGCATTACAAACAGGAACATCGGCCACTCGCGACCGCCCGCCAGCAGCGTCAGCAACAGCGTGGCCGCCACGGTGACGATCAACGCCCGGCGCCAATGCAGCTTGCCGGCAGCGACCGCCACGCCGCCCAAGCCGCCCAGGATAAACGCCACCAGCAACGCGATAAATTGAGGGTTGATCCCGGCGCCCGCCAATGGCGGCAAGTCACCGCCGTCCACCAGCACGGTCAGGGCGTCCACGCCCTGTTGCACACCGCCGGCAAAATCACCCTGGCGAAACGCCGGGGTGATCTGTTCTTCAATAATGCGATGAGCCAGCAGGTCGGTGACGATGCCTTCCAGGCCGTAGCCCACTTCAATGCGCACTGCGCGATCAGCCTTGGCCACTACCAGCAGGATGCCATCGTTGACGTCCTTGCGCCCCAGCTTCCAGGCGCGAAACAGTTGGTTGGCATAGTCTTCGATAGCGGCGCCGCCCGTGGTCGGCACCAGCAACACCGCGACTTGCGCGCCTTTGCGCGCTTCAAGGTCGCCAAGCTGGTTTTTAAGGCGCTGGGTGGTGGTTGCGTCGAGGGTGTTGGTGAGGTCAATCACCCGCTGGTCGAGGGCGACCCCGATCGGTGAAGTGTCCGCCTGGGCTATGTTCAGCACGCCGAGGAGCACCAGGGCCAGCAAACCCGAGACCTTTTGACGCCAATTCCCTATCATGTTTTGTTACCTGAGGTTTCTTCCTTAAGCTGCCGACTTTACCTTATCGACGTATAACGCGTGACCCCAGGTGCGCGACTATCTAAACTGCGGCCTTACCCCGCATAGCAAATTGCCAGCTACGAGAACGCCATGGACCTGCGCTACCGCAACAATGTGAATGTGATGGGCGACGGTCCTTCGACGCTGGTGTTTTCCCACGGCTTTGGCTGCAATCAAGCGATGTGGAACCAGTTGGCGCCGCACTTTAGCCAGCGCTTTCGCGTGGTTCTCTACGACCTGGTCGGTGCGGGCCGGTCGGACCTCAGCGCGTTCGACAAAGCCAAATACCTGGCCCTGGACGGCTACGCCCGCGACCTCAACGAGATTATCGACGCCTATGCCCAAGGCCCGGTGATCCTGGTGGGCCACTCCGTCAGCGCGATGATTGGCACCCTCGCCGACCGTTTTGTCCCCGGGCGTATTGCTGCGCACGTGATGATCGGCCCATCGCCGCGCTATATCGACACTGACGATTATGTTGGCGGCTTCAAGCGCGAGGATATCGACGACCTGCTCGACACCCTCGACAGCAACTACCTGGGCTGGTCGAGCGCGATGGCCCCGGTAATCATGGGCGCGCCGGACCAACCGGCACTGGGTGAGGCGTTGACCGAGAGCTTTTGCCGCACCGAGCCGGACATCGCCAAGCAATTTGCCCGGGTGACCTTCCTTTCGGATAACCGCCAGGATGTAGAGGGCCTGCCTACTGCGGTGTTGATCCTGCAATCGACTGACGACCTGATTGCCCCCGTAGCCGTGGGTGAATACCTGCACCGCGTGCTGCCCAACAGCACTTATTGCCTGGTGGACAATGTCGGCCATTGCCCGCATATGAGTGCACCCCAGGCGTGCGCAGCGGCAATGGACCGGTTCCTGGCCCCCTGGGCGCCTGCCGATGCCTGCTGAGTCGCTATTCGACAGCGCCGCCTGCGCCCTGGCCGTAACCCACGAAGACGGCACGATCCTGCACGTCAACCCGCGCTTGAGCGACTGGCTCGGGTTCAGCGCCGCCGAGCTGCAAGGGCGGCGCTTCCAGGACCTGCTGACCATGGGCGGGCGGATTTTCTACCAGACCCACCTGGCACCGATGCTACGCATGCACGGCAGCGTCACCGAAGTGAAGCTCGACATCCGCCATTGCGCCG
Organism: Pseudomonas sp. W2Aug9; assembly: GCF_023127755.1. Classification (NCBI taxonomy): domain Bacteria; kingdom Pseudomonadati; phylum Pseudomonadota; class Gammaproteobacteria; order Pseudomonadales; family Pseudomonadaceae; genus Pseudomonas; species Pseudomonas sp. W2Aug9. The sequence goes on along the minus strand of NZ_SPKL01000036.1, from coordinate 27,006 downwards.
GGCACAAAGTGACCGTATTACTCAATGCCAACCAGCGCCGGCAGGCCGACGGCGTGGTGCATGACCTGGCACTGTTCGGCACCACCGACCGCGACAAATACGAGCGCGAACTGCTCAATGCACGCAAGTTGGCCGAAGCGCTGCTCCAGGAAAAAACCGCCACCGAGGTCGCCCTGCAACAGGCCCAGGCCGAACTCAGCGCGGCCTATGCGGTTGCCCAGCGCCGGGCGTTGTTTGCCGAACAAATGGTGGCGATTGTCAGTCATGACTTGAAAAACCCCCTTACCGCAATCCGCATGGCTTCGGACTTTCTGCAGCGCGGCGAGCGCACGGCCAAGGAGCGCCAACTGTTGGGGCATATCGGCCAGTCGGCCGAACGCGCCCATCGCATGATCGCCGACCTGCTGGACTTCACCCAGGCGCGGGTCGGCCAAGGCATCACCATCAAGGCGGTGCCGCTGGATTTGCACGGCGTTATTCAACATGCGGTGGATGAGTTGCGGGTGGCCTTTCCCAGGGCCACGCTGGTGCATCAGGCCGAAGGCAACGGCCAGGCGTGCCTGGATGCCGACCGAGTGCAGCAGATGATCGGTAACCTGGTTGCCAACAGCGTGGCCTATGGCGACCTGCTGCAACCGATCACCATCACCTCGCGCCTGGGCGACAACGCCTGCGCGGTCGCGGTGCACAACCATGGCCTGGCGATTCCCGAAACACTGCTGGCCAGGTTGTTCGAGCCCATGACCCGTGGCACCGACCAGGGCAGCGATGTGCGCAGCGTCGGCCTCGGCCTGTATATCGTGCGCGAACTGGCCAAGGTGCATGGTGGCGATGTGGCGGTGACGTCCTGCGCCACGGCCGGTACTACGTTTACCGTGACGTTCTAGCCCAGGTATGCGGCGCCCTGCATGATCGGCTCGACACGGCCGGTCAAGATCACCCCGCCCTGCCCGTCCCACTGCACCGTGACCGTACCGCCGTCGCATTCGACCTCCACGCTGTCATCGAGCAACCCCCGCCGAATCCCATTGACCACCGCACCGCAGCAGCACGAACCGGAGCCCAACGGCACCGCGCCGCCACGCTCCCAGATGCGCAGGCGGATACGGCCACGGCTCAACACCTGCACAAAATGCACATTGGTCTTGGCCGGGAACAGCGGGTGGGCTTCAAGCGCCGGGCCCACCGCCGCGACATCGATGGCAGCGATGTCTTGCACAAAAAACGTGCAATGCGGGTTGCCCATGCTGCAGGCCGCCGGGTTACCGTGCATGGGCAGCACGCGGGTGTCCATCGCCTCGGCCAGCGGCACCGCCGCCCAGTCCAGCGACGGCGCGCCCATGTCCACCGACACGCGCTGCCCGTCGACGCGTGTGCACGTCAGCAAACCGCGGTCGGTGCGTAATACGACGGTGTCGATGCCGGTCTCGTGCATCAGGCGGTCGGCCACCCCACGAGTCGCGCTGCCGCAGGTTGGCAGCCGCGTGCCGTCGGGGTTCCAGAACTGGACATGTGCGGCGGCGTCTCCACAGTCGAGTATCACCGCCAACTGATTGAAACCGATACCCGAGCGGCGGTTGCCCAGGCGGGCGGCGACCTGTGCAGTGATGGGGTTGTCCTGGCCACGGCGGTCGATGATGATGAAGTCGTCGCCATGGGCGTGCATCTTCACAAATGGCAGGGTCATGGGGCGCAGGTCCTGTTGTCGAAGTGAAGCAGTTCTAATAACACTGTAGGAGCGAGCTTGCTCGCGAAAATAGTCAAGACCACACGTTTTACCTGGAAGTACGCGTTATCGTTGACGTTTTTCGCGAGCAAGCTCGCTCCTGCAAAGAGTTGATGACCATGCTTATCGTATTCAGCGGTCTGCCCGGCAGCGGCAAGACCACGGTTGCCAGGGAACTGGCGCGACAGACCGGCGCGGTTTACCTGCGTATTGATGTGATCGAACAGGCGCTGCGCGATGCCGCCGTATTGGCGGGGGATGTGGGCGCCAGCGGCTACAGCGTGGCCAATGCATTGGCGCTGAGCAATTTGCGCCTGGGGCATCGGGTCATCGCCGATTGCGTGAACCCGGTCAGGGACAGCCGCCAAGCCTGGCAAGCCGTGGCGACGGCAGCGCAGGTTGAACTGATCAATATCCAGGTGGTGTGTGCTGATCAGCACGAGCATCGGCGCCGTGTGGAAAGCCGCGTGGGCGATGTTCCCGGTCTGGCGCCGCCGACCTGGCAGTCGGTGCTGGTGCATGAATATGAATGCTGGGATGAGCCGCCGTTCAGGCTCGATACGGCGCAGAGGACGCCCGCTGAGTCAGTTGCAGCGATCCTCGCCCATCACCAGTTTTTTCCCGATAACACCGGTTCAGTTGGGGAAGTTGCCGCGCAACGCCTCCAAGCCACCGCTGTAGACGCCGGCAAATAACTCCTCCACCGCCGCATCCGTGGTGCCCGCTGCCGGAGTGAACACGCCGGACCAGGTGACTTTCGCCGACGACTCGGTCAGCGCTTCAACCTGCACGGTCGCCAGGTACGCGCTCACCGGAAACGGCGATTCTTCAATCGTGTAGCTGTAAATGCGCGCCACGTTGTCAAAGGTCTGCAAACGCTCGACGATCTGGCCGCCGTCAGCGGTGGTCAGGTGACGCACACGGCCACCTTCGCTCGGCTCGCTCTTGGCGATAAAGGGCAGCCAGTCGGGCAGGCTGTTGAAGCCGCCAATCAGTTGCCAGACCTGGTCGGCTGATGCCGGGATTTCAATTACTGAAGACGCTGTTGCCACGATAAATACTCCAATCAGGGGAAAAATCAGATCGCCATGCTGTCGACAACGCCACCGTCTACGCGCAAAGCGGCACCGGTAGTGGCAGACGACAGCGGTGAAGCAATGTACGCCACCAGGTTCGCCACTTCATCCACATTGGCTGCACGCTGGATGATCGAGGTGGGCCGCGCATTACGCACGAACACATCGGCTTCTTCCCGCGCACTGCGCCCGGACTGGGCCGTGGCGTCCTTGAGCATCTGTTCCAGGCCGTCGGTAAAGGTCGGCCCCGGCAAAATCGCATTCACCGTCACCCCGGTGCCTGCCAGGCGCTTGGCCAGGCCGTGGGAGACCGCCAGGTTGGCGCTTTTGGTCACGCCGTAGTTGATCATGTCGGCCGGCGTCGCCACCCCGGATTCCGACGACACAAAGATCACCCGCCCCCAGCCCTGCTCGACCATGCCCGGCGCATAATGGCGCGACAGGCGCACGCCGGAAATCACATTGACCTCATAGAAGCGCGTCCACTCACTGTCTGGCGCCTCGAAGAAATCCACATCGTTGAAGATGCCGAGGTTGTTGACCAGGATATCGGCGCGAGGTTCGGCGGCGAACAGTTTCTCGGCGCCCTCCAGGGTGCCAAGGTCGGCCACCAGCCCACGCAGGTCAGCGCCGGGCACCCCTTGGCGAATGCTGGCCAAAGCGTCGTCGACCTTGCCCGCGTCCCGCCCGATCACTACCACCGTTGCGCCGGATTGCGCCAGGGCCTGGCTGATGCCCAAGCCGATACCGGCAGTGCTGCCGCTGACGATGGCTACTTTGCCGCTCACATCAATTTTCATGGTTAGCTTCCTTAAGATTAGAGAGGCAAAGGCGCACGATCCGAAATCAGTCGGGCCTCGCGTAGCGCTTGCCAGAAGGCTGCTGGAATCTGTTCTGACAACGCCGCAACGTCTTCGGCAATGCGCCCCGGACGACTGGCACCGGGAATCACCGCCGCCACGGCCGGGTGTGCCAGGGAAAACTGCAGCGCCGCGGCTTTCACACTCACGCCAAATGCCTGGGCAATCGCCTTGATCTGCTCGACCTTGCTGATGATCGCAGGCTTAGCGGGTTGGTATTCAAAGTGTGCGCCGCCGGCGAGGATGCCAGAGCTGTACGGGCCGCCGACCACAATTTCAACCTGCTGGGCCAAGGCTGCGTCCATCAGGCGTTGCAGTGCGCGCTCGTGGTCCAGCAGCGTATAGCGGCCGGCGAGGAGGAACCCGTCGGGCTGCGCCTCAGTCAGGTCCAGGGTCAGTTCACACGGCTCGACGCGATTGACGCCCAGACCCCAGGCCTTGATCACACCCTCCTCGCGCAAGCGGGTCAGCACTTTGAAGGCGCCGGTACGGGCCTGGTTGAAGTAGTCCAGCCACTGGTCGCCGTAAAAATCCTGGGCGATATCGTGAATCCACACGATGTCGAGGCGATCGGTTTGCAGGCGCTTGAGGCTATCGTCAATGGAGCGCAGGGTGGCATCGGCGCTGTAGTCATTGAGGATTTTATTCGGGCGGCCGTGTTCGAACACGCCGCTTTTTTCGCCAAGGTCACGGGCGCCGGTTTCGACTTCATCCAGAATCACCCGGCCGACCTTGGTGCTGAGCACGTAGTCATCACGGTTGTAGTGGGACAGGGCCTGGCCCAAGCGGATTTCCGACAGGCCCGAGCCGTAGAACGGCGCGGTATCGAAGTAACGGACGCCGTGGTTCCAGGCGGCTTCGACGGTGGCCTGGGCTTCGTCTTCAGGGATGGCGCGGAACATATTTCCCAAGGGTGCGGTGCCAAAGCCCAGTACACCGGGGAGTTTGTCTTTCAAGCTCATGGTGAGATCCTCAATCGGTTGGTTGTGACCGTTGAGCAGATGCTAGATTGCGTTGGTTAGACCGTCCAAGACATACTGCGACCAACTTGAGTCCTTGCAGGTCTTACATGATCGATCTACGCCAACTGCGCTACTTCGAAGTGGTCGCCGAAGAGGAACACGTCGGCCGCGCCGCCGAGCGCTTGCACATCTCCCAATCGCCCCTGAGCCGGCAGATCGCCCAGTTGGAAGAACGCCTGGGCCTGACCCTGTTCGAGCGCAGCCAGCAGCGCATCCGTCTGACCCGCGACGGCCAGACCTTCCTGGCTGAAACCAAGGCGCTGCTGACCCATGCCAACCGTCTGGAATCGCTGGGCAAGCGCCTGGGCCGTGGGGAAGAAGGCGGCCTGTGCATCGGCTATATCGAAAATGCCATGCACGCCGGTGTTCTGCCCAATGCCTTGCGCATACTGCGCGACGATCGCCCCACCGTGCATATCAAGCTGTATAACCTGCCCTCCCTCGAACAGTTGGAGGGCCTGCGCCAACGCAGTCTGGACATCGCCCTGGTAAGCGAGCCCCCCGCCGACGACGATCCAGACCTGAGCGCCTTGCAGGTGCTCGACGACCCGATGCTGCTGGCCCTGCCCGAACAGCATCCGCTGGCCCGGCAACGCGAACTGCTGCCCGAACACCTGGCGGACCAACAATGGATCGGCGTGCAGCGCAAAACCGGCGCCCACCCGGCCGATGATTTCGTCGCTGCCTGCATCCGTGCCGGTTTCACCCCACAGATTCCCATGGAAGCCAGCGAACCCTTTACCGCACTGGGCCTGGTGGCGTCAGGGCTCGGGGTAGCGATGGTGCAGAAGGGCCTGAGCCGCAATGCCCCGCCCGGCGTGGTGTTGCGAGAGTTGCCGTGGCTGACCTACACCACACCGCTGTGGGCGGCCTGGCACCGCGTTAATTTGCGACCGCTGGTGGAGACGTTTCGCAAGGTGCTGACTGAAACTGAGGTTAGTGAATAAGGCGCCCAGTACAGCGATTGCCTGCGCCCTTTGTGTGATCAAAGCACCTCCCGCAACCGATACCACAACATACCCAACGCCAACAGCGGCGAGCGCAGCGCCTTGCCGCCCGGGAAGGTCATGTGCGGCACCTGGCTGAAAATATCCAGGCCGCGACTTGCACGCGCGTGAATCGCTTCGGCCAGCAGCCGTGCGCACCAGTGGGTCACGTTGAGGCCATGGCCGGAATAGCCCTGGGCATAGAACACATTGGGGTACTGCTTGAGCCGCCCGACCTGGGGAAAGCGGTTGGCGGTGATGCCGATCTTGCCGCCCCACTGGAACTCGATGGCGGTGTCGGCCAGTTGCGGGAACACCTTGAGCATTTTCGGGCGCATGTAAGCGGCGATGTCCTGGGGGTCGCGCCCCGAGTAATGGCAGGCACCGCCAAACAGCAGGCGCCGGTCGGCGGACAGCCGGTAGTAATCCAGCCCGACTTTCTGGTCGCACAGCGCCAGATTCTGCGGAATCAATTGCTCGGCCACCGTTTCCGGCAATGGCTCGGTGGCGATGATGTAGCTGCCCGCCGGCAGCACCTTGCCGCCCAGGCGCGGCTCCAGGTTCTCCAGGTGCGCATTGCACGCCAGCACCAGATGGGCGGCGCGCACACTGCCGCCGGCGCAACGCACCTGCACAGTGTTGCCATGGATCAGCTCCAGCACCTCGGTCTGTTCAAAGATCCGCACCCCGAGGGCCTCGGCCACCTGCGCCTCGCCAAGCACCAGGTTGAGCGGGTGCAGATGCCCGGAGCCCATGTCGACCAGGCCTCCGGCGTACACTGTCGAGCCCACCACCTGGGCCATGTCCTGCGCGCCCACCAACCGGGTTTCAGGGGCATAGCCCATGGCCGCCAACTGCGCCTGTTCATTCTTGAACGCGGCGAATTGCGCCGGGGTGTTGGCCAGTTCACAAAAACCCCAGCGCAAGTCGCAATCGATACCATGCTCGCCGATGCGCTCGCCCACCAACGCCACCGAGTCGATACCGGCTCGCGCCAGATAGCGCACGCCCTCCTCACCCACGTATTTGGCAAACCCCGAGACATCATGACCGATACCCCGAATCAACTGCCCACCGTTGCGCCCGCTGGCACCCCAGCCAATGCGGCGGGCCTCCAGCACAATCACCGAGAGCCCGCGCTGGGCCAGTTCGATGGCCGTGTTGACCCCGGTGAACCCGCCGCCGATCACACACACATCGACGCTCAGATCAGCGTCGAGTGCAGGGCGCTGCGGCATGGTGTTGGCTGTCGCGCGGTAATAGGACTGCGCATGTTCGTTGGACTGAATCATCGGTTGGACTTCACTTTGCTCCAGGCGCGGGTCATCACGCGCATGGTCGCCGGCGTGGGCGTGGTGGAAATGTAGAGTTTGTCGAGGACTTCCTGGGGCGGGTAAACCTCAGGATTGTTGACCAGTTCCGGGGCCATGAACGGCTTGGCCGCCGGGTTGGCGTTGGCGTAGCCCACCGAGGCGCTGACCTTGGCGATCACTTCGGGTTCGAGCAGGTAGTTGATGAACGCGTGGGCCTCTTTGGGGTTGGTGGCGTCGGCAGGAATTGCCAGCAGGTCGAACCACAGGTTGGAGCCTTCCCTGGGAATCGAGTACGCAATGTTCACCCCGTTTTTGGCTTCCTTGGCGCGGTTGGCGGCCTGGAACACATCGCCGGAATAACCGAAGGCCACGCAGATATTGCCGTTGGCCAGGTCCGAGATGTACTTGGAGGAATGGAAATAAGTGATGTACGGCCGCAGCGTCAGCAGCTTGGCTTCGGCCTGCTTGTAGTCCTCGGCGTTCTCGCTGCGTGGGTCCTTGCCCATGTAGTTGAGGATCGCCGGAAACAGCTCATCCGGCGAATCAAGGAAGGCCACACCGCATTCATGGAGCTTCTTGAGGTTGTCCGGCTCGAACAGCACCGCCCATGAATCAATGCGCTCGATACCCAGCACCTGCTTGACCTTGTCGACGTTGTAACCGATGCCATTGGTGCCCCACAGGTACGGCACCGAGTGCGCGTTACCCGGGTCGTTCTGCTCCAGCAGCTTGAGCAACCGGGGATCGAGGTTCTTGAAGTTTGGCAGTTGCGCACGGTCCAGCGTGAGGAACGCGCCAGCCTTCACTTGCCGCGCCAGGAAGTGGTTGGAGGGCACCACCACGTCATAGCCGGTGCGCCCGGCGAGCAACTTGCCTTCCAGGGTTTCGTTGGAGTCGAACACGTCGTAGACCACCTTGATCCCGGTGTTGGCCTGGAAATCCGCCAAGGTGGTTTCACCAATGTAGTCGGTCCAGTTGTAGACGCTCACCGTCGACGCTGCCTGGGCGCTGGCACTGAATGCCGCTGGCAGTACAAGTGCAAGTGCCAACGGCAGAAACTTGTTCACAAGACGCATATCGTCACCCCTTTTATCGTTGTTTTAGACGCTCAACAGCAGGAACTCACGTTCCCAGGAACTGATCACCCGCTTGAAATTCTCATGCTCGGCGCGCTTGACAGCGACGTAGCCGCGCACGAATTTTTCGCCCAGGTATTGCTTGACCGTGTCGCAGTCTTCCATGCGTGCCAGGGCATCCTCGAGGGTGAACGGCAGGCGCAGGTTGCGGCGCTCATAGGCACGGCCTTCCACCGGCGCACTGGGCTCGATCTGCTCGATCATGCCCAGGTAGCCACACAACAAGCTGGCGGCGATCGCCAGGTAGGGATTGGCATCGGCACCCGGCAAGCGGTTTTCCACGCGCATCGCCTCGGGGCTGGAAGTCGGCACGCGCAGGCCGACGGTGCGGTTTTCTTCACCCCATTCGACGTTGACCGGCGCCGAGGTGTCCGGCAAAAAGCGCCTGAACGAGTTCACGTTGGGTGCAAACATCGGCAGCAGCTTGGGGATGTACTTCTGCAGGCCGCCGATGTGATGCAGGAATAACGGGCTCATGTTGCCGTCGGCATCGACGAACACCGGTTTTCCGGTGGCAATTTCCACCACGCTCTGGTGCAGGTGCATGGCGCTGCCGGGTTCGTCGGCCACCGGCTTGGCCATGAACGTGGCGGCCACGTTGTGCTTGAGCGCGGCCTCGCGCAGGGTGCGCTTGAACACAGTGATCTGATCGGCCAGGTCCAGGGCGTCGCCGTGACGGAAGTTGATCTCCATCTGCGCCGGGCCGTCTTCGTGGATCAGTGTGTCGAGGTCCAGGCCCTGGGCTTCGCACCAGTCGTAGACGTCTTCGAACAGCGGGTCGAATTCGTTGGCGGCATCGATGGAAAATGACTGGCGCCCGGTTTCGGCACGCCCCGAACGACCGATGGGGGTTTTCAACGGCAGGTCCGGGTCTTCGCAGCGCTGGGTCAGGTAGAACTCCATTTCCGGCGCGACAATCGGCTGCCAGCCCTGGTCGGTGTACAGCTGCAGGACTTTTTTCAGCACATTGCGCGGCGACAGTTCAATCGGGTTGCCCTGTTTGTCGAAGGTGTCGTGGATCACGATGGCGGTGGGCTCGATGGCCCAGGGCACCACGTAGGTGGCGTTGGCCACCGGACGGCAGATCATGTCGATATCAGCCGGGTCCAGCAGGTCGTAGTAGATGTCGTCGTCGACAAAGTCCCCGGTTACCGTTTGCAGCAGCACACTTTCCGGCAGGCGCATGCCTCGCTCATGCAGGAACTTGTTGGTGGGTGCAATTTTGCCGCGCGCAATGCCAGTCAAGTCACTGATCACGCATTCGACTTCGGTAATCTTGTGTTCTTTCAGCCAGGTGGAGAGCTGATCGAAGGGGGCGTTCATAAGGACCTCGTCTTGGGTGGGATGCGGCGCCGGCTTGTACTGTCGACGCATTGAGGTCTATCTTGGGCCGGCCTTGAAACGGCATCTATCCACTTTGCACGCAGTACAACGCACCAATAGAGTGCGCACGGATCCCCCATGACACAGGCAACCGCTTTGCGCGTACAGGCCTTCGCTACCGGCGATGTGACCGCCCAATGCAGTGCGACACCCGGTTGGGTGCAGCATTACCAGCAAATGTCCCCCGGGCATTTCGCCGGGCGCGTGCGCTACCTCGACCTGCAAGGCGTGCAGGTGTACGAAGAATGTATGAACACCCGCGTGGAACAGCACTTCAACGCGCCGCCAGGCTCGCTGTCGTTCTGCTTCGATGGCAGCGACAACGCGCTGTACCTGCTTAACGGCGAAAGCCGCAATACCTGGATCACCCCGCAGAACTACCGCGAAGTGGCGGTGGTGTTCGGCCCGCAGTTCGTGCAGCGCCATGGGCTGGACATGACCAGACTGGAAGGGTTGTTCATGGCGCCACTGGCCTGTCAGCAAAACGCGCTGTTCACTCGCTGGCTCAGCGGTACCCTTACGCGCCTGTCGGCACTGACCGACCCCATCAGCCGTGATGCCCTGACCCAGCAGTTGCTCGACGATTGCCTGTTTATCCTCGACAACGCCTGCGTGTGCCTGGACGGCAGTTCCTTGCAAAAACGCAATGAAGAACGCCGGTTGATGGCGCGTATCGGTGAATGGGCGGCGGATGCACCGGATGAAACTGCCAACCTGTTGGAGCTGGCGCAGATTGCGGGTGTGCCGTTACGCCAATTGCAACAAGGGTTCAAGACCTACACCGGGATGAGTCCGGCGCAGTGGTTGCGGTTGCGTCGGTTGAATGGGGCGCGGCGGGAGCTATTGAGTGGCGCGGATACCACCGTGGCCGAGGTGGCGATGAATTGGTCGTTCTGGCATTTGGGGCGGTTTTCCAACAGCTATCGACAGCTGTTCAAAGAGCTTCCCAGCGAAACCCTGAGGCGCTTTGGTTGAAACGCTATCCCCTGTGGGAGCTGGCTTGCCTGCGATAGCAACCTGTCAGTCGCTGATTGACTGCCTGAACCCCCGCTATTGCAGCTTAGGTATCTACACAACTTTGGGGCGACGCTGGACCTGTGGCGAGGGAGCTTGCTCCCGTGACGGCCTGACAGCCGACACAGCTAGACCGAGTACATATCCATTGCTGCGGTAACGGCTGATATTGGTTCCGCTTTTACAGCGGGTCACTTTCGAAAAGCGCGAAAGTAACCAAAGCGCTCTTGCCCCACCACTCGGCACCTCGCTTAGGCTCGGTGTGCCCGTAATCCGCCATGGATTTGGGGGGCCGCCGCCACGCGCCATCCATGGCGCGGGGCGGCTAAACCGGCATCCCTGCCGGTTTACCCCCCAAATCCCTGTCGAATTCCGGCCAGCGTGGTTTGACGGGGCGCCTGAGATCAAAAGCAGATCAAGATCAAGAGCTCCTCGCTTCGCATCGTGGTTACCGTCGGTTGCTATCAAGTTGTGTAGATACCTATGGCTATCGCAGCAAACCAGCTCTCACATTTGATACGTGGTGTGGCAGAGCCCTGCTGCATAACTTGTAAAATCCCGCCGTTATGCCTAGCTTATGCGCCCCCCCCGCCCTGCGTTTAAGGCCCTGCCCATGGTTCTGCGTTTTCGACCCGTCGTCACTTCACGTTTTGCCCTCGGTCTGCTGCTCAGTGGCGGCATCGGCAGCAGCCTGGCCGCCGAGATCCAATTGCCGGAGGTGAAGGTCCAGGGCCTGGATGAGTCCGGTTACCGCAATGAAACCGCTTCGGTGGGCGGTTTTGACGAAGCACCATTGCTCGACACTCCGGCCTCGATCACGGTGATCAACGCAGCCTTGATCAAGGACCAGCAGGCACGCTTGCTCAGTGAAGTGCTGCGCAACGATGCCTCGGTGGGCGACAGTTACGCGCCCATCGGCTATTACGAAAACTTCGTGGTGCGCGGCTTCTCGCTGAATGCGGCCAGCAGCTACAAGATCAACGGGCGCACCATCACAGGCGAGCAGAACGTCGCCCTGGAAAACAAGCAGCAGGTGGAAGTGCTCAAGGGCCTGGCCGGTTTGCAGAGCGGCATTTCCGAGCCCAGTGGCGTGATCAACTACGTGACCAAGCGGCCGGAGGATGTGCGCTCGGTAACGGTGTCTACCGATGATCGCGGCAGCGGTTATATCGCCACCGATGTCGGCGGCTGGTTTGGCAGCGAGCAGCAGTTCGGCCTGCGTGCCAACGTCGCCCATGAAGACCTCAATTCCTATGTGGAACACGCCAATGGCCAGCGCGATTTCCTGTCCCTGGCCTTTGACTGGAACATCAGCCCCGACGCCGTGCTGCAACTGGATGCCGAGTACCAGAACAAGCAACAACGTTCGGTACCGGGGTATCAACTGTTGGGGGGTACGGAAGTGCCCCATGACGCCTCGCCGAAAAAGCTGCTGGGGCACCAGACCGGCGGCAAGCAGGTGGGGATTGATTCGCTGAACCTCAACGGCAAGTTCGAGTACCGTTTCAGCGATCAATGGAAAGGCAGTGTCAGTGCGGCGCGCAGCAAGGTGGTGATTGACGATTACAGCTCGTTTGCGTGGGGCTGCTACGGGTCGGCCAGTTGCAGTTCAACAAGCGTACCGAACTACTTCAGCCCCGAAGGCAATTACGACGTCTACGATTACCGCAGCCCTGACGACACTCGCCGCGACGACGAAATCCAGGCGGCCATGACCGGCCTGTTCGACACCGGCAACATAGGCCACGAACTGACGTTTGGTACTAGCGCCTTTCGCCGGGTGATCGACAAACGCAAGTCGGTCAACGAATTTATCGGCACCGCCAATATCGACGAACGAGTTCCGAGTTTTCCCCCTACCGACAAACCGCTGAACGACAGCCACCGCAACCTCGACAGCCGCCAGTACGGCCTGTTCGTCACCGACCGCATCCGCTTCAACGAACAATGGCAAACCATCCTCGGTGGCCGTGAAGTACGCCTGGATGAAAAAGCCTTTGACGGCGTCACCGGCAACCAGACACGCCATACCCAACAATACGTGTTCCTGCCCCAGGCCTCGCTGATCTACAAACCAGTGGACAACGTTTCGCTGTACACCAGCTACAGCAAGGGCCTGTCACTGGGCGGCACGGCGCCGTGGTTCGCAAAAAACCAGGATGAAACCCTCGCCCCCACCGTCTCGCGCCAAATCGAAGCCGGGGTTAAATACGACTGGCGCCGCATCAGCTTTGCCGCTGCCGTGTTCCAGACGCGCCAGGCTTACCAATACGCCAAGCCCGAAGGTGACGGTTTCACCTACCTGCAGCAAGGCCAGCAGAAGAACACCGGCCTGGAATTGTCCGCCAACGGCTGGGCCACCGACCGCCTACAAATCGCAACCAGCGTGGCAGCGATTCGAGCGCGGGTCAGCGGCAGCGGCACGCCGGACTATGAAGGCCACCAGGCGATCAACGTGCCCAAGCTGCGCGCCAGCCTGTACGCCGACTATGCCTTGCCGTGGGTCAATGGCCTGGCGGTACTGGGCGGCGTGCAATACAGCGCCAAGAAATACGCCAATCGCACCGGTAATGTACAGGTGGGTGATTACGCGGTGGTCAATGTCGGCAGCCGTTACACCACCAAGGTCGATGGGTACGAGACGGTGTTTCGCCTGAGCGTCGACAACCTGTTCGACAAGCGTTACTGGCGCGACGCAGGCGAATACATGGGCGATGACTACCTGTTCCAGGGTGCACCGCTGACGGCGCGCTTGAGTGCATCGGTCAACTTCTGAAGACCCGCGGCGTTGCCAGCCACAACGCCGCCAAGCTGCATACCAACAGGCTCCAGCCAAGGTCCTGGGTCCATGCCACCAGGGTCAGCCCGCCACCAATCACCAGGTAATACAGCAAGCCAAACAAGGCGGCGGCAGTGCCGAGGCGATCGCGGTAGTCGACTAACGCGCCGCCGAGCACATTGGGTATCGCCATGCCGAATGCCAGCACCACCAGCAACATCGGCCATACCAATAACCAGCTGTGTTGCAGGGCCAGTACCAGCAGGCTCCCCACCACCGCCACTGCAGCAGCGACAAACACCAATTGATCGCTGTCCATACCACGCTTGAGCAAGGTTTTGTTCAGCCACGCCCCCAGGCCGGACCCCAACGCCAGCAGCACGCCGCTGTAGCCGAACTCGGCAGTGGAGCGCCCCAGGTGCGCGAAGATAAACGGCCCCACGCTGTAATAGCTGAACAGCGCAATATTGAAGGCTGCCACCAATCCGACCGAGCGCCAGATTCCGGCATCCTTGAGCATCAATCCGAGTGTCTGGCCAAGGGCGGCCGTGGGCAACGATGCCGGGCGTGTTTCCGGCAGGGCCCACAGGCACCAGGCCCACAACCCCAGTGCGAGCAGCAGCAATGTGCCAAGCACGCCACGATAGCCGAAGCACTCCACCAGGCTTGCACCGCTGAATAACCCGATGGCGGGGCTGGCCGCCAGCGCAATGCCCATCAGCGAAAACACCTGGGCCAGTCCAGCGCCGTGGAACCGGTCACGCAACACGGTCTGCGTGACCACCGACCCCACCGCCGCACCGAAAGCAGCACACGCCTGGGCCAGCAACAAACCGCTGAATGTGGTCACATTCAAGGCCAGCGCCGAGGCGCCTGCATAAACCCCAAGCCCGATCAGCATCACGGGCCGCCGCCCCCAACGATCGCTCAAGCGCCCCCATACCACTACACCAAAAGCGAAGGCCAGGAAGTACACCGACAGTGTCTGCCCCGCCCGCTCAGGCTCGACCGCGAACACCCGGCCGATATCCCCCAGGGCCGGGCTGTACAGGGTCTGGGCCAATTGCGGGAACATCAGCAAGGCCATCGTCAGCATCAGCAAATTTCCAGACTTCATCACCAGGTCCATCCATAAAAACAATGGACGAATTCTAGGCCGCGCCAACTGGGGTATTATCCAGACTTCGACATTTTATCCATGAAATCGGACAAACCATGGCTTGGCTCGAAGCGACTGCGTCTTTCAATCCCGACGCGTTTGCCGCTCCCGTGATCGGCATCGCTGCGGTGCTGGGCAATCACGACTCCGGCATGCATCGCCACCAGCGCGGGCAGTTGCTGTTCACCCAGCAAGGTTGCACGCGCATCACACTGGACACTCAACTGTGCCTGCTGCCGCCCACCCGCGCTGCCTGGATACCCTGCGGCCTGCCCCATCGCGCGGTAATGCAGCACGCGGTCGATTACCGGTCGGTGTACGTGAGCGCGGCCCTGGCCGGGCAGTTACCCGCGCAGGTGCGCGTGATCCAAGTGAGTACCTTGCTGCGGGCCGTACTGGAACCGATGGCTATGGCACCCTTCGAGACCGATTGGCACACCGGCCGCTATGCCCACTTGCTTGGGCTGTGCCTGGACGAAATCCGCCACGCGGTCGAGCAGCCCCTGCTCCTGCCATTGCCGCAAGACAAGCGCCTGGCACCCTTGCTGGCCCAACTCGACCGCTTGCCACCGACATTGCAGGAACTGGAGCAGCACATTGGCGCCAGCACCAAGACCATTGGCCGGATTTTCCTCAAGGAAACCGGCCTGGGGTATCAGCAGTGGCGCCAACAGTGGCGACTGATGCGGGTGATCGAACTGCTCGCCACCGGGCGCAGCCTGGGCTACTGCGCCTTTGAACTGGGCTTTGCCAGCGACAGTGCGTTGATCGCCTTTTTCAAAGGCATGACCGGCAGCACCCCGCGTGGTTATTTCAAAGCCAACTGATGCCTTACTTGGGCATCTTGCGAAACCCCACCGCCAGGCGATTCCAGCTGTTGATGGTGGCGATGGCCACGCTCAGGTCGACTTGCTCCTGTGGGCTGAATTCGGCGGCCAGGGCGTTGAAGTCTTCATCCGGGGCGTGGGTGTGACTGAGCAGGGTCAGGCTTTCGGCCCAGGCCAGGGCGGCGCGTTCACGTGGGGTGAAAAATGGCGTTTCGCGCCAGGCCGACAGGGTGTACAGACGCCGCTCGGTCTCGCCGCCTTTGCGCGCATCGGCGGTGTGCATGTCGAGGCAGAACGCGCAGCCGTTGATTTGCGAGACGCGCAGGCGCACCAGTTCCAGCAGTGGCAATTCGATGGAGAGTTTGCCCACCGCTGCTTCCAGGGCGAGCATGGCTTTCATCGCGTCTGGGGAAGCGGTGTAGAAATCGGTACGGGTTTGCATGATGAGACTCCAGAACGTTGGGACAGGTGCGCAGAGTAATCAGCGCAGCGTTCTGGAGAAATAGCCAATCCGGGCGAAGAACAGGTGACCAATCTACAGGCCACGCTTCCTCAGCCACTGGATGAAGCCCTTCTTGACCGGCACCACGGGTACGTCTTCGGTCAGGGCCTGGGCGGCATGGCGACGGAAATCCAGCAGCGCTTTCATGGCTTCGCCGATATCATGCCGAGCGTCCAGGCACGGCTTGAGGTATTCATTTTCGATGCGGTACAGCGTGCAGTAGGTCTTGGCCGAAAAATCCGCCAGTGCCGCCTGGTCGGAAAGGATGCCGGACTCACCGATCACCTCCCCCGGCCCCATGCGCCCGGCCTCGAACTTGTGCCCGTCCTTGATCAACAGCACCGAGACCACGCCAGACTCGATGATGAACAGGTGATCGCTGACCTCTCCCGCCGCCAGGATCATCTCACCGGCGCGGTAGGTGTGCAGGGTCATGTTCTGGCTGAAGGTGTCTTTTTCTTCCTGACGCAAGGTCGAGAAGATCGATGAGCGCTCAAGCAGAGCGCGGGCGCCGGACACGGATGGCGGCGTGCTGCCTTCGGTGGAGGACAACAGCCCCACACCTGCCGCCTGCAAATGCCGATAGGCCAGGTCGTAAAGCTGGTTGCGTGTTTCACGCTTGAGGCCCATGGCCGGCACAAACCCACTGATTTCATATTCCACGCCGCCGCTGGTGGAGGCCTTGAACGCCACGCTTGGGGCGGGCTTGGCCAGCAGCGGCCGGCAGCCCTGCATGGCACGCTCCAGGGCCTCGATCACGGTTTGCGGGCGCGCATGGGGGCTGACTTGCAGGCTGACCGCCAGGCCGAACATGTCTGCCGGGCGCGAAAAGTTGATGATCTTGGCTTTGGCCGCCAGGGAATTGGGGATCACCGCCAGGCTGCCCTGGGACGTTTGCAGGCGCGTGGCGCGCCAGTCGATGTCGGTGACGCGGCCTTCAGTACCGTCGATTGAGATCCAGTCATCGATCTGGTAAGGCTTGGTGGTATTGAGGACGATCCCGGAAAACACATCGCTCAAGGTGCTTTGCAGCGCCAGGCCGACGATGATCGCCACGGCGCCGGAGGTGGCCAGTACGCCTTTGACCGGCAGGTCGAGCACATAGGCCATGGCGGCGATGATCGCGATCAGGAAAATCACCGCGCCCAGCAGGTCCTGCAATAAACGCCCGGTATGGCCGACCCGCTGCATCATCACCGCGCCGAGCAACACCGTAAGGGTGCGCGCCGCGAACAGCCACCAGCCGATCTGCAACGCCGTGGCGGCGAGGTGCAAGGTGGTGTCGTCGGCATAGGGCGCCGCTTGCATGGGGTTCATGCCGTCGTTGAACAACACGGCACTGAATACCGCAAAGATCACCAGCCGCGCCGCCAGTTTCCAATTGGCCAGGCTGGGGGAAATAAGGCGCCACACGGCAATGTCGATAAGGATCAACGCCACGGCGCACAACATCGGGTGATCAGCGATAAATGAGGGCATCCAGGCGACTCCAGGGCGAATGCCGAGAAGATCGCATGAAATAAGAACCCTGGGAACAAAATGTAGGAGCGAGCTTGCTCGCGAAAAACCACAACGATAACGCGTTCTGTCTGATTGAACGCAGTATGTTGAAGTTCTTCGCGAGCAAGCTCGCTCCTACAGGTTTTTTGCGGTGAACCGTCAGGTGTGCATCTGCCCGAACTTGCCCGACTGGAAGTCGGCGAACGCCTGGTGAATCTCCTGCTCGGTGTTCATCACGAACGGACCGTGGCCGACGATGGGCTCGTCGATGGGTTCACCGCTGAGCAGCAGCACCTTGGCGTCGTCATTGGACTCCAGGGTGATCTGATCACCGTCACGCTCGAACAACGCCAGTTGCCCTTGGCGCGCGACTTCTTTGCCGTTGACCAGCACAGTGCCGCTGAGGATCACCAAGGCCGTGTTGCGCCCGGCGTGCAGGTCCAGCGTGACCGCCTTACCGGCGTTGAGACGCAAGTCCCACACGTCAATCGGCGTAAAGGTGCGGGCCGGGCCCTGAGTACCGGCGAACTCACCGGCGATCAGGCGCAATTGCCCCGCGTCGTTAGCCAATGGCAGCACCGGGATATCGCCATCCACGATGGTCTGGTAACCGGCATCCGCCATTTTGTCCTTGGCCGGCAGGTTGACCCACAGTTGCACCATTTCCAGCGCCCCGCCGCTACGAGCGAAAGCTTGGGAGTGAAATTCCTCGTGGAGAATGCCCTTGGCTGCAGTCATCCATTGCACATCGCCCGGGCCGATTTTGCCGCCGGCACCGGTGGAATCGCGGTGCTCGACTTCGCCGTCGTAGACGATGGTCACGGTTTCAAAACCGCGATGCGGGTGTTGGCCGACGCCGCGACGCTGTTCAGTCGGGGTGAATTCAGCCGGGCCTGCGTGATCCAGCAACAGGAATGGGCTGATGTGCTTGCCCATGGTGTCGTAGGAAAACAGCGTGCGTACCGGGAAACCATCGCCGACCCAGTGGGCGCGGGGGCTGGTGTAGATACCAATTAGCTTTTTCATGATGTACCTCCAAAGTGAGTACAGCTTAATTCGCCTCACCTCTGAGCACTAGAGGGCAAAACTGGCCCTGATCGTTCTACATATAGAACAATTCTTTAGCCTGTAGGCGGGCTTGCCTGCGATGGTGGCTTGCCAGCCGACACCTACCTACCTGACACCCCGCGATCCAACTGTGGGAGGGGCGGTGCGACGATTCGACTTGCTCGCGAAGGCGGCCTGACAGGCGACGCAGTTATACCGGGTGCATATCCATTCCTGCGGTAACGGCCACTTAGGGTTCCGCCCTTACGGCGGCTCCTGGGCTCGGTGTGCCCGTAATCCGCCATGGATTTGGGGGGCCGCCGCCACGCGCCATCCATGGCGCGGGGCGGCTAAACCGGCATCCCTGCCGGTTTACCCCCCAAATCCCTGTCGAATTCCGGCCAGCGTGGTTTAACGGGGCGCCTGAGATCAAGAGCAGATCAAGATCAAGATCAAGAGCGGCTCGCTTCGCATCGTGGTTACGGGGCGTGCGGCAGCTACAAAGTTGTGTAGATACCTATGCTGCGATAGTGGTGGTTCGGTTGACTCATCAGTGACTGGCACTGCGCTTTCGCGAACAAGCCCACAGGAGATCTGCGCATAGCTGACTGGGATTATCGGGGGCTGGATTAATTTATATTTCGACCATAATATAAGCACAAAATTACGACCGTAATTTTTCGCACAATGGTTTCCGGAGTTCGCCATGCCCCCTCTCCCCCTGCGTTTTCTCATGCCCCTGGCCCTGTTGATGTTCCTCAATGGCTGCAACAGCAAGGCCGATACCGCCCAGGTGCCAGTGCCGCGCCCGGTACTCGCCGCCAAGGTCGAAGCAGCCGGCACCCAGCAAAGCGCCTATACCGGTGTAGTGGCCGCGCGCACGGTAAGCGACCTGGGCTTTCGGGTCAGCGGCAAGGTGATCGAACGCAAGGTCGACCCCGGCCAGCACGTCTCCCGTGGCGACACCCTGTTGGTGCTGGACATTGGCGACTTCGAACTGGCGCTGCGCTCGGCAAAAAACCGCGTCAACGCCGCCCAGGCCCAACTGCGCCAGCGCCGCGATGACGAAAACCGTTACCAGCGCCTGGCCAGTACCGGCGCGGTGTCGCGGCAGATCTTCGATCAGTCGGCCACTAACCTGCGCGTCGCCCAGGCCGAACTGGCCGCGGCGCAATCGGATGCCAGCCAGATCGAAAACCGTCGCACTTATTCAGTACTCAAGGCCGATGGCGACGGCATCATCACCGACGTGCTGGCCGATCGCGGCCAGGTGGTAGCCGAAGGGCAAATCGTGGCGCGCCTGGCCCATGACGGCGCCCGCGAAGCCATCGTCAATCTGCCGGAGAACCAGCGTGACCTGGCTACGCAAAAAGCCCTGGCGCTTCCCTTTGGCGCAGCGGACCAGGCCGTGACCGCCACTCTGCGCGAACTGTCCGCCAGCGCCGACCCCGTGACCCGCACCTACCGCGCACGTTATGTGCTGCAGGGTGCGGTCGAACGTTTCGCCCTCGGTTCCACCATCACCGTGCGCTTGCAAGGCAACGGCCAGCCCCTGCAAACCCGCGTACCCATTGGCGCCTTGCAGGATGCAGGGCAAGGCACGGGCGTATGGGTGATTGGCGACGATTTCAAACTCAGCTTCGCCCCGGTGAAGGTCGCCAGCCTCGGCCAGGAGGACGCCTTGCTCGACAGCGGCGTAACACCCGGCCAAACCATCGTCGCCCTCGGCGCTCACCTGTTGCACAGCGGCGATACGGTGCGCTTGCTGCCCTCCCAAGCGCTGGCCCTCAACCGTAAGCAGGATCAATGAGTATGCGCGGGATCAACCTCTCCGAACTGGCCGTCAAACACCGCGCTGTCACCCTGTTTTTGCTGATTGCGATCCTCGTCGCCGGGGTCTTCGCGTTCGGCAAGCTGGGCCGCGCCGAAGACCCCTCGTTCACCGTCAAGGTCATGACCATCACCGCCGCCTGGCCCGGCGCCACCGCCCAGGAGATGCAGGAGCAAGTGGCCGACCGCCTGGAAAAACGCCTGCAGGAACTGGACTACTACGACCGCGTCGAGACCATCGCCCAGCCGGGTTTCGTGTCGATGCGCATGACCTTCCTCGAATCCACACGCCCGAGCGAGATCCAGGCGCTGTTCTACCAGACACGCAAAAAGCTCAGCGACGAAGCCGCGCAACTGCCCAAGGGCGTGATCGGGCCGTTTTTCAACGATGAATATTCCGATGTGTATTTCGCCTTGTATGCCCTGGAGGCAGAACACCTGCCCCACCGCCAGCAAGTACAAATGGCCGAGGAACTGCGCCAGGGCTTGCTCAACCTGCCGGGGGTAAAAAAGGTCAATATCCTTGGTGAACAGGCCCAGCGCGTGTTTGTGGAGTTTTCCTATGAGCGCCTGGCAACTCTGGGCATCAAGCCCGAGCAAATCTTCGCCGCCCTCGCCGCGCAAAACGCCGTGGCGCCCGCAGGCTTCGTCGAAACCGCCGGCGCCCGTGCCTACATCCGCATCGACGGCGCCTTCGACAGCCTCGCGCTGATCGAAAACGTGCCGCTGCAAGTCAATGGCCGCGTGCTGCGCATCGCTGATGTCGCCACCGTGAGCCGCGGATATGAAGACCCGCCCAGCTACCGCATCCGTCACCAGGGCGACCCCGCGCTGATGCTGGGCGTGATCATGGAAAAACACTGGAACGGCCTGGAACTGGACAAGAGCCTGCTGGCCCAGGAAGCCAGGATCCAGGCCGACCTGCCCTTGGGCGTGAACTTCGCCAAAGTCTCCGACCAGGCGAAAAACATCAGCCTGGCGGTCAACGAGTTCATGCTCAAATTCTTCGTCGCCCTGGCCGTGGTGATGCTGATCAGCCTGCTGGCCCTGGGCTTTCGCGTGGGGCTGGTAGTGGCGGCAGCCGTGCCGCTGACGCTCTCGATCGTGTTCGTGATCATGCTGGTCACCGGCCGTGAATTCGACCGTGTGACCCTCGGCGCACTGATCATTTCCCTGGGTTTGTTGGTGGACGACGCGATCATTGCCATCGAGATGATGGTGGTCAAACTCGAAGAAGGCTTTGATCGGATCCACGCGGCCACCTACGCCTGGAGTTCCACGGCGGCGCCGATGCTGACCGGGACCCTGGTCACCATCATCGGTTTTCTCCCGGTAGGGTTTGCGCGCTCCGGGGCGGGCGAATACGCCGGGAATATTTTCTGGATCGTAGGTTTCGCGCTGATTTCGTCCTGGCTGGTGGCCGTGGTGTTTACGCCTTACCTGGGCGTGAAGTTGTTGCCGCACATCAAGCCAGTCCCCGGCGGGCATGATGCGATTTATGCCGGGCGCTACTACCAGAAACTGCGCAGCCTGGTGGAGGCCTGCGTGCGCGGGCGCTGGCTGGTAACCGGGCTGGTGGTGGCCGCGTTCGTGCTGTGCGGCCTGGGTATGGCGGTGGTGAAGAAACAGTTCTTCCCCGACTCCGACCGCTCGGAGCTGATTCTTGAAGTGTATATGCCACCCGGCAGCGCATTTAAAAGCACCGAAGCGGTGGCAGCGCAGGTGGAGAAAGCCCTGTTGCAAGAGCCGCAGACCAGCATGGTGGACACGTATGTGGGCGGCGGTGCACCGCGGTTTTTCCTGTCGTTGAACCCTGAAATGCCCGACCCGGCGTTCGCCAAGCTGATCGTGCAAACCCCCGACTCCCACGCCCGCGATGCGCTGAAACTGCGTATGCGCGAGCGCATTGCGGCAGGCGAATTTCCATCGGCGCGGGTGCGGGTCACACAGCTCGTCTTCGGCCCGCCGGTGCCGTTCCCGGTGGTGTTTCGCGTCTCCGGGCCAGACCTGAATGTGCTGCGCGAGCTGTCTGAAGACGTGCGCCAGGTCGTGGCCGGCAACAAGCTGACCAGAGACACCTTCCTCGAATGGGGCGAGCGTGCCAGCGCTTATCGCCTGGTGCTGGACCAGGACCGCCTGCGCTTGCTGGGTTTTACCCCCGACGAGGTCAAGTCCCAGTTGAACGCTCTGCTCAGCGGCAACCCGATCACCGAAGTCCGCGAAGGCAACCGCACCGTCTCAGTGGTGGCCCGCGCCCAGGGCAGCCAACGCGAAGACCTTGCCAACCTCAATAACATGACGCTGACCAACAGCGCCGGTACGTCGGTGCCGCTGGCCCAGGTCGGACATTTCAAGGCGGTGATGGAAGAACCGATCCTCAAGCGCCGTGACCGCGCCACCACCGTGGAAGTGCGCGCCGACATCATCGACGGCGTGCAACCGCCCGATGTGGAAATGGCCGTGTACAAAGACCTGCAACCGCTGATCGCCAAGCTGCCCAGTGGTTACAAAATCGACATCGGCGGCCCGGTAGAGGAAAGCGCCAAGGCCAACGTGGCCCTGGCGGCGCTGTTCCCGATCATGATCCTGCTGACCCTCACGGTGATCATGTTCCAGGTGCGCTCGTTCGGCGTGATGTTCATGGTGTTCGCTACCGCGCCTCTGGGCCTGATCGGTGCAGTGCCGACCTTGTTGCTGTTCAACCAGCCATTCGGCTTCAACGCGATTCTCGGGCTGATCGGCATCGGCGGCATCCTGATGCGCAACACACTGATCTTTACCGACCAGATCCGCCAGAACCAGGATCACGGCATGGCGATTCGCGAGGCCATCATCGAAGCCACAGTGCGCCGTGCGCGCCCGGTAATCCTCACCGCACTGGCAGCGGCGCTGGCGTTTATTCCGCTGACGCTGTCGGTGTTCTGGTCGTCGCTGGCCTATGTGCTGATTGGCGGCGTGCTGGTGGGCACGGTGTTGACGCTGTTGTTCCTGCCTGCGCTGTGCAGCCTGGTGCTGCGCGACAAGGTTGCTGAAACTTCCCACGCAAGCGCCGGATAAGCTCTACTCCCCTGCCCTGAAAACCTCTGCAAAGTCCCTCGCCTGATTGAACAGTGCGAGGGATTGCAGATGGTTGTTTTCGTTAGAGCCCTGATTGACAGGGCTGGCTCTTGATTCCGGTGATCGCTGGCTTCGTGCTGGCCCCCATGGATCCCAAGGCGCCGGATGTCACTCGCGTTTTAGCGGATTTTCGTACCTGCCTGAACACGTTCGACGCGTGGGCCGACAGCCTGTTGGGTGGTTCGGCACTTGCCGTGGAGCAGGTGTTCAAGGTTGGGGAAGACGTCGCACTGGTCGCGCCGGCTTCTTCCGATAAACCCAGCCGTACCGTCGCTCAATGCAAAGCCCAGGGTGGGTTGACTCTGGTGCATCTGTTTGAAAGTACCCGGTTTGTACCCATCGGCAACACCCAGGTGGAACTGCAAGCCCTGGCTCGGGATGGCAGCCCAGTCGGCGCGCCGCTTCATCGGACCATCGGCCCCAGCGGCATTCTCGAAGTCAACGACTGTACCCGCGACCAGCAATACCAAATCACCTTTTACCCCAATGTCTCCAAGGATCACGTCAAGGCGCTGTATGCCTCCTACACGTCAGTGATTGCCGGGTTGGAAGCTGATCTGCGTAAACAGTGGGACGAGCGTTTCGCGCCTCAATGGGCAGACCTTGCCAAAGATCCTGCTTACAAGCGCAGTGCGATGCAGGGCCTTGCCTTCGCTACCGGACTTGGCAAGGCGCTCTACAACCTGTGGGACAACATCACCGAGCTGTATGACCTGCTCGCGAATCTCAAATCCAACAGCGAAAAGTTGCTGAAGTACCTGTCCCAGGCCGAGCTGGATGCGCTGCTCGCGCTGGGCAAAGACACGTTGGCCAAGGGATTGCTGGTGCTCAGCGATGAGCCGCTGCTGTTTATCTACGTGGCAGCGGTGGTGGCCTGGATACGGATGCTGCCGCCGCCCGAAATGTACGAGCTGCTGGGTGAAATCACCGGCGAAGTGTTGATCAATTTGCTGCTGATCTGGGCGACGCGGGGTATTGGCGTACAGCTGCGGCTGGGTGCGCAGGTGCTGAGTGGCGTCAAGTCCGGGCGGGTGCGGGCGCTGTTGGAGTTGCTGGCCAAGCAGGTGGCGGGGCCGCGGTTGGACACGCATGTTGAGGCCGCCAAGCCTGTGTTGCTGAGCAGTTCGGCGACACCGCTCAAGGCGGTG
>NZ_SPKL01000036.1:2383-2571 GCF_023127755.1 Pseudomonas sp. W2Aug9 | reverse complement strand
AGACCGTGTTGGTCCGTCAGGAACACGTCGATGATGTGCCTGCCGTGGCGTCGAATCCAAAAGGGGATGCGGCGGCGCCAGCGGACAAGACGGTCACCAACGGCTGCCCGGTGTCGATGGTCACCGGGGAGGAATTGCTTACCCTCACCGATGGCGCGCTGGACGGGATTTTGCCGTTTGAGTGGACA
>NZ_SPKL01000036.1:2086-2373 GCF_023127755.1 Pseudomonas sp. W2Aug9 | reverse complement strand
CCGGTGGTTCCGTTGAAGGCGGGCGACACGCTGGTTTCGAACCCGGTGCCGGTGGTTCGCAACAAGACCCGACAGACCGTGTTGGTCCGTCAGGAACACGTCGATGATGTGCCTGCCGTGGCGTCGAATCCAAAAGGAGATGCGGCGGCGCCAGCGGACAAGACGGTCACCAACGGCTGCCCGGTGTCGATGGTCACCGGCGAGGAATTATTGACCCTCACTGATGGTGCGCTGGACGGTGTTTTGCCGTTTGAGTGGACGCGGTTGTATCGCACCAGTGCGGTGGG
>NZ_SPKL01000036.1:1200-2076 GCF_023127755.1 Pseudomonas sp. W2Aug9 | reverse complement strand
GGGTTTGGCTGGAGTCATGCGCTGGCGCACAGGCTTTGTGTGTCGGGCGATTCGGTGGTGTGGATCGACCATGAGAACCGCTCGACCACCCTGCCCTTGCCTACAGCGGCTCGACCCGCGATCACCAATAGTCTTGCCGAAGCGGCAATCTACTTGGGCTCGACGCCTGATGAACTGGTGCTGGCCCAGGCGTCGCGGTTCTATCACTTTCGCGACGGTGCGTTGGTTTCTATCAGCGATGCGTATGACAACCGTCTACGCATTTGCCGTGATCGCTCGGGAAGGATCGAGCGGCTGGATAACGGTGCTGGTCGCTCGCTGCTGCTGCGTTATGAGCTGGATCGAATCGTCGCGGTGGACTACCAGGTTCATCGCGCCACAGGGCGTGCACCTTACGTCTGGGAAACCGAGCAGAACGTCGTTTCCTACGCCTATGACGAAGATGGACGACTGGTTTGCGCGACCAATGCTGTCGGGGAAAGCGAGCGTTATCGATACGACGATCAGCACGTCATTGTTGAGCGGCAGTTGGCCGGTGGGGCGAGTTTCTTCTGGGCGTGGGAAGGCTCCGGCAAGGCAGCGCGTTGCGTCCGGCATTGGGCGAGCTTTTCGCAGATGGACACGCGCTATGCCTGGGGGGATGACGGGCGTGTCACGGTGCATAACGCCGATGGTAGCGAGGAGGTGTATGTCCACGACCAGCGGGCGCGGCTGGTGCAGCGCATCGATCCGGACGGCGCGCAGCATTTCAAATCCTACGATGCCAAGGGTCGGCTGACCGTCGAGCAGGATCCGCTGGGCGCGGTGACGGCCTATCAGTACGACGACGCCGGACGCTTGGTGGCGTTGTTTCCTGGGGATGATGAGCCGACCTCC
>NZ_SPKL01000036.1:0-1190 GCF_023127755.1 Pseudomonas sp. W2Aug9 | reverse complement strand
TGCGCTGGCGCACAGGCTTTGTGTGTCGGGCGATTCGGTGGTGTGGACCGATCATGAGAACCGCCGTACGCAGTTTCCATTGCCCAGCGACTCTCGACCCGCAATCACCAATAGCCTGGCGGAAGCAGCGATCTACTTGGGCTCGGCTCCTGATGAGTTAGTGCTGGCCCAGGCGTCGCGGTTCTATCACTTTCGCGACGGTGTACTGACTGCGGTCAGCGATGCGTATGACAACCGTCTACGCATTTTCCGTGATCATTCCGGGCGAATTGAGCGGCTGGATAACGGTGCTGGTCGCTCGCTGCTGTTGCGCTATGAGCTGGACCGCATCGTCGCAGTGGACTACCAGGTTCATCGCGCCACAGGGCGCGAGCCCTACGTCTGGGAGACCGAACAGAACGTCGTTTCCTACGCCTATGACGAAGCGGGACGACTTGTTTGCGCGACCAATGCTGTCGGAGAAAGCGAGCGTTATAGGTACGACGATCAGCACGTCATTCTTGAGCGGCAGCTGGCCGGTGGGGCGAGTTTCTTTTGGGAATGGGAGCACGCTGGCAAGGCGGCGCGTTGCGTTCGGCATTGGGCGAGTTTTTCCCAGATGGACACGCGTTATGCCTGGGGGGATGACGGGCGTGTCACCGTACATAACGCCGATGGCAGCCAGGAAGTGTATGTCCACGACGACCGAGCGCGATTGGTGCAGCGCATCGATCCGGACGGCGCGCAGCATTTCAAATCCTACGATGCCAAGGGGCGGCTGACCGTCGAGCAGGATCCGCTGGGCGCGGTGATGGCGTATCAGTACGACGAAGCCGGACGCTTGGTGGCGTTGTTTCCCGGGGATGATGAGCCGACCTCCTACGAACATGACAACGGCTTCGTACGGGTTGTAAGGCGCGGCGAGGCTGTCTGGAAATACGAGCGTAATGAGCAAGGCGATATTACGCGTAGGATCGATCCTGACGGCGAGGTTACCGATTACAGCTACAACAAACACGGGCAACTGACCGGAGTTTGGTACCCCGATCACAGCTGCCATCGGCTGGTGTGGAATGAGCGTGGGCAGTTGCTGGAAGAGCAATTGCCCAATGGCGGGATCAAGCGTTATCGCTATGACGACCTGGGGCGACAGATTGCCCGCGAGGATGAACACGGCGCGCAGACAGTCTATGAATGGGACAGCGTCGGTA
>NZ_SPKL01000035.1:530945-584895 GCF_023127755.1 Pseudomonas sp. W2Aug9 | reverse complement strand
AAACGATGCATCGCCGATGGTAGTGTGGGGTTTCCCCATGTGAGAGTAGGTCATCGTCAAGATTAAATTCCGAAACCCCTGTTTGCTAACGCAAACAGGGGTTTTGTTTTGGGCGGTCGAAAAGTACCGAGCTATTCAATACCCACAGCTTTTTGCAAAGCCTCAAAGATCAGTCGAACCTTGCAGCGCTTCAGGGTTCACAGCAGGGGCGTCATGTATTTATCTCTATCGTTGTGTACCTACAGACACAGGGGCAACGTCTGAGCTCTTATGCAAAATAATCCCCGGAAACAGGCCGCACCGCCTGTCCGGACCCGACCACCCGGACTATCATGCCGATAGCCCAATCCCTTACCGCAAGGAGCCGCTCGGAACGCCGATGCGCCAGATCTGGAAATCTTTTCGAGCCCTTTATTTCGCCTCTTTGATGATGCTGATTGGCTCCGGCCTGCTCAGTACCTACCTGGCCTTGCGCCTGGCGGCAGACAATGTCGACAGTTTGTGGGTCGGTGCGCTGATGGCCGCCAACTATTTTGGCTTGGTACTGGGCGGCAAGATCGGGCATCGCCTGATTGCCCGCGTTGGACATATTCGTGCCTATGCGACTTGCGCCGGAATCGTCGGCGCGGCAGTGCTGGGTCATGGCTTGATTGATTGGCTACCTGCCTGGATCGTGCTGCGGATAATCGTCGGCCTGGGGATGATGTGCCAGTACATGGTTATCGAAAGCTGGCTCAATGAACAGGCGGATGCCAAGCAGCGTGGCGTAGTGTTCAGCGGCTACATGATCGCGTCCTACCTCGGGTTGGTACTGGGGCAGTTGATCTTGGTTATGCATCCTCACCTTGGGCTTGAACTGCTGATGTTGGTCGCGCTGTGTTTTGCGTTGTGCCTGGTGCCTGTGGCCATGACTCGACGCATTCACCCCGCACCCCTGCACCCGGCCCCGATGGAGCCCCGTTTTTTTATAAAGCGTGTGCCACAGTCTCTTAGTACGGTGCTGGGCGCGGGCTTGATCGTTGGGTCGTTCTACGGTTTGGCGCCGCTCTACGCGTCTCAGCAGGGGCTGACGACTGAGCAAGTCGGCTTGTTCATGGGGAGCTGCATTTTTGCCGGCTTGGTCGTTCAGTGGCCGCTGGGATGGCTGTCGGACCGCTATGACCGCGCGCTGTTGATTCGCTGCTTTGCGTTGTGCCTGGCCGTAACAGCGTTGCCGCTGGCGATCATGACTCAAGTACCGCTGGAAGTGCTGTTTGTGGCAGGCTTCTTCTGTTCGCTGGTGCAATTCTGCCTTTACCCATTGGCAGTGGCTTTTTCCAACGATCATGTAGAAGGTGATCGTCGGGTTTCGCTGACGGCCATGTTGTTGGTGACCTACGGCATAGGCGCCAGTATCGGCCCACTGCTGGCGGGCGTAGTGATGAAGTTGTTCGGCAGCCAGATGCTCTACGCGTTTTTCAGTTTGTGTGCGTTGATCCTGGTATGGCGCATCCGCCCCAAAGCAGTGACCAACCTGCACCAGGTCGACGACGCCCCGCTGCATCACGTGGCGATGCCTGACAGCATGTCCAGTTCACCGCTGGTAGCAGCGCTAGACCCACGGGTGGATGAGCAAGTGGTGCAGGAGCAGATGCAGGTCACTGTCCCTGACCCGGAACCCGAGCCAGCCCCGGTAACTGATGAGCCAGCCAATGAAGAGCCGCAGGAGCCGGTGGACCCGGATGAACATCCCCATGACTTGAGCAGGGCACGCCCCTGAATGAAAACGGGCAGTTCCTATCAGGAACTGCCCGTTTTTTATTTCAGCGTCCAAACCTTAAAGATCATCGTCCTTGTCGAAGCGCCGAGCCTCACGCTGCAGCTGGTAGACAAAACGCTCCACCTGGCGCTGCACCAAACCACTCATGTTGTGAAAGCGCACGCCAGCAAAGGTCGTGTTGATCTTGTCTTCGAAGTGCAGGTAGCGCAGTTCGACGGAGGTGGTCATGCTGCCAAAGGGCAGGGCGGCGATAAAGCGGTCATAGACCTGGCCCAACTGCAGGCGCTCGGAGATATCGCCCTCAAAGCGCAATTTGCAGCCGGTGGCGGAAATGTCCAGAAGTTTGCCGCTGATCGGTGCCTTGAGCTTCTCGCCGCCCAGTTCGATATTCACCAATTGCGCAAGTTTCAGCGCGGCGCGAAATGCATTGCGCCGCTGATGGTAAACCACTTCATCAGGCATGCTGCCGCTATAGATACGGTGGCCGTCTTTTTCGCTGATGTTCAGCGTGCCATTGCTTTCCCAGGCAACCCGTACACCTTCATGGAAGCCTTCGATACGAAAGGGTTCGCCGTTCTCGAGGTAGCGCTCACCGTCTCGGGGGATCATTTCATCCAGGGCCAGCGTTTTGCTGTCCCGATCAATATCCACCAAATAGCTTTGAAAGCGCTGGCTGCGTTCGTGGAAAGTGATGATCAGCGGATCATGGCTTTCTTGCAGCATCCGTAATGTGCTGGCGACTTCCAGAGGCGTAGTGAGCACCTTCGGTGGCTGCGGTGCATCTTCCGCATTAGGGGCGTTGAACACGGTTCTTCCATCTCCAGACAAAGTACGACTACACGCAAGAACCGGCATTTTGCCAGTATGTAGCGCTCCTTGGATAGGTCGCGCTGTAAACCGGTGTCAGGCTTGGCTGCGGGTACTTGGCTTGACCAGGCGAGAGGTGGAGCCTTGGGCGTTGTACAGGGCCGGAGGCTCACCACCGTGCAGTATGCGCAACTGATTGGCGGTCGTGGCTTGCTGAAGCTGGATTGATTGGCCGTTGAGCAGGTTGGCTTCCTGGCACTGGGCAAGCAATTGATTGAGTTCTTTGCTTTGCGCCAGTAATTGATCACCGACCGAGGAATGGCTGGCCAGTTGTGCCAGGCCTTCGTGATCGGCAGGCAGGCCCAGGCTGATGAGTATCTGGCTGCGCTTCTTGCCGTGTTGTTCGAGCAACACAATCAGCGACTGCTTGCGCGCCAGGATTTCTTCGAGCAAGGGCATGTCCCGGCCGTACAGGGCCAGGGATTCTTCCTTGAGCAGCTCAAGCAACTGGTGCGTGGGCGCCAGATCATCAATGATCAGTTGAAGCAGATGTTCGTCGTGGTGCATGGCTGGCCTTGGGTTTTAAGCGTCCAAAAGCCCTGCGCAGGCTTTTGCCTAGCGCTCGGCTTCGAAGTTAAGCAGCTTACTGGCTACACGGCTGCTGTCGACTTTATAGCTGCCGTCGGCGATGGCCTGTTTCAACTCAGCCACGCGAGCTTTATTGACAACCGGCTGATCACGCAGCGAGTCAGTGACCTTCTGCAACTGTTGAGCCTCATTGCTCAGGTGTACCGATTCCCCGCTCTGGCTGGCGCTGGCCTGCTCTGCCTTGGCGGGCAGGGGCTGGGACTTGGCTTCTACGCTGTCCTTGGCACCGTTGGTGCGCGTATTGCCCGGCAAAGCCTGGGTGCTATTCAAACGACTGAAATCAATGACCATGGTGAAAAAAACCTCTGGGTATTTGGACGCTTGCCATGTTTTCGGCCATACCCGGGCAAACTTTAGGCTCGATTGACAATAAACCTGTACCGCTCGACATCCAATACACAGTGTAGGAAAAGCCGGGCTGTGATTCCAGTGATCTATAAAGCAACTTCGACCTGACCTGGCGCCGTGACCCGCGCCTTGATCACGCGATTGGAGTTGAGGTTCTTGACGCGAATCTGTTCGCTCATGCCGCCGTTGGACAGTGCCTCCCCTGGCATCCTTACGTTCAGCCCGCCACTGCTGGCAGAAATCACCACCTGGTCACCCTTGCGAATCACTTCGGCCTGTTCCAGATGAACCAGTGTGATGACTTGATCGGTGACCATTGGTCGGGTGAGTCTCTGCCCGATAGCCTGATCCACTGAGGTCAGGTAGCCCTGGTTGATCAGGCTGATATCGCGCTCGCGCAGGGCCACATCCTCGTAGCCGATGATGCCGGTGCGTTTCAACGGTCGCGCGACCACTACCACATCGCGGAACAGCTTGACCTGAGCCGGCACGAATACCGTCCAGGGCGAGGCGCCTTCACAGCGAACTTTTACCGTTACGCGTCCGATCGGCTGGGCAGGGCTTTCCAGCGTGGCTGTCAATTCCTTGTCGCACATCGGCATGCGCAAGCGCGGGTCCAACTGGCTGACCTGAATTTCATAACGTCCCGGGGTCTGCGTGGTCGCCAGATAATCTTCTACAGTGAATTCAAGAAAACCCTGGGTGACGCCGATAAGGAGATCAGGCAGGGTGACATTGTCGGCGCGTGCGGTAGCGCCAATGCTCAAGGCAAGCAGCGCCATCACGGTGCTGAACAGCCGGCGGTGGCTAGGGCGTCGGGAAACTGTCGTTTTAATATCCATGTTTAATAAATAGCAAAGCTCGTGCCGTTTAGTGTTGGGTGCGCGTCGTACCCCCAGGATTTAGGAGTCAGGGCATGGCAGGTGTAATGGATTCAGTAAACCAGCGCACACAGCTGGTAGGGCAGAATCGCCTGGAGTTGTTGCTTTTTCGCCTGGATGGCAAGCAGTTGTACGGCATCAACGTATTCAAAGTGCGGGAAGTGCTGCAATGCCCCAAGCTGACGATCATGCCCAAGTCCAGCCCAGTGGTGTGTGGCGTAGCCAACATCCGTGGTGCAACTATTCCCATTCTTGACCTGGCGATGGCCACGGGCTCGGCGGGTTTGCAAGACCGCCAGAACCCCTTTGTGATCATCACCGAGTACAACACCAAGACCCAGGGTTTCCTGGTGCGCTCGGTGGAGCGTATCGTCAATATGAACTGGGAAGAGATCCACCCGCCGCCCAAGGGCACGGGGCGCGATCACTACCTGACGGCGGTGACACGGGTCGATAACCAGTTGGTCGAAATCATCGACGTGGAGAAAATCCTCGCCGAAGTGGCGCCCACCTCGGAAACCATCTCTGTGGGTGTGGTGGATGCCGAGACTGCGCACAAGGCGGTGTCTCTGCGCGTATTGACCGTGGACGACTCCTCAGTGGCGCGCAAGCAGGTCACACGCTGCCTGCAGACCGTTGGTGTAGACGTGGTGGCCCTCAATGATGGTCGTCAGGCCTTGGATTACCTGCGCAAGCTGGTGGACGAAGGCAAGAAGCCCGAAGAAGAATTCCTGATGATGATCTCCGACATCGAGATGCCGGAAATGGACGGCTACACGCTCACGGCCGAGATACGCAACGATCCACGCATGCAAAAACTGCATATCATCCTGCATACTTCGTTGTCGGGGGTATTCAATCAGGCAATGGTCAAGAAGGTTGGTGCTGATGACTTTCTGGCCAAATTCCGTCCTGATGACCTCGCATCCCGGGTAGTCGACCGGATCAAGGCAGCAGATCACGGCTAGGGGATTTCCCCCGGCGATCACACGATTTAAGAGGCGGTATCATTGTCTACGGGTAATTTGGATTTCGAACAGTTCCGGGTCTTCCTGGAAAAAGCCTGTGGCATATTGCTCGGTGAAAACAAGCAGTACCTGGTATCCAGCCGTCTCAACAAACTGATGGAACAGCAGGGCATCAAGTCCCTGGGTGAGTTGGTCCAGCGGATCCAGGGGCAGCCGCGCAGCGGGCTCAAGGAAATGGTGGTCGATGCAATGACCACCAACGAAACCCTGTGGTTTCGCGATACCTACCCCTTTGAAGTGCTCAAGAACAAAGTGTTGCCGGAAGCCATCAAGGCCAGTCCTGGCCAGCGCCTGCGTATCTGGTCGGCGGCTTGTTCCTCGGGGCAGGAGCCGTACTCGATCTCGATGTCCATCGACGAGTTCGAGCGAACCAACATGGGCCAGTTGAAAGCCGGCGCGCAAATTGTTGCTACCGACTTGTCCGGCACCATGCTCACCAACTGCAAGACCGGTGAGTACGACAGCCTGGCCCTGGGCCGCGGTTTATCCCAGGAGCGCCTGCAGCGTTACTTCGACCCCAAAGGCGCCGGACGCTGGGCGATCAAGGCACCGATCAAGAATCGCGTGGAGTTCCGCTCGTTCAACCTGCTCGACAGCTACGCCAGCCTGGGCAAGTTCGACATGGTGTTCTGCCGCAACGTGCTGATCTATTTCTCGGCTGAAGTGAAGAAAGACATCCTGTTGCGTATCCACGGCACGCTTAAGCGCGGCGGTTACCTGTTCCTCGGTGCTTCCGAAGCGTTGAATGGCCTGCCGGACCATTACCAGATGGTGCAGTGCAGCCCGGGGATCATCTACCAGGCCAAGTAAGTCGCACGCAGTTAAAGTGTGGGAGGGGGCTTGCTCCCGATAGCGGTGGTTCAGTTGATGTCTTTATCACTGATACACCGCTATCAGGAGCAAGCCCCCTCCCACATTTGTTTCTGCGACAACGTTGAAGAAAGCGGCAACTCCCCATTGCCGCTTTACTGTCACTACGTGGAAAACGCTTGCCGCTTTTCTGGCATAGTCGCCGGCAACTACCCTCGAAACCCTTGATATACGGGCTTCCGCAAGATTGGCACGCACCTTGCTATAACCCTGCTAACGAACAGCAGGTCAGCCTAAAGGTTTCCGCCATGAGCATCAGCTTCGATAAAGCGCTCGGTATCCATGAACAAGCCCTGGGCTTTCGCGCCCAGCGTGCCGAAGTCCTGGCCAATAACATTGCCAATGCCGATACCCCGAACTACAAGGCTCGGGACCTGGACTTCTCTGCCGTGCTCGCCGCACAGCAAGACAAGACCAAGAACGGCACCTTCGCCTTGAACATGACCAACAGCCGTCATATCGAAGCGCAAGGCCTGAGCAAGGGTGACGAGTCGTTGCTGTATCGCACGCCGATGCAGCCGTCGATCGACCAGAACACCGTCGACGCGCAGTTGGAGCAATCGAACTACGCCGAGAACTCGGTGAACTTCCAGGCCAGCTTCACCCTGCTCAACAGCAAATTCAAAGGGCTGATGTCAGCCCTGCGTGGAGAATAAGCCATGTCCCTGTCCAGTGTTTTCAATATTGCCGGCAGTGGCATGAGCGCGCAGACCACGCGTTTGAACACCGTCGCCAGTAACATCGCCAACGCCGAGACCGTCTCTTCGAGCATTGACCAGACTTACCGTGCCCGTCACCCGGTGTTTGCCACCATGTTCCAGGGTGGCCAGGCCGGTGGCAGCGATTCTTTGTTCCAGAACCAGGACGCAGCCGGCTCCGGCGTGCAGGTGCTGGGTGTGGTCGAAGACCAGAGCAACCTGGAGGCCCGTTACGAGCCCAACCATCCGGCCGCGAACGAAAAGGGTTACGTCTACTACCCCAACGTCAACGTGGTCGAGGAAATGGCTGACATGATCTCCGCCAGTCGTTCGTTCCAGACCAATGCGGAAATGATGAACACCGCCAAAGCCATGATGCAGAAGGTCCTGACCCTGGGTCAGTAATAAGGGGCGCCAAATAATGGCCATCGTTGATACGTCAAACAACACGGCAGTCCAGGACCTGTTCAATTCCAAGGTCAAGGACGCTTCGAACAATGTCTCGAATGTTTCCAAAGCAGCCACTGGCAACCAGTCGCTGGGCAAGGATGCATTCCTGCAGTTGCTGGTAACCCAGCTGAAAAACCAGAACCCGCTGTCGCCCCAGGACAACGGCGCGTTCGTGGCCCAACTTGCCCAGTTCAGCAGCCTGGAAGGCATCAACACCCTGAACGACTCGGTGAATAACATCTCCAGCAACTTCAGCTCTTCGCAAGCGCTGCAGGCTTCATCGCTGGTGGGGCGGTCGATCATTATCCAGACCGACAAAGCCATGGTTGATACCAGCAAGAGCATGAACGGTTCGGTAGAGGTGCCATCGGCGGTGGGCAACGTTTCCGTCAAAATCACCGACAAGGACGGCAACGTCGTGCGCACCGTGGATATGGGCGCGCAGAGTGCCGGCAGCCAGAGCTTTATCTGGGACGGCAAGAACGACAAGGGCGAGGTCGCCCCAGCCGGCACTTACACCTTCAATGCCAGCACCAAGAACGACAAGGGTGACTCGGTTTCCCTGGCCACCTCGCTGCCAGCCACCGTAACCAGCGTGACCTTGAGCAAGACCGGCGGCGAAATGCTGCTCAACCTTGCAGGCGGCATGGGCAGCGTCAAGCTGTCGCAAATTCAGACTATCGGTACATAGAGCCGGCTAAATACGGCAGAGGGAGAGAAACATGTCTTTTAATATCGGCCTTAGCGGCCTCTATGCGGCCAACAAACAACTGGACGTGACCGGCAACAACATCGCCAACGTTGCGACCACCGGCTTCAAGTCATCTCGTGCGGAATTTTCCGATATTTATGCGGCTTCCAAACTTGGCACTGGCCAGAACACCATCGGCAACGGTGTGAACCTGGCGGCGGTGTCGCAGCAGTTCACCCAGGGCGACGTCAACGGCGGTGGCGGCATCCTCGACATGGCGATCCAGGGCGGTGGTTTCTTCGTGCAGAAGGGTGGCGACGGCTCGCTGGAATACACCCGAAGCGGTGCTTTCCGTGCGGACAAGGACGGCTACATCACCAACAACACTGGCACTTCGCGTCTGCAGGGTTACGCTGCGGACGAGAATGGCAAGATCAACAAGGGTGGTCTGGTCGACCTGCAACTGAACCTGGCGAACCTGCCACCGAAGGCGTCCACCAAGGTGGATTCGGCCAGCAACCTCAACTCCTCGTCGCCGGTAATCGACCAGACCAAGAACCCCTTTGACCCAACCAAGTCAGAAACCTTCACCACGCAATACGGCACTACATTGTATGACTCCCAGGGCAACGCGCACCCGATGGTTCAGTACGTGGTGAAAACCGGTGCCAACGAGTGGCAGTCCTACACCTTGATCGATGGCCGTAACCCTGACGGTTCGCCTCCGACCGGTACCGGGGCTGATGTGAAAGCGCCAGTGCCGTCGACCCTGGCTTTCGATGGTGCCGGTAATCTCAAGAGCATCGTGACCGGTGGTGTTGCCGGCAACACCCTGACCATTAAGGATTGGGTACCCGGTACAGTGACCGATGGTGTCTGGAAGGCCAACGATGCGTCAGCGAACAAGGATGGCATCGCTATCAACATGGGCAACGTCACCCAGTACAACTCGGCCAGCTACCGCAACCCGCCGGTCACTGACGGTTATGCCACTGGCCAGATCACCGGCCTGAAAGTCGACGGCAGCGGTGTATTGTTCGCGACCTTCAGCAACCAGCAGAGCAAAGCCATCGGCCAGATTTCCCTGGCCAGCTTCAACAACGAGCAAGGCTTGCAGCCGGCTGGCGGTACTACTTGGAAAGAGACCTTTGCATCGGGCCAGCCGGGTTACGACGCGCCGGAAGCTGGCACGCTGGGTTCTATCAAGGGCTCCTCTCTGGAAGCCTCCAACGTCAACCTGACCAACGAGCTGGTTGACCTGATCAAGGCCCAGAGCAACTACCAGGCGAACGCCAAGACCATCTCCACCCAAAGCACCATCATGCAGACCATCATCCAGATGACCTGATAGGTTAGTGCTTCAAAATGTGGGAGGGGGCTTGCCCCCGATAGCGGTGTATCAGCCAAGTATCCATTGACTGACACCACCCTATCGGGGGCAAGCCCCCTCCCACATTTGCATCTGCTTCACGCTGCCAATCCAGTTATTGACCGAACCGCAGTACCGCAACAAGGGCTTTATGCCCGCCCAAGAAAAAGCCCCCGATACACCCTAGGTGTATCGGGGGCTTTTCTGCCTTAAGTGGTTAAACCCTCGGCAGGTTCAGCTTATTGGCAAGCTTCGCAATCCGGCTCGTCAATCGCGCAGGCCTTTGGCACAGGTGCCGGACCGGCAGGAGCTGCGAGAACCGAATCATCACCATGGTTGCCGCTGGAAACAGCGTTCAACTTACCGGTGTTGATGGTCGACTTCTCGGTGCTGGTCGCGGCCAGGGCACGGAGGTAGTAAGTGGTTTTCAGGCCACGGTACCAGGCCATGCGGTAGGTCACATCCAGCTTCTTGCCCGAAGCGCCGGCGATGTAGAGGTTCAGCGACTGAGCCTGGTCGATCCACTTCTGACGGCGGCTGGCGGCGTCAACGATCCACTTGGTATCCACTTCGAAGGCGGTCGCGTAGAGCTCTTTGAGTTCTTGCGGGATGCGTTCGATCTGCTGCACGGAACCGTCGTAGTACTTCAGGTCGTTGATCATGACCGAGTCCCACAGGCCGCGGGCTTTCAGGTCGCGAACCAGGTATGGGTTGATCACGGTGAATTCGCCCGACAGGTTCGATTTCACATACAGGTTCTGGTAGGTCGGTTCGATCGACTGCGACACGCCAGTGATGTTGGCGATGGTGGCGGTCGGTGCGATGGCCATGATGTTGGAGTTACGAATACCTTTTTGCACGCGGGCACGAACCGGCGCCCAGTCCAGGGTTTCGTTCAGATCAACGTCGATGTACTTCTGGCCACGGGCTTCGATCAGGATCTGTTGCGAATCCAGCGGCAGGATGCCCTTGGACCACAGCGAACCCTGGAACGTCTCGTAGGCGCCGCGCTCGTCGGCCAGGTCGCAGGACGCCTGGATCGCATAGTAGCTCACCGCTTCCATGGATTTGTCGGCGAACTCGACCGCAGCATCGGAACCGTAAGGAATGTGCTGCAGGTACAGCGCGTCCTGGAAGCCCATGATGCCCAGGCCCACTGGACGGTGCTTGAAGTTGGAGTTCTGCGCCTGTGGCACCGAGTAGTAGTTGATGTCGATTACGTTATCGAGCATGCGTACTGCGGTGTTGACGGTGCGCTCCAGCTTGGCGGTGTCCAGCTTGCCGTTGACGATGTGGTTCGGCAGGTTGATCGAGCCCAGGTTGCAAACGGCGATCTCGTCCTTGTTGGTGTTCAAGGTGATCTCGGTGCACAGGTTCGAACTGTGGACCACGCCCACGTGCTGCTGCGGGCTGCGCAGGTTGCATGGGTCCTTGAAGGTCAACCAAGGGTGGCCGGTTTCGAACAGCATGGACAGCATTTTGCGCCACAGGTCTTTGGCCTGGATGGTCTTGAACAGCTTGACCTTGCCTGGGTACTCGGTGAGGGCTTCGTAGTACTCGTAGCGCTCTTCGAAGGCCTTGCCGGTCAGGTCGTGCAGGTCCGGCACTTCGGATGGCGAGAACAGGGTCCACTTGCCGTCATCGAAGACGCGCTTCATGAACAGGTCAGGGATCCAGTTGGCGGTGTTCATGTCGTGGGTACGACGACGGTCATCACCGGTGTTCTTGCGCAGCTCGATGAACTCTTCAATGTCCATGTGCCAGGTTTCCAGGTAGGCACACACAGCGCCTTTGCGCTTGCCACCCTGGTTAACGGCGACGGCGGTGTCGTTCACCACTTTCAGGAACGGTACAACGCCCTGGGACTTGCCGTTGGTGCCCTTGATGTAAGAACCCAGTGCGCGCACCGGGGTCCAGTCGTTACCCAGGCCGCCGGCGAATTTGGACAGCATGGCGTTGTCGTGGATCGCGTGGTAGATGCCCGACAGGTCATCCGGCACGGTGGTCAGGTAGCAGCTCGACAGCTGAGGACGCAGGGTGCCGGCGTTGAACAGGGTCGGGGTCGACGACATGTAGTCGAAGGACGACAGCAGGTTGTAGAACTCGATCGCACGGTCTTCTTTGTTCTTCTCTTCAATCGCCAGGCCCATGGCCACGCGCATGAAGAACACTTGCGGCAGTTCGAAGCGGATACCGTCCTTGTGGATGAAGTAACGGTCGTACAGGGTTTGCAGGCCCAGGTAGGTGAACTGCTGATCGCGCTCGTGGTTGATCGCCTTGCCGAGTTTTTCCAGGTCGAAGGTGGCCAGGATCGGGTTCAGCAATTCGAACTCGATACCCTTGGCGATATAGGCCGGCAGGGCTTTGGCGTACAGGTCAGCCATCTCGTGGTGAGTGGCGCTGTCGGCGACTTTCAGGAAGCCCAGGCCTTCGGCACGCAGGGTGTCCATCAACAGGCGCGCGGTCACGAACGAGTAGTTCGGCTCGCGTTCAACCAGGGTACGGGCGGTCATCACCAGCGCGGTGTTGACGTCGGTCAGGGCCACGCCGTCGTACAGGTTCTTCAGGGTTTCGCGCTGGATCAGGTCACCGTCGACTTCTTCCAGACCTTCGCAGGCCTCGGTGATGATGGTGTTCAGGCGGCCCAGGTCCAACGGGGCAAAGCTGCCGTCAGCCAGGGTGATGCGGATCGACGGGTGCGCTTGTACGGCAGCTTCTTCGGCCGGGGAGCGTACGGCACGTTCCTTGGCGCGCGAATCGCGGTAGATCACGTAGTCGCGGGCCACTTTTTGCTCGCCGGCACGCATCAGGGCCAGTTCAACCTGGTCCTGGATTTCTTCGATGTGGATGGTGCCGCCCGAAGGCATGCGACGCTTGAAGGTCGCGGTGACCTGTTCGGTCAGGCGGGCAACGGTGTCGTGGATGCGCGACGAGGCAGCAGCGGTGCCGCCTTCAACTGCAAGAAACGCTTTGGTGATGGCGACGGTGATTTTGTCATCGGTATAAGGAACGACAGTGCCGTTACGCTTGATCACGCGCAGTTGGCCAGGTGCGGTGGCGGACAGATCCAGATTCGAATCAGCGGCCTGCGGCACGGAGCCTTGCGGGTTCTCGCGAGTTGTGTCGGTTTGCATGGGGGGTTGTCTCCACATTCTATATTTATTTGGGCACCATCAAGGTGCCCACCGTTCCGTCCTGAAGCACTTACAGCAGGCCAGGGCCTGGCATAACAACTTCGGGACAGGAGGAAGGGAGCTCATCGCGCCGCTTCCATGCCGAAGTCTTTGGCTTGGGGCCGGGAGCCCTTCGCCGTATTCCTGCTGGGTGACAGTGGCCTGGTTCAAGCCCTGCAACACCCGTACCGTCTTCAGCCAAGCGGGCTTGAAAACGGCTGCCATCCGCGTGCGCGGTTTGGGCTTTGAAAAAATGCTTTGGTTCAACCAAACGTGAGCAAGAAAGCGCTTGAGTTTCTGGTCTGACTTGTGTTTGGTTTTTTCGCTTAAAACCCTACATGTAGGGTTTTTTTAGCGCCGAGGTACAAGATAATGCGTTTTTGGGGGGTTAGCAACGCACTACCTGTGGATAACGCTGTGAGTAAAATGTGTATGAATCGTGGAACACCCGTGTAGGCCGCATTACTACTGGATCACACCGTTTGTCACCGAATATTCCGAGGTGCAAACCGTTGGTTGGAATTTTGAGGGCGCGAACCCTATCACAAAAAAACGCCATCACCGAATGGAATTCCTGGCTTGTATTTAAGGGTTGGGGCATGGCTACAATCGGGCTTTGTTATGCCCTTAAAACATGACAAACAGGGTATGGGCGGTGGAGGCCGCGTGAGCCAAAGAATTTCTAATAATAATGAGGTGGCGCGTGGAGCAAGATGCCTGGCAGATACTGATCATCGAGGACGACGAGCGACTCGCCGAGTTGACCCGTGAGTACCTGGAAAGCAACGGCCTGCGCGTGTCGGTGGAAAGCGATGGCGCCCAGGCTGCGGCGCGCATCATCGCCGAGCAGCCGGACCTGGTGATCCTCGACCTGATGCTGCCCGGCGAAGATGGCCTGAGCATCTGTCGCAAAGTTCGCGAGCGCTATGAGGGCGTGATCCTGATGCTTACCGCGCGTACCGACGACATGGACCAGGTGCAGGGCCTGGACATGGGCGCTGACGACTATGTGTGCAAGCCCGTGCGCCCGCGCCTGTTGCTGGCGCGTATCCAGGCGCTATTGCGGCGCAGCGAGCCGGCGTTACCGGCGGCGGGGGAAAACCAGCGCCGCCTGCAGTTCGGCCCGCTGGTGGTGGACAACGCGCTGCGCGAAGCCTGGCTGCACGATGGCGGGATCGAACTGACCAGCGCCGAATTCGACCTGCTGTGGCTATTGGTCGCAAATGCCGGGCGCATCCTGTCCCGGGAAGAAATCTTCATTGCCCTGCGCGGCATTGGCTACGACGGCCAGGACCGCTCCATTGATGTGCGCATCTCGCGCATTCGGCCGAAAATCGGCGACGACCCGATCCACCCGCGCCTGATCAAGACCATCCGCAGCAAAGGCTACCTGTTCGTCCCCGAAGCCGCTGCCGACATGCCGCTGTGAATTCGATCTTCCTGCGCATCTACGGCGGCATGTGCGCGGCGCTGATCCTGGTGGCGTTGCTCGGCGCCCTGGCGTTGCATCTGCTCAACGACGTGCGCAGCGGCCAATACCGCGAAAGCCTGGCCCACGGCACCTTTGCCTTGATGGGCGATAACCTGCAAGCCATGAACGCCATCGAACGGCTGCGTGCCTTGGCGGTATGGGAGCGTTTGCTGGGCATTCCGCTGGAGCTGCGCACGTTTACAGAGGCGCAACTGGACCTGGGCCAGCGCAACCGCTTGCAACGCGGCCAGGTGCTGGTGGAACAGACCGGCCCTCATGCGGCGCGGGTACTGCGACTGGTCAGCGAGCAGGAACAGCTGGTGCTCACCGGTGAAGTGCAGCAGATCAGCGAGCAATTGGCCCGTGCAACTATCTACCTGCTGGCCGACGAACTGGTGCGTTTTCCGGTGGCTGAGCAGCCACAACGCCTGGCCGACATCAAGCAGGCCAAGGGCTTTGGTTTTGAGATGCACTTGATGGCCCTTGACCAGGCCGATATGGACGACGACCAGCGCCGTCGCGTGGCGGAGGGCGATACGGTGATGGCCCTGGGCAAGGGTGGCGATTCGATCCGCGTATTTGCCGGCATGGTCGGTACGCCGTGGGTGCTGGAAATCGGCCCGCTCTATCAAATGAACCCCTATCCGGCGCAGTGGCTGATTCTGATCACCTTGATCGGCCTGACCCTGATCGGCTTGATCGTTTATCTGCTGGTGCGCCAGCTGGAGCGCCGGCTCAAAGGCCTGGAGGCGGCAGCAACGCGGATCGCCAAGGGCAACCTGGAGGTGCGCGTGCCGGCCCGGGGCGCCGATTCGGTAGGGCGCCTGGCTGCCGCGTTCAATGGCATGGCCGAGCACTTGCAGCAATTGCTGGCGATTCAGCGCGAACTGGTGCGTGCGGTGTCCCATGAGCTGCGCACGCCGGTAGCGCGCCTGCGTTTTGGCCTGGAGATGATTGGTGACGCCGCCACTCCCGAGGCGCGGCGTAAATACCTGGAAGGCATGGACGGCGATATCCAGGACCTCGATGGCCTGGTGGATGAAATGCTCACCTATGCGCGCCTGGAGCAGGGCGCGCCGGAGTTGAATTTCCAGCGAGTGGACCTCGATGCGCTGCTTGACCAAGTGATTGGCGAATTGTCGCCACTGCGCCCGCAGGTCACCGTGACTCGCGGTGTCTGCCTGTCATCGGCCCACTGGGAGGACGCCTGGGTCGACGCTGAGCCGCGTTACCTGCACCGCGCCCTGCAAAACCTTGTCAGTAACGCCATGCGCCACGCCAAGGGCCAGGTGCTGATCAGTTATCAGGTCGGCCAGCTGCGCTGCCGTATTGATGTGGAAGACGATGGCCCCGGCGTGCCGGAGAGTGCCTGGGAGCGAATTTTCACGCCGTTCCTGCGCCTGGACGACAGCCGTACCCGCGCCTCGGGGGGGCATGGCCTTGGCCTGTCGATTGTGCGGCGGATCATCTATTGGCACGGCGGGCGGGCGTTGATCAGCAAGAGCAACAACCTGGGCGGGGCGTGCTTCAGCCTGAGTTGGCCAAGGGATCAAGACAAACCCTGACACCGCTATCGGGACCAAGTCTATCTAGCGCCGATGGCCACCAGGCTCAACAACTGCTTGCCTTCCACCCCAAACTGCCCCTCCAACTCTTTGCCATCACCCCATTCTTCAGAAAGATCCGTGAGCAACCGCAGCCGCACATGGCCCGCCTGTGACCACTCCAACAGCTCGGCATGTTCAAAGTAAAAGCGCTTTTGCACGATGGGGTAGAGCGCCTTGAACAGACTCTCCTTGATCGAAAACGTCAGCGTCACCAGCAACCCATGCAGCTCACGCGGTATGGTCGCCATACGCTGCAGCTCGTTGGCTGTCAGAATTTCCCCGGCCAGGCGCTCCGCCCGCTCCAGAGTCAGCACATTCTCCAGGTCCATGCCCAGCCCGCGCCATTGCGCCTTATGCCCGACAATCGCTGCGGCGTGCCCGGTGCTGTGGGTGATGGAACCACTGATATGCCCTGGCCAGACAGGCGCGCGGTCTTCACCGATGGCTGGAATGCAGTTGAGGT
This sequence comes from Pseudomonas sp. W2Aug9, assembly GCF_023127755.1. NCBI lineage: Bacteria > Pseudomonadati > Pseudomonadota > Gammaproteobacteria > Pseudomonadales > Pseudomonadaceae > Pseudomonas > Pseudomonas sp. W2Aug9. The sequence goes on along the minus strand of NZ_SPKL01000035.1, from coordinate 568,632 downwards.
TATCCAGGCGTTGCAGTGCTTCTCGGGCGCACAGGCGCCCTGCGAGAAACTCCGCCTGACGCTTGGCAACCGAGCGCTGAATGCTCGCCGGCGGCGGCACAGCGCTGCGTTGGAAATCGCCCGCGTCCAATAAGGCCGGATCAAATCGGGTGCTCAAAAACACCGTGCCAGGTAAGGCGACAGGTAGCGGCCAACGGGCATCGAGCGGGGTGCAGCAAGAGGGTAGGGGCGTCATGCGCGGTATTTTGCCGAGTTGGCGCGCCAGTGGATAGTCCGGCGCGGTTCAGGTGTGGTTAAGAGCCTGTTCAGGGGGAGTTCAGGGGCGCCTGCGTAGTCTGGACCTCACAGGCCAAACGCATATGAGGTAATGACCATGACTGCGATCAAGAAGCTGATGTTGGCGTTAACCATGCTCGGTGCCACCGCGGGCGTGCAGGCCAGCGATGGCGCCTTTGCGGCCTTTGGCGGCGAAAAAACCAGGAAATCCGGCAACCTGATCCATCGTGTCAGCTTCGAAGACGTCGGCACCCAGGCCGCGCCGTGGGGTCAGGCCCTGGGCGTTACCGCTGCGCAACCCGACTATCGCAGCGGCTACACGCACCTGACGGGCCAGTACAATGGCATTAAACTGCACCCGCAAGACGTGCAGGGCCGCTATGATATCCCTCTGTCGGACAGTTGAATTGCCTTGGAGAGCCTTATGAAATTGCTGGTGGTGGAAGATGAGGCGCTGCTGCGTCATCACCTGTTTACCCGCCTGACCGACAGTGGGCATGTGGTCGAAGCTGTGGCCAATGCCGAGGAAGCCCTGTACCAGACCGGCCAGTTCAACCATGACCTGGCGATCATCGACCTTGGCCTGCCCGGCATGGGTGGCCTGGACCTGATCCGCCAATTGCGTACCCAGGCCAAGACTTTCCCGATCCTGATCCTGACCGCTCGCGGCAACTGGCAGGACAAGGTCGAAGGCCTGGCGGCCGGTGCCGACGACTACGTGGTCAAACCCTTCCAGTTCGAAGAGCTGGAGGCGCGCATGAATGCCTTGCTGCGCCGCTCCAGCGGCTTTACCCAGTCCACTATCATCGCCGGGCCGTTGCTGCTGGACCTCAACCGCAAGCAGGCCTCCCTGGATGAACAGCCGCTGGCGTTGACCGCCTACGAATATCGGATCCTTGAGTACTTGATGCGTCATCATCAACAGGTGGTGGCCAAGGATCGCTTGATGGAGCAGCTCTACCCTGATGATGACGAGCGCGATCCGAACGTGATCGAAGTGCTGGTCGGTCGCCTGCGCCGCAAGCTGGAAGGCCCCGCCGGGTTCAAGCCGATCGATACCGTGCGCGGCTTGGGTTACCTGTTCAATGAGCGCTGCCGTTGATTCGCTCGCTACGTGTGCGCCTGATGCTGGCGGCCGCCACCCTGGCCGTGCTGTTTATGCTCGGCCTGTTGCCGGCCATGCAAGGCGCCTTCAGCCTGGCCCTGCAGGATTCCATCGAGCAGCGTCTGGCGTCGGATGTGACCACCCTGATTTCTGCGGCGCGGGTGGAAAATAACCGCCTGCTGATGCCGGCGCAGTTGCCTGACGAACGTTTCAACCTTACCGACAGCCGCCTGCTCGGCTATATCTACGACCGCGAAGGCCATCTGGTGTGGCGTTCGCGGGCGACCCAGGAAGAAAACATCAACTACAAACCGCGTTACGACGGGCGCGGTAATGAGTTTGCGCGCATCCGCGAGGCCAATGGCCAGGAATTCTTCGTGTATGACGTCGAGGTCCGGTTGCTGGGGGGCAAGAGCGCCGCCTTCAGTATCGTCGCCCTGCAACCGGTGCGTGAGTACCAGTTGACCCTCGAAGGCTTGCGCGAGAACCTTTATCTTGGATTCGGCGCGGCCCTGCTGGTGCTGTTGACGCTGCTGTGGCTGGGCCTGACCTGGGGCCTGCAAGCCTTGCGGCGCCTGAGTCAGGAACTTGACCAGATCGAAGGCGGTACCCGCGAAAGCCTCAGTGAAGAACACCCCCGCGAACTGTTGCGCCTGACCGGCTCGCTCAACCGTTTGCTGCACAGCGAGCGGGAACAGCGTACGCGCTACCGTGACTCCCTTGACGACTTGGCCCACAGTTTGAAAACCCCGCTGGCGGTCTTGCAGGGGGTGAGCGAAGACATGGCCCAGCGTCCCGAAGAGCGCAGCCAGGCGTGGGTATTGCAATCGCAGATTGAGCGCATGAGCCAGCAGATCGGCTACCAATTGCAGCGTGCGAGTCTGCGTAAAAGCGGACTGGTGCGTCACCAGGTACGTCTGGAGCCCGTGCTGCAAAGCCTGTGCGATACATTGGAGAAGGTTTACCGCGACAAGCGTGTCACCGTCACCTTTGATCTGCCACCTGAGTGCGACGTGCCCATCGAGAAAGGCGCGCTGCTCGAAATGCTCGGCAACCTGCTGGAAAACGCCTATCGCCTGTGCCTCAAGCAAGTGCGAATCAGCTTGGTGGAAAACCTGGACGGCCTTGAACTGTGTATCGAAGATGATGGCCCAGGCGTGCCACCGGACCAGCGCGCCCGGATCCTGCAAAGGGGCGAACGTCTGGACCGCCAGCACCCGGGGCAGGGCATCGGGTTGGCGGTGGTCAAGGACATCATCGAAAGCTATCACGCGCGTTTGACGTTGGGGGATTCAGCGTTAGGGGGGGCTGCGTTCAGGATTCATTTTCCGGCCTTGTGATCTGCACTGGCCTCTGAATGTATTCACACATCAGATTTTGTAAACCCGATCAACTGTGGGAGCTGGCTTGCCTGCGAAGAGGCCCTCCCAGGCGCTATACCTTTAACTCTCCTGCGCCCTGTAGGCCCCCGGCGTCAACCCCGTCCATTTCTTGAACGCCCGATGAAACGCCGACGGTTCGGAGAACCCCAACTGTTCGGCAATTTCCTGCAAAGACAAATCCGCCCGCCCCAGGTGGTAGATGGCGATGTCTCTCCGTAACTCATCCTTCAGAGCCTGAAAGCTGCTGCCTTCTTCGCGCAGATGCCGGCGCAGGGTTTGCGGGCTGATGTGCAAATGCTGGGCGACGGCTTCCAGGTCCGGCCAGGGCGTGCGGTCGCGGCTGAGCAAGCGGCGCAACTGGCTGCTCAGGCTGTCGCCTTCATCCGGCCGCGACAGCAAGTCGGCAGGGGAGCGCTGCAAAAAATGCTTGAGAGTGCGTTCATCCTGCAACAACGGCAGGCTCAGGTAGCGGCTGGGAAACACCAGGCTGCTGGTCGGCGCACCGAACACCAAGGGGCAGGGGAACAGCAGGTCGTACTCGCCAGCATGGTCCGGCATCGGGTAACTGAAGGTGGCCTGTTGCAGCCGGATTCGCTGGCCGATCAGCCAACTGCCCAGGCGATGCCAGATCACCAGCAGGCATTCACTGAGGAAGTGATCCGGGTCCCATAGCTGCGAGTCATCCAGGCTCAGCCGCGCCATATCGCCTTCTTTCGTCAGCTGCCAGCGCGGGCCCTGTGGGAATAGGCTATAAAACAATAAGCCGCGTTCCAGAGCCTTTTCCAGCGTGCGGCAGTGGATCAGGGCGTGGCACATCATGGCGAAGGTGCCACGCTTGCTCGGGCCTTCGGCGAACCCCAGGTATTCGTCATCCAGCCCCAGCCAGAGCATTTGCAGCAACCGCGTAAATTGCTCCGGAGCGATACGGGCGCGGGGCTCGGTCAGCAGTTCGGGGCTGATGCCCACCTGCTGCAACAGCCCTGAGTAGTCGTAACCCACACGACGCGCACCGCCGAGGGCGGCTCGGGCGTAGTGACTGGCGATGGTACGTTCACGCATGAAAGGGCCTCATCCATGGAGTGGCGGATGGTAGTCAGACCCCGGCGCGACGGCAAGGCGGATATCCGCCAAATTGTAGGACGAGACGGGGTGGGCGGGCGGAAATCCGCCACCTTGTTCCACGGCTCAAGCGCGTCAATAAACGCCAAGCCCCGATGTTGAAGGGCCTTCAGGGTGTTTAAGCAAAGTGGCACGCTGTTTGCGATAGGGATTGCAGCGCAGGCTCTCTCCTACAGGCTTCGCAAACAACAAATCCCTCCAGTGCAGGAGGGTTCGCAATTCAAGTGTCGTGGGCAATGGCGGATATTTGCCACACGGGACGATTGAGGAACTTTGCAATGACGACTCGTCAGCCAATCTACAAATCCCTGTATTTCCAGGTGATCGTTGCAATCGTTATCGGTATTTTGCTCGGCCACTTCTACCCGCAGACCGGCGTGGCCCTCAAGCCACTGGGTGACGGCTTTATCAAGCTGATCAAAATGGTCATCGCCCCCATCATCTTCTGCACCGTTGTCAGCGGTATCGCTGGCATGCAAAGCATGAAATCGGTCGGCAAAACCGGTGGCTACGCACTGCTGTACTTCGAAATCGTGTCCACCATCGCCTTGCTGATCGGCCTGGTCGTGGTCAACGTTGTGCAGCCGGGCGCCGGCATGCACATCGACGTCGCCACCCTGGACGCTTCCAAAGTGGCGGCCTACGTCACCGCCGGTAAAGACCAGAGCATTGTCGGCTTTATCCTCAACGTCATCCCGAACACCATCGTCGGCGCCTTTGCCAACGGCGACATCCTGCAAGTGCTGATGTTCTCGGTGATCTTCGGTTTCGCCCTGCACCGCCTGGGTGCCTACGGCAAGCCGGTGCTGGACTTCATCGATCGCTTCGCCCACGTGATGTTCAACATCATCAACATGATCATGAAGCTCGCGCCAATCGGTGCCCTGGGCGCCATGGCGTTCACCATCGGTGCCTACGGTGTGGGTTCGCTGGTGCAGCTGGGCCAGCTGATGATCTGCTTCTACATCACCTGCATCCTGTTCGTCGTGCTGGTGCTGGGCGCAATCTGCCGCGCTCACGGTTTCAGCGTGTTGAAACTGATTCGCTACATCCGTGAAGAGCTGCTGATCGTACTGGGTACTTCGTCTTCCGAATCCGCACTGCCGCGTATGCTGATCAAGATGGAGCGCCTGGGTGCGAAGAAGTCCGTCGTCGGCCTGGTGATCCCAACCGGTTACTCCTTCAACCTCGACGGTACGTCGATCTACCTGACCATGGCTGCCGTGTTCATCGCTCAGGCGACCGACACCCACATGGACATCACCCACCAGATCACCCTGCTGCTGGTGCTGCTGCTGTCCTCCAAAGGCGCTGCAGGTGTGACTGGCTCGGGCTTTATTGTCCTGGCTGCCACCCTGTCGGCTGTCGGCCACCTGCCGGTTGCCGGCCTGGCGCTGATCCTGGGTATCGACCGCTTCATGTCCGAAGCCCGTGCCCTGACCAACCTGGTGGGTAACGCCGTAGCCACCATCGTTGTGGCCAAGTGGGTCAAGGAGCTGGACACCGACAAGCTGCAAAGCGAGCTGGCATCCGGTGGTACCGGTATCTCCGAAACTCGCGAGCTCGATGACCTGGGTGTGGCCGAAGGCCCTGCTCCTGTGGTCAAGTAAGCCGCTGATGGCGTGATCTGACGCTTAGGCAATTGGCAAACGCCCCGACTGGTTCGGGGCGTTTGCGTTTGTGCGCGGCCACTTTTTGATTATTTTGCTTTACAGTAAACGACGATTTTTCAACGCTGGCAGGAAGGTTTGATGGACAGTGTGGATTTGAATGTCCTGCGTAGCGTCCTGGAATGGCGCCGCGCCGGGCAGCGCGTGGTGCTGTACAGCGTGGTACAGACCTGGGGCAGCGCGCCGCGCCCTCCGGGGGCGATGCTGGCCTTGCGTGGCGACGGTGTGGTCATTGGTTCTGTGTCCGGAGGCTGCATCGAAGATGACTTGATCGCACGCCTGCAGGACGGGCGGCTGGCGGACGACGGACCACCAGTGCAGCTGGTGACCTACGGCGTCACCCGCGACGAAGCGGCACGTTTTGGCTTGCCGTGTGGCGGCACGCTGCGCCTGACCGAAGAGCGGGTGGATGATTGGGCCTGGGTCGAGCAACTGTTGGCGCGCTGTGAAGACCACCAGGTCGTCGCACGTGAATTGAACCTGGCCACGGGCGCGGTAACCCTGAGCGCTGCGAGCAAGACTGATGTGGTGAGCTTCGACGGCGAACGCCTGCGCGCCATTTACGGCCCGCGCTGGCGGCTGCTGCTGATCGGCGCCGGGCAACTGTCGCGCTACGTCGCCGAAATGGCGCGCTTGCTGGATTTCGAAGTGCTGATTTGCGACCCCCGCGAAGAGTTCGTCTACGGCTGGGAAGAGCAACATGGCCGCTTTGTACCTGGTATGCCCGACGAGGCGGTGTTGAACATCCACACCGATGAGCGCACGGCCATCGTTTGCCTGACACATGATCCGCGTTTGGATGATATGGCGCTGCTGACGGCGCTGAACTCCGCTGCGTTCTACATCGGCGCCCTGGGTTCGCGGGTCAATACCCAGAAGCGCCGGGAGAACCTGGCGGCGCTGGGCTTGTCGGCGGATGCGATTGCGCGCTTGCACGGGCCGATTGGTTTGCATATCGGCAGCCATACACCGGCGGAGATTGCCCTGTCGTTGATGGCGGAAATTGTCGCGATCAAGAACGGCGTGGCACCGATGCAGAAAAAGCCCCTGGCGGTAGCGGCGCAGTGACCGTTACAGCGATTGTGCTGGCAGCGGGGCAGGGCAGTCGCTTTCGCGCCGAAGCCGGGGCGGATCAAGACAAGTTACTGGCTGCTTGCGTGGGGCTGGATGGCGTTATCCGGCCGGTCATCGAGCAGGTGCTGCGCAACTTGCCTGAGCGTGTTGTAACGCGCTGGCTGGTGACGTCGCCGGGGCGCGGGGAGGTTATCCGCCTGGCAGAGGCTTATGGCTGTCAGGTTGTACTGCTGGACTCGAGCGGGATGGGCGACAGCATTGCGGCCGCGGTCAAGGCCAGCGGTGCAGCGGATGGGTGGCTGGTGGTGTTGGGGGATATGCCGTTTATCCAGTCATCGAGTATCGAGCGGGTTATTGCCAGCGTGGAGGGCATCACTGTGCCGGTATCTGCCGGGCAGTATGGGCACCCGGTGGCTTTCGATCACACGTTTGGGCCGGCGCTGATGGCTCTGAGTGGGGATCGTGGGGCCAAGCCGTTGTTTGCACAAACACAGGTGCGAGAGGTGCAGGTAGATGATCCTGGTGTGCTTTGGGATGTCGATGTGCCGCAACGGTTGAGTTTTACTGCAGGTTAAGTGTGGGAGCTGGCATTCCAAGTAGCCATAAAAAAGCCCCGCCTGATTGCTCAGGCGGGGCTTTTTAGTGGCGGATGGAATCAGACGAGGGGTTTAGGCTCTTCTTCCACGGCCTTGTGCTCTACCGCCTGGGCAGCCGCTGCGGCAGCTGCTTCGGCTTCCTTGCGACGACGACGCACTTCACGCGGGTCGTTCGGCGCACGGCCATTTTCGGTAAGGGCGCTGGCAGGTGCAGCTTCAACCACTGGGGCAGCCACTTCGGCAACCACTGGGGCTTCAACTTCAACCACGGGTGCGGGCTCCACAACCGGCGTCGGCTCAACCACTGGGGCTGGCTCGGCGACGACTTCAGCAACCGGCGTCGGCGCTTCTTCTACCGCAGGGGCAGGCGTTGGCGCTTCAACCGGGGCAGCTGGCTCAGCGGTCCACTGGAAGGCGGTCTGTTCTTCGCGAACTTCACGCACAACCGGGGCGGCTTCTTCGGCAACCGGTGTTTCTACAGCCACTTCAACCACTGGCGCAGGCTCGATAACCGGTGCGGGCTCAACAGCAACCACTTCGGTTTCTGGCTGTGCGTCGCGAACCGGAGCAACTTCCACTTGCGCAACCACTGGGGCTTCGATAGGGGTCGTGGCTTCAACAACTGGCGCTTCCACAACCGGCGCTTCAACCACTGGGGTCTGGACAACGGGTGTTTCTACGGCAGCAGTTTCTTCGACAGCGGCGGTAGCACGCTCGGCTTGCTCGTGAGCCTGGGCTTCAGCAGGTGCGCTGATGACCGAGCTGGCGACGGCAGCGGTAACGGCCAAGCCGGCAGCCAGTTCGGCGCCCGTTGGTTCGTTGCTGGCCGCTTCTGCGTTTTCGCCGGCTTCTTCCGAGCCTTCGATCACGTTGCCGTTGGCGTCACGCTGACGCTCACGACGGTTGCTGCGACGACGCTGGCCACGGGAGCGGCGGCGTGGACGATCGCCTTCGGCGTTGTCCTGGCCGTCTTCCTGCAGTTGCTCTTCGCCGGTCAGTACTTCTTCTTCGCTGGCGGCAGCGGCTTGCTCGGCGCGTGGTTGACGCTCTTCACGCGGCGGGCGCGGCTGGCGCTCTTCACGTGGGGCACGCTCTTCACGCGGCTGGCGCGCCGGGCGTTCTTCGGTGGTTGCGGCAGTGGCAGCAGCGACGGCAGGTGCCGCATCCAGCGGCTCGCGCAGTTCACGCACACGCTCTTCACGCTCGCCACGCGGCTTGCGATCTTCGCGCGGAGCACGCGGGGTACGTGGTGCGCGCTCTTCACGCGGTGCACGTTCTTCACGGGCTACGGCCGGGGCTTCTTCACGGGCTTCGCGAGGAGCGCGCTCTTCACGGGGGGCGCGTTCTTCACGCGGTGCACGTTCTTCGCGTGGCTTGCGTTCTTCGTCACGGCGGCCGTTGCGGTTGCGGCTCTGCTGGCGGCCGTTGCGACGCTCTTCGTTGCGCGCCGGGCGCTCGGTGGCAGGCTTTTCAACCACAACCGGGGCGGCAGGCTCTTCCTTGGTGGCGAACAGGCTGACCAGCGACTTCACCAGGCCCTTGAACAGGCTTGGCTCAGGCAGGGCGGCTGGCGCGGCAACCGGGGCGGCGGCTTCGGTCGGTACCGGTGCGTTGGCGCGGGCCGGCGCAGTCTTGACGGCCGCTTCCTGGCGAACCAGGGTGCGGGTCGCAGCGGCTGGCTGGACTTCTTCGACTTCGGCAGCAGCCGCGGCGATTTCATAGCTGGACTGGCCGCTGTGGGCTTCCGGGCTGTCATCACGCAGGCGCTGGACTTCGAAGTGCGGCGTTTCGAGGTGATCGTTCGGCAGGATGACGATACGGGCACGGGTGCGCAGTTCGATCTTGGTGATCGAGTTGCGTTTTTCGTTGAGCAGGAAGGCGGCAACCGGAATCGGCACTTGTGCGCGTACTTCGGCGGTGCGGTCTTTCAGGGCTTCTTCTTCGATCAGGCGCAGGATCGCCAGGGACAGCGATTCAACGTCACGGATGATGCCGGTGCCGTTGCAACGCGGGCAGACGATGCCGCTGCTCTCGCCCAGGGATGGACGCAGGCGCTGACGGGACATTTCCAGCAGGCCGAAGCGCGAGATGCGGCCGACTTGCACGCGAGCGCGGTCAGCTTCCAGGCATTCGCGGACTTTCTCTTCCACGGCGCGCTGGTTCTTGGCAGGGGTCATGTCGATGAAGTCGATCACGATCAGGCCACCGATGTCACGCAGGCGCAGCTGGCGGGCGATTTCTTCAGCCGCTTCCAGGTTGGTCTGCAGGGCGGTTTCTTCGATGTCGCTGCCTTTGGTGGCGCGCGCCGAGTTGATGTCGATGGACACCAGGGCTTCGGTCGGGTCGATGACGATGGAGCCGCCGGAAGGCAGTTCGACCACGCGCTGGAAGGCGGTCTCGATCTGGCTTTCGATCTGGAAACGGTTGAACAGCGGAACGCTGTCTTCGTACAGCTTGATCTTGCTGGCGTACTGCGGCATCACCTGGCGGATGAAGGTCAGGGCTTCGTCCTGGGCTTCAACGCTGTCGATCAGCACTTCGCCGATGTCCTGGCGCAGGTAGTCGCGGATGGCGCGGATGATCACGTTGCTTTCCTGGTAGATCAGGAATGGCGCGGAACGATCCAGGGACGCTTCCTTGATAGCGGTCCACAGTTGCAGCAGGTAGTCGAGGTCCCACTGCATTTCTTCGCTGCTGCGGCCCAGGCCTGCAGTGCGAACGATCAGGCCCATGTCGGCCGGTGCGATCAGGCCGTTCAGCGCTTCGCGCAGTTCGTTGCGCTCTTCGCCTTCGATGCGACGGGAAATACCGCCGGCACGCGGGTTGTTCGGCATCAGGACCAGGTAACGGCCAGCGAGGCTGATGAAGGTGGTCAGGGCGGCGCCCTTGTTGCCACGTTCTTCTTTCTCGACCTGGACGATGACTTCCTGGCCTTCGCTCAGGACGTCCTTGATGTTCACGCGGCCTTCGGGGGCTTTCTTGAAGTATTCGCGGGAGATTTCTTTGAGGGGCAGGAAGCCGTGGCGCTCGGAGCCGAAATCGACAAAGGCAGCCTCAAGGCTTGGTTCGATGCGAGTAATACGGCCTTTATAGATGTTGGCCTTCTTTTGCTCGCGTGCACCGGATTCGATGTCCAGGTCGTAGAGGCGTTGGCCATCTACCAGTGCAACACGCAACTCTTCGGGTTGAGTTGCGTTAATCAGCATTCTTTTCATGTTGTACCGTCGGTTTCCGGGCTGCCGGAAACGGCGTTCGGCACACACGACTTCTCACGGTCGGTGTCAGGTGCGTCAAGAGTGGTTGGCCACTCCAGTGTCCAGCAAAATCGGCCAATTGGGCCGGTATCGCGACGGACGCGTCCTGCTCGTTAGCGGTGGTGACAAAGGCACCACTTCAACAAAAGCTAAGGTCAGGAGGAGGAATCAACCGGCGACTGTGGACGAGATGAAGCGTCTGAAACAAGCCTAGTGCTACACAGTCCGACGGTTGTGCATCTCCACCCTACACGTATCCCTGATAATTCGGGTGCTGCCGCGCGCAGAATCCGCAGCGGGTTGGCATTTACCGTGGGCTCCAATGGGGAGTCCACGCTCATGGCTAAACAAGACTAGGTGTGGGCGACTGCGCTCTCACTCAGCTCTTAACAGGCGTTGTTTCCGAAGCATCTGCCATGGTCTGGCTCAAGACTGACTGCACTTTGTGAACTGGCCGTAAATATCGGCGCAAAACGCGAGTATTCACTCTGCTTTTTGCACTCGCTTCAGGCCTCATGTCACCTGCGCTTGTTACAATCCCGAGCCTTCCAAGGTGGCCGAAGCCCCGTAGGACGGCCTCGCGTCCTGATGAATTGCGATGGTCAGGGCCGGCAATTTGCCGCATGTCCTCTGCCCAGGCCGCTTTTGGCGGCGTTCGCGACTATAGCAGCAATGATTAAGTGCTTCAATTCCATAAAAAATTGTTATCATCGCGGCCATGACGACTACCACCCCCCCGACCCCCAGCGTCCAGCTGCTTGAGGTCTCGCCGGAATATGCCGGCCAACGCATCGACAATTTTCTCCTGGCCCGGCTCAAAGGCGTGCCCAAGACCTTGATTTACCGCATTTTGCGTAAAGGCGAAGTGCGCGTGAACAAGGGGCGGATCAAGCCTGAGTACAAGTTGCAGGCGGGCGATATCGTCCGTGTGCCGCCCGTACGCGTGCCTGAGCGCGACGAGCCTGTGCCCCTGGCCCAGGGGCTGTTGCAGCGCCTGGAAGCCTCGATTGTCTTCGAAGACAACAAACTGATCGTGATCAACAAGCCGTGCGGCATCGCAGTTCACGGCGGCAGTGGCCTGAACTTCGGCGTGATCGAAGCCTTTCGCCAGTTGCGCCCGGATGCCAAGGAGCTGGAGCTGGTCCATCGCCTGGACCGTGACACCTCCGGCCTGTTGATGATCGCCAAGAAGCGCAGCATGTTGCGCCACCTGCACACCGCCCTGCGTGGCGACGGTGTGGACAAGCGCTACATGGCGCTGGTGCGTGGCAATTGGGCCAGCTCGATCAAGAGCGTTCGTGCACCGCTGCAAAAGAGCAACCTGCGTTCCGGTGAGCGTATGGTCGAGGTGGACGAGGAGGGCAAAGAAGCCCTGACCCTGTTCAAGGTACTGCGCCGCTTCGGCGACTTCGCCACCATGGTCGAAGCCAAACCGGTCACTGGTCGTACTCACCAGATACGCGTGCACACCCTGCACGCGGGGCACTGCATTGCCGGTGACACCAAGTACGGTGATGAGGGTTTCTCCAAGGAGATCCGCGATCTGGGCGGTAAACGTCTGTTCCTGCACGCCTACATGCTCACTGTGCCGCTGCCCGATGGTGGCGAGCTGAAATTGCAGGCGCCGGTCGACGAGATGTGGGCCAAGACCGTGGAGCGTTTGAGTGTCGCACCTTGACTACAAACTGCTGATCTTCGATTGGGATGGGACGCTGTGCGATTCCATTGGTCGGATTGTCGAGTCGATGCATATGGCTTCGACTCGCTCGGGTTTTGAGTTGTGCAGCGACATCGCGGTCAAGGGCATCATTGGCCTGGGCTTGCCTGAAGCAATCCGCACGCTTTACCCGCAAATTGCCGACGACGAGCTGATAGCGTTCCGCGAGCACTATGCCGATCACTACATTGCGCTGGAGGCCGAGCCTTCGCCGCTGTTCGACGGTGTGGTGCAGTCGCTGGAGGCTTTGCGTGCCGAGGGCTTTCAGCTGGCGGTCGCCACCGGAAAAGCCCGTCGCGGGCTGGATCGGGTGCTCAAGGCGCATGGCTGGGAAGACTATTTCGACATTACCCGTGCGGCTGATGAAACCGCCAGCAAGCCCCATCCTCTGATGCTGGAGCAGATCCTGGATCATTGCGGTGTATCGCCGCGCCAGGCATTGATGGTGGGTGATGCGTCTTTCGACCTGATGATGGCGCGCAATGCTGGCATGGACAGCGTGGCGGTCAGCTATGGCGCCCAGGCTGCCGAGGCGTTGCAGCAATACGAGCCGAGGCTCACGATTGATCATTTTTCTGAATTGCAGGCCTGGCTCAGCCGGGCCCGATAAGTCTTTGCTGGGGTTGATGGCATGAGTGACGAGTGGAAAGCGCCCGAAAAGGCCGAAAGCAGTGATGATAAAAGCTGGAAGCTGCTGGAGAAGACCCTCCTGGCCAGTGTCCAGGAACAGCGTCGTTCGCGGCGCTGGGGGATTTTTTTCAAGCTGCTGACCTTTGTTTACCTGCTTGGGATGCTGGCGCTGTTCAGTCCGCTGATGGATATGGAAAAAAGCGCTACCCGCGGTAGTCACTACACCGCCCTGATTGAGGTGCGCGGTGTGATTGCCGACAAAGAGCCCGCGAGTGCCGACAATATCGTCACCAGCCTGCGCGCCGCCTTCGAAGACCCCAAGGTCAAGGGCGTGATCCTGCGTATCAACAGTCCTGGCGGCAGCCCTGTGCAGTCGGGCTATGTGTATGACGAGATTCGCCGGCTGCGCGCACTCCATCCGGATACCAAGCTCTACGCGGTAATTTCCGACCTGGGCGCCTCGGGGGCTTATTACATCGCCAGTGCCGCTGACCAGATCTATGCCGATAAGGCCAGCCTGGTGGGCTCCATTGGTGTGACGGCGGCCGGTTACGGTTTTGTCGGCACCATGGAGAAGCTGGGGGTGGAGCGTCGCACCTACACCTCGGGTGAGCACAAGGCGTTCCTGGATCCTTTCCAGCCGCAAAAGGCGGATGAAACCGCGTTTTGGCAGAGCGTGCTCGATACCACTCATCGCCAGTTCATTGCCAGCGTCAAGCAGGGCCGTGGTGACCGGTTGAAGGATAAGGATCATCCGGAGTTGTTCTCCGGGTTGGTGTGGTCGGGCGAGCAGGCATTGCCGCTGGGCTTGATTGACGGATTGGGTAGTGCCAGCTCGGTGGCGCGGGATGTGGTTGGCGAGAAGGAGTTGGTGGATTTTACAGTCGAGGAATCGCCGTTTGATCGCTTCTCCAAAAAGCTCGGCGCCAGCGTGGCTGAGAAGCTTGCGCTGTACATGGGCTTCCAAGGCCCGACGCTACGCTGATACCACGAGCCTGCTGTAGATCAAAAGGTGGGAGGGGGGGCTTTCTCCCTCCCACATTTGGCCGGTGGTGTATTTAAGGGATTTGCACGCCCTCAGCGAGCAGCATATCCACCAGCCGAATCAGCGGCAGCCCGACAAGGCTGGTCGCATCCGGCCCTTCGGTGCTTTGGAACAGGCTCACGCCCAGCCCCTCGGCCTTGAAGCTGCCCGCGCAGTCATAGGGCTGCTCGATCCGCAGGTAGCGCTCAATACGCTCTGCATCCAGCTCGCGCATGGTTACCGTGAAAGGCACGCAGTCGACCTGGCAATGCCCTGTGTTGCTGTTGAGTAGTGCCAGCCCGGTAAGAAAGCTCACACGCTTGCCACTGGCCGCCAACAACTGTTCGCGGGCGTTTTCAAAGGTGTGAGGCTTGCCGATGATCCGGCCTTCCAGTGCAGCGACCTGGTCAGAGCCAATGATTAAATGGCCAGGATGGCTGGCGGCGAGGGCGCGGGCTTTTTCTTCGGCCAGGCGCTTTACCAGTTCGATGGCGGATTCGTCCGGGCGGTGGCTTTCGTCGATATCCGGCGAGCTGCAGGTGAAAGGCAGGTGCAGGCGGCTCAGTAATTCCCGGCGATAAACCGAGCTGGACGCGAGTAATAAAGGCAGCATATACGTCTCCTCAAGGCAGTCACCGATTCTAGCGACGCGACCGGCTGACGCACAGGGCTGAATTTCCTTTGACATGGCTGGGTGCATCCCTATAATGCTGCGCCTATGTTGAATGACCCGATTCCACCTCACGTTGACCCGCGCAAATTGGCTGATCGTGGCACCACCCTTCAAGGTGAAGTGCTGCTGGCCGATTTGGAGAGACTCTGCGACCCGCTTTCCGACACTGTCGGTACGGTGCAGGCTAAATTCGTTTTTGAACGAGATGAACGTAAGTCTGTGGTAATCCACAGCTTTATCGACACCGAAGTCAAAATGGTTTGCCAGCGTTGTCTTGAGCTGGTCACCCTGCCGATCCACAGCGAATGCAGTTATGCTGTGGTGAAAGAGGGTGCGAATACCCAGTCGTTGCCGAAAGGTTATGACGTGCTGGAACTGGGCGAAGATCCATTGGATCTGCATGCACTGATCGAGGAGGAGCTTTTGCTCGCCTTGCCCATTGTGCCTGCTCATCATCCGGAAGAATGCCAGCAGCCGGAGGGTCTCGATGACGAGGCCGAGCCGAGCGAGGACGAGGTAACGCGGTCCAACCCGTTCAGTGTATTGGCGCAGTTAAAGCGTGACCCAAACGTTTAGGAGTTAATCAATTATGGCTGTTCAGCAGAACAAAAAATCCCGCTCCGCCCGTGACATGCGCCGTTCGCACGACGCTCTCGAGGCTAGCACCCTGTCCGTGGAAAAGACCACTGGTGAAGTTCACCTGCGTCACCACGTATCGCCAGAAGGCGTATACCGTGGCCGTAAAGTGATCGACAAGGGCGCTGACGAGTAATCACTTGTCTGCCCAAGTCATCGCGATTGACGCAATGGGCGGGGACTTCGGTCCCCGCAGCATTGTTCAGGCCTGCATTGCCAGCCTGTCTGCTACGCCCTCGCTGCACCTGACCCTCGTCGGTCAACCTACCCTTCTTGAAGAACTGATTGCCAGCCATCCGGCGGTGGATCGCGCGCGCCTGACCATTACGCCCGCCAGCGAAACCATCAGCATGGATGAAAAGCCGGCCGCAGCCTTGCGCGGCAAGCCCGACTCTTCAATGCGTGTGGCTCTTGAGCTGCTGCGTGATGGCAAGGTGCAAGCCTGTGTCAGTGCCGGTAATACAGGGGCGTTGATGGCCTTGTCGCGGCATGTGCTCAAGACCTTGCCGGGTATCGACCGCCCGGCGATGGTGGCGGCGATCCCGACGCAGAAGGGCTATTGCCAGTTGCTGGACTTGGGCGCCAATGTCGATTGCAGTGCCGAGCACCTGTTGCAGTTCGCCGTGATGGGCTCGGTGGCCGCTGAAGCGCTGGGCGTAGCCCGGCCAAGGGTCGCCCTGCTGAATATCGGCACCGAGGACATCAAGGGCAACCAGCAGGTCAAGCTGGCCGCCACGTTGTTGCAAGGCGCGCCGGGCTTGAACTACATAGGTTTTGTCGAAGGTGACGGCTTGTACCGTGGTGAAGCCGACGTGGTGGTGTGTGACGGGTTTGTCGGCAACATCCTGCTCAAGTCGAGCGAGGGCTTGGCAACCATGATTGCCACGCGTATCGAAGCCTTGTTCAAGCAGAGCCTGGTATCGCGCATGGTCGGTGCCCTGGCGCTGCCGTTGATGCGCCGCTTGCAGGCCGACCTGGCACCGGCACGGCACAACGGAGCGAGCTTTCTCGGCTTGCAGGGCATTGTGGTCAAAAGCCACGGCTCGGCCGGCGTGCAGGGGTTTCAAAGTGCGATTGCGCGGGCGTTGATCGAGATACAGGAAAACCTGCCGCAACGCCTGCACGGCCGTCTTGAGGATCTGTTGCCTTAGGCGAATTGGCCCGGGAGTGCTTAAATGTGACCGGCCAGTTCAATTGACCATCCAATCTGTCAGTTTCGCGCGCTCCCACCGTTGGAGTGCGCATTTTTGACGACCAGATCATTAGGGGCTTGTTACATGTCTACATCCCTCGCATTCGTCTTTCCAGGGCAGGGTTCGCAGTCCCTCGGCATGTTGGCCGAGCTGGGCGCGCAATACCCGCTGGTCCTGGATACCTTCAAGGAAGCTTCCGATGCCCTGGGTTACGACCTGTGGGCGCTGACCCAGCAGGGGCCGGAAGAGCAGCTCAATCAAACCGATAAAACCCAGCCGGCCATTCTGACCGCTTCGATCGCCCTGTGGCGCTTGTGGCTGGCAGAAGGTGGGGCGCGTCCGGCATTTGTTGCCGGGCACAGCCTGGGCGAATACAGCGCCCTGGTGGCGGCGGGCAGTCTGACCCTTGGTGAAGCGGTCAAGCTGGTCGAGCGTCGTGGCCAGTTGATGCAAGAAGCCGTTCCGGCCGGGCAGGGCGGCATGGCCGCGATCCTGGGCCTGGATGATGCGGTGGTAATCGAGGCCTGCGCCGAAGCGGCGCAAGGTGAGGTGGTCAGCGCGGTGAACTTCAACTCCCCGGGGCAGGTGGTGATCGCCGGCGCCAAGGCGGCTGTTGAGCGCGCCATCGAAGGCTGCAAGGCCCGGGGTGCCAAGCGTGCACTGCCGTTGCCGGTGAGCGTGCCGTCCCACTGCGAACTGATGCGCCCGGCTGCCGAGCGCTTTGCCGAGTCTATCGCGGCCATCAACTGGCAGGCGCCGCAGATCCCGCTGGTGCAGAACGTCAGCGCGGCCGTGGCTGCCGACCTCGACACCCTCAAGCGCGACCTGCTGGAGCAACTGTACAAGCCGGTGCGCTGGGTTGAATCGGTCCAGACCCTGGCTGCCAACGGCGCCAACGAGTTGGTCGAGTGCGGCCCGGGCAAAGTCCTGGCCGGCCTGAACAAGCGCTGCGCCGACGGTGTGTCGACCGCCAACCTCAATACCCCTGAAGCCTTCGCTGCCGCTCGCGCGGCACTGGCCTGAATCCCGTACTTAGGAGAAGCCTGCATGAGTCTGCAAGGTAAAGTTGCACTGGTTACCGGCGCTAGCCGTGGCATTGGCCAGGCCATCGCCCTGGAGCTGGGCCGTCAGGGCGCCGTTGTGATCGGCACCGCCACTTCCGCCTCGGGCGCCGAGCGTATCGCCGCGACCCTGAAGGAAAACGGCGTGCAGGGTACCGGCCTTGAGCTGAATGTGACCAGCGATGAGTCCGTGGCTGCCGTATTGGCCGAGATCACTGCACAGTTCGGTGCGCCGGCGATTCTGGTGAACAACGCCGGTATCACCCGTGACAACCTGATGATGCGCATGAAAGACGACGAGTGGTACGACGTGGTCGATACCAACCTGAACAGTCTGTTCCGCCTGTCCAAGGGTGTTTTGCGCGGCATGACCAAGGCGCGTTGGGGCCGAATTATCAATATTGGCTCCGTAGTGGGTGCCATGGGCAACGCAGGCCAAGTAAACTACGCTTCCGCCAAGGCCGGTCTGGAAGGTTTCAGCCGTGCACTGGCACGTGAAGTCGGTTCGCGGTCGATTACGGTCAACTCGGTGGCCCCAGGGTTCATCGACACCGATATGACCCGCGAACTGCCGGAAGCACAGCGTGAAGCGCTGCTGACGCAGATTCCGCTGGGCCGTCTGGGCCAGGCTCAAGAGATCGCGAATGTGGTCACTTTCCTGGCATCCGACGGTGCGGCATACGTGACTGGGGCTACAATCCCGGTGAACGGCGGGATGTACATGAGTTAAATTGTGACGGATCGCTTCAAAAAAATGTCATACGAGCTGTCTAAAATCCGTTATAAAGCTGCAACTTAATTTATAGGCAGGTGGCCGACCGGGTACAGGGTGAAGCTTTCAGTTGAAAAGCTGAAATGGCTTTCTATACACTTACCCACTGGCCAGCTGCCTGAATTTGTCCATTAGGAGTTAAACAAGGTATGAGCACCATCGAAGAGCGCGTCAAGAAAATCGTTGCCGAGCAACTGGGCGTTAAGGAAGAAGAAGTGGTCAACACTGCTTCCTTCGTAGAAGACTTGGGTGCCGATTCCCTTGACACCGTTGAGCTGGTGATGGCTCTGGAAGAGGAATTCGAGACCGAAATCCCGGACGAAGAAGCTGAAAAAATCACTACTGTTCAAGCTGCCATCGACTACGTTACCAGCCACCAGGCGTAATAGTTTGTAGTCGTCGCTTGCTGTCAGGGAAAAACCGCACTGCTGTAACGGCGTGCGGTTTTTTCTTTAGGCGGTGATGAAAAGTAAGCTGCGAATCGAAGTGTCGTCATTAGAAAAAGGAGAGTGCTGTGTCGCGTAGACGCGTCGTAGTCACCGGTATGGGTATGTTGTCGCCACTGGGCACGGATGTGCCGAGCAGTTGGCAGGGCATTCTGGCTGGCCACAGTGGTATTGGTCTGATCGAACACACGGACCTTTCTGCCTATTCCACCCGTTTTGGCGGCTCGGTAAAGGGCTTCAATGTCGAGGAGTACCTCTCGATCAAAGAATCCCGCAAGCTCGACCTGTTCATTCAATACGGCCTGGCCGCCGGTTTTCAGGCAGTGCGTAACGCTGGCCTGGAAGTCACCGACGCCAACCGTGAGCGCATCGGCGTGGCAATGGGCTCGGGTATTGGCGGTTTGACCAATATCGAAGAAACCAGCCGCACGCTGCACGATTCCGGCCCGCGTCGAATTTCACCGTTCTTCGTGCCCGGCTCGATCATCAATATGATTTCCGGCTTCCTGTCCATCCACCTGGGTGCACAAGGGCCTAACTACGCCATCGCAACGGCGTGCACCACGGGCACCCACTGCATCGGCATGGCGGCGCGCAACATCGCTTATGACGAAGCGGATGTGATGATCGCCGGTGGCGCTGAAATGGCCGCCTGCGGCCTGGGCATGGGTGGCTTCGGTGCATCCCGTGCGTTGTCGACCCGCAATGACGAGCCCACCCGAGCCAGCCGTCCGTGGGACAAGGGCCGTGATGGCTTCGTGCTGTCTGACGGCGCCGGTGCCCTGGTGCTGGAAGAGTTGGAGCACGCCAAGGCGCGTGGCGCCACCATCTACGCCGAGTTGATCGGCTTTGGCATGAGCGGCGATGCCTATCACATGACGTCGCCACCGTCCGACGGTGCCGGTGCTGCGCGCTGCATCACCAATGCACTGCGCGATGCGAAGGTCAACCCTGACCAGGTGCAGTACATCAACGCCCATGGTACTTCGACGCCGACCGGCGACCTGGCGGAAGCCGAAGCCATCAAGTCGGTGTTCGGTGAACATGCCTACAAGCTGGCCGTCAGCTCCACCAAGTCCATGACCGGCCACCTGTTGGGTGCGGCGGGCGCGGTCGAGGCGATCTTCAGTGTAATGGCGATCAAGGATCAGGTCGCTCCGCCGACCATCAACCTTGATGAGCCGGACGAAGGCTGCGACCTGAACTTCGTGCCCCACGAAGCGCAACCGATGCCGATCGACGTGGTGATCTCCAACTCGTTCGGGTTTGGTGGCACCAACGGCTCCCTGGTGTTCCGCCGGTTTGCCGAGTGATGCACAGCTGGGTCGACGGTCAGCCGGCGGGCAGCGTGCCCCTGAAAGATCGTGGCCTGGCGTATGGCGATGGGATATTCGAGACCATCGCCGTCAAGGCCGGGCAGCCGTTGCTGCTCGACCGTCACCTGCAACGCCTGGAAGAGGGTTGCAGGCGCTTGGCACTGGTGGCCGATCACGGGTTGATTCGCAACGAAGTGCTTGGCTTCGCCGCTGCGCTGGGTGACGGTGTCCTCAAGTTGATCCTCACCCGTGGCGACAGCCTGCGCGGTTATGGCATCAACCCTGGCGCCCCGGTGCGTCGTATCTTGCAGGGCAGTGCGCCCGCTGTTTACCCGCCCGCCCATGCAATCGAAGGCATCCGCCTGTTCCCCTGTACCACGCGCTTGGCTGAGCAGCCGCTGCTGGCCGGTCTCAAGCACCTCAACCGCCTGGAGCAAGTGATCGCCCGTGCCGAATGGCAAGATACCGAACATGCCGAAGGCCTGATGCTGGATATGTCCGGGCGGGTGATCGAAGGCGTGTTCAGCAACCTGTTCCTGGTGCGCAACGGCTTGTTACTAACCGCTGATCTGACCCGTTGCGGCGTGGCCGGGGTGATGCGCGCCGAACTGCTGGCCCAGGCACATGCGCTGGGCGTCCCGGTGGTCGTGGCCGACATCAATATTGAGCAGTTGCAGCAGGCCGATGAAGTCTTTGTCTGCAACAGCGTATATGGCATTTGGCCGGTGCGTGGATGCGCTGCGATGAGCTGGCCGGTTGGGCCGCTCACCCGTAAACTGCAGGGTATTGTTCGCGCGCTATTGGATATTTGAGTTGATACGAAAACTGGTGTTACTGCTGCAGATCAGCCTGGTCTCGGCAGCGTTGCTCGTGGGCTTTTCGGCCTGGAAACTCGACTCTGCCCTCAAGCAGCCCCTGAAGCTGCCCCAGGAGCAGTTGCTCGACGTGCCGGCTGGCGCTACCCCGACGGGTACTTTCAATCGTCTGGAAGCCGACGGTGTACTCGACGATGCATTCTGGTTACGCCTGTACTGGCGCTTCAACCTTGAAGGCCAGCCACTGCACAGCGGCGAATACCGCATGACACCCGGCCTCACTGCCGAAGGCTTGATCGGCCTGTGGCAGCGCGGCGAGGTGGTGCAATACAGCCTGACCCTGGTGGAGGGCTGGAATTTCCGCCAGGTGCGCACCGCCCTGGCCAAGCATGAAAAAATCGTTCAGACCCTTCCTGGCCTGACTGACAGCGAAGTGATGGACAAGCTCGGCCATGCGGGTGAGTTTCCGGAAGGGCGTTTCTTCCCTGACACCTACCGTTTTGTACGCGGCATGACCGATGTCGAATTCCTGAAAAAAGCCTACAACCGCCTGGACGATGTGCTCGCCCAGGAGTGGAGCAAGCGTGCCGACGATGCGCCGTACACCGACCCTTATCAGGCACTGATCATGGCGTCCCTGGTGGAAAAGGAGACCGGCGTGCCGCAAGAGCGTGGGCAGATTGCCGGTGTGTTCGTGCGCCGCATGAAGATCGGCATGATGCTGCAGACTGATCCCACCGTGATTTACGGCCTGGGTGAGCGCTACAACGGCAAGTTGACCCGCGCCCACCTCAAGGAAGCCAACCCCTACAACACCTATATGATCGCCGGCCTGCCGCCCACGCCTATTGCGATGGTCGGTCGCGAGGCGATCCATGCAGCGCTGAACCCGGTGCCGGGCAGCAGCCTGTATTTTGTCGCCCGTGGCGACGGTAGCCATATTTTCTCGGATAACCTGGATGCCCATAATGCCGCCGTGCGCGAGTTCCAGCTCAAGCGGCGTGGCGATTACCGCTCCAGCCCGGCGCCGGTGGTGAAACCGCTGGAAGATGCAACCGCACCTGCCGAGGCACCGATTGAGCCCGCGCCGGACAGTACCGCGCCGCAAAGCCCGCAATGACTCTGACTAAGGACTGCCTGTGACTGGCTTGTTTATTACCCTGGAAGGCCCGGAAGGTGCCGGTAAAAGCACGAACCGCGACTACCTGGCCGAGCGCCTGCGTGCGCAGGGCGTCGAAGTGGTGCTGACCCGCGAGCCGGGCGGTACGCCGCTGGCCGAGCGTATACGCGAAGTGCTGTTGGCCCCGGGTGATGAGCCAATGAACCCGGACACCGAGCTGCTGCTGGTATTTGCCGCCCGAGCCCAACACCTGGCCGAAGTGATTCGCCCCGCGCTGGCACGCGGCGCCGTGGTGATTTGTGATCGGTTCACGGATTCCACCTACGCCTACCAGGGCGGTGGCCGAGGCTTGTCAGTAGAGCGTATCGCCACCCTTGAAACCTTCGTACAGGGCGATGTGCGTCCGGATTTGACCCTGCTGTTCGATCTGCCCGTGGAAGTGGGCATGGCCCGCGCCAGCGCTCGCGGTCGCCTGGATCGTTTCGAACTGGAAGGCCCGGTATTTTTCGACGCGGTGCGCAGCGCTTTCCTGCAGCGCGCCAAGGCTGAGCCGGCGCGTTATCACCTGCTCGATGCGGCGCAGCCGTTGAACCAGGTGCAACAGGCCATCGATGCGCTGTTGCCGACTCTGCTGGAGCGCACTCGTGGCTGAGTCCTACCCGTGGCAGGACAGCTTGTGGCAGCAACTGGCCGGTCGTGCCCAGCACGCCCATGCCTATTTGCTGCATGGCCCCGTGGGCATCGGTAAACGTCACCTCGCCGAGCGCTTGATGGCTAGCCTGTTGTGCCAGCGCCCGGTCAATCTGCAGGCGTGTGGCGAGTGCAAATCCTGCCTGCTGCTCAAGGCTGGCAGTCACCCGGACAACTATGTGCTGGAGCCCGAGGAAGCCGACAAGGCGATCAAGGTCGACCAGGTACGCGACCTCGTCAGCTTCGTAGTGCAGACCGCGCAGATGGGCGGGCGCAAAGTGGTGCTGATCGAGCCAGTCGAGGCGATGAACATCAACGCCGCCAACGCCTTGCTCAAAAGCCTTGAAGAACCGTC
This sequence comes from Pseudomonas sp. W2Aug9, assembly GCF_023127755.1. Classification (NCBI taxonomy): domain Bacteria; kingdom Pseudomonadati; phylum Pseudomonadota; class Gammaproteobacteria; order Pseudomonadales; family Pseudomonadaceae; genus Pseudomonas; species Pseudomonas sp. W2Aug9. The sequence goes on along the minus strand of NZ_SPKL01000035.1, from coordinate 545,708 downwards.
CGGCGACACCGTGCTCTTGCTGGTGAGCCATCAGTCCAGCCGTTTGTTGCCGACGATTCGCAGCCGCTGCGTACAGCAGGCGTGCCCGTTGCCGAGCGAGGCCATGAGCCTGCAATGGCTGGCGCAGGCGTTGCCGGAGTGCACCGAGCAGGAACGGGTCGAGTTGTTGACCCTGGCGGCCGGTTCACCCCTGGCAGCCGTGAAGCTGCAAGCCCAGGGCGTGCGTGAGCAACGGGCACTGGTTGTGGAGGGTGTGAAGAAGCTGCTCAAGCAGGAGCTGTCCGCCACGCAACTGGCCGAAAGCGCCTGGAAGGATATTCCCCTGCTGCTGTTGTTCGACTGGTTCTGCGACTGGTCCAGCCTGATCCTGCGCTACCAACTGACCCAGGATGAAAACGGCCTTGGCCTGGCGGATATGCGCAAGGTGGTGCAATACCTCGCGCAGAAAAGTGCCCAGGACAAAGTGCTGAACATCCAGGACTGGATTCTTGCTCAGCGCCAGAAGGTACTCGGCAAGGCCAACCTCAACCGCGTGCTGTTGCTTGAGGCGCTGCTGGTGCAGTGGGTTGGCCTGCTCGGGCGCCGTTAATTTCCGGGGCCGACAGGTGTATGGTTGGCCAGACCCTTTTCGTGAATTAAGCCCTGACTTCCTATGCTCGTAGATTCCCATTGCCATCTTGATCGCCTTGACCTTGCCCAGCACGGCGGTTCCCTCGACGCCGCCCTTGAAGCTGCACGCCAGCGTGGGGTAGGGCACTTTCTGTGCATCGGCGTCAGCGCTGAAAACGCCGGCGACGTCAAAGCCCTGGCTGATCGCTACGCCGATGTGGATTGCTCGGTGGGCATCCACCCGCTGGACCTCAAGCCCGGCGAAGCCCCGGCTCTGGATTGGCTATTGGGCGAACTCAACCATCCACGGGTGGTGGCCATTGGCGAAACCGGCCTGGACTACCACTACGAGCCTGAAGCCGCCGAGTTGCAGCAGGCCTCTTTCCGCCTGCACTTGCAAGCCGCCCAGCAGACCGGCAAGCCGGTGATCGTCCACACCCGGGGGGCCCGCGCCGATACCTTGACCTTGCTGCGCGAAGCCGCGCTGCCGCAGGCCGGTGTGTTGCATTGTTTTACCGAAGACTGGGACATGGCCAAGGCTGCTCTGGACCTGGGGTTCTATATTTCCCTGTCGGGTATCGTCACCTTTCGCAACGCCGACGCGCTGCGCGACGTGGCTCGCCAAGTGCCAGCCGATCGCCTGCTGGTGGAAACCGACTCGCCGTACCTGGCACCTATTCCCCATCGCGGCAAGCCAAACCTGCCTGAATATGTGCGTGACGTGGCCGATTACTTGGCGATGCTGCGCGGCGAGTCGTACGAGCGCTTCGCTGAGCAGACCACCGAAAACTTCAAACGCCTGTTTCCGTTGGCCCATGTAGCCGGATAGTACGGCTGAATCGCAGGCAAAAAAAACCCGGGTTCTGGGGGGTGAATCCGGGCTAAGACCATTAGGAGTAAAACAAGGGCACGCAGTCCGTCGGTACCCAGGTCGTCGCGTCACTTGGGGGAGATGTCGCGGCGACAGTTGAAGTATTGATCAGTATCCGATTCAGTCCAGTCAGATCTGATCGTTTTTTAAACAGATTTGGAATACGCCCGCTTAGCTTGAGTTCTCATTGAGCAGGTGGGCAGCTTCAGGTGGTGCGTCTATTTCTGACTGATATCGATAAAAACGTTGGCGTATTGAAAGTTAAGTGCATCGCGGGTTCACATAGACATTGCCCAACGACCGTTCAGTCGGGATAATCCCTCGCATCGGGTAAATCGTATCGCCACGTATCTGTGGCCCTGCGCAACCCTCCCTATTCCGACCTTTGCAGACTTCTTCCTCATGCACAAAGAACCCCGTAAGGTCCGTGAGTTTCGCCGCCGTGAGCAGGAAATTCTCGACACCGCACTCAAGTTATTCCTCGAACAGGGCGAAGACAGCGTCACGGTAGAGATGATTGCGGATGCCGTGGGTATCGGCAAGGGCACCATCTACAAGCACTTCAAATCCAAGGCCGAGATCTACTTGCGCCTGATGCTCGACTACGAGCGCGACTTGAACGAGCTGCTGCACTCGGCCGATGTCGACAAGGACAAGGAAGCGCTGTCTCGCGCTTACTTCGAGTTCCGTATGCGTGACCCGCAGCGCTACCGCCTGTTCGACCGCCTGGAAGAGAAGGTGGTCAAGGGGCACCAGGTGCCGGAAATGGTCGAGGAGCTGCACAAGATCCGCGCCTCGAACTTCGAACGCCTGACCCTGCTGATCAAGGGGCGCATCAGTGAAGGCAAGCTTGAAGACGTGCCGCCGTATTTCCACTACTGCGCCGCCTGGGCCCTGGTGCATGGCGCCGTGGCGCTGTATCACTCGCCGTTCTGGAGCAATGTGCTGGAGGACCAGGAAGGTTTCTTCCAGTTCCTGATGGACATCGGCGTGCGCATGGGCAACAAGCGCAAGCACAGCACTGAACTGCCTGGCCCTGAAAAAGGTGATGAGACCCCGGCTACGTAAGTTATTCGCTGCAGTGATGGGGCAATGATTTACTGCCAGGGTATTAACCCAGGAATATACTCAGGCAAGGACCTTGCTAAAAGCTGATTTATGAGTCAGTTTTTAGTGCGCCCGAATTATCTTCTGCCGGAGTGATCCATGATCGTTGATCGTCAAGGCAGGCGTTTTCGCAATTTGCGGATCAGCCTGACCTCAGCCTGCAATTACGCGTGTACCTACTGCGTGCCTGACGGCAAGCGGCTGGTGGCTGCCCAGGACGAACTCTCGGCCGCGGCCATGGCCCGGGGCGTGGCTTACCTGATTGAAGCGGCGGGCATCGAACGCCTGCGCATCACTGGCGGCGAACCGCTGGTGAGCCCCAAGCTGGAAGCGTTCATGGACGCGGTAGGGCAGATGGGCCTCAGCGACATCAGCCTCACGACCAACGGCCAATTGCTGGCGCGCAAACTGCCGTTGCTGGTGGATGCCGGCATTCGGCGTATCAATGTCTCCCTCGATACCCTGGATGCCGACGCCTTTCGCAGCATCGCTCGTGGCGGCGACCTGGCCACCGTGCTCGATGGCATGGACCAGGCCAGCGCGGCCGGCATCAAGATCAAGGTCAACATGGTGCCATTGCGTGGCCAGAACCTGGATCAGGTGATGCCTCTGCTTGATTACTGCCTGGAGCGTGGCTACGAGTTGCGCTTTATCGAATTGATGCGCATGGGGCACCTGGCGAAAGACTCCAACGCGTTCCTCCAGCAATTTGTCAGCTTGCAGCAATTGCTCAGCCTGATCGGTGAGCGCCACGAATACCTGCAAGCCAACGCGCCCGTTGACGCTACCGCCGTACGCTACGAAGTACCGGGCAAAGGCTTCTTCGGCGTGATCGCCAACGAAAGTGTACCGTTCTGTCGTACGTGTTCGCGGTTGCGGTTGTCCTCCACGGGCTGGCTGCATGGTTGCTTGTCCTCAAGCAATCGCCACTACGTCGGTGACTTGCTTGATCAACCGCGCCATCAGGCATTGCCGGCCTTGCAGGGCTTGTTGATGAAGGCGCTGGGCGACAAGCAGGAAGTGGCCTTTTCGGGCGGAGCGACAATCATGAAGATCATTGGCGGCTAAGGTCGCGCATGCCTCAATGTGTTGTCCTTCAAGCTGGCGCAGAACCTGCATCTCACGCCCATTCGCCGGTTTTCCGTCACCGGCTTCTGGAGGATTAGGATGCGTAGTCTGGTTTTACTGTTGGCGGCGTTGGCCCTGAGTGGTTGTATGACCGTCAGCGATATGGCCGAAGGCACTCGCTATCAGATGAGCGATGCCGGGCTGCTGGACCATAGCGACACCCGGCGTACGGCCTCGGTGCGCATACAGCCGGATTCCTTTGTATTTATCGCCCAGGGCGCCTTCGTGCCGCCGGGCAGCGCGTACCCGCGACCCAACGTGGTCGCCGAGGAAGCGTTCAACGGTTTCGTCGAATATTTCCCCATGGTCCGTCGTGCCCGCCAACCCGAAGGTCTCGAGCAGGCCATGGCCGAAGCCCGCGAGGCGGGGGCTCACTACCTGCTGTATTGCCGTTTTGCGGCAGCCGATGACCGTATCGGCAATGCCGATGAGTGGACCGACCAGCAAGCTCTGGACCGCCTGGGGCTGGACAGCGGTGTGATCCAGGTCATGTTGATCGAGACCAGCACCCAGTATTTGATTGATACTGCACGTATTCGCAGTCGTGGCGGTTTACTGACGTTCCACGACACATCGCCACAAGATCTGATTGCCCGCCCCCTGGCGCAATACGCCCGAGGCTTGCTGGGCATGAGCAATCAGTAGACCTGAGGAGAACCCCCATGACCGATTCCGCCAAGGCCAATGACCTATTGGCCCAACTGCCCAAGGGCAAGGGGCCGGCACCGGTGCATCTGTGGAATCCGGATTTTTGCGGCAACATCGACATGCGCATTGCCCGCGACGGCACCTGGTTTTACCAGGGCACGCCTATCGGGCGAAAGCCGATGGTCAAACTGTTTTCCAATATCCTGCGCCGAGACGGCGATGATTATTTCCTGGTGACGCCGGTAGAGAAAGTCGGCATCAGCGTCGATGATGCGCCATTTGTGGCGGTAACCCTGGACGTGCAAGGGCAGGGCGAAAGCCAGGTATTGCGCTTTACCACCAACGTCGACGAGCAGGTCGAGGCCGGCCTCGAACACCCCTTGCGGGTGGTGACGGACCCTGTCACCCAGGAACCTGCACCCTACGTGCGAGTTCGCACCAACCTTGAAGCCCTCGTGCATCGCAACGTGTTCTACCAATTGGTGGAGCTGGCGGTGACTCGTCCGATCAACGGTCAGAACTGGCTTGGCGTATGGAGTGCAGGGGAGTTTTTCCCCATCGGCCTGGAACCCTGAGGCTGATTTTGCCTTCACCCTGAAATAATCTCCTTGCTGTAAATGCCTGCTTTCGGTTATCAATTTGTACATGATTAGACATGTTCGATTTGATAAGAAAAAACGCGTCGTCGACGAGCTCATCCGCCGTATCGAAGGTGGGGTCATGGCCGACGGTTTGCTATTGCCGGGTGAGCACCAGTTGGCCGAGGAGTTTGCGGTCAGCCGTGGCACGTTGCGCGAGGCGCTGGCCGAGCTCAAGCGCCGTAACTATATCGCCACCCAGAGTGGCGTCGGCTCCATCGTCACCTTTGATGGCATGGTCCTCGACCAACGCAGCGGTTGGGCCCAGGCCCTGGCAGACACGGGGGCTCAGGTGAGCACCGACGTGCTGCGTTTCGAAGCGGTGACGCGCCCGGACTTGTTCAGCCGTTTCGGCACCGATCAATTTATTGCCCTGGATCGCCGCCGGAACACGGCCGATGGCGTTGCGGTGTCTCTGGAGCGTTCGTTGATGCCAGCAGTGGGCGGCCTGGAAAGCCTGCCCCGCATTGGCCTGATCGATGATTCCCTGACTATCACCCTGGCGGCCTACGGTTATGTGGGCGCCGAAGGTGACCAGTGGATCGGCGCCGAGCCCCTGAGCGATGAAGATGCTCAATTGCTCGGGCGCGCTGCCGGCACGGTATTTCTCAAGGCTTCGCGCACCACCTACGACCGTCGCGAACGCTTCATGGAGCATGTCGAAAGTTTGCTCGACCCGCTGCACTTTCGCCTGCATCTGCAGTTTGGAGCTGCCAAATGACCTGGGAAGACCGCGCACTCGGTGCCTTCTACGGCTTGGCCCTGGGCGACGCCCTGGGTATGCCCACACAATCCTTGAGCCGCGAACAGGTGAAAGCGCGCTTCGGAGCCATCACCGCCCTGGAAGACGCCGACGCCGACCAGCCCATTGCACCGAACATGCCCGCCGGTTCCATTACCGATGACACCGAGCAGGCCATCCTGGTCGCTGAGTTGCTGGTGCAAGGCCAAGGCCAGATCGAACCTGCCGTGCTTGCCCGGCGCCTGATCGACTGGGAAGCGGGAATGCGCGCCAAGGGTTCCCAGGACCTGCTCGGGCCGTCGACCAAACGGGCGATCGATATGATCCTGGCTGGCCATACGCCGCAAGAGTCCGGACGCTACGGCACCACCAATGGTGCGGCCATGCGCATCACCCCGGTGGGCATCGCCGCCGATGTCAGCGAGACAGCCTCGTTTATCCAGGCGGTGATCCAGGCTTGCCAGGTCACCCATAACACCAGCCTGGGTATCTCCAGTGCCGCGGCCGTGGCGGCGGTGGTCTCCGCCGGTATCAATGGCGTGGACCTGGGCGAAGCTTTGAACATCGGCATTCAGATTGCCCAGCAGGCTGAAAGCCATGGCCACTGGGTGGCCGGTGGACGCATTTCCACCCGCATCAGCTGGGCCCGCACCCTGAGTGTCGGCAGCGATGACAAGGCCCTGTTTGCCGATTTGCTCTACGAATTGATCGGGACGTCTGTTGCCTCGCAGGAGTCGGTGGTGGTGTCGTTCGCCCTGGCGCAGCAAGTCGCGTCCGGCGATATGAATGCCTTCGAAGCACTGTGCCTGGCCGCCAGCCTGGGGGGCGACACCGACACGATCGCCGCGATCCTGGGGGCCATGCTCGGCGCGTGCCTGGGGATGCAGTGCTGGCCAGAGGCGCTGATCGAGCAGGTCAAGCAGGTCAATGGCCTGGACTTGCAGCCGCTGGTCCAAGCGTTATTGGCCTTGCGATAAACACGGAACTAAATGTGGGAGCTGGCTTGCCTGCGACAGCGGTTTTCCAGTGGCTGCTGGGCTGGTTGACACACCCCAATCGCAGGCAAGCCAGCTCCCACATTAAAAAGCGTTGAGTCAGGAAGACTGGATAAAGATTCGACTCGCTGCCACAACCACAACAATACAGGCACCAGGAGCACCCCTTCATGAGCAGCACCTCTAGTGGCCAAAGCGCCGGGCAGTTGGAAACACGCGGCATCGAGCCGGTCCCGGAAGGCGAGTGCAACGGCCATCCGCTGCAACTGTTCTGGGTATGGTTTGCCGCCAATATCAGCATCCTCGGCTTGCCGCTCGGTGCGACGTTGGTCGCGTTTCGGGGCCTGGCCATCTGGCAGGCGATCATCGTCGCAATCCTTGGCGCAGCGGGTTCCTTCGCGGTAGTGGGCATCATCTCCATCGCCGGCCGTCGTGGTCGCGCGCCCAGCCTGACGTTATCCCGCGCTATCTTTGGCGTACGCGGCAATATCGGCCCGACGGTGGTCTCGCTGATGTCGCGCCTGGGTTGGGAAACCGTCAACACCACCACGGCCGCCTTTGTGTTGCTGTCCTTGTGTTCGATCCTGTTCGGTTCGGCGGTAGAGGCGAAAAGCGCCCCCGTACTCACGTTGATCTTCATCGCCATCTTTGTACTGCTGACCCTGGCGGTATCCGGCCTCGGCCACGCCACGCTGCTGGTGATCCAGAAGTGGGCCACCTATGTATTTGGCGGTTTGAATATCCTGGTGGGCGGCTTTCTGTGTGCCACTATCGAGTGGAGCGCGGTGTTCAATGCCACACCTGCGCCGTTGAGCGCGATGATCATCGGCGTCGGCACCATGGCCGCCGGCACCGGCATTGGGTGGGCCAACGCCGGTGCCGATATGTCGCGCTACCAGCACCGCAGCGTCAAGGCTGTGCGCCTGGTGGCCAGCGCCGCCTTTGGCGCGGGCATCCCGCTGGTGTTGCTGATTACCCTTGGTGGCCTGCTGTCGGTGGGTAACGACGACCTGGCGTCGGCCACCGACCCCATCATCGCGATCCGCGACATGCTGCCCACCTGGATGGCGGTGCCTTACCTGATCACCGCATTCGGCGGGCTGTTGCTGTCGAACAATCTGTCGGTATATTCGGCCGGCCTTACCACCCTGACCCTGGGTCTGAAGGTCAAGCGCGTGCACGCGGTGATTGTCGATATCGTGGCGATCTTCGCCGGTTCCATCTATTTCATGCTGATCGCCGACAGCTTCTATGGCCCGTTCATCACCTTCATTTCGTTGCTGGCGGTGCCGATTACGGCGTGGGTCGGGATCTTCGTGGTCGACCTGATACACCGGCATTACTACAGCCCCAAGGACTTGCTGGATGTCAGTCCGAGCAGCGCTTACTGGTATCGCGGCGGTGTGGAGTGGCGTGCCTTCGGCGCCTGGGCCGTGGCTATCGTGCTGGGGTTCTGCTTCACCACCATCGGCACCACCGCGCAAAATATCTGGTTCGCCGGGCCGCTGTCCGACTCCTGGTTGGGCCACAACGGCCTGGGCTGGGTCGTCACCTTCCTGGTCGCAGGCGGCCTTTATGCGGTACTGGGCGGCGCGTCTGATCGTCGCCCGGCTTTGGTAGAGGGTACCCATGCCTAGATTGCTGCATACCGGCCAGGTCATTGTCGACCTGGTCATGGCCCTCGACACCCTGCCGGCAACTGGCGGTGACGTACTGGCCAAATCTGCCAGTTTCGAAGCGGGCGGTGGCTTCAACGTCATGGCGGCGGCGCGGCGCAATGGGATGTCGGTGGTCTACCTTGGGCGCCACGGCAATGGCCGGTTTGGTGACTTGGCTCGCGCCGCGATGCAGGCTGAAAAGATTGAAATGGCATTGACTGCGAGCAACGAGAAGGACACTGGTTTGTGTGTGTCCCTGACCGAGGCCACCACTGAGCGTACGTTCATTTCCCATATCGGCGCCGAAGGCGAATTGAGTGCCGAAGATTTGGCCAGGATCGTCCCGCTCGCCGATGACTACGTGTACGTCAGTGGCTACAGCCTGCTCCTTGAGGGCAAGGCGCAGCCGTTGATCGACTGGCTGCTGGCGCTGCCGCGAGAGATCGTAGTGGTGTTCGATCCTGGACCGCTGGTCAAGGCGCCGGATTCAGTCTTGATGCGTGCGTTGTTGCCACGTATCGATATCTGGACCAGCAATGGCCCGGAAGCTCTGGCGTTTACCGGTGCCCCTGAGATCGCCGCGGCGTTGCCTGCGTTGAGTCGACATCTGCCTGCGCAAACCTTGCTGGTCGTACGTGATGGGCCCAATGGTTGCTGGGTAGGGCGCACGGCTGAAATTGAACATGTACCCGGTTTCAAGGTGCAAGCGGTCGACAGCAACGGTGCGGGGGATGCGCACGCAGGGGTGTTTATTGCCGGCTTGGCGCAGGGCTTGAAACCTGTCGAGGCGGCGCGTCGAGCGAATGCTGCGGCGGCGTTGGCGGTGACGCGTTGGGGGCCGGCCACATCACCTGCCACTGCCGAGGTCGATGCACTACTCAGGGAATAAACACACGTCAAAATGTGGGAGGGGGCTTGCTCCCGATAGCGGTGTATCAGCCAGCTTATCTATAGCTGGCCCACCGCAATCGGGGGCAAGCCCCCTCCCACATTTTGAATCTATGTTTAGCCTGCTTTTTTCAACGCCTGGATCAATTCATGTTTACGCATGGTCGAGCGGCCCGGAATGTTCTTGGCTCGCGCCTCCTTCATCAGGCCCTCCTTGGTTTGCGTACCCAACGAAGCCCCACTGCTGCGCGGGTGCCCCTCACGGCTAGCTGCCGCACGCTTGGCCGACTCCTGCCGGTCCTGGGATTTCTTCGCCGGCGCTTTATGCTGGCCCGAGCCGCCGGCCTTTTCACCGCCGCCGGACTGCTTGTTGACGGTGGCCCAGGCCCGGGCTTCGGCTTCTTCCTTGGACAATCCCTTGTGCTCATAACTGTCTTCGATATGAGCGGCCTTGCGTTTCTGTTCGGCGGTGTATTTGGCTTTGCTTCCACGAGGCATCGCTAAAACTCCTTCTGGCCCCGGTCGCAGGGCCAGACCAGAAATGACTTACCGAGGGCCTGCACCGTCGAGCTTGCGGGCCTCATCCACACCCGAGGCGGTGAGCTTGATCGGCAGGTTCAACGAGTATTCACCGGCGTCGTCGGTGGTCACATGCCCATCCTTGATCAGCCCGCGGTCTTGCAGAAACGCCAAGACACTGGCGACTTCTTTCTCACCGCGGTAGTTGTCCAGTACCTCCTTGCCCAAGCCCTGGGGATGAGCGTGCAGCAGGCGGGTGAGGACTTCTTTTTCAAGGTTTCTATCGACGTTCATGCGTACCTCTTCACTGGGAAATGATCGGGTGTCGGTGTTGCCAGGGATGTATCAAGGCGCTGGTTGTTTCGGTGCACCTGGCAGATTCGAGTCGTCGCCTTTATTGATCTTCGGCTCATTGACCGAGGGGCCCATTTTGCCGTTACCGACCGCAGCCGGGGCCTGGCGCTGGGTATCATGGCCCTGGGTGTGAGGGTCGGCGCCGTTGGTGTTGTCGATGATCGCGCCGCCGTTTGTATCCAGGCCAGTGCCCATGGATTTCTGCGATTCAGTCGTCGCGTCGGGCGTTGGGTCGGTGGGGCCGGTCGACGAAGTCGCCGCAAAGGCGCTCAGGGACGCAGCGGACAGGAGGCCGGTGAGGGCGAGGGCAGCAAATTTGGAGTTTTTCATGAGGGTGTCTCCATATGATTAATGTCCTTACCCTTTATTGGTCAGCCACCCTTTGCTGTTCGTGCCTTGATGGCGACGAACGGTATCAGTTCACCTGTATCACTTTATGTATCGATACTCGCCGCACGATCAGGCGCGCCACGGTGATCGACCAGTTCAGTGCCGCGATGACCAGTACGCTCAACAGCATCGTCGACAGGCCGAATTCGACAATCATTTTGCCCGCGAGCCACGGGAACCCGAAGACGCCGATAAAGTACGCCAGGCTGAACAGCAATAACGCCTGGGACATGGTGCCGCTGGGTGCTTCACTGGCCACCAGCCCATTGATCACCGAGTACGTCAGGCCATACCCGACCCCCAGCGTGGCGGCAGCCACCAGATAGCTGAAGTTACCGCTCACCCCGAACGCGAATAGCGCAACCGCGCCAAACATGACGCCGGACAATACGCACGCAGCCTGATAGGCATCACGCTTGACCACAAAGCCGGCGATCAACAGCCGGCTGGTAATCGCAGCAGTCAGGAAACCTGCGAAGAACAGTGAATAATCCAGCTGATGGGCCAGCGCATAGCTGGTCTGGAATGACGACAACCCACCAAACACGCAGCCACCCAGGCCGACCATCAAGATGGCGAACGCTGCCTTGGACGTCAGCACGCGGCGGCTTGCTGTCCAGGTAATCTTCGACGCCGGCACGTTTGCGTGCTGTTTGAACTGCGCGCCCATGCGCCAGAACATCACAACCCCGGCAAGGCTGGCCAACCCGGCAATGTAGAACGCTGTCGTCAGGGGCAAGCCCAGCGCGGTGGCGGCGCGCCCGAGCAACGGGCCGGAACCGATCCCGCTCAACATGCTGCCGGACAGCAGGGCAAAATACTTGGCGCGCTGCTGGGGTTGCACCAGCAGCGTCACGATGATCGGCCCCAGGGTATAGAACACGCCCCAGCCCAAGCCCAGGGATAACCCGAACAGCATCAGGCCCTGGCCAAACCCGGGGGACAGGGCAAACCCGAGGCAGGCCACCACCAGCATCACACCCGTGCCCGCAATCGCTCGCGCTGCGCCCAGCGCATCCGCCAGGTGCCCGGAAACGACCACCGCCACAAAGGTGCTGAGCATTGCCGTGGCAATGATACTGCCGGCGTCGTGCTCGTTGCCGCCGCGTGAATGAATCAGCAGTGACAGCAAAAAGGTCGAGCCATAGGACAGCGACAATAAGAAACTGGCGAGGCAGAACAGCGCGAATGTCTTCGCGCCAACTGCAGACGTGGTGGGCATGAGCAGGACCTGAATGTTGGAATTATGCCGCTTGTTTACCATGGGCGCTCATGGGGATTGTTCTGTGATTACTGGTGCTGGCATTACTCTGGGGCGGAGTAAAAACACTTCGGTCGGCATGAAATTGCGCTGCAATCGGTCATCAAACCGCCTTAGTATGTGGGCTTTGAAATTGCCCAAGGCGCGCCCATGACCATCGAGATTCGCCCCGCCGTACCCAGCGATGCTGCGCAGATCCTGAGTTTCATCACCGAGCTTGCCGAATATGAGAAAGCCCGGCACGAAGTGATCGCCAGCGTGGTGGATATCGAGCGCAGCCTGTTCAGCGAGGGCGCTACCGCCCATGGCCTGATCTGCCTGCGCGACGGTTTGCCGATTGGTTTTGCCGTGTTCTTTTTCAGCTACTCCACCTGGCTGGGCAGCAACTGCCTGTACCTGGAAGACTTGTATATCAACCCGGAGCAACGCGGCGGCGGAGCGGGCAAGAAGCTGTTGCGCCACCTGGCGAAGATCGCCTGCGATAACGGCTGTGGGCGTTTCGAGTGGAGCGTGCTGGACTGGAATGAACCAGCGATTGCCTTCTACAAATCCATCGGTGCCCAGCCTCAGGAGGAGTGGGTGCGCTATCGCATGGAAGGCGAGGCGCTGAGGGATTTTGCCCAAGGCTGACCGACATTCCAAACCGGCTATCAATGGCCGGTTTTTTTTGCTTTCGCTCACAATATGGGATGCAAATTTATATATTGAGATATTTCAAGGTCTGGGTTTATAGTCGCCTGCATCAGCACTCACTACCAAAAATAAAACAGGTGAAGCGATGCAGGCACAACCGTTGTCCCTACCTGCCGTGCCCGAGCCGACTTACGGCGAGCGGCTGAAGAACAAGGTGGTGATCATCACCGGCGCTGCGCAAGGTATTGGCGAGGCGATCGTGGCTTGCTTCCAGGCCCAGCAGGCGCGACTGGTTATTGCGGACATCCAGGCTGAAAAAGTCGAGAAAGTAGCCGCTTGTTGGCGCGAACGTGGCGCCGAGATTTGCGCACAACCTGTAGATATCACCTCCAAAGAGCAATGGCAGGCGCTGGTCAATCTCGCCATCGAGCGCTTTGGCCGGGTGGACGTACTGGTCAACTGCGCCGGGGTCAATGTGTTTCGCGACCCGCTGGAAATGACCGACGAGGACTGGCGCCGCTGTTTCGCCATCGACCTTGATGGCGCCTGGTACGGTTGCCGTGCGGTGCTGCCGCACATGATCGAGCAGGGCATCGGCAACATCATCAATATTGCCTCCACCCATTCCAGCCACATCATCCCCGGCTGCTTTCCTTATCCTGTCGCCAAGCATGGCCTGCTCGGCCTCACTCGCGCCCTGGGCATCGAATACGCGCCCAAGGGTATCCGCGTAAACGCTATCGCCCCGGGCTATATCGAAACCCAGCTTAACGTCGACTACTGGAACGGCTTCCCCGACCCCCACGCCGAACGCCAGCGCGCGTTTGACCTGCACCCGCCCAAGCGCATCGGCCAACCCATTGAGGTGGCGATGACCGCGCTGTTCCTGGCGACCGACGAGGCACCCTTTATCAACGCCACGTGCCTGATGATCGATGGCGGGCGTTCGGTGATGTACCACGACTAAATCGTTTTCCAATAACAAGAAAGAGGTGGTTCATGTTCAAGAAGACTCTTGGCGCTGTGGCGCTGGCGATGGTGTTCAGCGGCTTTGTATCGGCTGAAGAAGTGAAGATCGGCTTCCTGGTCAAGCAGGCCGAAGAGCCGTGGTTCCAGACTGAATGGGCCTTCGCCGAAAAAGCCGGCAAGGAGCATGGCTTCACCGTGATCAAGATCGCCGTGCCCGATGGCGAGAAAACCCTCTCGGCCATCGACAGCCTCGCCGCCAACGGTGCCAAGGGCTTTGTGATCTGCCCACCGGACGTGTCCCTGGGCCCGGCCATTGTCGCCAAGGCCAAGGTCAATGGCCTGAAAGTCATGGCCGTGGATGACCGCTTTGTCGATGCCAAGGGCAACTTCATGGAAGACGTGCCGTACCTGGGCATGGCCGCGTTTGAAGTGGGCCAGAAACAAGGGGCCGCCATGGCCGCCGAAGCGAAAAAACGCGGCTGGGACTGGAAGGACACTTATGCGGTGATCAACACCTTCAACGAACTCGACACCGGCAAGAAGCGCACCGACGGCTCGATCAAATCCCTGGAAGACGCCGGTATTCCCAAGGATCACATCCTCACCGCCGCGCTTAAAACCCTCGACGTACCCGGCAGCATGGACGCCACCAACTCGGCCTTGGTCAAGCTGCCGAGCGGGGCGAAGAACCTGATCATCGGCGGCATGAACGACAACACGGTACTGGGCGGCGTGCGCGCCACCGAAAGTGCCGGCTTCAAGGCGGCCAACGTCATCGGCATCGGCATCAATGGCACCGACGCCATTGGCGAATTGAAGAAAGCCGACAGCGGTTTCTTCGGCTCCATGCTGCCGAGCCCGCACATCGAGGGCTATAACACCGCACTGATGATGTACGAGTGGGTCACCAAAGGCACTGAACCACCGAAGTACACCGCCATGGACGAAGTCACCCTGATCACCCGCGAGAACTTCAAGGAAGAGTTGACCAAAATCGGGTTGTGGAAATGACCGCTGCGGCCCTGCGTTTTGACGCTATCGGCAAAACCTTTCCCGGGGTCAAGGCGCTGCACGGCATCAGCTTCACCGCCCACCCCGGGCAGGTGCACGCCCTGATGGGCGAGAACGGTGCGGGCAAGTCGACGCTGCTGAAAATCCTCGGCGGCGCCTACATTCCCAGCAGCGGCAGCGTGCAGATCGGCGCGCAGGTCATGGCGTTCAAGAGCGCTGCCGACAGCATCGCCAACGGTGTCGCGGTGATCCACCAGGAACTGCATTTGGTGCCGGAAATGAGCGTGGCCGAGAACCTGTTCCTCGGGCACTTGCCGACGCGTTTCGGTGTGGTCAACCGCG
>NZ_SPKL01000035.1:530468-530935 GCF_023127755.1 Pseudomonas sp. W2Aug9 | reverse complement strand
TGGCGTTCAAGAGCGCTGCCGACAGCATCGCCAACGGTGTCGCGGTGATCCACCAGGAACTGCACCTGGTGCCGGAAATGAGCGTGGCCGAGAACCTGTTCCTCGGGCACTTGCCGACGCGTCTCGGTGTGGTCAACCGCAGCGTGCTGCGCCAGCAGGCGCTGGCATGTCTCAAGGGCCTGGCCGATGAGATCGACCCCGACGAGAAGCTCGGGCGCCTGTCTTTGGGCCAGCGCCAACTGGTGGAAATCGCCAAGGCGTTGTCCCGCGGTGCCAACGTGATCGCCTTCGATGAGCCGACCAGCAGTTTGTCGGCGCGGGAAATTGACCGGCTGATGGCAATCATTGCGCGCCTGCGCGACGAGGGCAAAGTGGTGCTCTACGTGTCGCACCGCATGGAAGAAGTGTTCCGTATTTGCGACGCGGTGACGGTGTTCAAGGACGGTCGCTACGTGCGCACGTTCGAA
>NZ_SPKL01000035.1:118190-530458 GCF_023127755.1 Pseudomonas sp. W2Aug9 | reverse complement strand
GGGCGCCTGTCTTTGGGCCAGCGCCAACTGGTGGAAATCGCCAAGGCGTTGTCCCGCGGTGCCAGCGTGATCGCCTTCGATGAGCCCACCAGCAGTTTGTCGGCGCGGGAGATCGACCGGCTGATGGCAATCATTGCGCGCCTGCGCGACGAGGGCAAAGTGGTGCTCTATGTGTCGCACCGCATGGAAGAAGTGTTCCGTATCTGCGATGCGGTGACGGTGTTCAAGGACGGTCGCTACGTGCGCACGTTCGAGGACATGAGCACGCTGACCCACGACCAGTTGGTGACCTGCATGGTCGGTCGCGATATCCAGGACATCTACGACTACCGCCCGCGCGAGCACGGCGAAGTGGCGCTCAAGGTAGACGGCCTGCTCGGCCCGGGCCTGCGCGAGCCGATCAGCTTTGCGGTGCGCAAAGGCGAGGTCCTTGGGCTGTTCGGGCTGGTGGGGGCAGGGCGCACCGAGCTGTTTCGCCTGCTCAGTGGTTTAGAGCGCGCCAGCGCCGGCAGCCTGCAGCTGTGCGGGCAAGCCCTGCAATTGCGCTCACCCCGCGACGCCATCGCCGCCGGTATCTTGCTGTGCCCGGAGGATCGCAAAAAGGAAGGCATCATCCCGCTGGGCAGCGTCGCTGAAAACATCAACATCAGTGCCCGGGATGCGCATTCCACCTTTGGCTGGCTGTTGCGCGACGGCTGGGAGAAAGCTAACGCCGACCGGCAGATCCAGGCGATGCGGGTCAAAACCCCGAACGCGGCGCAGAAGATCCTGTACCTCTCCGGCGGCAACCAGCAGAAAGCCATTCTTGGCCGCTGGCTGTCGATGCCGATGAAGGTCCTGCTGCTGGACGAGCCCACCCGCGGTATCGACATCGGCGCCAAGTCGGAGATTTACCAGATCATCCATAACCTGGCGGCCAGCGGCATAGCGGTGATCGTGGTGTCCAGCGACCTGATGGAGGTGATGGGCATTTCCGACCGCATCCTGGTGATGAGCGAAGGCGCCCTGAGCGGTGAACTACCCCGCGCCCAAGCGGATGAAGCGCGCCTGTTGCAACTGGCGCTCCCGCGTTCGCGGGCTTGAAGAAATAAGAGGGGTTGGCTATGTCTGAAGTTAAAACTGCAAAGGGTTTCTGGCCGGGGTTCAACCAGCGCAAGTTTCTCGACGACTGGGTGATGCTGCTGGCAGCGTTGAGCATCTTTGTACTCAGCGCGGTATTTATCGACAACTTCCTTTCGCCACTGAACATGCGCGGCCTGGGGCTGGCGATATCCACGGTGGGCATCGCCGCGTGCACCATGCTGTTCTGCCTGGCGTCGGGGCACTTCGACTTGTCAGTGGGGTCGGTGATCGCTTGTGCCGGGGTGGTGGCGGGCATCGTGATCCGTGACACCGACAGCGTAGTACTCGGCGTGTCGGCGGCACTGGCCATGGGGCTGGTGGTGGGGCTGATCAACGGCATCGTGATTGCCAAGCTGCGCATCAATGCGTTGATTGCCACCTTGGCGACCATGCAGATCGTGCGCGGCCTGGCGTACATCTTCTCCAACGGCAAGGCAGTGGGGGTGATGAATGAAGATTTCTTCGTATTCGGCAATGGCCAACTGATGGGCGTACCGGTGCCAATCATCATCACTGTGCTGTGTTTCGTGTTCTTCGGTTGGCTGCTCAACTACACCACCTATGGGCGCAACACCATGGCCATTGGCGGCAATCAGGAAGCGGCGTTGCTGGCCGGGGTGAATGTCGATCGCACCAAGATCATCATCTTTGCCGTACACGGTCTGATCGGTGCCCTGGCCGGGGTGATTCTCGCGTCGCGCATGACCTCGGGCCAGCCGATGATCGGCCAGGGTTTCGAGCTGACAGTGATCTCTGCGTGCGTGCTGGGCGGCGTATCGCTGAGCGGCGGTATCGGCATGATTCGCCATGTGATTGCCGGGGTGCTGATCCTGGCGATCATCGAGAACGCGATGAACCTGAAGAACATCGACACGTTTTACCAGTATGTGATCCGGGGTTCGATCCTGCTGCTGGCGGTCATCATCGACCGCATGAAGCAACGCTAATGTTCGCCCTGTGAAGATTAAACTGTGGGAGCTGGCTTGCCTGCGATAGCGGGCTGTCAGCCAGCCTATCTTTAACTGACCCACCGCCATCGCAGGCAAGCCAGCTCCCACCTTGGATCTCCTGTGTTCAGGAGGGCGGTATTTGCCATAATGCCGCTCGTTTTCGTACTACCACATAGGCCCGATATGCAGGAAAACGCCCACACCCCCGTCAAAGACGCCGCCCCCACCGGTACCCAAACCCTGTTGCGTGGCCTGGGCGTGGTGCACGCGGTAGCGGCTGGTGCGCGGGATCTGAAAGAGATTGCCCGGCGTATCGGCACTACCCGTAGCACCACCCACCGCCTGGCCAGTTGCCTGGTCGAGGAGCGTTACCTGCGCGTGGTGCCGCAGGTTGGTTACCTGCTGGGGCCAAAGTTGATCGAGCTGGGCTTCCAGGCCCGCGAAGAGCTACCGTTGGTAAGCCTGGCGGTACCCTATCTGGACGAGCTGTCGGCGCTCACCGGCGACACCATCCACCTGGCGATCCGTGAATACGACGATGTGCTTTACCTGCACAAGAACCCTGGCCGCAATGGCCCGGAAATGCGCTCGCGGGTCGGCCACCGTATGCCGCTGGCGCGCACCGGTATCGGCAAGGCGTTGTTGCTGGATGATTCCTCGCAGGAGTGGCAGCGCCTGTACCACGCCAGCTTGCCGGCGACGGGCAAAAGCCTGCAATGGCCGCAGCACCCGGAGCAATCCTGGGCGCAGTTCGAACAGCGCATGGGCGAGTATGTAGCGGGCGGGTATGCGTTCGACCTGGAAGACAACGAACCGTCGATTCGCTGTGTAGCCGCACCGGTGCGCGATGCCGGCGGGCGAATTGTCGCCGGCATCAGCATCGCCAGTACCGTGCCCTACATGCCGCTGGAGAAAATGGCCGAGCTGATCCCTGTGATCAAACAGGTCGCAGCCCGGCTGTCAGCGGAGTTGGGCGCCAAAGCCTGATCAGGCTTTGAGGCTCGCCATGTCGATAACGAAGCGGTACTTCACGTCACCGGCGATCATGCGCGTGTAAGCCTCGTTGATCTGGCGGATGTCGAGCATTTCGATGTCGCAGGTGATGTTGTGCTCGGCGCAGAAATCCAGGACTTCCTGGGTTTCGGCAATGCCGCCGATCAGCGAACCGGCCAGCACTTTACGGCCCAACACCAGTTTCGCGGCATTGACGGGCGGGTCTACCGGCTCGATCAGGCCGACCAGGATATGCACGCCGTCAAAGCGCAGTACATCGAGGTAGGGGTTCAGGTCGTGCTGCACCGGGATGGTGTCGAGCAGGAAGTCGAAGTGCCCGGCAGCGGCTTTCATCTGCTCGGCATCGGTGGACACGATCACATGGTCGGCGCCCTGACGGCGGCCTTCCTCAGCCTTGCTCGCCGAGCGGGTGAACAGCGTCACCTCGGCGCCCATGGCCTTGGCGAACTTGATTCCCATATGGCCCAGGCCGCCCATGCCGAGAATGCCGACTTTGTCGCCGGCTTTCACGCCGTAGTGCTTGAGCGGCGAGTAGGTGGTGATGCCTGCGCACAGGATCGGCGCAGCGCTGGCCAGGTCGAGCTTGGCCGGGATCTTCACCACGAAGTGTTCGCTGACTACGATGCTGTCGGAGTAGCCGCCCATGGTGTTGCTGCCATCCACGCGGTCCGGGGTGGCGTAGGTCATGGTCGGGCCTTCGAGGCAGTATTGCTCAAGGTCTGACTGGCAGGCTTCGCAGTGGCGGCACGAATCCACCATGCAGCCTACGCCAACCAGATCACCGACTTTATGCGCGGTGACGTTGGCGCCGACGGCGGTGACCTTACCGACAATTTCATGGCCCGGCATCAGCGGGTACACGGCAATGCCCCACTCGTTGCGAGCCTGGTGGATATCGGAGTGGCACACGCCGCAGTAGAGGATCTCGATGGCCACGTCATCGACACGCGGGCTGCGGCGTTCAAACGACATAGGGGCGAGGGGAGTGGTGGCCGACTGGGCGGCATAACCGATGGCGGTGTACATGAAGAAACCTCGCAAAAAAGCAATGACAAGTGAGGCGAGCCATTCTGCGTACCGAGCGCACCGGCGGCCATGGCGATTGCTCCGAGTCTCATGCCTATTCGTCCGACACTGCCTCAAGTTTGGATGTATTGGTCGCCAGACCTGCGATGATGCTCTCATCCCTAATTCGCGAAGTTTTTTGCCATGTTGCTGACCCGCCATCTCGATGCCAATGCCACCCTGGTCGCCTTGATTGAGGGCCTTGCATCCCGCGACGGTTTTTCCCCGACTCACCTGCCCGGTGTAAAGGTATTGCGCGCCAGTTGCGATGTGGCGCGGGGGCCACAGATCTACGAGCCGAGCCTGATGTTCGTGGCCCAAGGCAGCAAAGTCGCGTACCTGGGCCCGCGTACCCTGGAGTATGGCGCCGGGCACTATCTGATCCAGGCGATGCCGGTGCCGTTCGAGTGCGAGACTTTTGCCATGGCGCCCGATGCGCCGCTGTATGGCGTGACGGTGGGCATCGACCGGGTGGTGTTGGGCGAGTTGGTGATTGCGATGGGTATGCAGGCCGGGCCGCCGCCTACGGCGCAGACGTTGGAGTCGATGAGTTCGGTGGTGCTCGATGACGCCATGCGTGGATGCGTCGAACGGCTGTTGCAGTGCCTGCACGATCCGCTGGAAAGCCGGATCATGGGCCCGGCGCGGGTGCGCGAATTGTTGTTCACCGCCTTGCGCGGGCCGCAGGCGGATGTGCTGCGTGCATTGGTGGAACAACAGGGGCAGTTTTCGCGCATCGCCACCTCATTGAATCACCTGCATGCCCATTATGCCGAACCGCTGAATATCGAGACGCTGGCCGGGTATGCGCACATGAGTGCGTCGACCTTTCATGAACATTTCAAGCGTTGCACCTTGTTGTCGCCGGTGCAGTACCTCAAGCGCCTGCGACTATTGAAGGCCCAGCAGTTGCTGCTGGTGGAGGGCATGAGCGTGGCGCAGGCGGCGCACAGCGTGGGGTACCAGAGTACGTCGCAGTTCAGTCGCGAATATAAGCGTTACTTTTTGCGTAACCCTGGTGAAGAGCGAGCCGCCTGAGTCTGCCAGGTACGCCTGCCAGACAAGCCTTGCTTGCATGAACATCGAATAGGGAGGCAATACCTGATAACTGTTTAAGCGCGGTGGCAACGGAACTGCTCTGGCTCGTTATGCACTCACGATTGCACCAGGCGAATTAGCGTCTGGGACCAAGGAGGTAGTGCGCGTGAAAGTTCAGCCCCTCACTCATACGATGCTTATCAGCACTCAGCAATCCGTTTCTGCACTGCCTGCAAACCCTGTAACCGCAGGTAAGGTTAACGGTTCGGCAGGCATGAAAGTGAGTGTTGTCAACAACACGACAGTCGCCCCTGACCCGAGTCACGAACTTGATTTTTCCAAGGGTGTAATTTACGGCTCGCTCGATGTAACACCGCCTACCGCAAGGTATACGTTTGGCGAGCGTGAACGGCGAATCAATGCCTATGCTGGTCGCGTTGTTGCGCAGATCCAGACTATGGAAACTGGCGACGAAGGCCAACGCAATATCAGATTCCAGCACCTGCGTCCGTTCTTGGAGCCTGCAGGTTATTTCAGCGGTGGATTGCTGGCGGCGGGGTACGACCCACATCAAAAAATCACGGTGACGTTCCAGTCTTACGTCAAGGAACTCAATGGTGTCTCGCATCTGACTAATCAGGATGAACGCACCTACTTGGCATGGCAAATTGCAGCCGGTGCGTTGAAGCACGATAAAGTGGCGCCGGGGGGCCAGTTGAACGCCCAAGGCATGCATATCAATGCGCAGGCCAAGGATATGATCAACGACCTTGAGGCCCTGGGCAGCGTACTTCAAGGTCATTGGGAGCAAGAAATAGCCAAGCCGATGCGCGACCCTGAGGGCAAGCTCGCAGAGCGCTCGGGGAAAGCGGACGCCTATGTGCTCAAGGGGACATTGCAAGGTCTGCATGACGACAAGGCTACGTTCAGTCAGCTTACGCCGGCGGGCCAGAAAGCCATCATTCGTACACTTGAGGACAATGGAAACGTCGTTGTTCCAAATATATACGGTTACTCTCTGGCAGGTTATGCCTTTGTTCCTTATGTCCATTATCACGGTGATTATGACCATCGACCTGATAAAGGCTTAATGGTCGATTTGAGACGCGGCACTGTCAGTGAACTGCACGGGGATGATGACTTTGCCAAATGGGCTGAAAGAAATCGTGCTCATGTGCAGAACAGTTTCAACGCCCGTGACCGGCAAGGCGGCAAAGACGCGCATTGGCCAAGGGCAGACTACGTGCTGGGGGCGCTTATTCACGGTAATAGCGCCACCTTCCCAGGCAGAAAAAATCTGCTTGCGGATAGGGCCGTACCCGTTCGGGAGACATTCAATTACACCCAATCGAGAGACAGCGATTATTACCTGAAGTTTGGCGATCTGAAGAGCGGCATTGCCTCTCACTTTCAGGCTGTTAACGCAAAAGACGCAAGGTGGGCCGACCAGACTGAGGTCTTTGGTGCGTCGCAGCAGAACTGGAAAGCCGCGAAAGAATTTTGGGGCAATACCTTCGGTTACCTGCCCATCATCGGTAACACCGGCAACATTGTCTTCGGGGTTCATGACGCCGTTGATGGCATGACGCAAAATGATCGAGTAGCCGGCGGTGCCGCAGCGGTGATCTCAGGTTTGCAACTGGCCCATGAAATTGCCATGGCGAAGGCAAATGTAGAGTTGGGAGAACCCTCGTTAACCAATAGCACTGCCGCCCAACACTACCGCTGGGAACTTGACTCACAGACAAACGACCTGCAATTGATGAGAGCGCCCAATGCTGGCGCTTCTTTTCCAGGTATGCGGGAAATCGAGTTAGGTGGCAGACCCTATTACGTCGCCAATGCCCCTGATGCCGGGGACGGCACGCATTACATTTTGCGTGTAGTCGATCCACATGACCCCGACCAGTTGGCCAGTAGCGCCATTGTTGCCAAGCCCGATGCTCAGGGTGTTTGGCGTCGAAGAGGAGTCACGGGCGGTGGGCTGGATGAACTTGAGGGACGATTGAAAGACCCCGTCGGGTTTGGCTCCCGTGCGATGGTGTATGCCGACCCGGACGATGCTGACTATGTGATCAAAGTAACGTTCCCTTTACCGGCTGCCAAGCGCATTGCTGATATGAAAAATGAGGTGGCGTTATTTAACCGATATTATGGAGAACAGCGTGCGACGTTCCTTGGCAGCAATGCTGCTGACACCGATTCCTATATGCGTATGCCCAAAGTGCCGGGAGAATCGCTTGAGCAACTGATGGCCGGGGATAAAGCCTTGCCAGAGGGCTTATCAGCCAGCGTGTTGAATATGCTGGTCGAATTGGAAAACGCCGGCATTGCTCACAATGATTTGGCCGCAAGGAATATTCTTTACGACGCCAATACTCGCAAGTGTTATCCGGTGGATTTTGGTTCGGCGAAGACGGCAGGGGTTAACCTGGCACAGTCCGATGACCGCTACAGTATTTGGGAGCTGAGGGAACAGATTCAATCGGATAACCAATCTTTTGAAGAAATGGTCGAATTGTTGGAGTCGTTGAAAACCAATGCCGTCAGTTGAGCCGATCAGCGATTTCAACACCGCTGACAGCGCGTCCACCGGCTGAATCGAAGAAGCCATTGATTCAGCCGGTGCAGCCTGAAGAACCACTATTCGAGCAGCCTTACATATTCGGGTAAGTCGGCCCGCCCGCACCTTCCGGCGTTACCCAGGTAATGTTCTGCGAAGGGTCCTTGATGTCACAAGTCTTGCAGTGCACGCAGTTCTGGGCGTTGATCTGGAAGCGCTTCTCGCCGTCCTCCTTGGTCACCACCTCATACACGCCGGCCGGGCAGTAGCGCTGCGCCGGTTCATCGTAGAGCGGCAGGTTGGTGCCGATCGGGATGCTCGGGTCTTTGAGCTTCAGGTGGCACGGCTGTTCTTCTTCATGGTTGGTACCGGAGATGAACACCGAGCTCAGTTTGTCGAAGCTCAGCTTGCCGTCGGGTTTGGGGTAAGCGATCTTCTGGCTGTCTTTGGCCAGCTTCAGGCAGGCGTAGTCCGGCTTGGTGTCGTGCAGGGTGAAAGGAATCTTGCCGCCGAAAATGTTCTGGTCGAGCCAGTTGAAACCGCCGCCGATGATCGCGCCGAACTTGTGCACGGCCGGGCCGAAATTGCGGCTGGCGAACAGTTCTTCGTACAGCCAGCTGGCTTTGAAGCTGTCGACATACGCGGTCAGTTCATCACCCCCTTCGGATTCGGCAAACAGGCGGTCGGCCACGGCGTCGGCGGCGAGCATGCCGGACTTCATGGCGGTGTGGCTGCCCTTGATCTTGGCGAAGTTCAGGGTGCCGAGGTCGCAACCGATCAGTGCACCGCCCTTGAAGACCATCTTTGGCAACGAGTTCAACCCGCCTTTGCAGATCGCGCGGGCGCCGTAGCTGACCCGCTTGCCGCCTTCCAGGTATTGGGCCAGCACCGGGTGGTGCTTGAGGCGCTGGAATTCATCGAAGGGCGACAGGAAGGTATTGCTGTAGGACAGGTCGACGATCAGACCGACCACGACTTGATTGTTTTCCAGGTGATAGAGGAACGAGCCACCGGTGTTCTCGTTGCCCATGATGTCCAGCGGCCAACCGGCGGTGTGCACCACCAGGCCTGGTTGGTGCTTGGCTGGATCGATTTCCCAGATTTCCTTGAGGCCGATGCCGTAGTGCTGGGCGTCGGCGTCGCTGTCCAGGTTGAAGCGCTGGATCAGTTGCTTGCCGATGTGCCCGCGGCAACCCTCGGCGAACAGAGTGTATTTGCCACGCAGCTCCATACCTGGGGTGTACAGGCCGTCTTTGGGCTTGCCTTCGCGGTCGACGCCGAGGTCGCCAGTGATGATCCCGCGCACCACGCCGTTTTCATCGAACAGGGCTTCCTGGGCGGCGAAGCCTGGGTAGATTTCCACGCCCAGGTTTTCGGCCTGCTGGGCCAGCCAGCGGCACAGGTTGCCCAGGGAAATGATGTAGTTGCCTTCGTTGTGCATGGTCTTGGGCACAAAGAAGTCGGGAACCTTGGTGGAAGTATCGCCGCTGCGCAGTACATAGATGTCATCGCGCACCACCGGGGTGTTGAGCGGGGCGCCGAGCGCTTTCCAGTCCGGGAACAGTTCGTTCAGGGCGCGGGGTTCAAACACGGCACCGGAGAGGATGTGGGCGCCGACTTCGGAGCCTTTCTCGACCACGCAGACGCTGATTTCCTTACCGGCTTCGGCGGCCTTCTGCTTCAGTCGGCAGGCGGCAGACAGGCCAGCCGGGCCGGCGCCGACGATGACCACGTCGAATTCCATGTATTCGCGTTCCACAGGCTATCTCCTACTCAAGGCTCAACAGGCTTTTTTTTCTAATGGGTGGAGGTTCGGTAGCGTCATGCACAACGGCACGACCCACCTGTCTCTCTAGGTGGCGCATTATATATAGACCACTGGCAGCGTCCAATACAAACGTTTGTTTGAATTGCCCGCAGCCTAGGTAAATCAAAGCAACGGGGCTTATGACTGACCATTTTGCCGTATTGACCAGAATAGGCGTTCCGGTCAAGATACGGTCGGTTTCGCGCTTCCCGTAGGCAGACTGCAGGTTTCAAGAGCACGTCCAAAGGTAAGCTGGTGTGCAGTTTACACGCCGCGATAAAGAATGACCTCTCAGTCACCGCTGACGAACGGTCATCATTTTCCCGTGTGCAAGGCCACTGCCGAGGTCTTTGGAGGTGCCCTTGTGTGCCGATGAGCATCAACCGCCAGGTTCGCCTAGGCGACTTTCTTTTCACCGGAGAGTAACGAGGAATCCATGAAGGTTCTTGTAGCTGTCAAACGCGTTGTCGATTACAACGTGAAAGTTCGCGTCAAGGCGGACAATTCCGGCGTCGACCTTGCTAACGTCAAGATGTCGATGAACCCTTTCTGCGAAATCGCTGTGGAAGAAGCCGTACGCCTGAAAGAGAAAGGCGTTGCGACTGAAATCGTCGTGGTGTCCATCGGTCCGACCACTGCCCAAGAGCAGCTGCGTACCGCTCTGGCCCTGGGCGCCGACCGCGCCATTCTGGTGGAGTCCGCTGAAGAACTGACTTCCCTGGCCGTTGCCAAACTGCTCAAGGCCGTTGTCGACAAGGAACAGCCTCAGTTGGTGATCCTGGGCAAACAAGCCATCGACAGCGACAACAACCAGACTGGCCAGATGCTGGCTGCACTGACCGGTTACGGCCAGGGTACCTTTGCTTCGAAAGTCGAAGTGAGTGGCGACAGTGTTGCGGTCACCCGTGAAATCGACGGCGGCGCCCAGACGGTTTCCCTGAAACTGCCGGCCATCGTCACCACCGACCTGCGTTTGAACGAGCCGCGCTATGCGTCCCTGCCAAACATCATGAAAGCCAAGAAGAAGCCGCTTGAATCGGTGACTCCGGATGCTTTGGGCGTTTCCACCGCCTCCACCAACAAGACCATCAAAGTTGAAGCGCCGGCTGCACGCAGCGCGGGCATCAAGGTCAAGTCGGTGGCTGAACTGGTCGAGAAACTGAAAAACGAAGCGAAGGTGATCTGATCATGGCTATCCTCGTAATCGCTGAACACGACAACAAGGTGCTGGCCCCGGCCACCCTGAACACCGTGGCTGCCGCCGCTAAAATCGGTGGTGACATCCACGTACTGGTTGCAGGCCAAGGCGCTGGCGCCGTGGCTGAAGCGGCTGCAAAAATTTCAGGCGTGAGCAAAGTCCTGAACGCTGACAATGCCGCTTACGCGCATCAGTTGCCGGAAAACGTGGCTCCTCTGGTTGCAGAGCTGGGCAAAAGCTACAGCCACATCCTGGCTGCCGCTACTTCCAACGGCAAAAACATCCTGCCACGCGTTGCCGCGCAGCTGGACGTTGACCAGATCTCCGAGATCATCTCGGTAGAAAGCGCTGACACCTTCAAGCGCCCGATCTACGCCGGTAACGCCATCGCTACCGTGCAGTCCAACGCCTCGGTCAAGGTCATCACCGTACGCGCCACCGGTTTCGACCCGGTTGCCGCCGAAGGTGGTTCGGCCGCCGTTGAAGCCGTCTCCGCTGCCCACGACGCGGGTACTTCCAGCTTTGTTGGCGAAGAGCTGGCCAAGTCGGACCGTCCTGAACTGACCGCCGCCAAGATCGTCGTTTCCGGCGGGCGTGGCATGCAGAATGGTGACAACTTCCAACACCTGTACGCCCTGGCCGACAAGCTGGGCGCTGCGGTCGGCGCTTCCCGCGCAGCCGTGGACGCAGGCTTTGTACCCAACGACATGCAGGTCGGCCAGACCGGCAAGATCGTTGCGCCACAGCTGTACATTGCCGTCGGTATTTCCGGTGCGATCCAGCACTTGGCCGGTATGAAAGACTCCAAGGTGATCGTTGCGATCAACAAGGACGAAGAAGCACCGATCTTCCAGGTGGCCGATTACGGCCTGGTGGCGGACTTGTTCGAAGCCGTACCAGAGCTTTCGAAGCTGGTCTAATCCAGCTGCTTCACTTATAAAGAGCCCGGTCTTATGACCGGGTTTTTTTTTACTTATCAGGAGAACCTTGCCATGGAGTTGCGCCCCTGGACTTTACTGCTGGGCCTCACGCTGCTGCCGAGCCTGTCATTCGCCGCCGGCAAATGCGAACGCCTGGTGATCACCGGCAGCCCGGACGCACCGCCCTTGCTGTGGCGCGACCCCCAGGACCCCACGCACCTGATCGGCGCTACCGCCGACGTGTTGCAACAAGTGGGCAAGGACCTTGGGTTGAAAATCGACCTGCTCTACGGCGGCAAACGCTCCCTGGCCTTGGATGAGGCGCGCAGCGGGCGCATGGATATTCTCGCTGATGCTCCACTGAATCTCGGTGAGCTGGACAACTTCGACTACATCCATCCGGCGTTGATGCAGACCGACTACCTAGTCTGGACGCGCAGGGAGTCGCCGCTGGCCTATACCACGGCGGCTGACCTGCACGGCCACAAGGGCGCGGTATCGGAGCGCGCCCGTTTGAGCCCTGAATTCGAAACCTTCGCCGGCCAACAGCTCAGCCTGCAACGCCTGCCGAATCTCACGCCGGCGTTCCAGAAACTGTTACTGGGGGAGGTGGACTACGTGCTGGCGGGACGCTATTCCGGCATGGCCATGGCCCAGACCTTGGGCATGAGTAACGACTTGGTTGCCCATGAGGTGCCTGTCGATCAGCCCGGGTTGTACCTGGCGATTTCCCATAACTCGGCGTGCAATGATCCTTGGCTGCGCGGACAGCTGACCAAAAAGATGACAGAATTGCCCGCGTCCGGTGTCGCGCAAGCCGCGCTGCAGCGCAATCTGGAGCGCTGGAAAGCGCAATTGCAACAACCCGTCGGCACCCCAACAAAGTAGGGATTTACAGTGATTTTTCGACCTCTTTTCGCGGCCCTCGCCGTTGTCGCTCTGGCGGGATGTGCAACCGATCCTGCGCCGAATGAACAAATGCGCCTGACCCAGCAAGCCCTGGAGCAAGCCAACGCGGTCGGGGTCAACGCCGATGAATCGCCCGAACTGAAACTGGCTGAAGAAAAATTCGCCAGGGCCAAGTCCAACATGGCCGACCAATCCTACAAGCGCGCGCGTATGCGGGCCGAGCAGGCCGAGCTGGATGCGCGCCTGGCCGAGGCAAAAGTGCTGACCGCCAAGAGCCAGGAACAATTGATCGTGCTTAATACCCGTATCACTCGCCTGCGCAAGCAACTGCAATTGGGAGACGCGCAATGAGCCCGATGATCCGTGGTTTGAGCTGTGCGTTGCTGTTGGGCAGCGCGGCACTGGGCGGATGCGCCAGCCAGCCCAGCAGCGAGCAGGCATTGCAACAGGCGGGCGATGACTTCCAGAAGGTCAAGGAAGACTCCAATGTGCTGCGCTTTGCGCCCAAGGATGTGATCCGCGCCGGCGAGTCCCTGGCCCGTGCCGATCGCCTGTCCAGCTACTGGGGCAGCGGCTCCGACGTGGTGCATTACGCCTACCTGAGCCAGCGCTACAGTGCCATCGCCCGCGAACACACCGAGCAGGGCCTCAATGCCGAGCGCGGCACCCAGCTCGAGTTGGAGCGTCAGCGCCTGCAACTGGCCCTGCGCGAAAACAAGCTGGCCAGTGTGCAGCAGCAGGGCAAGTGGGTTGAAGCGCAGATCGCCAGCCTCACCACCCAGACCGACCGAGGCCTGGTGATGACCCTGGGGGATGTGTTGTTCGATACCGGCGAAGCCGAACTGCAAAACTCGGCCAGCCGCACCGTGCTCAAGATCGTGCAGTTTCTGCAACTGAACCCCAAGCGTCGGGTGCGTATCGAGGGCTACACCGACAACACCGGGGGCGAGCAGGAGAACCTCAAACTGTCTCGTGACCGCGCCCAATCGGTGGCAGACCTGTTGATGGACCTGGGTGTCGACGACAAGCGTATCGAAGTCCAGGGTTACGGTGACCAGTACCCGGTAGAAGCCAATGCCTCCGAGCGTGGCCGCGCGCAGAACCGCCGGGTGGAAATCGTGTTCTCTGACGAGAAGGGCCAACTGGGTGCCGCTCGCTAAAGTCTGACGCAATTGCATGTGGGAGGGGGCTTGCTCCCGATAGCGGTAGTTCAGTTGCAACATCTTCGACTGATACACCGTCATCGGGAGCAAGCCCCCTCCCACATTTTGTCACGCGTACTCCCTTCACAGTTTTTGCTGTCACTACGGTTCGCGCTCGATTATTGTGTTAACTGTCCCCGTACACTTCTAAACTGTGCTGGTATGTTTCACACAAAAATAAAATAGCCGTGAAATCGAGTGCTGCGTCATGACCAATCTGTTGCTTTACCAACGTATTGCCCAGCAACTGGCTGAGGATATCCGGCGCGGTGTCTACCAACCGGGAGAGCGCGTGCCCTCTGTGCGCAAGATGAGCTCCCAGCTCAATGTGAGCCATGCCACGGTGTTGCAGGCCTACGCCAACCTGGAAGACCAGGGGTTGATTCGGGCGCGGCCGCAATCGGGTTATTACGTGCACCAGACCCCGGCACTCACGGCGCCGACGCCAGACATCGCCCGGGTCGAGCGCCCGGGGCTGGTCACCCGCAGCAGCATCATCCAGCAGGTGTTGGTCGAGTCACGCCGTGAAGGCGTATTCCCCCTGGGCGCTGCGGTGCCGAGTGTGGACTACCTGCCGGTACGGGCGCTGCACCAGCAGTTGGCCAAGGTCACGCGGTTCCAGAGCCCACGGGCCTTCAGCTACATGTTCAGCCCCGGCTTTGAACCGTTGCGTCGCCAGGTGGCGATCCGAATGCGCGATGCCGGCGTAGTCGTGGATCCGTCCGAAGTGGTGATCACCCACGGTTGCGTCGATGCGTTGCAGATGTCCTTGCGCGTGCTGACCCGGCCCGGCGACTTGATCGCCGCCGAATCACCGACTTACTACGGCTTGCTGCAACTGGCCGATTTGCTCGGCCTCAAAGTCATCGAGATCCCCAGCGACCCGGCCACAGGCATGAGCCTGGAAGCCCTGCAATTGGCGGCCAACCAATGGTCGATCAAAGCGTTGGTGCTGACCACGCGCCTGAGCAACCCCTTGGGCGGCACCATGCCGGAGGAGCGGCAGAAGCAATTGCTGCGCCTGGCGTCGGATTTCGATATCCAGATCGTCGAGGACGATATCTATGGCGAGCTGATGTTCGAACTGGGCCGCACCAAGGCCCTGAAAGCCTATGACCGTCTTGACCGGGTCATCTATTGTTCGAGTTTTTCCAAGACCTTGTCCCCGGGCGTGCGCATCGGCTGGATGATCGCCGGCAAGTACCAGCAGGAGATTCAGCGCCTGCAAATGTTCAGCACTCACTCCGCCTGCAGCGTCACGCAGATGGGCGTGGCGGCGTACCTGGAAAACGGCGGCTACGACCGTCACCTGCGTTACATTCGCCAGGAATACCGCAAGAACCTCAGCGCCTTCCAGCTGGCGGTGCAGCAATATTTCCCCGAAGGCACCCAGATGACCCGTCCGACCGGCGGCTTTATCCTGTGGGTCAGTTTGCCGGGGCGGGTCAATACCCAGGAGCTGCACGTGCGTGCCTTGCAACAGGGCATCAGCATTGCACCAGGGCTGATCTTCAGTAATACCGAACAGTTCAACCACTGTATCCGCCTCAATTGCGGCACCCCGTGGAACCGCGAGGCAGAGCGAGCGTTGATGACCCTGGGCATGCTTGCCAGCCAGCTGTGCCAGGAAACTGCAGCAGGCTTTTGAGGGGGGCAGAGGGGACAACATTGATCTGCGCCCTTGTCATGCCACGCACAACAAGCGAGCATATGGCCTTCTGCCGTTAATGCTGTTGGCGATATGACGTCTATTTTCCGTGTAACTTTGGTGATTGGCCTGTTAAGCCTGTGCAACGTCTGCACTGTGCTGGCTGCAACGCCGGTGGCTGACGTTAAGCCCGCCGCAAGTGCCGAGCAGAAAACGTCGGCCAAGCAGCCAACGCCCGCAAAAAAAGCCCCAGCCATCGTGAAAAAAGCGGTGAAGACCAAAAAGCGTGCACCTGTGGCGAGCAAGTCCAAGTCGGCCCATGAAGTGGCCCAGACCAAACTGCCACCGGCACAGTTGGACCTGTCCCTGCCTTCGGACATGGTCAGGCACTTGCAGCCGATCGGCACCATGCCCAAACCCAAGAGCGTGCCCTTGCTGCCGCCGATGTTTGGCGAAAAGCCCACCGATAACAGCGCGTTCCAGATCAACGGCCGCTTGCTCAGCAATGAGATGAAGCTGCAACTGCGTAACGATGAGCGTCGCGATGTAGAAGGCGCCGCGCTGGATTTCGAATTCAAGCAATAAACTGTTCAGTCACAGGTGACCCGGGTTGCCGACCATCTGTCGTAGACTGGTCGGTCATCTTTGTTTTGTGCGAAAAACCCCTGTTGGACCATTTTAAAACGGCTGTTTAAGGGCGTACTCTAGCCCGGCCATCCTATTGAGTCGTCGAGGACCTGCTGGTCATGAAATGCCGTGAAGGCTGTGGCGCATGCTGCATCGCCCCCTCCATCAGTTCACCGCTGCCGGGAATGCCCCAGGGCAAACCTGCAGGCGTGCGTTGTCTGCACCTGTCGGTGGAACAACTGTGCCAGCTGTTCGGTCAACCGGAACGTCCGGCGGTGTGCAGTGATTTCAAGGCGGATATCGAGGTCTGCGGTAACGACCAGGCCGATGCGATTCGCTTGATCGGCTGGTGGGAGCAAATGACGGCGGCTTGATGGGCTTTACTATCGGAACTTCAACAACAAGGAATACAACGATGGGTTCGCTGAAACGAATGGCTGTGGTGTGCGGTTTTACGATGATGTTCGCGGCCACTGCCCAGGCTGAGGATTGGCAAGTTGCCAAGGACGAAGACGGCATCAAGATTTCGCTGAGCGAAATGGCCGGCTCCAAGTACAAAGCCTATCGCGGTGTCACAGTAATCAAGGCGCCTGTCGCCAAAATCCAGGCTTTGCAGGAAGACGTCGCGGGGGCCTGCGCATGGATCCATGAATGCAAATCCCAGAAACTCGTCGACAAGAAAGGCGACGAGGCATGGACCTACACCCAGTTCAAGGCGCCGTTCCCTGTGACGGATCGTGATTCGTATATCCACGTCACCACCACCAAAGCCGCTGACGGTAGCGTTACGCGCAAGCTGGTAGGCGTGCCGACTTACAAGCCTGAAGAAAAAGGCTACGTGCGAGTGGCCCAGGTTGATGGCTTCTGGAAACTGGTGCCCAAAGGTGCCAATGAAACTGAAGTGACCTACCAGGTACACACCGAGCCAGGCGGCAGCGTACCGTCGTGGTTGGCCAACAAGTTCGTGGTGGACGCGCCGTTCAACACCTTGAAAGCCCTGAAGGAACACGCTGAAAAATAAGCGCTGTTGATCAGGTGCCTCCGGGCTTGAGTGGAACGTTTGGCGAGCCCTCAAGGTCCAGATAAATGTAAGCCCACCAATGGGTTTTATCGAGGAGGCACCGATGCAAAAGTGGCAGATTACCTTCGTTGATGATCACGGTGTGAAGTCCGTGGAGCAGTTCACCTGCGAACAAAAGCCCAGCCTCGAAGATGCGGCGCATATGATTCGCAACAAGCTGGTGCCAGTGGCTGCCGAGCTCGACCTCAATGATCTCGAGGGCCGTAAGCCCGAGCCAACGGTAAAGATTCTTAAAGACCAGAACAGTATCCAGATTCTCGATATTTCTCCCTCCGTCTGAATATTCGCTGTCTGCCTTTCAAGCACCTCTGGTGGAGGTGATAGCTTCGCGCTACTCTGCAATCGAGATCAGCGAATGAATCGCTAAGGTCTGGTCTTGTCAGCTACATGCTTGTTTTCCAGCGGTGTTGTTCCTGCCGTAGTACTCGCGCCAGCAGGGCGCGAGCTTCGGGAAGCACGGAAAGTCTATCCATCATTTGAGGAGCACTTTTCATGAGCACAGCCTATCAAGAAGACATCAGCACCAACGTTCTGCGCCGCATGAAAGAAGGCGGTTTTGATTTTTCGCGTTTTCACCCCATCGAGTTCTACGCCATTTTCCCGGATGAGGAACGGGCGCGCAGGGCTGCGGGTCGATTTCGTGGAGAGTCCCTGAATGCCCAGGTCAGTGCGCGCGATGACGGCGCCTGGTACCTGGAGCTGAGCAAGGTCATGTTCGCCACCTACGACGGTATAGGAGACTTTGAGCAAGACTTTGAAGCGGTGGTCGAACCGCTCGGCGGCATCATCGAAGGATGGGGCGTCAAGCAGGAGGTGCGTGGGTTACCCATGTAGCAAGTGTTATGAGCAGCGCAGCGTATCGGCTGACCTTTGGGTCGGCCGTTTTTGTTTGCAGGGCTGCACATCGCAGTCTTGCGCGCAAAAAAAACCACCCGGATAGGGTGGCGGAAAGGGAACCTTGAGGAGTAAATCAGTACAACAGGTAACACATTACCGATTGCGCAAAAGCGTTGGCTGTAGGACATCTCCTGATCAGCTGATGGAAGCGATTATGTGCGGTGTCCGCCGAGCCGTGAAATCAACTCTGACTATGCTGTTGATAGTCAAAGCGCGCGTTGCAATGAAGCACCCCACATCACAGCGGGCGTTCTGCGCACCAGGACGGTGCGGCGAAGCCGCTTGGTTTATTCAACTCATTGATAACCAAGTGTTTATGTCGATGGCACGGGCCTTGCGAAGGTTCTTGCGTCCCAGTGACAAGGAGTACGGCATGATCCGCACTTATTACGATGAAATGTACGATGGGGCAGGGCAGGTGCGCGCCCATTACCGCGAGTTCGCCCGCTGGCTGGCCGATACCCCTGCCGAACTGCTGGCCCAGCGTCGGCGCGAAGCCGATTTGCTGTTCCACCGCGCCGGCATCACCTTCACCCTCTACGGAGACGAGCAGGGCACCGAGCGCCTGATCCCCTTCGACACCATCCCGCGCAGTATTCCCGCGAGTGAATGGCGGATCGTCGAACGTGGATGTATCCAGCGGGTCAAGGCGTTGAACATGTTCCTTGCCGACCTGTATCACGAACAGCGCATCATCAAGGCCGGTATCGTGCCCGCCGAACAGGTGCTGGCCAACGAGCAATACCAGTTGGCGATGCAGGGGTTGGATCTGCACCGTGATCTGTATTCCCACATTTCTGGGGTAGATCTCGTACGTGATGGCGATGGCACCTACTACGTGCTGGAAGACAACCTGCGCACGCCCAGCGGTGTCAGCTACATGCTTGAAGACCGCAAGATGATGATGCGTCTGTTCCCCGAGTTGTTCGCCGCCCAGCGCATCGCGCCCATCGACCATTACCCCAACCTGCTGCTCGATACCCTCAAAAGCGCCAGCCCTCTGGATAACCCCAGCGTGGTGGTGCTGACCCCGGGGCGCTTCAACAGTGCGTTCTTTGAGCATGCCTTCCTGGCCCGGGAAATGGGTGTGGAACTGGTGGAGGGCGCGGATTTGTTTGTGCGTGATGATCGCGTGTTCATGCGCACCACCGACGGCCCCAAGGCTGTCGATGTGATCTACCGCCGCCTCGACGATGCTTTCCTCGACCCCTTGGCATTCAACCCCGACTCGATGCTCGGTGTCCCTGGCCTGCTTGCGGCCTATCGCTGTGGCAATGTGGTGCTGGCCAATGCCATCGGCACCGGGGTCGCGGACGATAAATCGGTGTATCCGTTCGTGACAGAAATGATCCGTTTCTATCTGGATGAAGAACCGATCCTGCAGAACGTTCCGACTTTTCAATGCCGCAAGCCTGACGAACTGTCCCACGTACTGGCTAATCTGCCCGACCTGGTGGTCAAGGAAACCCAGGGCTCCGGTGGCTACGGCATGTTGGTTGGCCCGGCGTCCACGACGGCCGAAATCGAAGCGTTCCGTGCGCGTATCAAGGCCAAGCCCCACGCCTATATCGCACAGCCGACCCTGTGCTTATCCACCTGCCCGACCTTCGTCGAAAACGGTATCGCGCCCCGGCATATCGACCTGCGCCCGTTCGTGTTGTCCGGCAAGGAAACCCGGGTGGTGCCTGGCGGCCTGACCCGCGTGGCGCTGCGCGAAGGTTCGCTGGTGGTCAACTCGTCCCAGGGCGGCGGCACCAAAGATACCTGGGTGGTCGAGGGCTGATGCCATGCTGAGTAGAACTGCCTCGGATTTGTACTGGATGTCTCGCTATCTGGAACGCGCAGAAAACCTCGCGCGTATGCTGGATGTCAGCTATTCGCTGTCGCTGATGCCCCAGGATGGGCGCGGCGATGGCCTGCACGAACTGGCCATGCCGTTGTTGATCACTGGCACGCTGGAGGATTATCACGAGCGTCATGGCGAACTTCATGCCGAACGGCTGCTGCATTTTTTCGCGCTGGATGCGGCCAACCCGGCCAGCATCTACAGCTGCCTTGGCGCCGCGCGGGCCAGCGCCCATGCGGTGCGTGGGCGTATTACCGCCGACATGTGGGAAAACATCAACGCCACCTGGCTGGACATTCGTGACATCGCCCAGCAAGGGCTGAGCCACTACGGTATGAGCCGGTTTTGTGAGTGGGTCAAGGAGCGTTCCCACCTGTTCCGCGGCGCCACCTACGGCACCATCATGCGTAACGATGCCTTCCGCTTTATCCGCCTGGGTACCTTTATCGAGCGCGCCGATAACACCCTGCGCCTGCTGGATGCCCGCTATGAAATGGCCGGCGACCAGGCGGCGGTCAGCGATGGCACCGCTCACGCGTATTACCAGTGGAGCGCATTGCTGCGTGCGCTGTCGTCATTCGAGGCGTACACCGAAATTTATCGTGATGCCCCAGGTGCCCGGCAGGTTGCCGAGCTGCTGCTGTTACGTGCTGATGTCCCGCGTTCACTGCGGGCGTGCAGTGAAGAGATCGACCAGATCCTCGCCAGCCTGCCCGGTCTCAACGGCCGCCCGGCCCAGCGCCTGGCCGCCGAGATGGATGCGCGCCTGCGCTTCACCGCCATCGACGAAATCCTTGAGGAAGGCCTGCACGCCTGGCTGACCGACTTTATCCCCTTGGTCCGCCAGTTGGGCGACGCCATCTACAGTTCTTACCTGGAGGCGGCATGAGACTCTCCATCAGCCACGAAACCACCTACCACTACGAAGACCAGGTACGTGCCAGCATTCAATACCTGCGCCTTACACCCCACGACAGTGAGCGCCAGCACGTGCTCAGCTGGCAACTCGACCTGCCGCGCCCGGTGCGGGCCCAAGTGGACCCCTTCGGCAACATCCTGCATGTGCTGACCCTGGATGAACCCCACGATGCCATCATCATCGGCGCCCGCGGCCAGGTAGAAATTGATGAGTTGCGCGAGGCCGAGCACGAAAGCCAGTCGCCCTTTCCGTTCCTGCGCAGCACGCGCCTCACCGAGCCCGACGAAGCCTTGCGCCGGTTTGCCGAACAACACTGCCATCAGCGTCGCGACCGCACCGCGTTGATCGACCTGATGCAGGCCCTCAACCAAGCGATGATCTACACGCCAGGTGCGACTGCCGTCGATACCTGCGCCGCCCAAGCCTTCGCGGGCGCGGCGGGCGTGTGCCAGGACCACACCCATGCGTTCCTGGCCTGCGCGCGCAGCCTGGGGATTGCTGCGCGGTATGTGTCGGGGTATTTGTACACCGAAGACAGCGCGCACCTGGCCAGCCATGCCTGGGCCGAAGCCTGGCTGGATGGCGCCTGGTACAGCTTTGACGTGACCAACCAACTGGCCCGTCCGGAGCGGCATTTGAAGCTCGCCGTGGGCCTGGACTACCTCGACGCCTGCCCGGTACGCGGTATGCGCCGTGGCGGCGGGCATGAGCAGATGCATGCCAAGGTATTTGTAGCCCCGACCTTGGTTTCCGTGCAGCAGCAATAAACTTCCTGAGCACAGCAGGCCAGATGTGGGAGGCTTAAGGTTGCTGTTTACGCCCCGCCATATGCTGCAAATACCCCACCAGCAAATCCAGCTCGTGGTCTGGCAACACGCTGGCCGCAAACGCCGGCATCTTGGCTTGTGGCCAGTGCCTCAGGCTTTGTGGGTCGCGGATGTAGCGCTTGAGGAAATCGCCACCGAAATACTCGGTCGGGTTATAGGGAATATTCAGGTCCGGCCCCATTTGCGCATCGCCGGCACCATTGAGGCGATGGCAAGCCATGCAGTTCTTCTGGAATAACGCAAAGCCTTGGTTCACCGGGTCATCCGCCGCCAGCTTCGGGTCGGGCAGCAACGCTGGAAAGCGCTCGGCGACCGTCTGCAATTGCTTGATCGTGGAAATCTGGAAGGGCCATTGTTCCGGGCTGATATGCCCGGCTTGGGGGTTGGTCCACACCAGGTAGAACGGCCCGGCGCTGGGTTTTCCTTGCGCCAGCGCCGGCCACGGATGGGCCGGGTCTTCCACGGCCAGCCAGGCGCGTGCACTGGTTTTTTCCAACAAGGGCGCGGCGGTGAGTTCGGCGGCAAAGCCATCAAGGGCAACGGCTTGCAGGTGGTTCGCAGGCTTCAGGCCCGGCAGGAGTACCGCCAGGGGCACCGCGCGATAGGTCATGTCGCGCTTGTAAGACACGTCGTCGACGATTTGTACGTCCTGCGCCTCGGGGTGCTTGAGCAACTGCGCGGTCTGCCAGGTCTTGCTGGCGTGGTCCAGCTCAATGGTCAATTGCGCAGCCGCAGCGGGTAGGCTCAGCAAAGCAGTAAAAAAAGCGAGGATCAGTTTCAAGGCACAGGCCCGACGATAAATGGCGATAGCGCACAAGATACCCGAAACGCACAGGTAAAAAGACAGCGCCCGCAACGGTAGCGCTAAGCGCAGTATCCCGGCAGGTGCTGCCAAACGCTGCTGGTCCGGTGCTGTGTGAGCACGAAGACCGGGTGCTGGGTCGTCACCCGATAACCTTGGTTAAATTGGGCAAGATCAGAATCAGTGTGGTGGCGAACAGAATAAGTCCCGCCTGACGTACTTTCGAATGTTTGAACATGGCTGACTGCCTATTTGTTGTTATTCCTGAGCGTCAAATGCGTGCCGGTTTATTTCAGTATCGCGAGATGACATTGCACTTTTCTTACAACTGCTCCAGCAAAACCCGGCAGCAGTGTCCTACAGGTTCAACCTTAGAGCGCCCGATCTTCTTCGCTTAGATCCATTTCATATCAGCTAATCAGCATTTGCGCTAAAAACGGCATGAGGCTTATTGCCATCTTGGCGCGAGCCCTAGGGCTAGACAGCTAAAACGATTAATCAGGTAATTCCCGTAGCTACCTACCGTTCGTCCGAGCGAGGGGGTCAAAAGCAATGAGCGCATCCGTCATTGAAACCGTGTCAATCGGGCCTAAGGTAGGGGGCATACACCCACAGCGGTTCGAGGATGTCATGACCCAAGCTTTGATCTTTGATGCGATACGCACGCCCCGGGGCAAAGGCAAGGCCGATGGTGCCTTGCACAGCGTCAAACCGGTAAACCTGGTGGCCGGCTTGCTCACGGCGCTGGCACAACGCAGCGACCTCGACACCCGCCAAGTGGATGACATCGTCCTGGGCTGCGTCACGCCGGTGGGCGACCAGGGCGCCGATATCGCCAAGACCGCCGCCCTGGTGGCGGACTGGGACATCAGCGTCGCCGGCGTCCAGGTCAATCGCTTCTGCGCCTCGGGGCTGGAAGCAGTCAACCTGGGGGCAATGAAAGTGCGTTCCGGCTTCGAAGATCTGGTCGTGGTGGGTGGCGTCGAATCCATGTCCCGCGTGCCCATGGGCAGCGATGGCGGCGCCTGGGTGCTCGACCCGCAAACCAATATGCACAGCCACTTCACCCCTCAAGGTATTGGCGCTGACCTGATTGCCACGCTGGAAGGGTTCACTCGCCAGGATGTGGACAGCTTTGCCCTGCAGTCACAACAGAAGGCCGCCAGGGCGCGGGCGGACGGTTCCTTCAACAAGTCGTTGATCGCGGTGCAGGATCAGAACGGCATCGTGCTGCTGGATCATGACGAATTTATCCGCGGCGACTCGACCCTCGAAGGCTTGGGCAAGCTCAAGCCCAGCTTCGAAATGATGGGACAGATGGGCTTTGATGCTACCGCGCTGCGGGTCTACAGCCATGTGGAACGCATTGACCATGTGCACACACCGGGCAACAGCTCCGGCATCGTTGATGGCGCGGCATTGATGTTGATCGGCTCCGAGGCCAAGGGGCGCGAGTTGGGCCTGCAACCGCGGGCGCGCATTGTCGCCACGGCAGTCACCAGCACCGACCCGACCATCATGCTCACCGGCCCCGCACCCGCCACCCGCAAGGCGCTGGCCAAGGCCGGCCTGCGGGTAGAAGACATCGACCTGTTCGAAGTCAACGAAGCGTTTGCCTCGGTGGTGCTCAAGTTCATCAAAGACATGGGCATCGACGCCGCACGGGTCAACGTCAACGGCGGCTCTATAGCCATGGGCCACCCGTTGGGCGCCACCGGTTGCGCAATCCTCGGCACCTTGCTCGACGAGCTGGAGGTGCGCCAGCAACGCTACGGCCTGGCCACCCTGTGTGTCGGCGGTGGCATGGGAATCGCCACCATCATCGAACGCCTCTGAGCCCAAGGAATTTGTCATGACCGATGCCATTCGTTACGAAAAAGGCCAGGACCAGATCGTGGTACTGACCCTGGACATGCCCGGCCAGAGCGCCAACACCATGAACGCCGTCTACCGCGAAGCGATGGCGGCCACCGTCACGCGCCTGGAAGCAGAAAAGGACCAGATTGCCGGGGTGGTGATCACCTCGGCCAAGAAGACCTTTTTTGCCGGTGGCGACCTCAATGAGCTGATCAAGGTCGACAAGGCCCACGCCAAGGATTTCCATGACAGCGTGCTGGTGTTGAAGGCGCAGTTACGCCGCCTGGAAACCCTCGGCAAGCCGGTGGTGGCCGCGATCAATGGCGCGGCCTTGGGCGGTGGCTGGGAAATTTGCCTGGCCTGCCATCATCGGGTCGCGCTGGACGACAAGTCCGTGCAGTTGGGCCTGCCCGAAGTCACCCTTGGCCTGTTGCCGGGCGGCGGCGGGGTGGTGCGCATGGTGCGGATGCTGGGTCTGGAAAAAGCCCTGCCGTATTTGCTCGAAGGCAAAAAAGTCCGGCCCGCCCAGGCACTGCAAGCAGGCTTGATTGATCAATTGGCGGCTGATCGCGATGAGCTGCTGGCCAAGTCCCGCGCCTGGATTCTCGCCAATCCCGAGGCCAGGCAACCCTGGGACAACAAGGGGTATCAGATCCCTGGCGGCACGCCGTCCAACCCCAAAGTCGCGCAGATGCTCGCCATTGCCCCGTCGATGTTGCGCAGCAAAACCAATGGCTGTTTCCCGGCACCGGAGAAAATCCTCTGCGCCGCCGTTGAAGGTGCCCAAGTGGATTTCGACACCGCACACCTGATCGAAACCCGCTACTTCACCGAACTGGTGACCGGGCAGGTGGCGAAAAACATGATCGGCACCTTCTGGTTTCAGCTTAATGAAATCAATGCCGGCAGCTCACGCCCACAGGGTTTTGCCCCTCACGTCACCCGTAAGGTCGGTGTGCTCGGCGCCGGGATGATGGGTGCGGGCATCGCCTATGTCAGTGCCTGTGCGGGGGTCGAGGTGGTGCTCAAAGACATCAATCTCGCCGCCGCCGAAAAAGGCAAAGCCCATAGCGCTGCCTTGCTGGACAAGAAAGTCAGCCGTGGGCAATTGACCGCCGAACAGCGCGAAGCCACCCTGGCGCGCATTCACCCTACGCAGGATGACGCTGACCTGGCCGGCTGTGACCTGATCATCGAGGCGGTGTTCGAAGACCGCGAACTCAAGGCCAGGGTCTCGGCCGCCGCACAAAGCGTGGTCGGTGCCGATGCGGTGATCGCCTCCAACACTTCCACTTTGCCCATCAGCGGCCTGGCCACGGCGGTGCCGGACCAAACCAGGTTTATCGGTCTGCACTTCTTCAGCCCCGTGGACAAGATGCCCCTGGTGGAAATCATCAAAGGCACCCACACCAGCGATGAGACCCTGGCCCGCGGTTTCGATTTCGTCCTGCAAATCAAGAAAACCCCGATTGTGGTCAACGACAGCCGTGGCTTCTTCACCTCGCGGGTCTTCGGCACCTTCACCAACGAAGGCATTGCCATGCTCGGCGAAGGCGTGGCCGCGCCGATGATCGAGACCGAAGCGCGCAAGGCCGGGATGCCGGTGGGGCCGCTGGCGGTGTCCGATGAAGTGTCCCTCAGCCTGATGAGCCATATCCGACAGCAAACCGCCAAGGATCTGCAGGCCGAAGGCAAGGCACTGCCGAATCATCCGGCGAAAGCGGTGATTGATTTGCTGGTGAATGAATACAAGCGCACCGGTAAGGCGGCGGGCGGCGGTTTTTACGATTACCCCGCCGGTGGTCAGAAGCACCTGTGGCCAGAGTTGAAAGCCCGGTTCGAAAGGCCCGGCAATCGAATTTCACCCCAGGACGTGCGCGACCGCTTGCTGTTTATCCAGGCCATCGAAACCGTGCGCTGCGTGGAGGAGGGCGTGTTGATGTCCACGGCTGACGCCAACGTCGGTTCGATCTTCGGCATCGGCTTCGCCGCGTGGAGTGGCGGCGCGCTGCAGTTTATCAACCAATACGGGCTGAACGATTTTGTCGCCCGCGCTCGTTATTTGGCCGAAGAGTATGGGGAGCGCTTCTCACCACCGACGTTGTTGCTGGAGAAAGCGGCACAGGGCGAAGTGTTCGGCTGAGCAAAATGTGGGAGGGGAGCTTGCCTTGAGGGTGTATTTCAAGGCAGGCTCTGGGGTGTGCAATATTCCCATCGCCGTGTCAGGTATTTTTTATGTCGCTACGCGTCTGCATCCTGGAAACCGATATCCTGCGTCCAGGCTTGATCGATCAGTACCAAGGTTACGGGCAGATGTTCAAGCGCCTGTTCGCCAAGCAACCGATTGCCGCCGAATTTGTCGTCTACAACGTGGTGCAGGGCGAATACCCGCCGGATGACGAGGTGTTTGACGCGTACCTGATCACCGGCAGCAAGGCCGACTCGTTCGGCACTGACCCCTGGATCCAGACCCTCAAGGCTTATTTGCTCACACGGTACGAGCGTGGCGACAAGTTGCTGGGTGTGTGCTTTGGCCATCAGTTGCTCGCCCTGCTACTGGGCGGCAAGGCCGAGCGTGCCAGCCAGGGTTGGGGCATGGGCACCCACGCCTACAAGCTGGATGCCAAGACGCCATGGATGAGCCCCGAGGTGCCGGAGCTGACGCTATTGATCAGCCACCAGGATCAAGTCACCACGTTGCCGGACAATGCCACGGTCATCGCTTCCAGCGAGTTCTGCCCGTTCGCCGCTTACCACATCGGCGATCAGGTGCTGTGCTTCCAGGGCCATCCGGAATTTATCCATGATTATTCCCGCGAGTTGCTGGAGATTCTTCAGACAACCCTGGGTGAGAAGGTCTACACCAACGGCGTGGCCAGCCTGGATCGCGACCACCACGGCGTAACCGTGGCGGAGTGGATGATGCGCTTTGTCGCACACAAGCCGGATACCGCGGCCTAAAGCCAGCCTGAACGCTTGAAGCTGGCCCACAAACCGCCACAGCCCACAGCAATAAACCCGAGCACCGCAAAATAGCCGTAATGCCATTGCAGCTCGGGCATGTTCTGAAAGTTCATCCCGTAGATCCCCGCCACCGCCGTGGGGAACGCCAGGATCGCCGCCCACGCGGCGAACTTGCGCTGCACCACGCTCTGGCGCGACGCCTCCAGCAACACACCGATCTCGATGGTCTGGCTGGCAATGTCGCGCAGGGTGGTGAGGTCTTCCATCTGCCGCGTAACGTGGATTTGCACATCGCGGAAATACGGGCGCATGTTCTTGTCGATAAACGGAAAGCTCAGCTTCTGCAACTCTTGGCTGATTTCCACCATCGGCGCCACATGACGCTTGAGCCGCAGCACATCACGACGCAGGCCGTGGAGGTGCTGGATATCTCGCTCATTGAGTGAACTGCACAGCACATTGCGCTCCAGCTCATCGATTTCGGCGTGAATCGCCTCGCTGACCGGCTGGTAGTTCTCGGTGACGAAATCCAGCAGCGCATAGAGTACGAAGTCTTCCCCATGCTCCAGCAACAGCGGCCGCGCCTCACAGCGTTGGCGCACAAAACCGTAGGACGCCGAGTGACCGTTGCGTGCAGTGATGATGTAGCCGTTGCCGGCAAAGATATGGGTTTCGATAAACTCCAGCTTGCCGTTCTCGCGCACCGGTGAGTAGGTGACGATAAACAGCGCGTCACCGAAGGTTTCCAGCTTCGGGCGGCTGTGCTTTTCCATGGCGTCTTCGATGGCCAGTTCATGCAGGTTGAACTGGCGTTGCAGGTTGTTCAACTCCTGGGCGCTGGGCTCTTCCAGGCCGATCCACACAAAGTGTCCGGGTTTGGCGGCCCAGGCCGCGCCTTCATCGAGGGTGATATCCGAGACTTTTTTTCCGGCGCTGTAGACTGCCGCCGCAACAACTCTACCCATGGTGCTGATCACTTCTTATAAGAGGACAGATGTTGGGCAGCTTAGCCTGAATGGCGTTCCGTTGTTGCTGACTGATATTGCCCATTCCCTTGCAGGAGCGAGCTTGCTCGCGAAGATCGTCAACCCGCGTCGCTTATACGGTTTTCGCGAGCAAGCTCGCTCCTGCAAGTTCACGGTCCATTGTTTCAATGCAAGCGGTCATTTGCGCGTGACAGTCCAGCATCAATTGAGGGATGTCATCCACCGTCATGCCAGTGGTAGGAATCGGCGGCAACGACCGGATCAGCACTTCCCCGCTGTTCCAGCGGTTGAGCTGCATCTGCGTTACATAATTGCTGACACACACCTGCACGATAGGCACGCCGGCCGCAATCGCCATATGAAACGCACCTTTCTTGAACGGCAACAGCCCTTTACCCAGGTTGCGCGTACCTTCCGGGAACACCCAGATCGACGTGTCCTTGTGTTGCAAGGTCTGGGTGGTGGTGAGCATGGCGCGTCGGGCCTTGTGCGCATTACCGCGGTCGATCAGCACATTGCCCGCCAGCCAGAACAACTGGCCGAACAGCGGCACCCATTTCAAGCTTTTCTTGGCGATGCATACGGTGCGGTGCGGCACTACATTGCCAAGTACAAACAGGTCGTAGTTGGACTGGTGGTTGGCGATCACCACACAGGTGCCGGGCTTGTTGCGCAGCGAGTCGACATCCGTCTTCACCTTCAGGCGCAAGATCCACATGGCTGGCAATGCGTAAAGACGGGCGCAGAGGCGGCTGTTGTCCGGATTGAATGGCCGGCATACCCCTAAAAGTACGCCCAATACCCCTGCGATCATAAAGTGCAGGCCCATCAACAACATACGTAACAGAAAAAGCATCGAAGCGGCCCATCGGGACAAAAGGTGGCGCAGTGTACGGATGTGCACTGTATTCGGCAATTGCCCCTACAGAGGTGGGAGATAGGCGATGTTTAAGCGCATGTTTCCACATATGCCCACAAAGGCCGGCTAGAGCGGCTACGGATATGTCGGATTCATTTGTAAGAAAAAGCCCGACACTAGGTCGGGC
Source organism: Pseudomonas sp. W2Aug9 (assembly GCF_023127755.1). NCBI lineage: Bacteria > Pseudomonadati > Pseudomonadota > Gammaproteobacteria > Pseudomonadales > Pseudomonadaceae > Pseudomonas > Pseudomonas sp. W2Aug9. The sequence goes on along the minus strand of NZ_SPKL01000035.1, from coordinate 501,170 downwards.
TCGGGTAAGACGGATGTAGGTGTTAACTCAGATTGTGGCCCTGATCCTGGATGATCGCATCATCCAGGGCTTCCAGCAGTGCGCGGCGCACTTTCAACTTGGTGTGCTTGTGGGCATTCATATTGATCTTCTTCAACTGACGTGCCGCTTCCAGGGCGGCTGCGTGCAATTCCTCCGGTGCCACCACCTTATCGAGGAAGCCCGCTTGCAAGGCGCCTTGCGGGTCAAACATCTCGGCATTGATCACCGACCGATGGAACGCCGACTTGCGCAGACGATCCCGCGCCAACTCGATACCGGCGTGGTGCATGGTCATGCCGATTGCCACCTCATTCAAACCAATGCTGAACGGGCCTTCGACGCCGATACGGTAATCGGCCGACAACAACAGGAACGCGCCTTTGGCTACCGCATGGCCCGGGCAAGCCACAATCACCGGGAACGGGTGCGCCAACAAGCGCCGTGCCAGGGTCGAGCCCGACGTCACCAGGCTGATCGCTTCTTTAGGGCCGGCAGTCATCACCTTCAAATCATAACCACCCGACAAAATCCCCGGCGTGCCCGTAATGATCACCACCGCCCGATCCTTCTCGGCCTGATCCAGCGCAGCATTGAATTCACTGACCACCGCCGGAGAAATGGCATTCACCTTGCCGTTGCTCAGGGTCAGGGTCGCGATACCGTCTTCGAAGTGGTAGGCAATCAACTCACTCATGACGCGGTTCCTTGTAGGGTTTGTTATAGAGGTAGATGCGCAGACGTTACTCACCACGCCCGCGCTGGTAAAGCGCCGTGACTGACTACCCAGTCAGGCTTTTCCTGCATCCCCAAGGGTAGACGGCCCGCAGCAGGGCGCAGCAACCGTCCCAGACGCCTGCCGCCGGTGCCCGAGAATGGCACAATCATCACCCCTTGCCGGGCGGGGAATGGCATAACCGTCTAACCGCATGAAAATTCTGAAAAAAACCTTTGCCATCAGAAAGGCTTTCGACTACATTAGCGCGCCTCGACAGACTGAACTGGTTTGACGAGATACGGTGAAGTGTCCGAGTGGCTTAAGGAGCACGCCTGGAAAGTGTGTATACAAGAAATTGTATCGAGAGTTCGAATCTCTCCTTCACCGCCATATTTAAACCTAAAGGCCCCGTTTTACGGGGCTTTTTTGTGTGCGCTGTATTTTGTTCCCCCATCTGTTCCCCCGTCTGGATTTCGAGGGGTTTTTTTCTGGGAAGCCTGTCGATAGTGTCCGCTGCTAGTCTATCCATCATTAAGACGTCCGGCATTTGCGTCGATTCAAGTTGCAGTGGGTCTTTTCCGCGCGTGTTGTAACTTCAGGTCAGATCTAGCAGTTATGTTTAAGCGCAATGAGGTTGAGCTGTATCCTTAGCCTCTTCATCCGCCATCGGCCTTTCGACGTGCCGTCTATCTCGTCGCGATTCAAGGGTGGCTGGCGCGCATCCTCGATGAGTCCTCACCAGCTCTCTCCGTCACTCATATAGTTCGTCAGTCCAATAATATTCGAGAGTGCGCTACCTTGGGCGCGCCGTCGATTTTGTGATTTCCTCAGTTGTTTAATTTACCTCGGCCTATCTTGGTTATGGGTCCCTAATCAAAAGCGGACTAAATCAATCGCGATGTCACGATAATTTTTATACCATACGTTATAACGTATCAACGGCGCGTGGAAATTTTATCGGCGCTGCGAGTGGTTTATATTTATTGCCTTTGAGCTTTTCTCAGTTGGCAGTTACGTTCGGATTTTTATGAAGTAGCCTGACTGATCTACCCATGCACCGCGCCGTTCAGGTTGCCAATACTCCTGTTCGTTGAATAGCGGCAATTCCTTAATTGTGAGAATTTCTCCGTTCTTGACTTCAGGTTCGCCCCGTTTGAGCAGAACGGTTTCCTGAAAGCGATAGCGGCTTCCTTCCTTGATGACATGCCCGAGCTGGATCAACAGCATAATCGTCGCCTCGAGACGCTCTGCACTGGCTCGGCCTCTCAAGGTACTGGGGCCGTACTGTTTGACTAGTGTCAATGTGAAATGAGTTTTTACCCCCTGCTTCAGTTCGCGAGGACGCGGCGTGTTAGCTGAGCTTCTGGCAGGACTGACGTCATTTCCGCGCACAGTTCTCGTTTCGTGTTCGGCGGGCGACTCTTTGTAAGCTTTATGTAATAGGTAGTGCGCAAGATTATTCGCATCTGTAACGAGTTGCGGCTCGTTGGCAAGATGATCGATGAAGTGTTTCGAGCAAAGCTGTGCGAACCTCCAACAAAACTGCAGGGTGGATTCTTCAATCTCAATGTCGTTGTCCAGTTCGCGTTCGAACGTGTGCAGGATGGCCGCCAGGCGGCTGGTGTTTTCGAGCAACTTGGAGGCGTGATCCTTGAGGTAATAGTAGAGGCCGTTCTCTTGCATCTGCTGTTCGAGACCTCGACTGCACTGAAGCCAGAATTCTGCTGCTGACTCCGAAAAGCGCAATACTTGGCGGTCAGTCTTAACGGGGGCGGTCAGTCGTTCGTGGATGCGGGCGTTGAATGCCTGTTGGCGCGGCAGTGCAGATAGTTTGACCGGACTGCGTTGACCGGCCATTTGACGCGGTTTGACGACCAAGAAGCGAGCAAGGAATCCCGTACCTCGGGCTTCCTCACCACGTTTGCCCATGAAACGTGCTATCACGCTCGGCTGCGCCATGAGAGACAGTGTGAGTCGGGCATTTTGGAGAATAAAGCCTGCTCTTGAGACGCGATCAACGATCACGCTGTTGCCATCCCAGAGGGTGTTGAGTTTGTCTAGTTCGCCCAGGGCTTTGCCACTAAAAATACTGCTGGCTTCGCTAGTCAGCAGGCAACCGTTCGGCGAGTTTTCATAGAGCATTTGCACTAACGCTTGTGGGGTGGTGTCTTCGTAGAGAAATTTTCCCGAGCGCTGAGGTTGCGGTTCAGTCCTGACGTGTTCGGCGACAGCATCCCGAGCGGCTAGCGTTGCGGGCTTGTCTTGTTGAGAGGCGCACTTGCTGTAGGTGCGCTCCAAATGGCGTTTATGCGTGCCCCAGAGATGGTGTTTGACCTTGTGCTCCGCTAGGGCTTCATTGTTGGCCTTATACGCCGAATCATTTCGCGCATTGATGGCCTTGAAAAAGTAATTCTGCGTCGTGGTCTTCCGCTCACCAGAATCAGCAATGGTCAACAGCATTAGTGAGGTCGGTACTTTATGCCCGGTGGGCATTTCTACATCCACGTGCCCCTGACAGGCCGTTGCCATAGCGCCGAAGGCGCACATTATCGCCATCTCTCGGTGAACCTGCAGTTCTCGGGCAGCCTCTCTCACCGCCCCGTCGAACAAGCTTTTTTCACGGAAACTCGGCCAAATGTCCTGCGAATCATCTGGATAGGTTTCAATCATGGTGGAAATTTCGACATCGATTGAATTCACTTTTGTCTGCTATATCCGCTATTTCTAGCGACAATAGCAGACAAATTGAATAATTCAACTCGCAACTCTTTAATTAACGACGACGCGGCTCTGCGCTCGCATTGTCTTTGAGCCACGCAGGTTATGCGTTTTAGGTGGGGGAGCTGCCTCAGCAAAGAAGGTGCAGGAGCACGGTGTGTGTCTTTTTTTACTAACCCAGCCATTCCTCTGAACGTAATAGAGGAGCCCGTTCATGAGGATCATCCGCCTGAAAGATGTCATCGACTCGACCGGTTTGGCCCGGTCTACTATTTATAAGTACATCGCCGAAGATGTTTTCCCTAAGCCGGTCTCTCTGGGAGAGCGCAGCGTTGGCTGGGTTGAGGGAGAGGTGCAAGATTGGATTTTGGCCCGGATTGAGGATCGCGACCTGGCTGAATGAGTTTTCGCGAGGCAGGTTTGGAGTAACGTCATAAACGCTATGACCGGCTTGCTGCCGGTCATAGCGTTTATGACGGATGGGCGGAGATTATTCTCAGCTAACTTCCTCAAATCGCAGTTTGGCAAATCTCTTGGCTATCAAGGCAATTTTGCTCTCCATTTCCTTGCTAGGCCTGGATGGCGACCTGGTCTCGGTTCGGGATCTAGTTCTATAGCTCTTGAACTATCAATCCTAATCAATCAACAGGCTGAACACTGAGAGCTATACAGCGACTACCACCCAACTGATACGACAGACCATCGATTAAATAAATCCTCATCACGCACCTGATATGCCAACAACTAATCAGGTGCATCACGATGACTGAACGAACCAGCTACACCTACCGCTCACAGTCCGATAACGCTATCCGGATTGAGCGACTGATCAACGCCATTCAACGTACAGATGGTCAAGCCTTTCGAATTACATACTCGAAGCACGGGGATGAGCAGGTCGATGCAACCAAACTGTCAAAGTACTTCGATGGGATCGAGCAGATGGTCGATCTGTTCGAATGTGACGAGGAGTATCAGTACAGCTGGCATTTGAACCTTTTCCTAGAGGCTTGCCATGCAATTGGGGTTGAGCGCAGTCCATGTGGCATTACCTGCTTGGGTGAGTGTGAAACACGCTATCTGAGCGCCAGCGAGACGTTGAACGAACTGACCAAGCAGGTCCGAACGCTTCTCACCAAAAAGAGATACAGGCGCTGGGGACACGATCAGCGTTACCAAGCGATTAAGCAGGAGATCGAAGTTTGCCGCTACGTTGATGCAGTACATGATCGTTACGCCCGCACTTGCGTGATTCGGGTTGATCTGTATTACCGTAGAGAGGCACAAGCTAGGTTGCGTGTGGAGCACGTCTTTGACGACCTCAGTCGGCTGATTGCTGAGCGTGAACGTAACCTGATTTTTGATCATGAGATCGGCTACATATGCAGCGTTGAGCAGGGTGAGGACCGGGGGTATCACGTCCATGCTGCCTTCTTCTTCAATGGCGCTGAAGTGCGTGCAGATATCTACAGGGCGCAACAAATCGGTCAGCTGTGGGAGCGTATTACCCGGGGTCAGGGTTACTTCAACAGCTGCAACCTCGAAAAAGAAAAATATAAAGATAGGCTGGGGGTTGGCTTAATCCACAGAAGTGACTTGAGTGCACGGGCTAACGTGCATTACGCCATGCGTTACCTGGTCAAGAATGATCAGCATCTGCGGCTCAAGCCTGTAGGGGCTCGTTGCTTGCGTAAGGGGCTGGTAAGGAAGGTTTCTGGTGCGATCAATCGATCTATTGTCCGGGGGACGTAATCTATTGAGTAGGTTAGGTTGATGTCCACCGGGCGATGCACTATCTGCTCGGTAGGCACCGTTTTTAGCTTCCCAGACGTTTACTTAAGTTTGGAGGTGGGACAGCGTAGTTATACGGCGTGAGCGTATCAGCCCGACTCAGCATATGTGCACCAGGGCCAGGTGTTTCACTCGGATCAAGGGTCGCAGTATGCGAGTCGTTGATTTCGCCAGCGGCTCTGGCGTTATCGCAGGCGCCAAAGCATGAGTCGCCGGGGGAATTGCTGGGACAATGCGCCAATGGAGCGCGTGTTCCGCAGCTTGAAAACGGAATGGATACCGACCACGGGTTACCGAACGGCTCAAGAAGCCCAGCGCGATATCAGCCATTTCTTGATGCATCGGTACAACTGGGTTCGACCCCATCAATTCAATGGTGGGCTGGCGCCAGCTCGGGCCGAAGAAAAACTTAATGTCGTGTCCGTGATGAGTTGACCACTACAATCGGCATGATGTCCATATCCGAAGCAAGGTACACAAAGCTGTGCACTATCTGGCCTAGGGCGAGGATACACAGCACTTGAGAGTGAAGCCTGCAGGTATGCGTAAGAGGCCATTGCGCATGTGGACATGGAAGAATCCTCTTTGATCAGGCGAGTAACTGGACGCGATGCGCTCGCAGTAGGGAGAGCAGTTACCTGTTTCCCTGTCGCGACCTGTAACAAACCCGGTCCACAATCATGGAGTTCTAGTGAAGGAGCCTTGATGGCCGTTACTGCACTCAGACTCATCGAAGGCCTATGATGACTGTGTTTACAGGGAGGGCGCTCGGTTTCAGGTCTAATTAAAAAATAAAGGCACGGAGTTGAACCGTGCCCTTGTTTCTAACGAATTCCGACAGGCTTATCATTTTTATCATAGCAAATAGGATATTCGCAGTGTCCGCCGGCATTGAGTACTTCCAGTTCGTAGACTGCTGGCAGGTATTGCTTGAGCTCCATTTTTAGTACTTTCTTGTCATTGATGGTGCAGTCATCGTCTTCGCGCGGGTTGCACCAGGCTTCTTTTACCTCGATGTCTTTTGTGGGTTTTGTCATGGGCGTATTTTCGGTCTGTGGCTCGTCATCGACTGAAGAATCACTCGTTGCATTCGCATCCAACGAGTAGGCATCAATAGCGTCTTTTGCGTTAGTTTTGCTGATGCCGTGATCAAGCAAGAAGTCCTGAAGTAATTTCCGGGCTTGAGCGTAGGTAACCTCTTTCCCCTTTTTATTTGGCCCACCATCCATGCGATAGGCAATCGGATAACCATCCTCACTTTCGTAGATGTAATAGTAAATTGAAAGACTAAAGCTGAGGTCTTGGCCGTACATGCCATAGATGCCTGAACCATTGGATGCACGGCAAGTGCCTCGCACACATTTACCGCTTATGTGGTTGCTGAATGTAACATTGCGCTGCTGTTCTGCATTCCACTGACTAATATTTCTTGGAGTGCTGTACCAGGTGCAACGGTAAAATTTTGTTCCGTACTGATTTTTAGCCTCTGCGCACGGAATGGCATAAGGTAAATCGTTCATATTTTGTTCATTGGGTAGCATGGGCGGATACATGTACCCGTAGTCAACTTCGGCGTGTGCGTTCAATGAAAGTGCAAGCGCCACGCAGCCTGCGGCTTTGAGTGCAACTGATTTTATATTCACTGTCTTAAACTCAGGGTGGGAGGAAGGAAACGGTTGGATTCTTTTGTAAGGTTCTTTGTGAGTGTCTTTTGGTTTTAAATCGACGATGGGTATTTAGGAAAGTCGTCAGCATTTAACGTGCCGACAATCTGTATTTTATTTTTGCTTGTTGTTTTTGCAAATAGGAGGCTCCCGTATTCGGGGCTCCATGAGTGCCTGTATCCGCTGGATCTTATTAAATCTTTCATGCAGGTGTTGTGGGTCATCACTATAAGATTTCTGCCGGAGTTCTTGTGTTCGAGTAGCTTATCCACGATGTCGTTTCCGCATATGGCCTCTCTATCTGATAGCAGGCTCGCGTTGCCTAGCATGAAGTCGGATGTTTGAACTGTTCTAGTCATTGGACTGGTGAAAACATCGGTATCGTCAAAATCAAAGTATGCTTTTAAATGAATACCTGTTTCTTTTGCTCTTTGGCCTCCAATAATTGTGATTCCCTCATCTGGCCCTAAACATGGGTTGCTTGATTGATCACAGCGTTCTTCGTGCCTTATTAACAAAATAACGTTCCCATTTTTCCAGTGCTCAGAAGGTCCAGAGTCGATTAGTTTTTTTATGTGAGTCCAAATTTTCTACAGTATTTCTCGTGAAAGCCTCGTATGCAAAGATTGTTGCTCCTATAAGCCCAGCGCTTAATATTATTTTTGATAGTCTGATATTTGCCATTTGGAATGTCCAATATTTTAATATTTATTGGTTGTGGTCGGTATTCGTTGGCTTTTTGAGCGTGAGTGCGAGCGCAGACTGACTCTCTGATTGCTATTTTTTGTAGATGACTTTCAGTTTTTTATTGACGTAGTCTTTTATGATTTCGTAGTCGGGGTTGTAGGTGGCTAGAGTGTGGCCAGTACTGGCCAAGGTAGCAGCAGCTGCTAATGCTACGCCGACGGGTAAAGAAGCTGCGCCGATGAAAGTGCCCAATATGCCGCCTTGAGCGATAGCGCCTTTCATGTCGCTTTTAACTCGGCATTTTAATCCAAGACGCTCAATTTCGTTTTCTACGGACTTTATGGACGCCGTGAAGCTTCCTCTAAGTCCGATAACTTCAAACGAAGACTTGTTTAATAAAAGCTTGATTATTTCTGCTTTATTAAGCCCCGTTATAATTGGTGATGTCATATCTTCCTCTCCTATCTTTTTCAAATTTATCGTTTCTGTGGGCATCCCATACGAGCTCTAAAAAGCTAATCCCTGCTTCTGAGCTGACTGCTTCGTCTCGGAGGGATTCGTGCACCAAGCGACAATTTCGACTTGAGGAAGGACTGTTGTTTGGTGTTTCTGTTGGTTTCATACCGACCCTCGGATGGAAGCGGCTAACGTTCAAAAACCCAATACTACCAAAACGGTAGTATTTAGCTAGCGATTGCCATGCACGATCATTTTTTTGGTCGGGCTATGTCGATGTCAGTACTCGCAAAACGAATCAAGGAAGCGCGTATTCGTGCTGGTATGTCGCAGGAACGCTTGGGTTTAGATGCTGGCCTTGATGAAATGTCTGCCAGTACACGTATGAACCGCTACGAGCTTGGCAAACGCACCCCCGCACCAGATTTTGTTGAGCGTCTGAGCAAGGTACTCCACGTCCCTGCGGCGTATTTTTACGCTGTCGAAGACAACGAAGCAGAGCTGCTGATTAAGTTTCATCTCCTGAGCAATAGAGCGCAGGCAAAGGTGTTGACATGCATCGAGGAGATCTCGAAAACTGTTGATTAGCATGCGAAGGCGCCCGTCCCTGGTGGCGTCTATTACCAATACAGTGACTTTCAATCATCTTTTGAGCTGATCGAGGCAAGTGCTTCAAGCTTTCGGGCGAGCTGTGTCGCTGGCACAGATCCTTTGGATGCGCCAGCGGGGCCGGTGCTGGAGTCACTGTCGGTACCGGTAAAAAACTCCTCGATTACCGCACCACCGTCTTCCTCGTTATCTTCAAAAATCCCATTGCTAAAGCCTTTCTGAGCGGCTGCATCTAGCGCCGATTGTAGGAAGCCTGCTGCCTGGCGTATTTCATCCAACTCTTTCCCGGCCAGCAGTGCTTCTTCCAGGCTCATGCCGCTGCGCACGGTGATGTCTGCGTAGAAGATTGGTGTGCCATGGCTCTGCCGAGTGGATTTTCCGCGTAGGCGCAGTTCCAGTGGTAGGCACGCCAGGCGGTTGCCAGACGCTGCCTGGAAGTACTGCAAGCGGGCCGCCAGTGTACGAATGCTATTAAAGCCTGTTGTGCGAAACACGAAGCTGCCGAGTGTGTCATCGTTGCCGATCACCACATTAAGTCGTCCGTAAGGCTTGCAGGCATTGCCCTTGGCCAACAAGCAGGCGTCTGGTGAAGGGCAGGGCAAGGACTTGATGCCGTCCTCACATTGCCGCTTGCAGGTCTCGCCGTTACCGATACACAGCGGGCGACCCGTGTTGCGGTCGAACAGGGTGTACTCAGCCCTGAAGTTGAGCTCTGGATCGTTGAACAGCACGCGAATGGGGATGCTCCGTAGCTTGGTGTCAGGCGTCTCGCGTAATTCGTCATTCAACGGATGCAGCAGCCAGCCGTCCCTGCTTTGCACCTGTGAGGTGATCGTGAACTGATCGTCTTTCTCCGGTAGGCGCTTACCGTTTTTCTCGACGATTTTGCCAATGGAAATACGTCCGAGCACGGGCGGTGTAATGACCAGGCCTTTGAGCATGGTGGTTCTCCTTGGAAGCGAAAATGGCCACCCGAAAACTGAATCGCGTAGGGATGGCCAGAGAGGAAAAAAAGATCAGCTGATAAGGAAGCGGCGGCTGCCTTCCTTGCGCTTGCTGAAGCGGACTTGCAGATAGGGCTTCTCCTTCAGCAGGCGCTCGACATCCAGCACTGTGCTGTCTTTGGAGCGTTTCCAACTGATAAAGCCATTGCTGAACTGCGCACGTGTGGCTTCGCCCATGGCTTGCAGCAGGATCTGTTTCAGTTGAGATTCGCGGCTTTCTTTTGCCGTAATGGACTGCCGAACAGCCTTGAGTTCCAAGTAGGTCGCGGCCAATCCAGCATTGGCGCTGAAGTCAACGGTTTGGCCGTTGTCCTGAGGGTAGAGGCAACGCAGTGCCGCTTCAGATGAGGCACTCCCATCGACCGGAGGAGGGGTGTCGGTTTGTACGTAATGCCAGAACTTGCGTTCCAGTTCGATCAGGCGAGCAATCATCTGCTCGTCCCGTTCGATGCGGTAGATCTCTAGATGCTGGCCGCCCAGTAGAACTGCAACATCAGCCGCCTGCTTGCCGGTGACGGCCAGCTGATGCATGACCTGTAATTGCACATACTCGGGCACGCCTTCTTTCCAGAGGCGTGCTCCGTTTATGCCGGCAGTCTTGCATTCAAGGATTTGTACATCGTCGGCACCGTTCACTTCGCGGTCGATATTGGCGAGCATCCAGGGTAGTTCTGGATCAGGATGCTGCAGCACGGCGTTAATCCGTCGCACTTTCTTGCCGGTGCGTTTGCTGTAATGCCAGGCCACGATGGGCTCGAGCACATTGCCCCAGTAGGCAGGGCTTTCCTCATCATGAGGGTCTATTTTCGGTAGCGCGGCATCCCGGCCCGTCTTTTCAAGCCACAACTCAAGCTGCGATTTATAAGGGTTCAGGCCAACCGCTGCGCCCGCGTCTGAGCTGCCAATGCCTTGTTTGCGTACGGTGAGCCAGTCTTCACGGGGCAGTTCTTTGGTGCCAATTAAACGAAGGGCCGGACGGCTCTTGTAAGCATTTTCATTTTTAGGAATCGCTTTCATGAGGGATACCTTACGGATGTAAAAACGCCCGTTGAGCTGGATGCTGAACGGGCGTTATGGTTGAAGGGTAGAGGTCATTTCAGGCAGCGAGTTGTAGGGCAGCCTCCAATGCCCGTTGTTTGATTTGCGCCCCCTGACCGAACCAGGCGGAGTCCATGCGGTACTCGTTGCTACGTGCTCTGCGCTCGTGGTCGACATACTCGGTCACGGCGTTGAGCAGACCCCAGGCAGTGCCTTGTGACGACTCAAGCGTTGCGCCACGTCCGCGTCCTTCGTACAGGCTTTGTACTTTGCGCAGGGCACGTTCGTTGGGGAGGACTTCAGGTAGTTTGCTATTGGGCGTTACTTCACATAAGACGTTCATGAAGAACCCCATAGCTTCATGCCACTGGACTTTACGCTCGGCCAGCACGCGCATGCGATACATGAACTCGTCCCATTGCGAGACGGCTACACCCAATTGCTTTTTGACGACCCGGGCATCGAACCGGGTGCTGTGCGGCACCTTGATGGCGTGTGTGGTGCCATCCAGGGCGATGGTCAAAGTGTTGTTGCAGACCACGCGAACGGTGGTCGGCGTGGCCGTGGTGGCGAGCGTGCCGTCACAGGAGGTCGCCAGCAACAAATAGCCATTGACCTGATCATTGCCCTTCAATGCGGTGTTTTGTCCCGTTCGCGCTAGCGCCCAGAATTTACGACCGCCTTTGAGCACTCCAGCGGTTTCCAGCTCATAGCCGGACACTTCAGTCAGGTCTCGGTAGAACTCCATCACCTCACGTGGCTGAACAATTTGATAGCGGTTGGAAACCACCGACAACGGTGCTTTGGTGTCGGAGCGATACAGCACCTTTTGTTCCGGGAACGAGTGAATGCTGCCCCTATGGCCGATAGCGTCGGCCTTGAAGTGAACCGGACTTTCCTGAATCTGCCAGTCCATACCGGCTTCACGCTGCCAGACTTCTATCGGCTGTTTCTGTGTCAGTTGACGGCCGAGGCCATGCCACGGGGTTGCGCCAACGTAAGCCATTTGTTCGATTTGATGAGCCATGATTATTGTTCCTTGGGGTACAGGTCGGCATAAACGCCACGCATCGCGTGGCAATGTCCGGACGTAATAGAAAGAAAGGAGTAGAAGACGGATTAAGCAGGGAGGTTGAAGCGATGCCCGCAGATCAGGCAGAGGTTGTGGGCGAGTACATGGCGGTCAAGCTTGTCGCCGAGTTGAGCGCCTAATGCACAGCCGCCAGCGCCGCCAACAAGTCCTCCTAGGATGGCGCCGGAGACGGCTCCGAGAGTGACGCCGAACGGGCCGGCGACTGCGCCGACGGTGGCACCCGCCTGGCCGCCAGCCAGTGCTGCACTGACGCCGCGTGCTGCTCCGCCGACCGTACCGATGGCCGCTGCAATTTTCATGGCTTGGTGGAAGGAAGCGATTTTGGGTGAGTTACAGCGAGGGCACTGCAATGACATGGTTTGAAGCTCCATGGTGGGGGTGTCATAGCAGTGATGTAGGGTTGAGTTTTTTTCGAATCGAATATGCGTTTTTGATGAATGATTTGATCGGTACGGTTGTAGACGGCTCAGCGCAGTCTATAGCCGAATCAATGCGCATCGGGGGCGTGGTCTTTAGCCGACTTGACATACCAGGCGTATCCAAGAGGCAGAGAAGTGAGCCAGCTTGCACTTGCGGAGGAGGCAAGCTGGGCGAAACCAGAACCGAGTTGGTCGTCCGCTTTTGGCCGATTGTGTTGAAAAAGTCGGCTTTCCCGAAATACTCGAATATTTAGGGATGAAAACACCTCAGTTGCACGCTGCTATGCGAAGTCCGAGTTCTGAGCCTTCTGCCAAAAAATCAGATTTCAATCTCAGGCGCGTACTTTTCTGGCGCGGAATTCGAAGCCGACTTTTTCAACAGAATCGGCCGATAGCGGCCGTTCGTAAGTGACCGCCAACGCCAAAAGCTATCACTCCGTTTGTCTGTGAAACTAATGGCGATCCAAAGGAGTATTGACTAAGGTGTCATTGGGCCAGTACAAAGGAAGAGTAGTCAGTTCTTTTTACAAATTTCAACCGTGAAAAGGAAATCAAAATGGCCGACGCTCAAGTAACGTGCATCAACAAACCCAATGTAAATAGTTCCCATGAACATATCACTCATCTAGGAAATCCTGCAAATCAATGGCGCTGGACTCGCGAGCAAGTGATTGCCAGTATTGATGCTGGTACAAACACTTTTTATGTGATTGATCCGGTAAGTGGTGCCCGTGCAGATATCGGTGTCGTACGCGAACCTGGTCGAGCTACGTATTTGCGCACTTATGCAGATAGGCAATGGAATAATAACTTGTTGTCGCTCAATCAGTGCCCCATCTAATTAATCACTGAGTTGCCCTAATTTTTTAGATGTATTTGATTGACAGCTTTTGGCCGAAAGCCACCGATCGCCAATTGCAGACATCGGCCAATAGCTGCCACTCGCAACCGTCGAAAAGCGGCTTCAGCATCTACTTAGATCAAAGTCAAACAACAAGCTGAGTCTGTATGGAAAAAATATATCATTATACAAGTTTCGAGGCGTTTAAAAAAATAATTGAGTTTGGGACGATTAGATTAAATTCGCTGGCGAATGTTGACGATGCGGAAGAGGGTTTTTTGCATGATACTAGCTCGCAAGCACCATATACATTTGCGAGCTGCTGGACGAAAGATGCAAAAGTGAGCGTGCCATTATGGAAGATGTATGTTGATTCCCCTTTCGCTGTAAGAATAGGGGTTTTGCCAGATATTTTAGTTCCAACATTTTCTGATAAGAATTTTGTATCGAACCAAAAAAATAAAGATGCTTATGTTCTTTTGATGCATCGCGGCGGTTCAAGAGGCATGGAGTTTCTTTCGGATATCATCTACACAGATAAGCCCAGGCTTCGAATGCTTAAGAATTTGCGCGGGATATTTGACTCAGGATATATATCTAGTTACGGCCTAACTAAAAGTCTGCACTGGGAGTTTCAGCAGGAAATCAGATTTATTGTTCAAGCTGTACCTAAGTCACAAGTGATAATGCGGCGTGATGCATCGTTGTATACTTGTTGCCAAGAAGTCATGGATAATGATCGCTCTACAGATATAAAGTTTATCGATATGGAGTATGATATTAACAAAATGCTGACGGCTGAAATAATGTTGGGCCCATCTACAATTGAAGAAGATGCAAAAGAGCTTGAAAAATTCCTAGACGAAAAATTGCCAAATTTTTCTGGAAAAATCTCAAGAAGCGAAGTTTTTATCAGGCGCAAGTAGTGTGGAATGGGGATAGATTTATTTATCAGACAGACCGGTCATTTCTGGCTGTTTTCTGCCCTCCACGAACGACACAGATCGGCCATAGCGGACGCTCACAAGCGACCGCTACTGGCCAATAGCCGCCATTTACGAAAAGCCGCTTTCGACCCATAGCGGCCTGTCAAATTTGATGTATGTAAGCTTGAAGCAAGGCAATGGTATCCAGAGAGGCTGAGCGATCTCCAACGCTTTGTTCTACAGCATATGATCCACCGACCAATTTCTTGGCAATCCTCGTTTGCGTAATCCTAAGATTTCGCTCCGCGATGTATGACTTTTCAAGTACATATAGGCCTGGAGCTCAGAGATCGAAGCGAAGATTGTCTGATTTTTGGTCAAGAAGCGCGATAAAATCCGCACCATCCTTTACTTGTTTAATATCCGCTAACGAAAATACCAATAAAAAAGTTCCGTCACGATCATAAGCTGACTGAATTTCTCGCAGCGCGTCCAGACCAGTTCCTTCGCCCGTAATTCCGTTCTTTGCGAACAATATACCGAGTTGCGTTTTTGACTTGCGCAGCTTCCCTAAAAAATCGCGGACGGGAGCCACCCCAACTGGACTACTCCAGTTCTTGCACTCAATGAAGCAGTATCGACCAAGCTCGTCAAATAATGGAATGTTGAGTTTTGATCCTCTGTATTCGATTACAAGGTCTATCTCGCTCGATCGAGTGTTGAGGTTACGATACTTGCAGTGCAAGGATGGGACGTCACTAAAGAGTAATGACGCCAGATCTTCAAGTGAACGTCCTTTATCTTGATTGGTACTTGCTGTTTCCACTTGCGCGATCAAATCGGCAATTGCTACACGCCCTGGTTTTATCTCATTTTCGCTTTGTGCCCAGCGAGCAAGCCGATTCAATAAACCAATTGTATCCGCATCACTCAAATCGGCTAAATTCAATAATTCGACTGTTTCACCGTCATCGACGGCAATTTGTGAACTGCCGATAATCACCCCAAAAAGACTGCCGAGTTCTAGCATGTACGTGCGAAGTTGTCGCAAAGAGCGATCATCGAGATGAGCGGCCCTATTCTTGATTTCAATAACTATCCAAGGACGTGCCCCTACAGCAGGCGCGAGTACGACATCAGCGTGCATTGCACCGACATCGTATAAGGTTTCAGAGTCAGCGTAGCCGAGAGCGCTCACAAACTCAGGAATAAACAAGCTCGTAAATGCTAATTCCCTAGCATGTGCAGCCGTTGGTATGCTCTTGAGTATGCGACTGAGCTGCCCTGAGGATTCGCTCAGGTAGCGCTTCAGTCTTATTTGTCCTCTTGGAGTAAGCACAACACGACCGTCGGCTACCATCCTTTCCATAGTCTCTCGTGAGTACCTCCAGTGCCGGCCAGGTGGGGGAGAAACCTCTAAGACTGAATACGATAGCGTCGGCCGGTCTCCATATGCTGTGGCGTCCAGCCACATATAGGGGCCGCGTGGGTCATCGTCCGGATTGCGATAGAGTGCGGAGCTGGAATCAGAACTGACAGTACTTGTATCGAACCTATTTTTCATCGCGATTGCTTTTCCGAATGTGATCTGCGGCACTCTCCGCAACGGTGAGTTGTTGCACATAGCCACACAGGACAGCTCCATGTAGAGAGTAAGGTACTCTGTCCTACGTCCTTAATGCTGTCCAGCGCGGGTCGCCTTCTCGCTGCGTTTTGTAAGTCTGCTACCGGCCGATTGCTGCCCCTGGCGAGAGGCATAAAACGGCCATTAGCGGACGTTGAACTACGTCCGCTGAACCCCAAACCTGAATATCGGCTTGACTCAGATTCAAATTCAGATTCAGCAAATCCGCTTCTCACCCAACCGCTCTACCAACCTGATGAGATAACCGTCGGGATCCTGGACGATGAATTCGCGCTGGCCCACTCCAAGATGGGTTAGATGCACCAACTATACTTCGGTGCCACGAGGGGATCGTGGCGAGCATCATGATGCAAGGGAATTATAGTGACGCGTTGATGGCTGCTATTGGTCGAAGAGATTCATGCACGCAGCTCACCTTTAGGCCGGTGGGCATCGATCAGACACGCTCGGGTGAGCTGCGATCGAAGCGCGCCAGGTCATAAAACATTTTTGGGGTGAACCTGCCAGCGGTTCGAATACGCATATACTGTGCGTATTGCGAATGGTAGCAGTTTGATATTGCCGGCTAAAGGTTGTGTAACTTCGATGAACAAGACTGATCTGCTTGAGTATTTGAAAGAGACCAGTTCGGAAATGACCCGAGACAATATAGATGAAGCTGCTCTGCTGCATTTTGATTTGGTCATGGAAAGCTATCGAGAAAAGCCTTCATTTTATAAAAATTTGTTGAAATATGACCGATTCATGGTTGCACTGTCTTTATTGAGCTTCAGCTACAAAGACGAGAAAGTTCCTTTATCCAGAGTAAAGGCATTCTGCTACGAACGTGGCTATATGTCTCGAAATAGCCTGGATTCTTATTGTTCATTTTTGTCCATTGCCGGATATCTGGATGTTCGGTTACATGTGCAGGACGGGCGTCAACGTAGTTTCCGACCTACGGAAAAAGCGCTAAGCAATACCGTGCAGCTAATCAAATCTTATTTGCTGCCTTCGCAGATGATCTCTCCATACGACAGTGGGTTATCGGTTGTGGGGAAGAATGTTGATCTATTGCGCGTATTTTTTCGAGGGTTTGCCAAGATACTTGAAGGGGACTTCCTGCTCGACAAGCTGTTGCCTGAAGCGAAATGGATTCTCAATCGGGACGGCGGTCATCTGCCGATGCTCGCACTCTATGCCGATGCCCTGCGCACCGGCTCGTTAGAGACCGGCTACAACGTATCCTCTTACGTGGAGCTTTCATCGCGTCTGGGCGTGTCCAAAACACACATGCAGCGCATGATCAAAGAAGGCCAGTTACAGGGCTATTTCAAATGCGACAAACGTTTGGTGGGGTTGAGTCCGGCCTTTCTCGAATTGATGCGGCGGGCCATGTCAATCTACTTTGCAATTGCCCGTGTCAGCATGGAGTTGGGAGTTGAGGAGAGCGAAGTAGGAAACGAGCCTGGCGGTATTCGCTGTGTGTGTGAGCGTTAGCGCGAGTTCGCTTGTTATTTTGGGGCGCGATTTAATCACTAAGCAATGTCCTTTTTGTTGTAATTTTTATGCCGGAGTTCAGCGTGTTTAATCGCCAGTTGAAGAATGCTCTTTTTACCTGCCAAGAGCAATTGTGCCTGGCGCTCGGGACAGTCGCCGACGTCGAAGCGGTGTTTCTTTCAGTACGTGTCGATGGAGCTGGCCGGATTATCTCGGCCAACCAGCGGTTTGCGCAAATGCTGGGATACTCGCTGGAACAGCTTTCAAAAATGGTAATGAGTAACCTCAACGCGCAACCGCAGAATGATTTTGCACCCAACCTGTGCGCCATCGAACCGCAACGCTATCGTGCCTCCGACGGCCGTGCTGTGACACTCAATATAGGCTGGATCGCTGCAGCGAACCGGACGTTTCAAGGCTACGGCATGGTTGCACCTCCGCTGGCGCGGGACGAACAGGAGGTTATCGAAATGTTCAGCGCACTGAACCGCTCGATGGCGATGATCCAGTTCAGTCTCGCGGGTGAGGTCGTCTACGCCAACGAATCGTTCGTCCAGGCGATGGGTTACAGCCTTGCGGAGATACAGGGCAAGCATCACCGTCTGTTCTGCCTAGCGGAGGACGTGGCGTCGGCGCATTACGATGAATTCTGGAAGAGTCTGAACAAGGGCGTGTTTAACGCTGGTCGCTTTCGCCGGGTAGATAAAAGCGGAAAAGTGGTTTGGCTGGAGGCCACTTACAATCCCATCAGAGACGCTTCCGGTCGGGTTTATAAAATTGCCAAATTCGCCAGCGTAGTGACCGAGCAAGTTGAAAAAGCCGACGGAATCAAACAAGCAGCGACCATGGCTTACGACGTGTCGCTAGATACCGATGTGAAAGCTAACCGAGGGATGGAACTGGTCGCCGACTCCGTGCTCGGCACACAGAATATTTCCCAACAGATGGCCTTGGTGACCGACAGCATGACCGCGCTTGAATCGCAGTCGCAGTTGATCGCTTCCATCGTCGACACGATCGGCGCCATTGCCACCCAGACCAATCTCTTGGCGCTTAACGCCGCTATCGAAGCTGCACGCGCTGGAGTGCATGGACGAGGATTCGCTGTCGTGGCGGATGAAGTGCGCAAGCTCGCCGGCCGTACCAGTGCGGCCACCCAGGAGATTAACGGTGTGGTCAGGCAAAATCGAGAATTGGCCGGCGAAGCCGCGTTGCATGTCCAGTGCAGCAGAGACCAAGCCAACGTTTTATTGGAACTGTCCGAACAGGCAGGTATGGCGATGGCAGCTATCCAGTCAGGCGCAAAGCAAGTAGTGAAAGCCATTGGTAGAGTCACCAGCGATCTGCATTGAACGCTTTATCTACGTCGCGGTAACGCCTCCGCCTTTGGTGAAAGCAATATGGAAGTTTTTGCGTACGTTTTTTCCGATTGATAACAGGAATTTGGATGCCAAAGCACACTTAATTCATTGATTAGGTATTGCCCAGACGTTGACATCACATTCAGGCCGTTTCGGAAAAGGAGTTTAGGGATGCCGGCGACTTTCAAAATCAGACCAAGAATGCGAACACTGCTGTCACCAGCGGTAACCAAGATTGAAATGGCGGGAATTGTTTCCTGGCTTTGTGTGTTGCTGATTGAGCCTGCGACAACGTTAAATCTGTTAAATATGTCTGTTACAGCATCGTTGTTGGTTATTTGGTACGTTCATCGCGTAGTTGCTGATTTTCGCATATGGAGAATGCTCGGCGGCGTGTATATATTGATTCTGTCACTCGGCTTTGCGCATGTGATTGACACCAATGTGCAGCTGCGCGTCTTTACGCTCCCCCTAGCTGTGATCATCGTGGTAAGCAGTGCTATCTTATTCGTCACGGTTCAGGACTATCTTCTCTCTACATTACTGGTCTGGATACTGATGTGGCCCAATTTGGACGTTGGCTTTTACCGGGAACTGGAAGTTTATCTGGTCATTTTTTGCGTTGCTTCCATGTCCATAGGGTTTACTCTCAGCTTTACCTATCTAAGAAACATGCGCTCAGTGTTGTTGGTCGAAAGTGAATTCAGGACATTGGCGGAGACAGATTTTCTCACCTCCTTACTTAATCGACGGGCCTTTATGGGGCTCTTCCAAAATGCATTGGCAGAAGGCCACAGCGGCTACTTTATAATGTTGGATATTGACGAATTTAAATTAAAAAACGATCAGTACGGTCACGATGTCGGTGACAAGATTTTGTGTGCCATGGCCTCGTGCCTGAAATCCACCCCTGGCAGCCACAGTGTCGGGCGGATTGGAGGTGAGGAATTCGGTGTCTTGTTGTTGGGCGAAGATGATGCGGTTGCTCATGAGTACGCATTGCGCCTGCTGGGCAACATCCGTTGCAGTGTATTGCCTCCGCATCAGTTCACTTGCAGCGCGGGCGTCGCGCAGTTCCGAGCGACATCGGACATGTCCGCAGTGCTCAAATGCGCCGACAGCAATATGTATAAAGCGAAGCATGATGGTAAGGATCGGGTGTTTCAGGATGGAAGGCAGGTCAAACCGCTACGTCCTGTAACTACGTAATTAAGGTTTGACTGGAGGACGTCTGTGAAAATCGTTTTCGAAGAAATCGAATCTCCCCCTTGCTGCTTGCTTACTCTGGGCACCTTCACTTTAATGTTCCAGAACCGCTCAGAGGCTGAAAGCTTTCTCAAGCTCCTGATGGGGGCGCAGACATCGGTTAGCCCCAATCGCTGAACGTCTGCTTCTGGCCGGTTAGCGACCGTTGCTCTGATTAGTCATCCTTGTCCTTCACCACATGGAGGACTTGTCGTGAACATCACCGCTACCTGCAGCCGTCAGCCCTGGAGCAAAAGAAAACTGGTCGGGCAGAAAACTCCACTCCGACTGAGCGATATCTGGGCCATCTAAGTAAGGCTTCAAATTGCGGAAAGAACCCGAGATCTAGATCTCTTCGATCTGGCCATCGACAGCAAGCTTCGAGCCTGCGACTTAACCAAGCTCCGCGTACGCGATGTAGTTCATGGCTAGCACGTTTCAACACGAGCCATGGTGATGCAGCAGAAAACGCAGCGGCCTGTGCAGTTTTGAGATCACTCAGCAAACACGGTCTGCTCTCGCGGCCCGGATACAGCGGGCCCAGCTTCATCGCGAGGACCGCCTTTTTCCTAGCCGGTTGCATACTTTAGACCATCTATCTACTCGTCAAAACGCTCGTTTCGTCAAAGGCTTGGTTAAAGCCGTACGCCTTGATCCAGCGATTTATGGCACACACACAATGAGACGTACGAAAGTATCACTGATCTATCGTGGGACTAAGAGCCTGCGGGCGGTTCAGCTGCTGCTCGGCTATACGAAGCTGGAGAGCACTGTGCAATACCAGGGGATTGAGGTCGATGACGCCCTGGAAATGGCGGAACGGACTGAGGTTTGACCATATATAGCGACGGTCGAAGTAGGACCGTCGCTAACCGGCCAATAGCGGATACTGCACTAAACCTCCCCAAGTGGTATGGCCACGGGCTGGAAGTATTCTGACGTGAACGAGCATTGGTATATCAGTGCTACTAACCGAATTAACAAGCTTCGATTCTCAATGATTATTAAATATCGAAACGGCTCACCATTCGGGCGATGGGGAAAATTTGGCATGATTGGAGCACCGAATGTACAACGCTGATTCCAGAAGGAACCACGAGAATGCCCCCCCATGGAGAGGCTTTGTCGTTGCGTGATGGGCCCAATGCTCCAGCCTCCCTGACCATAGGCGCCGATTTGCCTTGCAATGGCATCCCTAAAATCAAGGCCGCACTCAACTCAGATATAAAGCACGATAAAACACACACCTGGGCCCCTTCCTACCAAACAATCTAAGACCAGACGTTTCCTTAACGAAGGTGTATCCTCTCTCCACAAAAAAACGCCGGAGAGGGACACTTGCGAATTTTCATTTCTTACAGCTGGGATTCAGAAGACCATAAGCAATGGGTTCAACAGCTGGCCGAAGACCTTACGGACTTGATGCCAGACTTGGATGTCGAATACGATCAACGTGGCATGGATCACCGCGTGGACCGAAATCAGTACATGGAGTCTGCTATCTTCGAGAGCGACGCAGTACTGGTGATCATCACCAAAAACTACACCGAGAAAGCCAATACGCGACAGGGCGGCGTTGGGCGTGAGACCGCTATGGCAGCCGAGCGTCATTGGACAGAAACTGCCAGCAAGTCAAAAACTCGGGTTCTAGCAATTAAGCGGGAAGCCGATGCGGACGCTCCTCGGTATCTGACCGCCAGCCTCTACTTCGACTTCAGTCGTGCTGACGTCTATACCGCACAGTTAACCGCACTTAAGACTGAACTAGAATTAATTAGTGATATTTCATCTGAGCAGCCATCTATCGCTAAGATGGTTTCACATGAGAGTGGAGCAAGTGAAGTTGAGAGTTTCTCTTTCACTAGAACTGACGATCTACTTGCCGGCTTTTATAAGGTCCGCAAACCACTATGGCGTGGGCAGGACTTTTCGGGACAGCGTCGCGTTAAGTACGAACTTTGGAGAGTTGATACTCCCCACCCTCAGTTACTATTGGTATTGACCCAGAACATTAATATTCGGCAAACGCTAGAAGACTTCACTTCCAAGATTCGTGACCTCCCCAATGAGCTTCAGGATTTCCGCGCATTAACCATTCTCCGTCCCTCACCCGGCAAGGCTGGCTATGTGCAGGAGCAACTCGAAGAGCTAGGTCAGCGGATTAGCGTTACCGAGCTGACGTTTAAGGACTATTTAGGTCGTTTTTGCGTTGATGCAGACTCCCTACAGCTTACATCACCATTCATGGAGCCATTCTACATTGATCAAACCTTATACCGTGTGGACCGAAATGAAACGGAGACTCTTGGACCGGCCTTAGCTCATCTTGCCAGCACAGTCATTCGAGCTGATAGCTCGCCTCTGTCCTTGCTAGTGGCGTCAGGAGGAGCAGGTAAGACAACTCTCCTACGCAGCCTTTCTGCAGATATCAATGAGTCAAAATACTCTAGAGTGATGCTTATTGAGGCAGACACACTGAAGAAGTTGCCGAAAGAGCAGCTAAGACGTTCACATGTCTCATCTCTTTTCGATCTGTGTGAATTGCACTCAATGGCATTAACTGCCGCCGGCGCTACTCCCATGAAGGTTCCGTCTAGCCGAAATGTCTTCGATCTGCTGCTAATCAGCGGAAGCCTTTTGATCCTGATTGACGGTATAGATGAACTATTGAGTATGATGTCATCTAGCTTCGAACTAGTACCATTTGTAGAGTCTATTAACGCGCTGAACGCTGAATTAGGACAGACTCGGGTTTTCTTGGCCGGGCGAGAGGATACCGTTGGCACAACTGCCGCATCCTTACGGCGTCACGGAGTACCAACCTATAATCTCAAAGGCTTTACTTCGGACGAGGTTGCCCTCTATGTTAGGAAGCGGTTCTCTAAACGACGTCAAGAAGAGCGTCAAGCTATCGTTACAAGAGTGCAAGAAACTTTAAGGTCAGTCTCGACAGCAATGGGAGATGATACGGTGCTTCCATTCTTTGTAGACGCACTGTGTGAGCTGGAGGAGGAGGTCAATGGTACTGGTCTACCATTAAAGGTCGAAGGAGCCATCAAGGAGCGAATGGCAGAAGCCGGTTACCCTCATAATATTCGAGCGGTCGACATGCTTATCTTTGCCATTATTGATCGCGAACGAGAACGCCAGGGATGGAGGCCAGCAGTAGCCCGACTAGTTGATGTTCTTAAGGAGTTCTCAAGCGCCCACTTTGGAACTGCACGAATCGACGAGCTCACAGTTGTAGTAGAAACGTACCTTGCTGCGTCGGCTACAAACTCGCCGGTGACCGAGATTTTTTGCAAAAACCCGTTACTGTCAGTTGCAAATGACGTAGTGGCTTATCGATATGACTTCTTGCAGTCTTATTTCCTAGGGCTCTGGCTGATTGAGCGGCTTGAGGACCGCTCAATTTCCTCCGAACTGTTTATGAAGCACTTTTCTCGCTTGGCTACCGGACAAGGAGCGGTCTTTGAAGAGTTAAGTCGCTTTTACGCAGCTAAGCCACGCGAAGAAGTACAAGAGCTTTTGGGGTATGTATACTCTTCATTCAAATCAGTTGCATTAAACCCGGACACTGAGGCTGGTCTTGTGGACTCAGCACAATCAGCATGTAGTTGCCTACTTCACTTATTTGCCGCCACTGCCGGGAAAGGACTGAATCGAATCAATTTTAGCAAAGCTATTTTTTCGATCGTTGGCGAAGATATAGCTGCAGAAAGAAGACTTGTCAAAGGTCTGTTCATTTCCGGTGATTTTCCACTGCTTCAATTCGTTGACAGAGAGTTTTGGAACTGCAAGTTAGTCGGCTACGACTCTTTCGCAAAATGCCGTTTCAGCAATTCAAAATTTTATTACAGCTCGTTTATAGCGATCCAAGCCGAAAATTGCTCCCCAACGATGAACTCAGGTATTTTTGACTTGGATAGTTGTGATCTTGGCGAAATGACAACCTCGTTGGTGATGAACGCCTCGAACGTCGAGTCATTGCTTACACTTGATGAAATCAAGAGATTTTTAGGGTTCTTTTTCGTCGGAAGCAGGTTCGCAACTAAGCTACCGAATGAACTATATCAATTCCCTAAACCAGGTATGACTGATGAGTTCGTTGCCGTGCTCTTGAAAGCAGGAGTATTGGAGGAGCATAAGGCGAAAGCACAGATGCGTTTCGGGGTCACCGCAGCTTACATGCGCCCAGTTCAAAAGCTTGTCAATGAAAACAACATGAATAAGCTATTCCGAAATCTATTCAAGGATTTTCTAGGCACATAGCCCATTGATTCGTATGCACACGGTTCTGCTGCCTAGTGTAAGTTAGCTAGGCAGCAAATGCTCCCTCGATAGCATTCAATATCCATCGAGCTTCGACGTTAAGCGGCGGTAGTTCCCATTTAATCCACCAGAGTCGGTGCTGATTCGCGAATCAGCGACACTGAATATTCTGCTAGTGTGTAATTGCATTCCACTTGACCACCCGTTTGCAATGCCACTGACCAGTCAATTGCATTCGACCTGACCAAGCGTATGCGTTGTACTTGACCAGCACACTGGGTGTCGTTGATCGGCAGAAGTCGACCCGAAGCGAGCATTTGACAGTGAGTACTCGATAACTAACTTGTCACTGTGGCTCCAAATCTGACCATAAAAAACTACGACCAATGCCGGCCATTAACTTTCCGTAATTTTCAAATTTACAGACATTCACCTCAGCCTGACTCGCCCACATTGCTTCACATTCTTCGCACACCCACAGTAAATTTTTTGTAGAGCGGACCCGCATTGCTCGAGCGAAACCTTGGCCGCACCGTTGGCACTCAATCAGCATGTAAATAATCTCTGATAGGACTTCGGGGGAGTCTAATCCGATTGACCGCTCTTGGCCGATTGTAACCGGTCGTGAAAGACCGGAACCGACCCTAAGCCGCCTTCGCTAGGATGATCACGCAAGCTGACGGATAAAGGCTCGGTCCAGATTCAACGTCCATCGGCAGCTGATCCTGGTGGTTTTCAGAGGTAGGAGGAGCCTCCATCCGAAGTGCAGGCCGGGTGTTCGAATAATTAAGCCTGCCTAGGTCTCCAAACCAGCTTGAATCCACTTTCGTTCAAGGTATTCGGGGTCAGGACCGCCGCCGTCAATACGAAGCCTGAGCTTTTTTCCGGAATATCTTTGATACCCCGACTTCGCTAATAGCGGCGATACCACGATGTTGAGTGACTTCGGGTCCACCGCGATGAGGCTGCTATCAAACAGCCGATGGAGATCAGAGCGTAGCAGCAGCCCGTTCCCGGAATGGTTCAGGCCTGCCTCAGAGTGGCTCACAATGTGCGCAGCCTCAAGCACCTCTGCAATGGATTCTCCGGATATTGCGCAAGTACTATCGTACAGCTCCATCAGGTTCAGTCTGAATCGACTTTGATTACGCCGGGCTTTGCGCTTCGCCACGACTGTGCTGCCGTCGTCATCCCGCGCTTCCGTACGTGGATGATCCGCCCCCTCCTCGCTGGTGTGCGCTTCTATCGCGCAGCTCATCAACTCAAGAAAATGCTCACAGACAACCGGCCAATCGGCATCGTCAATAAATCCATAACCTGTACGGGGTGTATTGACTCCTGACTTTAGGCGGCTCTTCACGCCTTTGACCGAATGTGAATAACCCTCGTCTAAGGTTACTGGGGCGCCCAATAGGGCCTCAAGCATTGCGACATTCCGCTCATGGCTTGGTGCCTTGAGATGCCACGTGAAGCGTCCACGCTGATGCACAATCATCGACAAATCTAGTTCAAACAAATACTTCGCGCCCTTGAACAGAATGATGTAGAAGGGCCCGTCCCCCCCGCGCCAACTGGTAAACCGCACATGCATTCCGTTGGAGAGTTTTACTATCTCATAGGCTCCGGGCGCTCCACATGGAATCAACTCGGTGCTGATCGTCTCAGCTAGCTCTTTCATCAGCTCATGACCAAGACTCTTGTAGAACGCTTTATCTCGCGGCACTTTTCTCGTCCCCTTTAATGGTTTGTCTAATTGCGAATTTACCCGAGGACTTGAGTCATACGGTAGATTCGTCGGTGAGTGGGACGATCGCGGATTTGAAAGTCGTTTTGGATCGCGGGTTAGGTCGATAACGGCCACGTGCAAGTGACAGCTTCTGGCCGATAGCCGCCTGTTGTGGGGGACAGTGAACGGCCAATAGCTGCCCTTCACGATTGGCAGCTGGCGGCCAGAAGCAGACATTGAGCAAGCAGCTTCGGGCAGTAGAAAGACTGGCTGCCCAGAAACGCGTTCTTTATTCAGCACCTGCCCAAACGTCTTTCACAACAGGGTAATCAGAAAAAAAATCTTCGCCTTATTAATGCCTTAACCGGCGACGAATTCCTTCCTCCGTATCCTGACGTTCTGCTTCTCGCTCATACGTTTTGACCATTCCCATCAGAAGGGATGAGGATAAAAAGGGATGGGTAAACTGCAAAGCGTCGGCCCAATCGCGATATGTATCCGCAAGTTCCCGCTCTTGATTGCCGCCTTCACCACGCAAATGAACACCACGCGAATTGTAGAGGCCCGTATGCGCGCCACTGATGATATCCTCAGACTGCAATTCCTCCATCAAATCGCGAACAACTTCATTCGGCCAAATGCCATCCTTCCCGGAAGATGCGTGAGAGAGAAGCTTTCCAATACAAACGTCAGCTATATCTCCTCGATCTAAATCAGCGCAAGATGATCTGACTGTTGATATCCAATCAAAAAGTTTTTGACTTTGCTCCTCTAAAAGTTCCTTGTCCTGACCAGGGATGCGCTCTAAAGCATCAAGAAGCCTATATCCGCGTGTCGCTAGATGCTCACGATCTCCGTCAACTTGTAACTCTGGAGGATCCTCCCCACGATCTTTACGCTTGTACGCCCAAACTACCGCTTGTACGAACATTTCGGGATGCTCCTCAATGTAGCGTTCTAAGTTTGGAATCTGATGCCCTTCGCCTCCTCGGAAGGAGCGTGCTAAAACGTCAATGTAAGCAAACTCAAGCCCAGCTTTTTCCTCTGCTGATGCGTCTGCATTGTTATTGAGTAATTCAAACGCACGCTGAAGGTCGTAATCGTTTAGCTGGAACTCACCAGGCTTATCATGTCCTCTATAAGCCATGGCAGAAAGCAAGTTAACAAGGAGGTTTGGACGTATATCTTCAATCTTAAAATGAATTGAAGAAAAGGCTGCTATAGGGCGCCCAGCGGCTATCAAGCGGCGAACGCTTTCATTGTTGTCTTCGACTGAATCAAAGATATATTGTGGAGTCACCTGATCCCAATATCGAGCACTTACTTCTGCCGGAAGATCTTCAACAAGCTCCCAGGTCGAAGCGCGATACGGCGAGAGAAGTAAGACAGAAAGCGATTCATTCGTTGTGATTTTTTCTTGCAGGTCGGTATAGATGGCCTTCACTTTCTCGCCCCCTAAACTCCATAGGGCACCTGAAAGTATGCCGTCCCGGTCTGAGTCATCCGAAGGAGAGCGTAGGCACTGAAGAATCAACTCTTTGACTTGTTCGCCGTTGAGTATTCCAGATACTAAAAGAGAGCCTATTTGTCGCTGAGAGTTACCTTTTTTAGAAAGTGAGAAAACGCCAAGGAGACCTTTTTCTTGAACAATGTCTGCAAGGGCTTCGACGCGAAGCTTTTCGATACGCTTCTCGCGAGCCTGAAAATCCATCCCCTCTTCTTCTAGCTCATCCGCGGATTCGTGCACCCATCCCTGCCGAAACAACCACTCATGCTTGTTGACGATGTCTTTCGGCTGCATGGCGGTATAGACGGCTTTAGCTCTTTCTGTAAAATTTACCTGACCCTTATTCTCTATCTTATTTTGACCTCGGCGAGAAAGTACAGTTATACGGATTTTTTCGCGTACCTTTGCAATATTTTCATCGGTAGCACCGTTGTCATGCCATTCTTCGATAATCTCCCAAACTCGCACCTGATCGTTACTTGCGAGTGAGCGTAATCTAGAGACTAAATCACACAGCATTTCGGCAGTGTAGGATGCCCGGCAAAGTGCCAACGCTACCGCTTCTCTAACAAATGCGTTAATTTGTTCCCAAGTTTTAAATGGCTCACCATGGCCATACCCATCCTGACGCCATTTCGGCTTATGGTTGTAGTGACCGACGCGGCTACCAAAATCGCCAAACTGCTGCAGGCAAACTTTCCAGCCTATTGCGGGATGTTTATCCAATAGCATGCAGAGTGCCTTTAGGCGCATATCATTATCCGCCGCAGTTTGAGGCATCCAAGCGCGAAAGATAGAACTTAGAGAGCCGATTGGTTTATTCGACCAATTATCCTTAATTTCAACCTCGGCGAGTCGACCAAGAATCTTTATCACCCGAGGAAACGTGGACGGATTCCACGCCAGCCCCTCGAGCGCCCACAGCAACCCAGTCCGCGGACACGCTGAACCAAAAAGACCGGATTTAACGGGTCTCAACAAACCTATGACTTGGGAGTTCAAGGTACGTAAATCACGGTCAATAATGTTCAAAAACTCATCTGGAGCAGCCTCTGCATAAAGTGGCAGATCTCGATCGTTGGCTTCCAGTTTCCTAGTGTTAATAGGCTCGAGGAGGTTGCGCACTAATTTCGCCGCTTCATACTCGCCGTTGAAACCGAGACGACTTCCAAAAAGATTTTTGCCATGCACAGCAAGCAAAACCAGCGATTCAGAAATGCCTTCACGCACAGCCCCTGAGAACTCACGACGTTTTCCCTGAACCGCCGCCGCCCAACGATCTTCTTCAGGCAGGTCGAGAGCTGGATCATCTTCTTCCAACACCAACTTCGCTACGTGTATAAACTGTTCCAAGTCACTTTCTGTGATCGAACCGGATATTGCGAACAGCGAATCGATTTTTGAAACAACCCCGCGGTACCCACCTATGGACCAAACAGGTGAATCATTAAGCCTCAAAAGGTCAACAACGCGCTTTTCAATAACCTCGAACTTTACCTCTCCCGCCATGCGAGATAGGGCGGTTCGATCAGCCTCGTTCAAACTATCCCAAGCACCAATCAGTACAAGAGGTATCAGTCCGCATGAAATTTCGTGATCAGAAGCCCAAACGGGTGCGCGGACTGCTTGGTTGTTACAGAGTTGGCGCCGAAGCACCGTCAAAGATCGACCAGAGGCGTTCGTTAGCTCCCTGATTTGGTCTCGAGTTTTAGACATCGCTTCCATCGCCTGCGTGAACGCCTCGTGCCCAAGCGGCTCTAAAACGACATCAGGCTTGCCATTAATGGCATTGCGGGGATAGATCACAATTGTTCGAAGTGAAGCGGTGAATGGACCAAACTCTCGTTCTACATCTCGCGTGTGAGCAACAGCAACGAAATCGGTAGCGCCTTGGGCTAGCTTTGGTAGAACTCCAGGCCGGTCAAAGACGAGCACGCGGTCTTGGAAACACTGAAGCTCAGGAGTAGCAAGTACTTGACTTAGGAAAGCAAGTGCTTCTTCGACGGAGTCTGCTGCGATAACCAGTGGGCTGAAGCTATCTTTCTCAAAGAAGGATTTGATCCGGTCATACCAAACATCTTTGGCTGTAGCGAAAAGAAGGGGATGTAGAGGCGGTTCCGCAACGTTCGCCCAATCGGTCCAGCATCGTTCAAGAGTTCTGGCACCTTCAGAGGGAAGTTCCAGTTGGTTAGTAAACCAAACCTGCGCGGCTGGAGACTGCTCTATCCACTGCTCGAGATCGCTGGAGTCATAAGCGCGGACATCCTTCCATAATTCTTTTGCCTTCATGGCTGCGATCCAAGCTGCCTTGCCCGGCCACCGGCGAGGAGTGACGAAGACAAAAGTAATACTTTCTATATTCTTTACGTTTGCCCGTACGCTTTTGGCAAAGTCGTCGTCCGCTTTACCTTTAATGTCTTCTGTTACACCGAACTCCCATCCAGACACACCGACGGGTACCCATGGTGTACCGACATTAGCCTCTAGGAGACCATCCCATCCTGGACGCTCAGCATCGTCGTTGCCGGGAAAATCAACTTTTACCAGATTACGTGCTGTCGAATGGATCAACGTGCGTAACAGAACTGAAAATTTAGTGCGTGCGTGGATGGTGGTGGTAAACCAATTCGCAAGCTGATTAGCTTGCACGCTCAAAAATGGAGGTACGTACGTACGGACCTTTTCAGCGGTATCCAATGCCATCCCTGCCCGCGACTCAAACGCGGTTTGCAAATCGAGAATCGTTTTAGCTGGCACGCCAAAAGCACGCTCCAAACGGGAAGCCATGTCTGACGTTGCCGAAACCTTTCCATTTAGAAAATTCGATAAGCCAGGACGGCTTATGCCGATCAGCTTCGCTGCGTCAGTCACGGTTAAACTTCTCGGGTTGAGGATATGTTCACGAACGTAGACGCCAGGATGGGACGGTATCCGTTGATTACTCATTGAGCGCACCTTCAACATGTAATGTGTAAGGCTACACATTACACTTATGAGTTTTGAGATCAAATTTATTTTTGTGGCCCTAGTTCACCGGAGCCAATTGCTGATTTAGGGATGTCGGATGTTGGCCGCTTGCTGCTCCTCGGGGCACGCCAGAGGCTAAGACGGAACGTATCGGAAGAGTGTTATGACAAACAGCAAAAAACCGCAAAACTGCACGATCTGCGCACGCCTACTCGACAATCCGGAAGATCCCCTATCAGGCGATACCGGCGGGGATTGCTGGGCATGCATAGGCGCTATCGAGGCGGAAATGGGATGCGCAGAGTCGCTCGACTACGTACGCCAAGAATACGAGGCAGGACTTCGGCCTGGCTGGATCGATCCGTTCAAGCCATGACTCGAAAGCTGGATTACGACTGCTTTGGGTCGTTTTCTGACTCTCACGACGGGCAGAAAACGGCCAAAAGCAGCCGTCCGCTCAGCGCGCGAGGGGACAGTGACCTGCCGGCTCGGTAGTCGATGTTTAGCCTCTTTAAACCCCTATCTAGAGGCCTATTAGAGCCGGCCAGCATGCCAAGGAATAGCCGCACCATCGCAAGCTCTTCAGCCCTTCAAGGTCAGTCACCGGCCGGGTTTTTGTTAGCATCGTACCCAGCAAAAGATGGAGGAGTACTCGGTGCGATGAGAGAGCGCATCATGAGCTTTTGTGTAGTTCAATTGCTTGTCTCACTCAGAGTTCAATAGGGGTTTAGAATCATTTATGGCTGGTTTGGCCACTGAAGAAACCCCGTAAACCAACATGGGCGATTGAGGTGAAGTTTGTGACGAACAAGGATGAAGATAAGAAGAAGTCGTTGATGGATCTGGCAACTCTGGAGGACTTCGCGCATATCAAACCAGCCTCCATCATGGCGATGAGTAACTCGCTGCACTTTCACACGCTGGAGCATGCGCTTAGAGAGGCTGCTCAGATTGCAGAAAATACAGGCGATGCCGCTGCATTTAGGGCCTATAACGTCTTGGCAGTTGTCTGTAGCTATCACTTCAATCCCAGCAGGCCAGACACCTTCTCTCCTCAGATCATTTTTAAGGGTAAGAGGACGCTCATCCCGAGTGATTACCTGGGCGAGCAGCAGGGAGTTCTTGTCCAGATAGCCGAGCAGATTGACCACCCATTGCTTCGCGCCCGGATCGCTGACAGCTGTTGGTATGTCAACCGAAGGCTTCATGCTGTCGCCGCGCTTGCCGCCAGTTCGTATTTGAATGCGGTAGAGCTTTTTTTCAAAAAAGAGCTGCTCGATCAATACGAGTCGGATTTTGCAGTTCCCTTCAAGGTGGTTGATCTCATTGATCGGGCGTTCGCTATCTATGCCTCTGCTGGCAAGCGGAATGAGATCCCAGACGGTGCCAATGAGGTGCTGAAACAGGCCTATGAAATGGCCAAGGACGATGAGTGCCTGGTCGCCTTCGTGAGGTTATCACCCATTGCCCAGTCCAGTGGACTGCTTGAATGGCAGGAAATCGCGGCTGTAGCCGAGGCACTGGCACAAGCTACGAAAGATAAACAATATGCTGAGGTAGTGAAGAAAGTATGGCTCCATGCGGCTCGTGCTTATCTCAAAGTGGACGATAAGGAATCTGCTGTCAGATGCAGGGTGAATGCAGTCGAGCAGACGCTACGGATGCGGGACTCAGTTAGTACCGCCATGGCAAAAGCTTCATGGACACGCAGTGCTATTGGTGAACTCCGTGCAATTGGCGGTATGGCGCAGAGCATCGAGCTCCTCAAGAAGGAGCTCCAGCAGCACGAAGATGATTCGCTTTCCGAGTTTGGCTCGTTCAGTGTACCGATGGATTTAACGGATGAACGTCGGGCGACGATAGAAGAATTCGAGCCGCTTGATGTTCACGAAATGCTGCTGCGGCTGGCATTCACAAGTCGCGCCCCAGACAAAATTGCCCTTCATAAAAACTGCCTGGAGAAGAGAGACAAATACTTCTTCTCGTCGATGTCCGGCAAGTCTTATGCCGATGAACGAGGAAAGGTGATCGCGACAGCGGCGCATGTGCCGCATGGCAGTGAACCATCAGGGGCGTGGTTTGATCACGAAAGCCTTAGTGAGGCGGGACTTCACTACCATATAGCGACAGAGGCATTTATTCGGCCAGCGTGCATTACGATGAGCCGCTGTCAGCTCATTGATGATCGGCATTTTGAGCCCATTGTTTGTAGAAGTGAATTCGTGCCACCAGGGTTCGAGGCAATTTTCTCCCAGGGCTTTTCTAAGCTTGTCCAGGGGGACATGGTCTCGGCAGCTCACCTGTTGATCCCGCAGCTTGAGAATGCCCTGAGGCATGTGCTGAACAGCCGCAGATCGAATACTGCCAAGCTGAATGTGGATCTCACGCAAGAAGATCAGTCACTCAAGCAGTTGCTCTCGAACTACTGGGGGGAAATAGAGCAGGTGTTCGGGGTGGATAACACGTACCTATTCCACATCCTGTTCAACCTCAAAGGTGGCCCCATGCTAAGGCACGAAGTGGCGCACGGTAAGCTTTCAACGGCGCAATGCTTTGAGCCTTCATGCATTTATGCGTGCTGGTTTATTTTCCACCTTACGTGTGTCCCTCTATCTCCGCACTGGAGCGCAGTAATAGCAGGTGCGATTCAAGAAATCTCGAGCTAAGAGGCGGTGCTGAGGAGTTGGCTTAATCTGGAGTTTGTAATGAATTGCCACTGATTTCGTAGACACCGCCATGCACTTGCTCGAAGGGCTGCTTTTGGCCGAAAGCCGCTGGTCGCGAACGGCAGCTGTCGGCCAATTGCAGACCTTGGATGTGTCTGGAAACTGAGGGCGATTCACCTTGCGCAAGGTGTTGCGACAGGAACGCCATCGCAGAAGACACTAAAGTGAGGGCCTTACTCGGAGTATTTCCCCACATGGTGTTTCCAGGGCAAGTAGTCCACGAAAACCACGCGATGGGCTATCCCGTTTTCCCCTACACGAAACCCAGGCATTTGTTGCAAATCCAGCTGCAAGCACTGAGTTGCAAGTACCTTTTGTAACGCAGGATCCGGATGGAAATATTCAGGACGGAAATAGTGTTTTTTAAGCGTTACATCGCAACTTGCGACTTGGCCCTTTGCGTTGGCAGTGAATTCGAAGCGAGCTCTGCCGAACGCATTTATTGATTGCTTGGCCACCACGTTGTCCCAGAAAAAACGGCTTTCAGCATCAGTTCTCTGGTGCCCCCGCTCGTAATCAGAAATAGGTGAGGTATTACCAGAAGCTATCAAAGG
Source organism: Pseudomonas sp. W2Aug9 (assembly GCF_023127755.1). Classification (NCBI taxonomy): domain Bacteria; kingdom Pseudomonadati; phylum Pseudomonadota; class Gammaproteobacteria; order Pseudomonadales; family Pseudomonadaceae; genus Pseudomonas; species Pseudomonas sp. W2Aug9. The sequence goes on along the minus strand of NZ_SPKL01000035.1, from coordinate 467,706 downwards.
TGCGATGACCTCGAGCGTGCCATCAGCTGGATTCTGGAGACCTTCCGGGATGCTATTCCAGCTACTGCTCCAGCACACATCCGTGACGAGATTCGTAAAGCCTGGTGGAGCTCCAGCGTCACTTGGCTGCGCCTCGCAGAGCAATACGTCGCCTTGCTGATTAAGCTTCATCCGCAACTTCACGCTGCCTTGCATCCCCTCGCTATTTGCCCATAACACACGTCGAGCCAAGGTAGAGCGCAAAATCCTGAGATAACGTCTTGCTTCGAGACGTTTGATTTCTTCTGAGGTGAGGTAACTTGGAGCGGATCTACCGTCGCTATCGATCCAGGAATCTATTCGCTGCTCGGATGTTAACCGGTGGCAACCAGAGAGAGCCACTAAGCCTGTTAATAACAGCAGCGCGGAGGTTAGCCGACAATCGGCCCGTGATTTCATTTTAATGGTCGACACTCTTTCGTTCCTTGAAATGGCAAAAATCGCCATTTTACCTTGCATGCCAGACCACCGGACATTGCAACTCGATTTTTCGCCGGCCGATTGCTGCCTGTCGCGAAAGGCTCCAATCGACCCATTGCCACCGTTCAGCATTTGGCTAAAATCGACCAAGAATAGACTGCCACCCATAAGTGAAAACTGATGTTTACCTGCCCATGCTGCGGATATGCAGTCTTCGAGGAACACCCAGGGTCATACGACATTTGCCCAATTTGCTTCTGGAGGATGACGTGTTCCAACTCTATTACCCTCACCAGGTGGATGGACCGAATAGATGTAGCTTGATCGAGGCGCAGGTCAATTTCGTCCAATTCGGTGCCTGCGAGCGAACCATGTTGAAGAATGTGCGAATGGTTAGCGATAGCGATATGCGGGATGGTGAGTGGTTCCCACTCTGGACTCGCCGAGTCGCCATTCCAGATCCCGACTCCGACAACCAGCATCCTCAACACATGAAGTCGAAGTACGACCTCTAATATTGCTGCGGACCTAGCAGCGCAAATTGGCGTACTAAGTCCAAATTGGTCGGAAGCAGTCTGTTCCAAACGGCCGCTTTTGGCCGTTTCTGCCCTTGCAGTCCACCCAAAACACAATACAACTGCGGCCTGGAGCGGGGTGTACAGGTCGGGTTCGAATCCCTAGCCCATCTACGTGGCTGCAAGCAGCCACGAAGGCGAAGAGTGCTACTGCGTTTTTGTAAGGCTCAGGAAGTATTGCTTTTGAGTCTCACGCCACTGCGGATCGAGAGCCCAGCGGAATACGTTCAAAGGTGTGTAGAGCCCAGAGTACGGCCAAGGTGTTTGCAAAACTTGGTACATGCCCACGTTAGGGACTTGTGCTCTAGACGATGCGCTGGACGAGTAGTAATCGTCAGCTGCCGCGCCAAGCTGATCGTCTTCTTTGCTCAAGGGGCTGCCATAGGCCGCAACAAACCAGCCGTTTTGGCCGAGCAAAGTCATGTAGTTCTGTGCTGTCACAAAAAAGTTTGCGGGCCAGATTTGGCATGCTGTGCATACAGTCAGCAGATGTTCCAGCGTGAGCGGCGTTTCGCCACTTTCGACTTTGCTCCAGGAACTGGTCGAAGCTTTGCCTAGAAGCTGGCTGATGTGTGCCTGAGTGACGCCTTTTTCGACGCGAAGCTCCCTCAAAAGCAGGCGGCAGATGGTATGAAACGATGTGCTTTTTTCAGTCACGATAAATCTCCAGGTTGTTCTCTTGGGTGGATGTTGTTTCTCTACAGTAGGCACCATCTACTGTAGGGGAAGTTAAAGCCCTGAGCAACGAGAATCTTGGATTGTCAAAAAACACGCGAAAGCGTTGTCCTCGGCCGAAGCAAAGACGACCAGGCAATCTGTACGCGCCAAAGACGACCAGCGACTGCTGGGTTTGATCAAGCATTCCTGGCTGGAGAGCGGCGGCGTTTATGGCTGTCGCAAAATCCACGACGATCTGCGCGAGGTCGGTGAGGATTGTGGTCGTCATCGTGTGGCGAGGCTGATGCATCTTGAAGGTCTGCGTTCTCAGACAGGTTATCGACGCCGCCCTGGAAAGTACGGCGGTAAGCCAGCGGTCGTCTCACCCAATTTGCTGAAGCGCCAGTTCGATGTTGTGGAACCCAACAAGGTTTGGGTAGAGTTTGAAAAGCGTTACGCAATGAGCTTGCAAGGTGTCTAGAGAATCCGGGGCGATTCAGTTTGATTTTCAATGACCAGCAGGGCTGGCCATTGACTGTTCAGCGAGTCTGAGCCGGCTTTGCGTTGATTTTCACTCGTAGCAGACTGTAGGGTTTTTCCCGCAGGTCTCTGCCTCCATGAAACCCCGCTTGGCGATGCACCTGGTTAGCGATGAAGTAGAGATAGCCGTCTGGCCCTACGGACAGAGTATCCGGCCAAAGTATCCGTGGGTCGTGAACTACGGTCTGCCAGGTCCCGTCTGGGAGTCGCTTACGAATACTGTTGTCTTCGTAATCGCCAGCATAGATCGCGCCTTCAGCATCAGCCTCTAACCCATCGGACGCCCCTTTTTCACCAAGGTCCTGAACCGCTGCAGCAAGCTGATCTTCGGAAACGGTCGGATCACGCAACAGCTTTGTAGGCACTGAGTACAAGTGTCGACTGGACAGTGGGCAGAAGTATAGGGTTTGGCGATCCGCCGATAGAGCGATACCGTCAGAAGCGACGGCAAATGGTTTACTGCTACCGTCGGCATTGCGGAACATGAGCATCTGACCTTCAACCTTCGGTATGAAGTCCCGATCTGCTGAAGTCGAGGTGGCGCCATTTAGTCGACGTACAGCTTTTCCAGTAGCGATATCCATGACAATGATTGCGCCCGGCCCGCTGAGAGAAGAGTCGGTGATATAGATCACGCCCTTCTCGCCCGCGCCGAAGTCAAAACGCATGTCGTTGACGTAGGTGCTAGGCAAAATGACATTGTCTGGAAAAACCAGTGTCTCGACTACTTTGTTCGTCTTCAGGTCAACCGCCACCAACTTGGCGCCGCCAGCAATCGGTGTGGAGAAGTTAGGCGAAGCTGTATCCAGGATCCATAACTTCCCTAAACCATCGGCCACGATGCTCTGAACACTGATAAAACCTTTGTCTGGATGCTTGGGATCTGCTTGGTTCACCTCAAGGTTGGGGTAGGGGAATACCTTATTCTCGCGTATTTCCCCGACAGTGAATGGAACGTTGTCGCCCCAGCGGGGGAAGTTGACAAAAACTCGGCCTTTTTCACTGACGCTTACGCCCGTCGGCATGGCGTCGTGGAAGGCAAAAACCTGCTCAATTTCTCCCAGAGACTTATCTTTTGGGAGATTTGCAGGCGTGGCCGCTTGAACAGCTTGAGCGCTGAGCGCCGCTATTAAGGTCAAAAAGGCCCATGAGATTGAGGTTTTGACGTGCATGAAAGATCTCCTTGCCCTCCCATCAGGCGGACCTGAGGTGAAGGCGGATGGTGAGCGTCTTGTAAAGGCCCTGGTCACGGCGGTGGCAAAAGGTATCTACCGCGGATCTTGGCCTCAAACCCGGTAAATGCGTTAGCACTATTGCTGAAAGTAGAGAGGTCTTGCTGCTGATTGACTTGATGCTCTATGGGCAGGCTTTGAGTGGCCACGCAACGACGCCTGATGAGCTTGCCGGATCAGGCAGCAGATGCATAATGGGAGCTGAAAGCGAGAACCGATATGCTTGGAACGCCGGACTTTATTCGCCATCGTCCAAGAGTTTTGAGTGAGTGAATTACTTTTAAGGAGTTACCTTTTCCAAAAAGTGACGCCCCGAAATGGTAGTTGCGATTGCGCTTCCAGAGACTGTGTTAACGTGACTTTGAACGCCTGAGCGGTCGCTGACAGAGGCGTGTTTGGCAATATGAAGCCAATATCTCTTATTATGACCGGGTCGCACATCGGGCGATGATGGAATTTTTCCGACGCGCCAGGATAAGCAAACGCCAGCGCTGGCAAAACTGAAACGCAGTCACTTTGCTCCAATATTTCCAGAATTGAAGGTATTCGGGATACTTCGTAGGTTGAGTGCGAAAATACTCCTCCAGTGGGGAATTGCCTATCTATCAGCCTCCGAATGCCTGATCCTTGGGCCAACGCAACCACGTCAAATGAGGCAATATCAGACCATTCAACTTTCTCTTTTTGAGCAAGTGGATGATCAGCTCTGCATACAAAATGTAAAACGTCCTGTATTACAGGCTCAAACACGACGCCGCCATCCTCTTCAAACATCGCTGAAAATGCGAAATCAACCGCTCCAGATTTCACACGACTAATAATGCCATCTGGATCCTCATCACGAACCCTGACCACTGCCCCTGGAAATGATTTTCGAAATAATGACACTGCTCGTGGCAACAGCCGAGTGGCAACGGAAGAAAGGCATGCGACGTCAACACGCCCGTTGCGGGGGTCACTGTCCTTGGATAATTCAGTAAGCGCCTCGCCAAGCTCATTAAGTATTGCATCTACTCGGATTAAAAATCTTTGGCCAGCAGGCGTAATACTTACAGACCGTTTGGTTCTTACAAATAACGCCGTGCCAATTACGATTTCCATCTGACTAACCGCTTGGCTAAGTGCAGGTTGTGACATGTGCAATGCTTCGGCGGCACGTGAAAAATTCTGAGTGCGCCCAAGGGTCCGAAAAATTTCCAGTTGTCGCAGTGTGGGAGTTATTGGCATGGCTTATTATTCTATTCAATTAATCCATTGGACGAATATAGCGCCGTTCTTTTAGGTTACACAACCCCCCCGGTACTTTTGTCGGGGCGGCAAGGTAACCGGAGAAAATATGTCAGCTACAGCATTTGCGTGGCCGGATGGAAATCGCATTGCAGTCATCGTTACTGTATTACTTGAGAATTGGTCTGAAGGAAAGGCGCCGCCTTACGGTCCAATGACGACCTCACTCAAACCGGGGACTTATGACCGTGCAGGTGTTACCTGGTCCCAATACGGCGGTAGAGAGGGTATTTGGCGGTTAGTTCGAATCCTCCATGAACACGGGATCAACGCGACAGTCTGCGCCAACATCAAGTCGATTGAAATGTACCCAGAGGCGATGAAGACAGTTCTGGAGTACGGCCATGAAATTGCAGCTCATTCATATACGCAGGATAAAGTTCACGCTTATATGGAGCCTGCGGAAGAGGAGCAAAACATTCGCGACTGTAAGCGAATATTTGAAGAGCAGTTGGGGCATTCTCCATTAGGGTGGTTATCTCCTGTGGTCGCGGCAACCGATCGAACCGCAGAATTCTTGGCTCAGGAGGGGTTTCTTTGGCATGGGGATTACAATGATACCGATCTTCCTCGTATGGTTGTAACGCCCAAAGGCTCCATTGTCGGGCTGCCCCATACAGATTTCGCTGATAATCGTGTATTACGGCAGAGCCCATCGGATTATCTCAATGCCTACCAAGAAACATTTGATTATTTATATCGGCACGAGCCCGGCTCACTTATAAATCTGACGCTTCATTGCCAATTTGGTGCGCGTCCGTTAATTGCGTCGGTCTTCAATAAAATACTTCACCATTTTAAGCAGTTTCCGGATGTCTGGTATCCCCGACATGATGAGTTGGCCTCCTGGTTCAAGAGTCGCGGCTTCATCGAGGTTACTTATGCTGAGCGCTTCTTTTCTGAATAAGGTGAGTCGTGTGGTGTAGTGCTGGAGACATACTAGAAGCCAGCATTCAAGCATTTAGCGGGAGGGAATATGTCATTAATACAAGAAGTGAGCACCCCTGCACAGCAAAATGTTACTGATGAAATAGAAAAGAAACTATTCGCAAAAATCGCGTGGCGGTTTCTTCCGATTCTCATGATTTCTTATGTTTTCAACTATCTAGATCGCACCAGTATCTCAGTCGCAGCATTAACCATGAATGAAGATATCGGGTTAACGTCATCTCAATTCGGTTATGGCGCGGGCATTCTATTTTTGGGGTATTGTCTCTTTGAGGTGCCCAGTAACCTAATTCTCTATCGCGTAGGTGCCAGGCTGTGGATCTCCAGGATAATGATATCCTGGGGGCTGGTATCTGCCGCCATGGTATTTGCATCAGGGCCAATGAGTTTTTATATATTGCGCTTTATGCTGGGGGTCGCCGAAGCTGGATTCTTTCCCGGTGTTGCATATTATTTGTCATGTTGGTTTCCATCGAAATACCGTGCTCAAATCATTGGCTGGTTTTTAATCGCTATCCCTGCGTCTTCTTTTATAGGCGCCCCCGTCTCCGCTTTTTTGCTCAATCTGGATGGTGTATTGGGTCTCGCGGGGTGGAAGTGGATGTTTTTGATAGAGTCACTCCCTTGCGTTGTATTTGGATTCTTCGTCGCAAAACTACTGGCAGACTCTCCCGGCAAAGCGTCATGGCTCAAGCCCCACGAGCGGGAGCTCGTAGTCAGGCTGGTAGCTAACGAGCAGCGTGTAAAACCCGCAACCAATATGCGATCTGTACTTTCCGATATTCGTGTCTGGATACTCAGCGGTATATATCTGGGGTTCTCTATCGGATCATACGGTGTGCAAGTCTGGTTGCCACAGATTATCAAGCAGGAGAATTTTTCGAACGTCGCTGTCGGCTTCCTGACTGCCATTCCCTATCTATGTGCTGTCGTTGTAATGATCGCCTGGGCTGCTTACGTCGACAAGAATGGCCGTCGGATCAAAAATGTAATGCTCACCTGCGTGATCGCGGGCTTAGGGTTCTTTGTTTCTTTCCTCACTCAGTCGTTTGTATTTTCATTAGTGGGGTTGACGATTGCATTGGTAGGCGTGAACGCCGCCCGCGCCGTTTTTTGGGCGATCCCGTCGCGCTATCTCGTAGGCGTTGCGGCGGCAGGCGGGCTCGCGCTAATCAACTCGATTGGCACTCTTGGCGGGTTTTTAGGCCCGTGGATTATGGGATGGTTGAAAGAGGAAACGGGAAACTTCACAGCGGGTCTAGCAGTGATGGCGGCGTGTCTATTTATTGCAGGACTTTTGGCGCTAATTCTGCAAAAAATTGCGAGCGAAGATTGAGGCACGCCTTATTCGATTCGACGGACAGCCAATAGTAAAAAATCAATTAATACTGTCATTTGATAGTGTGTTTTCAATTTAAATTGGAGATTAACATGCTGAGCGAAATAGAACGCCAAAGCGCTGCCGTTCAACTTATGCAAGCCGAGATTGAACGAAAGCCAATTGCACAATTGAGCAAGACCTTCCCGCATATAGAAATCGAGGATGCCTATCAAATACAGGCTCTTTGGGCGGACTTCAGGATAGCTAAAGGTGCCCGCGTAATCGGGCACAAGATCGGTTTAACATCCAGGGCTATGCAGCGGGCATCAAACATGACCGAGCCGGACTACGGCCGCATTCTTGACGATGCTCTTTATAACGATGGTGCATGCATCGACGCTGCCAAATTCTTGAAACCACGTCTTGAAGTTGAGCTGGCATTCATTATGGGCGAGGATCTCGAAGGGCCAGGCGCGCGAATTCACAATGTCTTGCGTGCTACCGAATTCGTTACACCTGCGATGGAAATAATTGATTATCGGACCGAGGTGCCGCGGGCGATCACCGACACTATTGCCGACAACGCCGCCTTCGGAGCGATAGTCATTGGCGGGCGCACAATTCGTCCAATGGATGTTGATATCCGGTGGATAGGCGCCACGCTTTCGAAGAATGGCATCATCGAAGAGTCTGGTGTATCCGCCGCAATCATGGGGCACCCGGCGGCTGGCATCGCATGGCTGGTGAATAAAATTCATACCGTTGGCGGGAAACTGAAGAAGGGCCAGATTGTGCTCTGCGGTTCGTTTACGCGGCCAGTTGATATTTCTAAAGGAGATGTGATTCATGCGGATTTTGGTCCACTTGGGGCTATTGGCGTATCATTTAAATAGAGAGGCGCCACATGCAAATTCCGGTCAATCACTTCAAGTATGCCATTGCGCAAAGACGCAAACAGATTGGTTTATGGTGCAGCCTGCCCGGAAGTTATGCGGCGGAGATTGTTGCCGCAACAGGGTTTGACTGGCTTCTTTTAGATACAGAGCATTCACCTTCTGACGTATTGAGTGTTCTTCCTCAACTGCAGACGCTGGCACCTTACCAAGTAAATCCGATTGTCAGGCCTGCGAGCAATGACCCGGTTTTAATCAAGCGTTTTCTGGATATTGGTGCTCAGACCTTGTTGATTCCTTACGTCCAAAATGAGGTAGAGGCTGAACGTGCTGTCGCGGCCATGCATTATCCGCCTGCAGGTATCCGAGGTGTTTCTGGCCTGACGCGCGCGACCCGGTTTGGTCGGATTGACAATTATGCAAAGCGTGCGCATGAGGAGCTTTGTCTGTTGGTGCAAGTAGAAACGGCAGAGTCTCTCGAAAGATTGGAAAAAATCGCCTTGATTGAAGGCGTGGATGGCGTATTTATCGGGCCAGCGGATCTTGCTGCCAGCCTTGGTTTCCCCGGAGAGCCCAATTGTGCTGTGGTTGTTAGTGCGATTGAAGATGCAATCAAGCGCCTGGAGCGAGTTGGAAAGCCATCAGGCATTTTGACACTCGATGTTAACTTTGCCCGAAGATGCCTTATGCTGGGGGCTACATTCGTGGCGGTTGGAGTCGATGTTGGCATTTTGGCACGTAATGCAGAGACGTTGGCGAGAGAGTTTTCGCCGGTATCAGAGGGAAGTGATGGGCGTAAGCTAAGCTGACTTAGTCGTTTGTGCTGATCGGGTGTATTCCAGGCATTAAAAATGCCGGTTTGCGGGTGGCTTTATTATTTGTTTTTTCCTTGTTGAGCTTTTATAGGGGTATTTTCCCCCCATCTGTAATATTCGTAAAGGGAGCTCGCATACTGACTCTGCTATAGTATTCGAGCAGGCCACGTACCATTTCTTGCACTTCCATGGGCATGCTTGAAATCGCTTCGAACTGGTAGCGCAGGCGATCATTGTCGGATAGATAATTCGGCGCCAGGAAAGCGATGTTCGGTAAACTTGTCGTGTCTAGCGTTGGCTTAATTTATTGAAAAGATAATCAAAAACGAAGCGCATGCGCATTGGGTAGGGGGTGTGATGTGTATGATAGATATTGACCGGCCATGGAGGCGGGGCGTCATCATGCAGAACGGATATCAGCTCACCTGACGCGATGTGCTCTTCAACCAAATACCCCGCCAGTTGACCGAAGCCTAAGCCGGCAAGTACTGCTTTACGTTCTATATCGGGTGTGTCAGTGACAAATGCAGCGGATTTCGGATAAAAATAGCGTTTTTGACTAAACATCCAGGGCCAGTAGCGTCCAGTTTTACGGTTAAGCAGCGCTACAATCGGCAGGCGGGCAAGTTCGTCGATGTTGTCAGGCGGCGGCATTTGCTCAAGGAGCTTTGGTGAGGCTACAAGATGGAAAGGCATGGTTGTGGGCTGGCGAACGATGCAGGTTTGGTCATGCAAATAGCCTATACGTATGCCGATATCGATTTTTTCATCGACCAGGTCGCTGTGTGTATTTGACAGGTGGAATTCGAGGGTGATCTCGGGATACAGGCGCGCAAACTCCGCCAATATTGGCATAATTATTTCGCAACCATAAGTGTGTGGCGCCGTGATGCGTACAACGCCATTTAAATCTTCCGTGTTATTCCACTTTTCCTGAAACAGCCTGTTCAGCTGTTCCACGGCCATTTTGGATTGTTCAAAAAAAAATAGGCCGAAATCCGAGATCTTTACGCTTCTTGTGCTGCGGTGAAATAACTGCTCCCCGAGCAATAATTCTAACTCTTTGATTGCGCGTGTGACTTTTTGCGGGGAAATGCCGAGCCTGGTCGCAGTGCGTTTAAAGCTCGTCTCCTCCGCGGCACAGCAGAAAATACGCAATGCTTCTTGTCTGTTTTTCACTTTCGCCTCTTTATTCCAGAAAATGGAATTATGAAAGCATAATACGCCCATTTACTGATGTTAAACAGTAGATAAAGTACTCCCACAGACAAACACATGAGGGAAGTAAGATGAACAATATCTCAGGCAAAGTCGTTGTGATCACCGGCGCAAGCAGCGGTCTTGGAGAAGCCACCGCAAAGCATCTGGCTGCGAAGGGGGCCAAGGTGGTCGTCGCAGCGCGTAGAAAAGCTCGTCTTGACGATTTAGTCCGGGAAATCGTTGATGCCGGGGGGATTGCATTGGCGCTGCAGGCGGATGTGACGAACCGCCAGGATGTCGAAGCGATCATCGCTATGGCTGTTAGGCAATTTGGTAAGATCGATGTATTGATCAACAACGCGGGGCTGATGTCGATTGCTCCGCTCAATGCCGTGAAGGTTGATGAGTGGGAGCGGATGATCGATATCAATGTTAAAGGGGTGCTTTACGGCATCGCCGCGACGTTGCCGCTGTTCGAAAAACAGCAATTCGGTCATTACATCACTATTTCCTCTATCGCCGGCAAGAAAGTGTTTAGTCCCGGAGGGACGGTCTATAGCGGCACAAAATTCGCAGTAAGCGCTATAACCGAAGGTTTACGCCATGAGGTCGGCGGGAAGATCAGAACCACGATCATATCTCCGGGCCTGATAGATACCGAACTGAAGATGGGCAGCTCGCACGCGGAGAGTTCGAAGGCCGTTAGCGAGCTTTACCAGAGCCAGGCAATTTCTGCCGATGCGATCGCGCGTGCCATAGCGTATGCGATCGAGCAGCCTTTGAACGTTGACGTGAGTGAAATCGTTATCAGGCCGACAGTGCAGGAGTTCTAAGTGATTGGAGGGATATTCTTAGTTCGTTACATAGAGTTTTTAGGTGTTTCCTTCTTCAATCTACGAGGTTCTCTATGCGTCGCAATATACTCATTGGCACGTTTCTCGCCGTTTTTTCTGCCGCTTCAACCGCCGCGGCGCCTTTTTCTAAAATAGAAAATCCAGGTTTCTACAGGATAATGCTTGGCGATTTCGAAGTGACGGCGTTGTCTGACGGAATAAGCCCCATGCCCGCAGATAAAATATTGATCAATACTCAGCTGAAGCAGCTTGAAAAGGCGATGGAGGTCAATAGCCTATCGTTACCGTTGCCGACATCGGTGAATGCCTATCTTATTAACACCGGAGAAAAGTTAGTTTTAGTCGATGTCGGCACCGGCGCGCTGCATGGTGAAACGCTGGGCAAGATGATGAAAAATTTGAATGCTTCGGGCTATAAGGCGGAGCAGGTGGATGAGATTTATTTAACCCATTTGCACCCCGATCATGTGGGGGGGCTGGTGGCGCGGAATAAAATCGCTTTCCCGAACGCCATTGTCAGAGTGGAAAAAGAAGAAGTCGCTTTTTGGCTTAATGAAGAAACAAAACGGCAGGCGGAAGAGAAAGATAAGCGCTTCTTCGATGCCGCGATCGTTTCATTGAAACCTTATGAAACGGCGGGGAAACTGAAGACGTTCGAGGGCGAAAAGGAACTAACACCGGGTATTTCGGCTATCGAAACGCGCGGGCACACGCCAGGACACCGCGTGTTTGCCGTCGAAAGCAAAGGGAAAAAGATGGTGGTACTGGGGGATATGATCCACGTCGCCTCCGTGCAATTCCCTGACCCGAATGTCGCCATCGCCTATGATATTGACGCCTCTGCCGCCGTTGCGCAGCGCAAAAGGCTGTTTGATGACCTTGCGCAGCAAAGATCGCTTGTTGCGGGCGCCCATTTGTCCTTCCCTGGCCTGGGCTACATCAGTAAAAAAGGAGATGGCTATGACTGGCACCCTTTGAACTACGGTGTGATTAATAAACATTAATCTGCATGCTAGTTAACAAGGAACGAATGCGAACATAATGTTATGGAGCCCAGCGGCCCCTTTTTTAAGATGCTGCGGAAGCATTTTCAATGCTGGGGTGCGGGCTTTCACGCTGCGTGTTATGTATTATTTTGGCCAACGGTGGCAACGATTGCTCGGGTAAAAATGTAATGGGAAATTCGGCATTCATGCATCGTTTTGACGCGTTGGGCGGTCTTGAGTTGCTGATAGCGGACTTTTCGGACCAACGATTTGACGTGCACTGGCATGATACCTGGTCGATTGGCGTTGTCCTGCGTGGCGCCAATAACAACAGCGCCAAAGGAGACTCCGACGGTATCGTCCGCCGTGGGCAAATCAGCATCATCTCGCCAGGGCAGATGCATGCCGGGACACCTCTGGGTGAGGAGGGCTGCCACTATTTTATGTTTTATCCCAGCAACGAGATGCTGCTCGGCGCAGCGGAAAGCATGGCAATGCATTTACCGGCTATTAAGGGGAAGCACATCGAACATGCGGCTTTCGCCAGAAAGTTGTGTGAAACCGCTTCGGTACTGATTGAAACGCAATCCAGTCATTTTGACCGTGAAGTGGTATGGAGCGACTGTGTGGCGGAGCTGCTCCAGGTGTTTTCTCCGTGGCAATCATTAACTGAGGCCAGCGACATCACGCCAAGCTTGCGAAGAGCAAGAGAATATCTGCACGATCATAATACCCAGGAAGTGCGTCTGGATATGCTGGCACGCGAAGTCGGCATATCGAAGTTCCACCTTTGCCGTCAATTCTCGGCGAAATTCGGTTTATCACCGAGTCGCTATCAGCGGCAGCTTAAATTGCAACAGGCTAAGGTATTGCTTTCCAGGGGCGGAGATATCGCGGAAATCGCTATCGCTTGCGGGTTTGCCGATCAGTCGCACATGGGCAGGGTATTTAAGTCAACTTACGGCGTCACGCCATGTAGCTATCGCAACCGACGCATTTGAGCAATATCGTTCTATCTCGCCGACGAAGAGGGGCCGACTATGTGCCTTTTTGAGGAGGAGATGAAAACGTGTTCATCGATATTTCTACGCTGGGTTTATTTGCTATTTCGGCTGCTGCGTTAACGTTGATCCCTGGTGCCGACATGCTTTGCGCATTGTCTAATGCCATAACCCAAGGAACGAAAGCGGGGCTGATTACGGTATTGGGCGCTGTCACTGGGGTGATGTGTCACATCGGTCTTGCGATTGCCGGCGTTACGGCACTGATCGCCTCTTCGCCTGTGTTATATGAGTTTTTTGTCATCGGTGGCGCGCTCTATATCATGTGGGTAGGCCTTGGCATTTTTAACAACAAAAACACGATTAGCCTTCAAAACAACAGCGAGCAGAAAAGCCTTAGTGAACTTTATTCGCAAGGATTACTGACCAACGTGCTGAACCCTAAGGCCATCATCTTTACATTGGTATTTATCCCGCAGTTTATTCGGGTTGAAGCGGGTGTGCCGGGTATGCAGATGCTGATTTTGGGCATTGAGCTAATCCTTATTATGTTCTTGATTGAAATTCCTCTGGTGTTTCTGGCTGGTGAAATTGCAATGAAAATAAAAAAGCGTCCGGCCATAGGAGTCTATATTAATAAGTTTTTTGGCGCTGTTATTCTGCTATTGGCCATTGCCATTCTGGCTGCGCGGTTATTCTAGGGGCTTAAATAAACACAGGGTAGGCAGTTTTTGATAGATATGGTTTTATTTTGTTCCACTGTCCAGGATAGCGTGAGGTTGAACTTGACCACTACAGTCGGAGAATCGAAGCCATGGTTCGGCCGAACCCTTTAGATGAGTTCCTCTAGGATTCAGCAATAATAATGAACTCCGCCTATGGAGGTGGGAGTGTCGCCAGATCGAGTATCTGTCTTTCAGCCGCCAGTGGTGACTGTGTACCCTCTGCCTGGAGAGGCACGATAGAATTCCTCGCATCAAAAACAAAGGAGGGTAGCGGGTGTACAGCCCTTATGATCGCAACGAAGCCAGGGCAGGGAATGACAGCATGGTCGCTTTCTCGGCTCCCTCTCCAGATGCGGTAGACGTTGCCTATACCGCCGGGCCTCATGCGGGCGGGTCGGATGAAGGAACGCCCAGCTTACGTACGCAGTATGGTGAAGGTTACTACGACGCATACTTGCGTGATCCAGATGGCAACAAGGTACACGTCGTTCATCGTGGAGATTTGTAAGTTCGGCGTCTTGTGAAGCGGGCAAGCAGGCCATGGACGCGCTGATGGGGCAGGCGATTACGCCCGACGCAATTTCTTCGCCAATGACAACCTCGCCGCCGGCGGTTTGCTGGCCGGTCAACGCGCCGGGCTGAGCATTCCCCAGGACTGCGCCGTATTGGGATTTGGCGACTACCCCGCCTCACGCTGCCAGACTTCCAGCGGTTGTTTTTCGGTGAGGCGACTGCCCAGGCCATGCCAAGGAGTAGCGCCAACGTAAGCCATTTGTTCGATGAGATGAGCCATGGGAGAGATTCCTTTGGATGCAGATCGGCATAAGCGCTGCGCACTACGCAGTACCGACCGGATTGATGTGGGGAAGTTGGAAGGTGCGCCGATTAAGTGGGCAGGTTGAAGCGATGCCCGCAGGCCAGACACAGGTTGTTCGCCAGCACATGGCGATCTAGTTTTTCGCCGAGTTGAGCGCCAAGCGCGCAGCCATCGGCACCGCCAGCCAGTCCACCGAGGATGGCGCTAGAGACGGAACCGATACTGAAACCGGGTGGGCGGATAAGGGCGCCGAGAGTGGCCCCGATTTGACTGCTGGCGAGTGCGGCGCTCGCGCCTCGTGCAGCGCCGCCGATGGAGCCAAGGACGGCGGCAACGGTCACGGCAGTTCTGAGGGACGCGATTTTTTTGGAGTTACAGCAAGGGCACTGAAGTGACATGGGGCGAGTTCCATGAGGGATATTCAGTGTCGTGATATAGGTGCGAAATTCGTTTCAATGGATCAACTGCAAGGCGGGTTGATTCGTCCATTCAAAATAGGTCTCTCTCTGCCTGATTATCGCCACTAAGCAAAAAGAAAACTCTTCGAACAATGCGAGTTGCACGCCGTCGGTCAACAGTACCCATATGCGTTGTTATATGGAGAGCTTTGATGTCCAACAAAATCTGCGCTTGTTGTGGCCTGTCGTTCAAAAAACGTCCCCAAGTACCCAATCAAACCTACTGTTCTCTACCAGCCTGTCAGCGAGCCCGACGCCAGCGCTGGCAACGCGACAAGATGCAAACCGATCCTGATTATCGGGATAACCAGAGCCGGAATCAGCGCGCATGGCTAGATCGCCATCCGGAATATTGGCGCAATTATCGGGAAGCCAATCCCGATTCCGTCAAACGAAACAAATCCCGCCAGCGCTCCAAACACTATCTGCCACAGGAAGTAGATCTTGCAAAGATGGACGTGTCACCGGGCATGGCGCTGCGCTCCGGGCTCTACAGAATTGAGCTAATCCCCAGTGATGACGCAGCTAGTAGTGAGGCGTGGATCGTCGAGATCACCCCCGTTGAACATCCGTGCCCGTGCAAAAAGGACTCGTGCAAAGATAGGACGTGATGGTCATTTTGCTGGTCAGGCGTTAATTACGAATCCAAATGAGTTCTCGATCATCCTGCGTGGCAGCTATCTCAACGAAGTGCGCTTCGGTCATTTTCTCTCTGTCCGAGGCCCGCGTGAAGATGTGAAAGGCAGGCCCGAGAGCAAGCACAAGAATAACGGCGAGCGATCGGGTCCTATGCAGTCAGATAATTCTTCACCCGCGATGTCGGATCTACCGGTGGCATTACGTGCCGCCGAATACGTCAGAATGTCCACTGAGCATCAGCAGTACTCGACCGAAAATCAATCTGACAAGATTCGGGAGTACGCCGATCAGCGCGGTATGCAGATCGTCCGTACCTATGCCGACCAAGGCAAAAGTGGGCTGCGCATCGATGGCCGACAGGCCTTGCAGCAGCTGATCAAAGACGTCGAGTCTGGGGCGGCAGACTTCCATATCATTCTGGTCTATGACGTCAGTCGCTGGGGGCGATTCCAAGATGCTGACGAAAGTGCCTATTACGAGTACATCTGCCGCCGGGCGGGTATTCAGTTTGCCTACTGTGCAGAGCAGTTTGAAAACGACGGCTCTCCAGTTTCGACCATCGTCAAGGGCGTCAAGCGCGCGATGGCGGGCGAGTACAGCAGGGAACTGTCAGCCAAGGTCTTCTCGGGCCAGTGCCGACTGATCGAGCTGGGCTATCGCCAAGGGGGGCCTGCGGGTTACGGCCTGCGGCGAGTCCTGATCGATCAGGCTGGCTCAATCAAAAGTGAGCTGGCGCGGGGCGAGCACAAGAGCCTGCAAACCGACCGCGTGATCTTGATGCCTGGCCCTGACACCGAAGTGCAGACGGTGAACCAGATCTATCGCTGGTTTATCGATGAAGGTTTACCCGAATCCCAAATCGCCTCCCGCCTTAACAACCATGGCATTCACACCGATCAGGATCGGGACTGGACACGGGCCACTGTGCGCGAAGTTCTGAGCAATGAAAAATACGTCGGTAACAATGTCTACAACAGGATTTCCTTCAAGTTAAAAAAACACCGGATCACCAACCAGCCGGATATGTGGATCAAGAAGGAAGGTGCGTTCAAGGCCATCGTGTCACCGGAGGCGTTCTATACCGCCCAAGGTATTCTTCGCGCTCGGGCGCATCGGTTCAGCAATGAAGAACTGATCGAGAAACTGCGCAATCTATACAAGTGTCGCGGCTTCCTTTCGGGTCTCATCATCGATGAGACGGAGGGGATGCCGTCGGCCTCGGCCTATATCCACCGTTTCGGTAGTTTGATCAGTGCCTACCAGGTCGTAGGATTCACGCCGGATCGAGACTATCGCTTCCTCGAGATCAATCGTTTTTTGCGACGGCTACATCCGGAAATTGTCAGTCAGACCGAGCACGTGATTGCCGATATCGGAGGGTTGATCGAGCGCGATCCCGCTACCGACCTACTGACGGTCAATCGGGAGTTCAGCATCTCGCTGGTCCTGTCACGATGCCAGTTGCTGGAAAGCGGGCGCAGGCGGTGGAAGGTTCGCTTCGACACTAGCCTGGCCCCTGACATCACGGTCGCCGTCCGACTGGACGAAACCAATCAGGCGCCGCTCGACTATTACCTTCTGCCACGGTTGGACTTCGGCCAGCAGGGTTTCAATCTTGCCGATCACAACGGCATTGAATTCGAGAGTTATCGCTTCGAGAGTCTGGATTATCTCTACGGCATGGCCGCGCGCGCACGTATCAGGAGGGCGGGATGAGCAAGGAGCATCTGACCAGAGAACTGAAAATGATTCCGCTTGAGTTCATTGAGGTGCTGAATACTCGAGAGCGAAACGGACGGGTGTTCGACGAAATTGTCGGTAACATCAAAAACATCGGTCTCAAGAAACCGATCACGGTGACCCCTCGACCCGACGCAGATGGATCAGAGCGTTACCTGCTAATTTGCGGTGAAGGACGGCTCAAGGCCTACAGTACGTTGGGTGAAAGTAGTATTCCGGCTATGGTGGTGAGTGTCAGCGACGAGGACGCCTTCCTTATGAGTCTGGCGGAGAATATTGCACGCCGCCAATGCCGTCCTCTGGAGTTGCTGGCGGGTATCGAGCAGTTACGTGACCAAGGCTATGACAAAAAGACTATCGCCCAGAAAACCGGCCTTAGCGCCGACTATGTCTATGGCATTCTTCAGTTGCTCAAAAGTGGTGAGGAGCGCCTGTTGGTGGCGGTTGAAAGCGGGCGTATTCCGCTGAACGCCGCGCTCGCTATCGCGGGAGCAGGCAGTGACACGGAAGTACAGGCTGCCCTGCAAGATGCTTATGAATCGGGGAAGTTGCGTGGCAAACAACTGATCCAGGCTCGTCGGGTCATTGAGCGCCGCCGTTCACTGGGGCGATCCATCGCGCGTGGCACGCCGCGCAAGGCGGCTGCGGTCACCTCATCCAGTTTGATCCGTAGCTATCAGAAAGAGGTAGAGCGGCAAAAACTCATGGTCAAAAAGGCCGAGTTCGCTCAACAGCGGTTGCTCTTTGTGATCGAGGCTCTACGCCAGTTGCTGTCCGATGACAATTTCACCAACCTGCTGCGTGCTGAAGGATTGGATACGCTGCCGAAATACCTCGCCGAGCGAGTTTGGGTAGGAGCCCACACGGCATGAGCCAATTGCCTCTTGGTTTTGTTCCGCAGCCATTATCAGTTTCGTTGGCTCTGATCCTGCCCTCGCGCAAAACACCTGAAGGGTTGATTGGCTCTAAAAAATATAAGCAGATTCAGTCGTCGATTGATGCTGTCGGTTTAATCGAGCCACTGACAGTCAGCAAGGCCGACAATCAATCTAAGCAGCATACGTTGCTAGATGGGCACATTCGCTTGTTGGTGCTAAAGCAATTGGGCTTCATCGATGCGCCGTGCCTGGTTGCCACGGACGATGAGACCTACACCTATAACAACCGGATCAATCGTCTTTCCACCATTCAAGAACACTTCATGATTCGGCGTGCGGTCGAGCGCGGCGTGACACCGGCCAGGCTGGCCAAGGCGTTAAACGTCGACATCAGTCACATTGTCAAAAAAATGAATCTGCTAGATGGCGTATGCGATGAAGCGGCCGAGCTGCTTAGGGATCAGCACTTTTCCGCCGAAATCGGCGCGGTGCTGCGCAAACTCAAACCGATCAGGCAGGTGGAGTGCGTGGAGCTGCTGGTGGCTACCAACAATATCACCGTGCCTTACGCTCAGGCTCTCATGGCCGCTACGCCAAGCAATTTGCTGGTGGGCGATGCCAAACCCCGCAAGCTCGGTGGTGCCACGCCCGAGCAGATGGCCAAAATGGAGCGTGAAATGGGAAACCTGCAAGGACAGTTTAAGCTGGTTGAGCAATCGTACGGTCAAGATGTGCTCAATCTTGTGCTAGCCAAAGGTTATCTAGTGAAGCTAGTGGATAATGAGGCGATCATCCGTTTCCTCACCCAAAATCAACCTGAGATGCTAGTTGAGTTCGAAAAAATCGTGCAGACGGTATCGCTGGACAAGTGAATAGGCAGGGATGGACAGGCCGTCCAGCTCTGTCATCAATGCCGGACAAAGTCAGCAGGAAGATGCCAGCTTTCGCATTTGCGACCAGCAAAAATCTGGTATGAGGCATGACTGCATCATCATCAAGTTCGCGCGGTAATCCGGAACACCAGAGATGTCGTTCAGCGTATCGATACCAGTTTCAGGCCCCTTGTTCCCTGAATGGCTGAAACCGACAAGTTTCCGGTAGCCGCATGCTGAATATGCTCGCTCCACCAAACCATCATCGGGCGCCGCCTTTCAATGTAATCCGCACGATTGTAGGCGCTCCGCACTTCATCTTTATCGACGTGCGCAAGTGCCACCTCAATCAGCTCTGGGTCCCAACCTTTTTCGTTGAGGATGGTACTGGCCATGGAGCGCATGCCGTGGCTCACCAACCGGCCTTCAAAGCCCATTCGTTTTAATGCCATATTTGCGGTCTGGCTGTTGCAATGATCTCGTGGGTCTCTATCGGCTGGGAAGACGAACTCTCTATGTCCGCTGTAGGGCTTGATCGTCTCTAGCAAAGCAAGCGCTTGCTCGGTAAGCGGTATGACGTGAGCGCGTCGCTTCTTCATTCGCTCGGCAGGGATTGTCCAGATTTTCTTTTCGAGGTCGATGTCAGCCCAAGACGTCGTAGCGGCTTCGGCAGGGCGGGTCATTGTGTGAAGCTGCCATTCGATCAGGCAGCGTGTTGTTCTTTTTATGCTGGCATTGGCAATAGCAATCATCAACTCTGGCAGCTCCTCGGGACGGAGAGCAGCCATGTTCTGTTTTTTCGGCTTTTTGAAAACGGCCCGGATACCACTGAGAGGGTTGGCGAAGATTATTCCCGAGTTCACGCCGTAGGTCATGATCTCGTTGAGTCGTTGAGTCAGTCGTTTCACTGTCTCCAGGCTGCCTTTGGTTTCCAGGGGGCGCAGCAGCTCGATGACTCTCGGGGCATTGAGCTGAGAGATTGGTGTTGAGCCAAGCGATGGAAAGACATGCAGCGTGAGTGAGCGCCAGATGTCCTCGGCATAAGCCTGAGTGACCGAATCTTTTTTCAGTTCAAACCAGGCAGCCGCCACGTTCTCGAATGTGTGCTCGGTTGCTTGTCTCTTTGTCTGTTCCAGATCGGTACGTTGTTCTTTCGGGTCGATGCCCTGAGCGAGAAGCTCTCTGGCTTCAACCGTTTTCTTTCGGGCTTGCGCGAGCGAAAGTTCTGGGTAGGTGCCGAGGCCCATATTGATGCGGTTTTTGGTAATCGGCTGCCGGTAGTTGAAGTTCCAGAGCGTAGAGCCATTGACCCTAACGCGCAGCTGTAAGCCGTCTCCATCGCTGAGGACGTAGTCCTTGTCTCTAGGCTTTACCGCTTTGAGCTGGCGGTCTGAGAGGCGGGTGGCTTGGGCGCACATGAGGTATTCCATGACATCAGCTGGTATTCCAAAAATTACCACTGAAGGGCTTGGAATACCATCTGGAATACCAGGTGGCGTGGATTGCCTCGGACGTCTATGGACGCCAATAGACCCTAAGGCCTTGATTTTGCTGGTTTTCAGGCACAAAAAAAGACGTCCTCGGACGTCTTTAAATGTAATATTGGTGGAGCCGGGGGGATTAAATAGTCGTATATAACTATCTGTTTTAACTCACTTTATTAATTGGCGTCTGCGAAGGTGCCCCCATAAGTGCCCCCGCTAACGTATTTCCGATGAGCGGCTATTTAAGGAGTTGAACTGGCGTCCTGAATTTATCGGTTTTCGGCAAGACGAGCGCCCGTCAACCACCGAGGGAATGGTCTTAGTCGTGGGCTGCATGATATCGGGTATCTGGCGATCTGGTCGCTAGGTAGCTGTTAGGTGATCCTGTTGGGTTATTTAAGCGGTAACGCACCATGGGCTCATTTAGGGCGATCTGAGCTGAGGTGCGGTATGAGACACTCAATGGTTACCTGTCACAACTGTGGCAAAGCGATGGTTCCGAGAACGATATACAGCCGTAGTTTCTGGGGCTATTCGCCTTCGTCAAATCATTGTCCGTTTTGTCTGAGTGAAAACTGGCATGGCGGAGACCTAAGGTTAGGTGCTCGTCTATTTGCGTTGGCTGGCCTGGCGTTGGGTGTTCTGGCATGTATCCTGATGGGCGCTTTACTGTTCAAAGTTCAGTGGTGGCTTGGCGTTGAGGGGCGGTGGCCTCTATTGACCCTCGGAACCTGCGCTGTGTCGGTTGGTGGGGGATATCGTTTTTACAACTGGTTCGTGGATTGCTGAAAGCAGGATTTTATCTTGCATGGTAGGCAGCGGACGGCTACAACCAGCCACCCCGCGTCTTGGTAGCATTTACATTGACAGGTTGAGTCCACAGCCAACAGGCGTCATACGATAACCTACCCGGAGATTCGATCGAAGGTAAGCGCGCTCGCTGTGTCGTTACTCAGCAAGCTAGAATGCCCGTGTGATGATGCTTTGGAGAAATGGCTTTGTTGATATTCGTACGAATGGCCGATGGTGACCCGACTTCCGTTCAGCTCATAGAGAGCAAAGTCAGGCTACGGGGGCGGCGTGAGTGGTTGTCCGTGCATCCCAAGATCCGTGTTTGCCGATTTTCTGATGGGCGTGTGGATATCAATATCGCTGATGATATCGACTCCACAACTGAAGAAATAGTTGAGCAGTTTCTGGCACATCTGGCCGATGAGGAAATTCAACAGAGTGGCGGCATCGAGTATACAAATGATGAAGCCGTTCAGTCTGATGAATTTGTTTACCCCTATGACCCCGAAAGTATTCGTATTGATACCAAACCGTTCAATATAAGTTTGGTTCATGAGATGATAGAAGAAGGCGACATAAACTTGTCGCCAGACTTTCAACGGAAGTTTGTCTGGACAGATATCGGAGCACGATCTCGATTGATCGAGTCGATAATGTTACGAATTCCGTTGCCGGTTTTTTATATGGCCCAAGATCGTAATGGGGTTTTGCAGGTGGTTGATGGGCTGCAAAGATTGACTGTTATTCAGCAGTTTTTAAATAATGAGCTGCGACTTAAAGATCTTGAGTATCTAAAAAACGAAGAGGGTAAGTATTTTAGGCACGAAGATCCCAATATGTGTATTGATCAGCGTTATCGTAAGCGAGTAATGCAGACTCAGATTTTAGTTAATATCATCGATCCGCAGACACCTGTGGATGTTAAATTTGATATATTCAAGCGTATCAATCAGGGGGGGAGGCCTTTAAATGCGCAGGAAATCAGAAATTGCATGTCTTCTCCTGGAACGCGAAATTTAATCCAGGAACTTTGTGGTTCTGATGAGTTTTTAGAGGCGACTTGCCATAGTATAGGAAGCGTGAGAATGCAAGACCAAGAATTGGTTCTGCGCTTTCTTGCATTTCGCTTAACAGAATATAACTATCTTGAAGAATATTCTGGAAGTATGGATCGATTTCTCGATAAAGCAATTGACACCTTGAATGAAGCTTCCGAGGATACTCTTGAAGCTCTTAGGGAGAGCTTTATAAGCGCAATGATTAACGCAACTCATTTGTTTGGTAGTTATGCATTCAGGAAGTGCCTGCCAGAGCATTTAGAACCTGATGCCAGGCGGCGATTAATTAATAGCTCTCTGTTTACGACATGGTCACTAACTCTTGCAAATTATAGTACGGATGAGGTACTGAATGTTCCGGACGGAATGTTTGCGTATTATCTTGCCGAGGAGCTTGAAAGTGACTCAGATCTTTTTGATTCTGTGACATCGGGTACGAATGATCGCAGGAGAATTTTTTACGCGCTCAGCGTTTTTGAAACCATGTGTAAGGAGCACATATGATCGGTAGCTTGGGAGTAAAAAACTTTAAATGCTTTAAATCTGCCGAAATACCTTTCAAGCCTATCACGGTAGTTTGTGGCGGCAATGGCGTTGGTAAATCCAGCATGATTCAGACTCTTCTCTTGATGAGGCAAGCCGCCGATCAACTGCGCAAGCTAGACGACGCTGGCGTCTTAGCAGAAGAGCCAGACGTAGAGTTTCCGATAAAACTAAATGGTCCGTATCATTTGGCGCTTGGGAATAGCCTACGACTTACTAACGACGAATTAGAGTCTGCCGAGCTTGAAATTAAGATCAGCCCGGAAGTAAATGAGGCACCAGCAGTAGCGCTAAGATTTGTCTCGGATATAGTTAACGCAAAGGTCACAATTCAAGCACATTACCAAGGTGGTCGCTCTACCGAAATTTTCAACAAGACGGGGCTTTTGCCTATTTTTTCTGATCAGTTTCATTATCTCATTGCGGAGCGCAACGGTCCTCGTGATTTAAGTGATGTTTCGGATGAAAGTTACATTACTACCGGTCTAACTGGGGAACATACTGCTGATGCTATTGCTCGCGCAGAAGCGCAAAATCACGTAGTAGATGAAAAGTTGTGTATTGTTAGCGGTTCAAATCTATTTAAGGTGCAACTGGAAGGTTGGATGAGGTTGCTGGTTCCAAATATTCAACTTGTCACTCACCCCTATCCAGAGATTAATCGTGTCCGGTTGAGCATTGAGAAGACAGGGACACCTGTGAACTCTCTTTCTCCAACCAGCACTGGATTTGGGATAAGTTATGTATTACCGATAATAGTTAGTGGTCTGTTGTGTCCACCAGGCGCAATGCTCATCGTAGAAAACCCGGAGGCGCACCTGCATCCAGCCGCACAGTCTGCGGTAGGCCAGTTTTTGGCGGTAGTGGCAAGTACAGGAGTGCAGGTTGTCATCGAGACGCACTCCGAAAATGTTATCAATGGTGTTCGCCTTGCTGCCATAAACGATTTGGTGAACTCCAATGATGTTGGATTGATATTTTTTTCTGCCTTGGATGGTGATACGCAGCCGAAGATTGAGTCGATTCTGGTGGATGCGTTAGCGGAATTAAGCGCTTGGCCCCGCGGTTTCTTTGATCAGCAAGGAACTGACCTTGCAGCGCTAATGGCTGCACGGAGAGCTAAAAGAGCGTCTATGGAAGCAAATAAATGACTCGGCTTGTACACCACCAAACAGATAGATATCTCAGACTGGAAACACTCCAACAAGAAAAATTTGAAGAACTTTCCGAGCGACTGATAAAGCTACACACAGATATAGTGGAGTCTGGAGAGGTTGTACGAAAGGAAGAGTCGCTTTACGAAGTGGAAATATTTCCAGGTGTTGCCCTTTGTGATTTGATTTACGGTGCCGCTGAAAGCCATCTCTCTCGTGACTGCCTCTTCGCATTCAGATCGATGATTGACCAATCTCCGATTCTTAATCATCAAAACCTTGCTGACGCGTCAATAATTGGAACAATTGGGCTAATTCCCAGTCGAGCGGAATGTGAACTAGAAAAAAAAGAGGATTGGGTTAATTTTGTTCGTCTGGATTTGACACGAAACGAAAAAGTAGTTGAAGATTTTTATGCGGATTTTTCAATAGCTTTTCCAAGGCTAAAATTCAGCAACAAGTTTCCTGGATGCATGAATACTTTTGACGGTGGGCATAGCGCTTACTCTGGAATTATCACACGCTGCCTTGCCTCTTTAAATGATAACTGGGGTGATGCGATAGGTGGTGATTTGCCTGCATTACTGAGAACATTCTCAACTCAAAGTCGATGCCCTACCACCTTGGAAGGTGATGGCGACCGTAAAGCTATTCTTACTTTTTCCTTCCCGTTGGGTTCAGAGCGTTTTGAGTCTGTATTGTGCGAGCCTCATATGAAGCTCGAAAGCTCCGACGCGCCGGGTGATACCGAATATTATTACCATAGGATTTACTTTTGCCCGCGAGGCCATAACAGTTTTGCTGACAAAGTTCTGGTCGGTCACGCAGGTAGACACCTTTGAATCGAGCCATAATGGTGCTGGAGCGTTCGCCCTCATTTAGATGATTAGTTGTAAAAGGCGTCTTTTATTGTATGTAGTTAAGTCTTTTTTCGGCGTTTTGCTCTGGTGATTACATCTTATCAGCCGATATGTTTGGCAGTCGGTTGATGCTCACTATTAGCCGCTTTCCGCCTGTCAGAACGACGAGAGCCGGCCAAAAGCTGTCGTCCAGGCGGATCACAAATGTGCGCACGATTTAGCTTGAGTTGCCCACGGCTTCAGCTTCGTGATAGCCGCTCATGGCATTCAAAAAGCCCGCTATATCAGTGGCTCGCTTGCCTCTATCATTCCCTAGGGTCCGCTTCATTAATTCTTACGTCGTGATAGTCAGGCTAGGTCCAGTAGGATGTTGACTTGCCCGCACGAACAGACAGCCCAAAGGATAGGACATATGACAACAGCAGAGAATGGCGGCTCTATCTTCATCTCGTACGCGTGGGGCGCAGGATTCAAAAAAAAGGAATGGGTTCGGCAAGGCATTGTTGCGAGCCTAAATTGGAAGCACGACGTCTTCTGGGATCGTGACACCATTGCATTGGGCGAACTAGTCGAACGCACCATTGGTAAAGCTTTAGCAAAACGACCGCTCCTCGTCCTCTGCCTCTGCGATCAAGACTACTTGGAGGCGGCTCAGAGAATTGGATCTGGCTTGCACGAAGAGCTACGCCTGTTGGCGAAGATCGCAGACGAGCCTGGAGTCAGGATTGTTCCATTGATCCTGGAGTCCGGCTGTGCAGAACGTCTCCCAGCCCCTCTAATTGGTCGTCTCTATCTGAACCTGCAGCCTCTGCACAGCCTGAACCTTGACATCGGGATGACAATCTTGGGAGTGGCTGATGAATTGAGCCAGGCGCAGTTGCAAAGCGACATTAACGATCGGTTAGCAGTCTTCCATTTGAGGCAGAGAGCCCTAGGCTATCTGAGGCAACGTCCAATGACGATCTGGGGAAGTGGCCGGAATCATGAGGTGACGGTTAAGCCGGATGATGCCGCGCCTTACCTGCTAAAACCGCCTCAATGGATGTGGGAAAGCAGTAGCTGGAATTACTTGCTTGAAGATGATGAACCAACATTCTGCCCTACCAAGGGACGCTGGCATTGGGAGTACGTCCAAATCTCGACAGAGATGCGCCCTCTGGGTACCGCTGTGGTGTCGGCATTCTTCCCCCAACTAACTGGAAAAAGGGAGCAGGGACTGCTGAACACAGGCGGCACGCTACTGGCCTCTAGGTTCTTTAGGATGGTTGATATTCGCGAGCCATTCACTTTCGATGCGGATGATTTGGTGAATCACCTGATTCGTGACCATGAAGGCCTCGACGTTATGAAGCAGCTACTCAATGCTGCAGAGGCCACCTCTGATAATCCTACTGATTCCAACACTATCGCTCGGCAATCCACGCATGATGCAGTAGATCACCAGGCCTATAAGTAGAACCTAGAGCTGCGGGTAGCCGGGCTTAGTTCACTTGTAGAACCTTGAGCTACAAGTGGTAGGGGCATTGTTCCACTGGGATATTCGCATCGCAGGTCAGTCGAATGCGTTCTGTATCGCCGACAGCTAATAGTCGTGAGGTACCCTGAATCGCCCCGAAGTGTCTAGACACATCGAAGGGCTGCTTTTGGCCCAGAGTGTGTAAAAACGCTTCGCCTACATTGAAGTGTGCGCGTCTACGTTAAATCTGAAATTTATCGGCACGTCAGCAGATGTGGATTTCGCGTAGAAGCGCGATTTCCAGTCCGGTTTTGAGTACCTGTCGCACTGAAAAACGTTTTCACACAGCCTCGGCCAAAAGCAGCCGTTGCAGAACCAAAGCTCGGAGGCTGTTAATCGCGCCATTATTTCAATTTTTTGGACTCGCATCCAAGAGGCTGCCAAGCAATCGTGGGTCAAACCAAGTCGTCTTATCCACCGAAATATTCAATCGGCTGGAGCCTGGAGAAACCAGCACGCCAGGTTGTAGCCTCCAATTTGAAAAACCTTCAATAAATTCTTTTAACTTGTGAGGCTTTTCTTTTTTGTATGGGATAATCAAATAGAACCAGTAGCTATTTATGGCAATCAAGCGAATCATAAAGCGATTAGCTAATACTCCATCGTATCCAATATCCGCGCACCTTAAAACTTCGGGCTTAACGATCCTGCGCGATTCGACATCCAGGCTATACTCTGTAGAATCAGTCACAATTTGGAGTCGCAACATAATATCGCCTCGATGAGTGCCTTTAAGTATGTAATTAATAAATTTCTGATGAGTCTTGACTACCTTGTCACTCCCGGATGATCGAGCAGAATTGAAAGATATTTTTAATAGCACCCGCAGCAACATATTAAAGTCGTAAGCTAGCCCGGCCCCACTTCCTGCAGGAATTATATTCTCAAGTTGAGAGTCATACAATTTTGCCAGGTATTCGTCCAGCTTGCTCAGGGCGCCATTATTGCACCTCGCACACACATCCTTTATTACAGCCTCACCTTTGTAAAATGAATTAGTAGCTTTGTTGTATGTCAGGAAATCAGAATTTCTTTCTATTAAGGATTTTGGCCAAATATGCTCTTTGGTGAGCTTCTCAGCACTGGCGCAATAGCTGCACGACTTCATCTTGACTTCCCTATGCACGAGAGGTTTGAGTTGGTAAATGAATCGTCCTTGGTCTGGTAGACACCTCGAACGGTTGCAAAGGGTCGAAAGAGGCCGGTCGTGACAGACCGCTAACGACCCATAGCTGCCGCTCGATAGTTAACGATAACGACCGAAGCATTGACCGGGAGCAGGGCTCAATGCCAATCCTTGGGGTCGTTCTGGAATAATTCTAGTTCAAGCCGACGAAGCTCCTCAAAGCCAGAAGATCTAGTCTTGATCTCAATCCACGCCCGCGCGAATGCCGGTAGTTTTAGGTTCGCCTCAATTCCCTCCGACCAACTTTTCCATACATCCGGAGTAATTCGCCCATGCGCCCGGAGCGAAGTTTGTTCATTGGTCAAATCGACATAGCGATACAGCTCATCGAAGGCTTCTTCATATTCAGAGTCAGTTAGGATCTCACCCATTAAAGCCTTCTTCGGCAGCTCTCCGGCCAATTCGCGGTATTCCTTTCCCAATGAATCTTCAAACTGCAACTGCGCAATCTCACGACTCGTCTTTAACTGGTGTCGTGCGTACCATACGCCGATCGCAGCTACGCAGGCTGCAAGAGCCGAAACTGCGTTACCTACAGCGCTAACGATATCAGTTACATTTGACATGTTTCCCTCTTGCTATAATAGTGCACTTATGAGCATGCATTTAAAGCGCCGATACTTAAAGCGTTGCAGTCAGCTTAACTTCAATGGGTTCCATTGTCGTCGAGTTCAGCCTATATTTATGCTGCGTGAACGCCGTTATCAATCATGTTAAGAGAAACAAAGGATATCCCTAATTGTGAGCCATGCCAGCTCCGATTGCAAAGTAGTCTCAGCAGGCAACGCGTTTTCTGCATCCATTCGGCAGGGCTTGCTCCATCGCTGTCAGGAAGCACGCACGGCTGCTCTACTTCCCCTTACCGGCATATTTGATATCGGAGAAGACCATCTACTTATCCTCAAAGCTTACTGAGGCGGCTGGGCGGAGGCCACTTCAGCACAGGTCGGTTACAAGTGCTGACTTGATCGGAGTTTCCCGTCTTACATAGTGGATATGCCCACTTGCTAGCAATGGGCTGCAATGGGCACGACCCGAGTATCATCGGGGGTCAAATAGAGTTTTGATCTGCGCTATTGGATAGTCGAGCCGATCACTGTAAAATGCTGCAAGCGTGCAATATTCTTGTTGAGAGGCGTCTATTCTGTACGGGATGAATACACTTTCAATAGATAGTTCGATACTATTCGTAACTATAAGCATCAGCGCATGATCTTTAGTAAGCAGTTTTTCTGAAAGAAGACGATATTTATTTTGGGGTTCAAATGCGGTATTAATGGGTTCGATCGTATCGTTGATAAACTGCAGGGCAAGTGCGCCAGGACGCTTACCTGTTAACTGTTTATTTAATGCTCGTTTGGATAATTTCTCAACTTCCGTCCAGATCCGGACATCTCCAGCGTACACAACCCTAATACCTTTCAACCTGTCTTCTGGGCTATGACACGCTACGAAAGCAGCTACTGAGCCAGGTAGCGACTGCGCAGCGTTAACACACGCGTCCTCATCCATAGGGTCGCCAACCAAAGGACAGAAGTCTTCAGAGACAGAGAATCCGGCGCATTCTAAATTGCTTCCCTTGGCTTCGATCTCGCTGGCTAAATTAACAACGAATGTCTGAAAGCTCTTTTCGTCCGTGGGCACGGATTCAGTCAAGGTAATGGTCAAAATGCTTGCGAAATCTTTCTTGGCTGGGAGAAGCCTTCCCAGCGAAATTTTTTCCAGCAAAGCACCTATCAAACGGTGCCCGTCAGCAAGGCGTACCGCAAATCCTTTATCGCCTGCGAAGGACTTGCACTCAAGTTCAAAGGGCTCTAGGCCTCCAGGCGGATAGACCAATAAGTCGAAGGTCTCCTTACCCTTGCTTTCTTCTGGCCAATCGATAGTGCATCCCCTAGACTTGAGCACATATGCCATGTAGAGCTCATACTGCAAAGCACGCATATCGCTAGAGAGCTTGAATGCTCCCTCAAATCGCTTTTTCAGTTCCTTTGGCCCCGGCTCCCCACGATCGACAGCTTCGCAGAGTTCTACTACCCGCTGAACGAATAGCATAGTCTGATACATTGTGTTCCATTCGTAACCTGCACTTAGTGCGTACTTATGCCTCTCCCAGAACGTCAGGCCAAAAGCGACAGAGCTATCTAATTCCTCTTGGCCGCCGCGACCAGCGAACTGCTTTGATAGTTTACTAATATTTTCTACGACTTTAAGCCAAGGTTTGGCTGGATATAGATTAGTCAGCCGG
Organism: Pseudomonas sp. W2Aug9; assembly: GCF_023127755.1. Lineage (NCBI taxonomy): Bacteria > Pseudomonadati > Pseudomonadota > Gammaproteobacteria > Pseudomonadales > Pseudomonadaceae > Pseudomonas > Pseudomonas sp. W2Aug9. The sequence continues at coordinate 437,968 of NZ_SPKL01000035.1, read as the reverse complement.
TTATAGATATCCGGAAAACCTAATATGGCAAGGGTGATCAAGGCGTTGTTTCCTTACATCAGCATTGGATCCGGGCGCAGCCTGAAGGGTCGCGCATCCCGAATCGCACTCTACCTCAGGGAACCTTGATACGCCAAGGTCGGTGCTGGAGGGGATTTCGATGTCTAGGCCGCGCCGACACATACGCTTCTCGGGACGCAGCATCCATCAACTTGCGTCCCCGCGCCCCCGGAAGCTCCACAACAGACAGAAGCGGCAGGCTAAATCCCGGAGGAAAACACCTCCGGGATATTCTTTTAGATGGCTGTTGCCTCTAGGACTCCTCAAGCGAGCCTGCGTCAACCGGATCGAAACCTACCTGATCTACAAAAATCATCACTGTTTCTTTAGCTTTCTCATCGTCACCCGCTACCGCCGCTGCCAAACGACCTGAATTGCCCTGAGTTTTCATAGACACATCGACTGGCTACTTCTGGCCGATTTCTGCCTGTCGTAACTGGCAGAAGTCGGCCAGTTGCAGCTAGGCAGGGATACACGCCCGCTCGCTATCATCTGCTTTTAACATGTTGATCTTGTTCCGCTCAGAGTAAAGGCTGCCGTCGTCATCTATTGTGCATCCTTTGCACGTTATGTTTTTCTGCGACTGACATGTCGTCATCCGTCGATCATCTGACGCGAGGTAGGATGACAGCGTGAGCCAGTCCACCCACTTCGTTAGATTTCCGACGGTAGAACGGTCTGAAATCGAATTCCGGGGGCTCAGCGATCGGTCACCATTTTGGCTCTTACAGCGAAGAGAGCCTTGGCCATGAGTAAAGAAGCACAGACGATAGTCACCCTGCTGGATCAGCAGTACGAGCAGTTGCTTGCGGACGCGAGATGCCTGGCCGCGAGCTATATAGATGCGTCCATGAAGATATACAAAAAGACCTGGGTTAAATCTGTCGTGGCTGCCGTTTCAATCAAGCAAACGAGCCCGAATGCGTACTCGATCTACTGGTGCAAACTGGTGCCACTGCAAGGGCAAAAAAACAAGTTCGCGCCCCTGACTATTCCCAAAGGCAACGGTAAACACAAATACCCAGCCTCCTCATTTGAGTTTGTTAAATCCCCTTACCGTGTCCTCGTTTTACAGGTTGAGGAGCGTCTGGCTGAGATTCGCAGCATCGCCAGTGAGAATCGTCAGCTGCGTCGGACGTTGGTCGCCTATGAGAAAAAGCTGTCTAGATATCAAGCGCTTGATCATGGCGACCTCTGCTCGGAGGCGTAGAGGCTGAGCATACTATAAGCAGTGCAAAACGGATCTGAACCGACTTCAATACCCGAAAGCCACGTGCAGCTTGGTCTGACGGGGCTTTCTCGTATCAGCAGTGAACTCCGGCGAGACATGTTGCTGCGCTTGGTCGGGACAGACGTCGGGTGCGGGCTATAAGCAGTGTAATGAGCTAAATCTACTCGCTGTCAGCCAGCAGGCCCGTGCACGCGGGGGGCGCAGGCCGTATTTGCTATTAGCAGTGACGCTTACGACCAAGTCAGTCGGCCAACTGTGATCGGTATTAGTAGTGAAAGGCTTCACTTTCATAAAATAATCTTTGGTAGGTGCCGGTCTAGCTGGTATCTCACCGCGTTTGGCCTGGGGCAGCGGGTCTCGATCGATCTGTTCGAGGAAGCGCCGGGGCTGATGCCCTCCCCGGCCTGGAAACTCGCAACCCGCCACCAGCAGTGGTACCCCGGCGAAACGCTTATCGCGGGCATCGGCCAGGGCTATGTGCAGATGACGCCCCTACAGATGGCCCAGGCTACAAGCTTGATTGCCAGCAGAGGCATCTGGCATCGGCCGCACCTGGCGCTGTCGATTGGCGGGCAAAAACCGGCCGACCCACACCCGCTGCCCAACATCACCCTGAAAAATCCGGACACCTGGCGTGAAGTGGTAAAGGGCATGGAGATGGTCATGCACAACCCGCGCGGTGCCGGGCGCCGGGCAGCCCAGGGCGCGCCATACCGAATAGCCGGCAAGAGTGGCACGGCACAGGTCATCGCGATCAGGCAGGGCGAGCGCTACAACCGCAACAAGACCCATGAACGCCATCGCGACAACGCACTTTTTGTCGGTTTTGCCCCCGCGCAACGTCCGGCCATCGTGGTCGCGGTGATGATCGAGAACGGTGAAGCCGGAGCCCGGGTCGCAGGGCCGGTGGTCAGGAGGGTAATGGACGCCTGGCTACTGGACGCACACGGGCAGTTGAAGCCGGAATTCGACGTCCCGAATGCCCTGCAAAACGCCTCGATACCCAAGCCGGCAAAGACCGATCCACGCGTTGGAATGCTCCGACGCTCCCTCACCGGTATCGAAAAACCTACTTAAGGAGCAACGAATGCGGCTTTTACAGGCCCTGGGCTGGTGTGCCCTGGCTATTGTCAGCGTGCTGGTGCTTGGTGCAAGCGGCACCTATCTGTACTTCAACCCACAATTGCCCGATGTAGAAAGCCTCAAGGCCGTGCAACTGCAAGAGCCTTTGCAGGTATTCAGCGCAGAAGGAAAGCTAATCGCCGAATTTGGTGAAATACGCCGTATCCCTCTGCCGTTCACTCAAATCCCAGGCGACTTCCTGGCCGCCTTCATGGCTGCGGAGGATGCCAACTTTTACCATCACCGTGGCGTCGACCCCACAGGCTTGGTGCGGGCGGCCATGGAATTGATTAGCAGCGGGCACGTGCGCTCCGGCGGCAGCACGATCACCATGCAGGTGGCCAAGAATTTCTTCTTGAGCAAAGAGAAGACGGTCTCACGCAAACTGACCGAAATACTGCTGGCCTTGCGCATTGAACGCACATTGACCAAAGACGAAATATTTAACCTCTATGTAAACAAGATCTACTTGGGCAAGCGAGCCTATGGCATCGCAGCCGCCGCGCAGATCTATTATGGAAAGCCGGTATCCCAACTCACCCTAGCGCAGACCGCAATGATCGCGGGCTTGCCAAAGGCGCCCTCACGGTTCAACCCTATAAATAACCCGGCGAGGGCCAAACAACGTCGCGACTGGATTCTGCGGCGAATGTACGCGCTGGGAAGCATCGATGAGGCCCGCTATCGTGCCGCGCTGGAGGCGCCCGTGACCGCGCAATATCACGCACCTGAACCCGAGGTAAATGCCCCCTACATCGCCGAAATGGTAAGGGCCCAAATGGTCAGCCGCTTCGGCGATGACGCCTACACGCAGGGCTTTCGCGTGGTGACGACCGTCTCCGGCACACTGCAGGAAGCTGCCAACGCTGCGTTACAGAACGGTTTGAAAACCTATGATAAGCGCCACGGCTATCGCGGTCCCGAACGCCATCTCACCGGCAGCCTGAGCCCAGTATGGCTGGAGAGGTTGAAACGATATCCGGCATTGGGCGGCTTGGAAGCTGTGGCGGTGACGAAGGTCTTCGCCGACCATATCACCGTTGTCGACCAGACCGGCAAGCAACATAACCTCGCCTGGCAGACGATGGCGTGGGCCCGCCCCTTCATCAACCACAGCGCACTGGGCCGCCAACCGGCACGGCCTGCAGACATCGTCAGCCCAGGAGATGTGATCCGCGTTGAGCGGGCAGGCTACCAGTCTTTAGCTTTCAGCCAGGTGCCCGAAGTTCAGGGCGCGCTGGTGTCGGTAGCGCCGGACAATGGCGCGATCAAGGCCCTTATCGGCGGCTTCGATTTCAACCAGAGCGGTTTCAACCGCGTGGTACAGGCCAAACGGCAACCGGGCTCAAGCTTCAAGCCCTTCATCTACTGTGCGGCGCTCGACAACGGCTATACGCCGGCGAGCATCGTCAACGACGCGCCCATTGTTCTGGGCAGCGACTACTCGGGGCCTGCATGGCGCCCACAGAACGAAAACCGCACCTTTCTCGGCCCCATTCGCCTGCGCGAAGCGCTGTATCGTTCCAGAAACATGATTTCAATCCGCCTGCTGCAAGCCATGGGCGTCGACCCGACCATCGACTACATCACGCGTTTCGGTTTCGACGCTAACGACATGCCGCGCAACCTTTCCTTCGCCCTGGGCACAGCGTCCGTTACCCCCATGGCGGTGGTTGGCGGCTGGAGCGTGCTCGCCAACGGCGGCTACAAGGTCACGCCCTTTTTCATCGACCGAGTCGAAGACCGCTCAGGCCGGGTTGTCTTCGAGGCCACCCCGCGTTTCGCGCCCAGCGCCCGCAACCCTGCACCCGAAGCGGTGGCAGAACAGATTGTTGACAGCCGTACGACCTACCTACTCACCAGCATGCTCCAGGATGTCATCAAGCGGGGTACCGGTCGCGCCGCTTCCGCGCTGCATCGCCCCGATATTGCGGGCAAGACGGGCACTACCAACGAAGCCAAGGACTCTTGGTTCACGGGGTACAACGGCAACTATGTGACGAGTGTCTGGGCAGGTTTCGATAAGCCGCAAAGCTTGGGGCGGAGGGAATGGGGGGTGACCATCGCATTGCCTATCTGGATGGACTACATGAAGGTGGCACTTGCCGGGACAGCACCTTACTCGCAGCCTGCGCCTGATGGGGTTGTAACTCGGCGGATCAACACAGCAGACGGGACGGCAGCATCGGCGGACGGGCCTCAGACGGCTATGGAAGTATTCAAGGTCGAGAGTGCGCCGGCGACGAGCACCACGCAGGATAGTGACCCATCGCTTAGCCCTACGCAGCAAACTCTACAGGACCTATTCTGATAAAAGTCGAAGATGTCCACACGAATGCTATGGACCTCTTGTGCCTGGCGCTACAGTGTACCGTCAACGGCTGAGCGTCGGTCATGAAGGTAGAACAGTGGCCCTCACTAGGCCAATCAACTTTTGGGAGAGGCAAGTAGGATTTTCTCAGCTTTTCTGAGAAAAGCACCTCTTCACTTCACAAAATAAATGACTAGGCTTCCCATTTCACGGGGCCTGAGCAATTACCGATTTTGTGAACCTACAGCAGCTGAGTGGTCGCGCTTATCTGAAGAGGTAAAGAGTTCCTCAGTCCCAAAATTGCTGACACAGAATGGTTCACGTTAAGTCCGCTTTTGGCCGATAGCAGTCGGTCGCGACTGACCGCTACCGGCCAAAAGCGGCCGATCGGCGTACTGTATGGGTGCGGAAAATTTCTTTGAGGGAAAACCCTCATTGCTGGGCCTGCGTCACGCTATTAGCATTGATTTCGACAATCGGCCCATTCGTAGGAGAAAACCATGACTACCTTGCAGAGTGACGACAAGCGCCCCACACCGGATCAGGCAGAGGACAATGCCTTTTTCCCCTCTCCATACTCGCTAAGCCAATTTACCTCGCCAAAATCTGATTTGAGTGACGCGGATTACCCTAATCCTTACCAAGGTGGCCGCTGGAAGATATTGCTGATCGGCGCCGACGAGCGCTATTTACTGACCGACAACGGCACCATGTTTTCCACCGGTAATCACCCGGTCGAGACGTTGCTACCCATGTACCACCTCGACAAAGCCGGCTTCGCGTTCGACGTTGCGACCCTGTCAGGCAATCCGGTGAAGTTTGAATTCTGGGCCATGCCTTCCGAAGATACCGAGGTAAAGAATTTCTACGCCAAATACCGCGAACAGTTCAAAAAACCCTTGAAGCTTTCCGATGTGGTCGAAAAGGCACTGGGCGAGGATTCGGATTACATCGGGGTTTTCATACCCGGCGGACACGGCGCGCTGATTGGATTGCCGGAGAGTGCCGACGTGAAAGCGGCTTTGCATTGGGCAATCACCAACGACAAATTTGTGATTTCCCTATGTCACGGCCCAGCAGCAATGCTCGCGGCGGGTATTGGAGAGTCGAGGGATTCCTACATTTTCAACGGCTACAAGATCTGCGCATTTCCAGACAGTCTCGACGCAAAAACGCCCGACATCGGTTATATGCCTGGGCATTTGACCTGGAAATTTGGTGAGCAATTGAAAGCCTTGGGAGTTGAGATCGTCAACCAGGATATTTCAGGTGCAACGCTCCAAGACCGCAAGTTGCTGACCGGCGACAGCCCACTGGCAGGCAATAATCTGGGCAAGTTGGCAGCTGAAGCATTGTTGAAAGAGGTCGCATCGTAGTGAGCGACGGGCCGGCCGAAACAGCGATGCGAGCTGCTCTGGAGATAGAGACGGCGCGCACACTTGAATCAATCAAGAAAGCCGTCAGGGGGTTTGCCACACCCTACGGCTATGATCGATTCGTGTTGTTTTCTGCATCGCCGGCAAGTGAAGAAGTGGTTGAGCATATCTACTGGGTCGAAGGCGATTGGTTCGATAACGGTCGATCGGTGGATGCCGAGACTTATGTTCGACATTGTCCGGTGACTCGCCACCTTCTGAATGCTCGGCAATCCTTCTTCTGGCAGAAAGAACAGGTCAAGGGAGAAGAGCGCTACCGGGTGATTCGTTCTCCAGGTGATCCAGGGATTCAGGGGTTGCAGGTACCAGTTTTCGGCCCGCAGGGGCTTGAGGGCGCGATGAGCTTGGGGGGTGAGCCGGTGGATGGAAGCGCGCGGGTTCGCTTGGGACTAAGCCTGGTTGCGACGGCCGCTTTTTTCGCAGCTAGGGGGTTGCTTGAGGCTCCACTGGACGAAGCGTTACAAAGCCTTTCCCCGCGAGAGCGCGAAGTCATGGAATGGACGGCTGCCGGAAGACGGCAAGCGGATATTGCAGCAACTCTCGGTTTGTCGGAGCGTACGGTTGAAAATCACCTGCGCTCAGCGCGCCGACGTCTGGGCGTGACAACGACAGCACAAGCCATCAGGATGGCCATCCGTAACGGCGATATCGATGGTTAAGGACGCGGCGAGATCGAGTGGTGGAACGTTTGGACCTCCGAGTAATTTCCTCAATGGGCTGATCTGAATGTCGGCTATTGGCCGATAGCTGTCAGTCGTTCCATAGGCAGCACGCCGTCGTGAACTGTGCCGGAATGCGTCTGAAGCAAGTGCTTTTCTTCCGTGCTGTGCTGATTATTGAGCTGGCAGTATTGGACAGGGGAGGGTGGGTTAAGGTTTATCCAAGCGCGGCCATCTGCATGTAAAACCAGGCGGGTCAGTCATGGGATTCCCCTTGTCTGTTCGTACTTGCGCCTTCAATTGTCCGACGTTGATCCGGGGCGTACTTTCCACCATTGGCGCGGTTTAGCTGCAGACGCTTGGAACGACCCGCTATGCCTGTAAGTCTACCTGTGTCTACTCACGGGTAAGGTACAATGCAATGGATAAGACAATCACCGTCGATCAACTGGCGACCACTGACCTGAGATCAATCAACGAGATATGGCTCGGCGGGACTCATACCCAGCTATGCCTATGGCGTGGCGAACAGGTCTTCACCCACGAGATGATGAGCGAGGGCACCCACGATCAGAATGTCAGACGTCTTTGCGTGAAGGTGGTCAACCCTGGCGATCACGCTGCTGTGGCCAACGTTGAGTTGATGGTGCGCTAACGGCTGGAAAAGATGGGGAAGGAAGGCGAGTTTTATCCGGCTGAGGAGACGGGCACTCATCGATAGCACCCAGCAGCTCTGGTAAAAAACAGGGTATCGGCTAGTCGTGAGTACCTCAGTACGCCGCGTCAGGATGTGTCGCGATTTCGGCTTTATGGGCAATTGCACTAATTCTGTATTTTGGCGCTCCTGTATTGTTCGTTCCACCAGGTGACAAGCTCAGCATGCTGCTCGTGAGTGATCCATGCGAAATTTTTGTTGTCCGCCGGGTCGCCCCCGAAGGCTAAGGGCTTCGTATACCACTTGATCTTGCCAGCGAAACGCTCGTCCGGTTCAAGGGAAATCTGCTGGGGGAGGGCAAACGGCGCGGCATAGGACGCATCGAGTGGCAGCGTCGGAATGGTAAACATTACTCCGGAAGAGTTGATGACGATAAAGTCGTCCCATCCTCTTAGACCTAATAGCGTGTACCCCGGAAGATAACGATCAAATCCGTAGGCCTTCATGGCAGCTAAGCTCTCATCCTCCGTGACGAGGATGAAATAGTCGTCGTTTTGCCAACCTTCGTTCATAAGGGGATGACTCACTTTTGGCAGACAGGGAGGTACTCAGTGTGCTACCAGCGTCTCGTGGCCGACAGAGAGCAACGGTTGCTTACAGTCGGATGATTGTCTGATCACAGAAGGGCTGCACTGTTTTGGTACAGGCGCAAATCACTGGGAGCGTAGACGTTGCCATTCATTCCAGCAGTCCTCAGCGATGAGGTCTGGATAACCACGATCTTCTTCCATTGCCAACGCTGCGCTGAAAGGCAAAGCGATGCAGGTGGATCTGTCTCGGATTTCACACACCTCAATCTCGGTAAGCGGCTGGCCCTTTTTATCCTCGGCGGCTTGCAGCACTGCCGCCAGAGCCGGCACAAAGACTAGACATAACGGATCTGTAGTCATCAGTTCTTCCCTGAGTCGATTAGAAATTGCATGGTAGGCCAGTTTCGGACATCAACATTACCTCGAAGTGCGAACGTCAAAGTTAGCGTAGCGTGCTGCTATGTGATGGCAGGAAAACCTATTTCGCTCGGCGGCAGACCTTCAACGATGATCCTGGAACGCTTAGGATTACTCACTCAGTTCAGTTCCATCATGGAGAGGGCCACGGTTTATGGATATCGAATTTCGCGGTAATGGCATGCGTGAAAATCCGTCTGTAGGTACATGCGACGAGTACGGCGTGAGCGGGATTACCAGCTTTGACGATTTGACCGAAGCTCGTCGTAAGATTGTTGAGGCGCACCCAGGCTTTAAACCTCTGTTCTCGCTCGATGACCTGCACCAGGCCCGCTACCCAAGCATCTTATAGATTCTTAGAGTTGAGTCTTCTCCTTCATTCGAGTGTCTATTCTGTTGTAACGTGAAAATACTAATTACTCAGGAAACTTCCATGTCCAAACTCGCAGAATTCCGCCAACTCGAAAAACACCTTGCCGAACAACTCCAGGCGCTCGAAAACCTCAAGGGTGACGCGGGCCTGAAGCAAGAAATTGAGTTCGAAACGAAGCTGCGCGATTTGCTCGCAAAATACGGCTATAGCCTGAAGGACGTGATCAACCTGCTAGATCCACAAGCAGCCCGTCGCGCTCCAGTATCTGAACCTAAAGTCACGCGCAAAGCTCGTCAGGTGAAGGTTTATAAGAACCCACACACCGGTGAAATCATTGAAACGAAAGGCGGGAACCATCGCGGCCTGAAGGAATGGAAAACTGAGCATGGCGCAGCGACTGTAGAGTCTTGGCTGAACAAGTGATTTTTGTGATTACAACAAAAGTGCCCTCAAGGGTAATGCCAGTCAGTTAAGCTGACTGGCATTTTTATTTCTGATCGGATACTTCGGTGATTTGAGCCGGATGGCGCGAGGATAAATACGCTCCTCTCGCCGATGAGGCAGGACATAGTGCGGGGCTGCCTTACTGGCATACGTTGTTCGATGTGTGTCCTGGGTTGCTCAAGTTAGATCCACCGGACGGCTTGAACATATTTCGAAGTTTCATGACCTGGGCATACCGCAATCATCCACCTCTGAACTGGACTTGCTACCTGAGTGTTTGTCGCTGGTTATGAGCTGGTGGGGGCAGCAAGCTGCCTCCCTACCGCTACCCTTACTTCGACATCCACGCAATCACGGCCTTGTAGTCTTCGGCGCTACAGTCCATGCACAGGCCCCGCGCCGGCATTGCATTAAAGCCTTCGGTCACGTGTTTGACTAATACATCGGTGCCTTGCTCCAAGCGGGGTTTCCATGCCGCTTGATCACCTTTTTTGGGTGCCATGGGTATCGATGCCTTTGATAGCAACTGCGGCGCCATCGCCAGTGATGGTGACTTTGGTGAACTTGGCTTCGACACCCTCAGAGAACACCAGACGCAACTCCTGCGGTGCACTTACCGTGCTATCAGCAGCCGGTGTTTCACTCTTAAGGTGAGCATGGGCAAACACTGAAGTGGCCGTTGCAAGGGATGCAAGCAATGCCACGGAGGTCAGGATTTTTTTCGCAAAATGAGCTGGCATCTTTATTACCTCTGGTTAACGACGAGTAATGGTTTGCTGCGAATTCGTACTCTGTATCGCTGAGGCCAGATGGGCCCCAGCAGCTATCCACATCAGAAGTCCAGGGTAAGCCCGGCGTACAAAGCACGCCCATCACCTGGTGAATGCAGGGATGCTTGGGCACCATCCGGGTCGTACCAAACGTATTCATAATAGCGGTTGGTGAGGTTTTTCAGCTGTAGATCGACGCTCACTGATTCGGTCACTTTGTAGGTCGCGCCGAGGTTCATTAGCACGTATCCGCCATACGTCCCTTTGGTGTTTTCTCGTTCCAGGTAGTAGTTGGTCTGGCCGTTCATCCAGGCCGTCAGCTGTAGCGCAGGTGTCGCTTCATAGCTGATCCCGGCGTTGTAAAGGTGATGGGGGATATGGTCGATTTCCTGGCCTTTACTGTTGGGCAAAGTGGCGCTTGGCTGGAGTATTTTCGAATACTGCCAAGAGTAGGCCATCCATATTTCAGTGCGTTCGTTTGGGTGTAGGTTCATCTGCAAGTCATAACCCCACCGTCGCGTTTCACCGACGTTGTCCGACTCGCCGCTCGGGTCGTTGAGGCGGCGACTGACTTCACCCGAGGCTTCTTGCTGCCAGTATGCGACGCGACCATCAATCCAATCCGCCGGGGTGAACTTGATGCCTGTTTCCCAGCCTTCATTGATTGAAGGTGCCAGATCGGTATCTCTTGGCGGGATTTTGTAGGCTGCCGCGCCGGTGCCAACTTGGAAGGTACGGCCCCAGTTGGCATAAAAACTGGCCACGTCCCAGGGCGAATAGACCACGCTAAGCTTAGGTTGTTTGATCAGGCCATAATCGTTGATATCGTAATCCAGGCCGGTCATTTCGTTGGTGAAATCCCCCTGGATTTTATCGACCCGATACGCCGGTACGATCTTCAGCGACTCGAAAGGTTTGATCTCAGCCTGGACGTAGGCGCCGTAGGTGTCGAAGTCGAACTGCTGATCTCGGGTAGTTGCCAGACGAGCACGGTCTTTGGTGCGATAACGCTCACTCTTGTTTTGCTGCTGCTGTACGTCTGCACCACCTTCCAAGGCGAAGTCATACAGCCAGCTGACCTCCGGTCGCCATGTCAGAGATGTGAGGGCGCCATATTGAGTTTCATAGGCATCACGTTCCTGTTGGGAGCTAGTGCGCCAATATTGCGTCCAGCGTCGATCATCGAAGGTGTTGACGTAGGTCTTCGCCGACCATGCGAGGTTCTCAGCCAAGTCTGTATCGAAATGCAGGCTGACCTGATTCATACGCCGAGTGCCCTTGTCGGTGGCGTTGAAACTGTTGGTCATGGTCGGATGATGGCGGGCATCATCTTCGGTCAAATAGCCAGGCTCCTGGGCCTCCGCTTCGTAGTGACGGGCGATCAGACCGATTCTGTAGCTGTCGTCATCCGGTGTGTAAAACCACTTACCAGACATCGAAAATCTGTCTGCCTGGGAATGATCCCTGTAGCCATCGGATTTTTGATAGGCAAAGAAGTAGTTCTGAGTCCAGTTGCTGCTTTCTATGCCCTTGGCGAGCTGGGTTTCCTGAGTGTTGAAACTGCCGTAACGAATCCGCGCCTTGGCGTAGTCACCACCGGTGCGGGTCAGCATGTTGACGTTACCAGCGATGTTGTTCAAACCATAGCGCGCATCACTGGTGCCTCGGACAACCTCGATACTGTCCAGCTCCATGGGGAAAATCATGTCCATGAACGGCATGTTGCCGTCGTTGCTGTTGCTCGGAATCCCGTCAATCAACAGTTTTACGGCGTTCACTTCGCCTTCGCCGTTAAAGCCACGGAAGGAGATTTTCCCTGAGGTCGTGCCTTGGTTGAACTCCGTGAGCATCACCCCAGGTGCTCGGCTGAACAACTCCCAGCTGTAATTGACTGGCATCTTTTCCAAGATATCTCCCCCGAGGATATCCACTGAGCTGAGTACACTGCTGGTACTCAAGGGGCCGCTGGCTGTGCCCTGGACGTTCACGGTGCCCAGAGTCAGGGTCGAGTCTTCGACTTTACTGGCGTCGGCCAGAGCCGAGCACAAAGGGGTCATGGCGAATAGGCCAACCGACATCAACGGCCATATGGAACGGGACACAGACAGACGCTTTACATGAGGCAAAGTAAGTGAAGCAGGCATAGCACGCACTTCCTGATGATCAAGAAACTTCAAGGCGTTTAGCGTCCATCGAGGCCGCTAACAAGTTTAAAGAGGCAGCGCCGGACAATGTCGCGGCGTTATGATCATGCGAAGGGAGAGGCTCGTGGACTTAGACGTGGCCACCGAATCCTAGGATGGAGCTTCGGCAGTTCAGGATTTTCGAGGGAAGTGTCGGATGTGTATAGCGGTAAAAAGTGTCGGTAGTAGTTGGAGGGAAGCGCTGCCATTCCAGCATGGCCACAGCAGCAATCACCGTGCTGCATAACCGTTTTTGACGGCGTTTGCTGGACAGTGTCGATTGTTTTCTTGAACCCCGGAGGTAAAGCTTGAGAACTGCCTCCCGAGCAGAATCCACCCCAAAGCATGAGCTGAACATCCGGCGTCTGCATAGCGCGGCTCAACGGCATGGCAAACATGTTCAGCAACACGGCCAGGCAGGCGATCCAAGGGCTTATGCGTTTCAACGAGGACATGTTCAAGGTCAGCGTAGAGGGGCGGTTATTTAGCCGGAATTAAGGAGCAATGTAAAAGTTTCATGCGTGCGCTATTTCGCCACAGGTAACGCCATTCCTTTCCCGAGATAGCTGGCTGACGAGTACGATCAGGCCATACGGTGTCACTGCGTCGGGGATCGCCTACTCCACGAAGCAGAATTCTACTTGCGGAGAGCTCGTCACTGAGCGATTACTTGAGGTCTTAGTAGAGAGGCGTGTTACCGGCGAGCCATCGTCCGACGAAATCGATAAATTCTTAATAATTCCGTCATGGGCTAGATCCGCTAATTCATCTTGAACCCGGCGCAGCAAGGCGTTGGTGGACTCCCCCGATTCGGCGCAGAGGGTAATGGCTACTAGGGTCAGAGGATGTACATTGAGTGGGCCGCTTAACGCGGTGATCATCTCTAGCGTTGGACTCGATTGACCGCGTTCTAGTTTCGAGACGTATGTCCGACTGCTGACTTCTGCCAGGTTTCTCTGGGTCAGCCCTCTACCAGCGCGCATAGCTTTAAGGACGGCAGCGAAAGCATTTTTGAGCGACATAAACACGTTCCTGATTTGAGCCAGTCCCTTTGAGCATGAATCTACTTAAAGTAGCCATTCTATACAGATGGAAACCCAAAGACGCCGCGATTGTCTAAGTCAATCGTTGAATTGACGCGCAGCCTCGACCTACAAGTGATTGCAAAAAGCGTCGAGCCCTTTGAACGGCTTGAGTTTCCCACGGAAATCACCTGCTGCGATCAGGTGCAGGGTCATCTTTAAGCAAACCGCAGCGCATGATTGACTTGGATTAACGTCTGCATGAACAAAAGTTTTTACTTGAGCGACTACAGCGCTTTTGGATGTTTAAGCAGCTTTGAATTTATGTTGAGTGTTGCTTACCCAATGTCGCATGAAAGGTGCCTACCAAATTGCCGAAGCAAAGAAGCTTATGTGGGGTTGGCCTCTGAGTCGATTCGACCCAATGATTTCAAATACAAAGATACGACTGTTCCCTTATCGGGTGCAGTATCTACCATGACGGTGCCCCCAGCGTTCTCTGCGAACTCACGGACTTGCGATAAACCCAAGCCCGTACCCTTTCCTCTTTCCTTTGTTGTGAAAAAAGGCTCAAAAATTTTAGCCGCAAGGTCACCCGGTATACCCGGCCCAGTATCAGTGACGCTGAGCACGACGTAATTGCCTCCAGCCAGCGCAACGTCACCCTCAACCCATACCAGTCGCGTTGAAATGCAGATACGGCCTGCCGCCCCAAGCGCATCTCTCGCATTCGTGAGAAGGTTCAAAACCGCCGCATTCAATTGGGCTTCTTCGCACATTACGACTGTGTTTGGAGCCGACAAGTCGAAAGCCAACTCAATACTTTCAGTAGCTGTGCGAAGCAATACATCACGCATTTCTTCAAGCCGAGCGTTAACGTCTAAGCAGACTAGATTCGGGCTGTCCAAGCGAACGCTAGAGAGCAGGTGACTGACTAGCTGCCGCCCTTGGTCTACCGCCTGCAACCCGGTATCGCTGAATTGCTCAACATCCCCCGGGCGTCTTGCTCGTAATCTTATCATCTGCAGGCTTGCGCTTAGCGCCTGAAGGATGTTGTTGAAGTCATGCGCGATACTTGCGGTCACCATCCCCAAGGAGGAGATACGCCTTGCGTGATGCAGTGACTCTTCTGTCAGTTGATTCAGAACCTTCGCCTGGGCGAGTTCTTTCTCCAGGATCTCTGCTCGATACTCACGTTGATGTCTAAGCAGTCGTAATTGCAGTAGTGAAGATGTCTGTCGAGCCAAAGCCAACAACGCTGTCCGCTGCTGCTCTGTTAACGTTCTCGGCTTTGTATCGATCACGCAAACCGTGCCAAGCGCGTGTCCCGTATCGTCAATAATAGGAGCTCCCGCGTAAAAGCGGATATGTGGAGGGCCAAGCACCAGTGCACTATTTTGAAATCGCGAGTCCAGTTTGGCGTCTTCCACAATCAACACGTCAGCGGGAGCCAGGATCGCATGGGCGCAGAAAGCCAAATCCCGATGAGTCTCCCTCACGTCCAGTCCAACACAAGCCTTGAACCACTGACGCTCTCTGTCCACGAGGGAAACCAGCGCTACAGGAACGTCGCACAATGTGCTCGCGAGCATCACGATGTCGTCAAATTCTTTCTCCGGAGCCGAGTCCAGCACCCCGAGATGCTCCAGCGACAACGCTCTTTCATCCTCGCTTGGAGGAAATGGGGCAGGAATGTGGGGCATCTGACTACGCATCGCTGGTGGAAGTAAGGGCGATGATGCTGTCTCGACTGCTCGTACAGCAAGGAATTGTTTCTTCATCCAGGCATTGCGAAACCTGCATCAAGGTAGCGCTCGACAGGTGTTCGACGAGTGGTCGTCATAAAAAGTGGAACTCCTGTTCACAGCCGCCAGTCAATTTTTCTGTCCAGACAGGACACGTATTCCTAACCGGGAGAAAACTCATGAGTGGCACATCTGACAAGATCAAAGGCCTGGCCAACGAAGCTATCGGTAATGTGAAGCAAGGTGTCGGCAAGGTCACTGGCAATGAGAAGCTGCAGGTAGAAGGGGCTGTCCAGGAAAAGAAAGGTGAAGCCCAGCAAGTGGTTGGCAAGGTCAAAGACGCCGTAGACAAGAAGTAACCTTAGGCGGGTAATACCTTCGCTGCGATGGCTATCAGCTGGTAGCCATTGTAGTCGGCTTATTAGTCTCGGAAGTTGACTCCACCCATTTTAGTTCCGGTCAGGCTAAATATTACTGACCGCTATCTATCCCTCTATTAACAGCCTGTCACGATGAGCAAACAGTCTTATCGTTTTTTTTAATATTTGGGTCGGCACTGCACTCCCCCGCATTCGCTTTGCCGACTTGCACCCTGTTGCGCATTGGTCGCCGCCGCTGCAGTCGCTATTGAGGCTTCAGATCCCTGGGATCTTCAATCGTCGCCATGGGCCGATTAGGAAGACATCGCTTACTCCATACTGACGCAACAGGCCGATTTTCATGGCGCAGCCTTGTAGATTTCTTACGTCAAAAATCCAAGGGAATAGGCGACGTCAAGCGTATAGCCAGCCTATGAGGAATGGGATTTAAGTAAAAATTTTATGGTGCAATTGAATCGGTTCTTGTGGTGCATTTGAACTCTCTTTGAACGTATGTCCATTCGCCATACTCAGACTGGTTAAGGCGCAAAGCCTTGCTCCTAAAACTCATGAAGGGCGTCTGTATGACCACTGTCTATGAAGCGAATCGTTCGTTATTCCGCGTGTCCTGGAGTTCGGTATTGGCCGGTAGTGCGATTGCACTGGTGACGTACGTAGTGCTGAGCGTTCTGGGAACCGCCATCGGTGCTAGCGCAGTGTCCCCGATGGAATCTGGTAATCCGCTCAGTGGTTTCGGTACTGGTGCTGGAATCTGGTTGTTCGTTTCTACTCTGGTGGCAATCGGAGTCGGAGCTTTCGTTTCTGGCAGGACGGCACCGGATCGTGGCGGCTTGCATGGCTTACTAACCTGGACAGTCACAACCTTGCTCACGACTTGGCTGTTGGCTGGCTTGGCCGCAAGCGTAGTTGGAACTGCAGGCTCCGTTGTTGGTAAAGGGCTCTCTACTGCGGGTAGCGGCATCGCAGCTGCAGCGCCTGGTATTGGTGACAGCGTAAAGAAGCAATTGAATGAACAAGGCGTACAACTCGACTGGAACAGCCTTCAGGGTGAGCTGGATACTTTGCTTCAGCAGAGTGGCAAACCTGAGTTGGCTCCAGCGAACGTGGAGCAAAAAGCTGATCAAGCTGCCGCTGACGGCAAGCAATCAGTGTCCAATGCAGCTACTAATCCTGCTCAGGCAGGTGAACAGTTGAAGCAGTGGTTCGAGCGCGTAAAAGCCTCCGGTGAGCCGGCGCTCAACGCTGCTGATAAAGAGGCTTTGGTCAACATTGTTGCTGCCCGCACCGGCAAGAGTAAGGAGGAGGCAACTCAGATCGTTGATAACTACGCTCAGGCTTATCAGCAAGCAATGCAGAAATTTGAAGAGTTGAAACAGCAAGCTGAGCAAAAGGCTCGTGAGGCTGGGGAGATTGCTGCCAAGCAAATTTCGCGCGCGGCGTGGAGCACATTGGCGATGCTTCTTTTGGGGGCGGCTCTGAGCTTCTTTGTTGGTCGCATGGCTCTGACCAACCGTCGTATCCCTTCGGTTTGATATAGAAAAGAGTCACTTGGGCGACAAGGATGTCGCTTTCGCTTCGTTTTTTTGGGGTTTAGGTAAAGCTCCGCTCATGGCTAATCACTTGTGGTTAAACACATCATGATCTGCTGGACGGAGTTAGCCGATTCAAATCCGGTTGGCGAGCAGTAAAGTGAATAGAGAGGCGCTCCCAGGAGCGCCTCTTTTTTTGGCGCTACTGACGAGCGGTCGTCAATAGCCAGCCTCCAGGTTATTTGTCTTGTTTGAAGCTCTGGCAGATCACGTCTAGGTCATCCCACGGCGTGCAGTGCTGCCCAGCATAACCAGAACCCGGAAGGTGCTCAAAAGCGTTCCCTCGTTGAGTCTCAGGCTGCTGGGAATGGCATGTCTTGCAGGACACAATGCCGCCAGCAAGACGCCAGCGAGTGTTCCAAGTAATCAAATCTTCGTTTGCAGTCATGACGTTATCCGGTTGCCAGCCCTCAATCATATCCGAGTAGATGCCAACGCATTAGCTTCGTTCATCTCGCTTCGGGAAACGGGAAGCGGCGATCATGAGTTTGATCCAGCGCGACTGAATGATAATGGCCCTTACGTCCATTTGAAGGATGTTCTCACGCGGTTGGGCTGCTCATGAAGAAGCTGCTGATGACACAACACGACAGCAACAGGCGAAAATCATAGTGGTATCAGCTCGTAGCACAAGCTTTCAGCTGAGTCGTCGAACGCGTGCCTGCATTTTCAGCGTGCGAGCTTTGAGGAAGACTCCTGAAACTCACGGAAATTGAACTAACCATCCGGCCCGTGCCCCTAACGATGTGCAGGTAATCCCTCGCTGCGGGGTTAAGTAGGTTCTCAGTTCCCACTTACACACGAAGGTCTGGTAAATCATGAAGAGCGAACAGGTAGAAGGTGTAGCAGAAAAGCTGGCCGGCAAGGCGCAGAGCGCGGTCGGGAAGCTGATTGGTGATTCGAAGATGGAAGCTGAAGGTGCTGGGCATCAAGCAGCTGGACAACTGACTAAAACCTACGGCGATACACTGGATAGCGTATTCACGTTCGTTAAAGAAAAACCAGTCACTGCACTCGCGATAGGTGCTGCAGCGCTGATCCTGATCAACCGCATTTTTCGTCGCTGAACGAGTTGGAGGTGTCTCCAACCTGGTGACACTTCCTGCTAAGTTGGGCTTACTGTGAGCTGATCCAACCTTCAAGTTTTTGCAGTCTGCCCATATCGAGAAGTTTCTGTTTTCCGGTTCCCAGAAGCGTGAAGAGCATTTGTCTGTCCTCTAGCGAGGGAAACCACTCAGCCATCTCGACATTGCTGTGCTTAGAATCGCTTAGAGTCCACTTAACGATCATGTCGGAAGCCGCTCGGTAATGATCGGCCATGAAGAAGCGTTTGCCTTCTGATGCCCAGCCTAGCTTCGCCAACTGGTCGGTAACGTCGCATATTCCAGCGTCACCAAAGAAGTCTGTGGTATCAGGATAATGAATACCTGCAAGCGACACTTTTGCCACGCTCGTATCTCTGTTGAAGTACGACAGAAAATGCCAACCGCCAGTTGTACTCCCAGCGTGCGGAAAGTTGATCGCAGCCTTGCCAGTGATGTAGTGCGTGCGGGAAACGCGTTTGAGATCAAAATCGAAAAACGGCTGGGTCATGGGAGCTTGCTGAGACGCGCCAAGCCCTGTCTTATGTGGCCCGCGTTCTCGCCTATTGTCTCCAGAGCACCACGTACGTTATTTCCTACATCCGCATGTCCGTGGGCTTCTACGTGGAGGGTCAGCTCCATGAGCGCAGCTTCGAGAGCGAGCTGATTTTGGTACATCCTTTCCAGCACATCCGACAACGAGTATTCCTTTGGCATTGATGTGGCCTCCTTCAGGGAAACTCAGCATAGCGCAGCACAAGAAATGAATACGTATCTAGAAAAGGCGAGCTGTCAGACTACTAGCAGTGGGTGGGCAGAGGGCCTTAGAGGGCCTTAGAAAATACGGGTAGAGCCACGATAGCCTAGAAAGCTATCGCGGTTGTTCTGCGTTTTAGCGGTTAGCGTCGGCCAAGCCAGCCTCGATGAAGCGAACGGAACTCTCCATAGCCTGCTGACCTTCTGGCAGCATGGTGGCGTAGAAGTGCCAGGCGTGGAACATCGCAGGCCATACTTCCAGGTTCACGCGAACTCGGTTATCAGCCAGGTGATTTGCAAGGCGTATTGCATCACTCAACATCAGCTCGTTCTCGCCGATCTGCACCAAGATTGGTGGAAGACCGGTGACGTCCGCGAACACAGGTGAGGCCAGAGGATGATTGGCCAATGTGTCGCCTAGGAATGCTCTGGCGAGGATGTCCAAGACAGGCTTGGAGTTCAGAGGATCCAGACCTTCACGGTTGCTCATGGAAGCACCGGTGTGTTCAAGGTTCGCCCATGGTGAGATGGAGGAGCCAACCGCAGGCAATGGAAGCCCTTTCGATTTAGCCGCGACCATGACGCTGACAACCATCGCGCCGCCAGCCGACTCGCCAGAGAACGCAATTTTGTTAGCCGGGATTTTCTGCTCAAGCAACCATTCGTAAGCGCGCAATGTGTCGTCAATTGATGCTGGGAACTTGTGCTCAGGAGCGAGGCGGTAGTCCGGCATGTACACACGAGCACCGAGCATTTTCGCGTAGTTGCCGCCGATACCGTGGTAGCCGTCTGGACGTCCTACAATGTAGGCGCCGCCGTGGATGTACATCACGACCGCGTCGGTTTTGATCTCGTCCGGAGTAACCAGTGTGCCTGGTACGCCACCCATGTCGACTGCTTCGAATTTAACGCCATCTGGCGCTGGATTTTGCGCGAGCATTTTTGCGTAAGAGTCACGGATGTCGCTCATTTTAGTGGTGGTATCGATTCCCTTAAGAACGGGTACCAGATCGCTAAGGCTATTGGCCCAGGTTTGGACGGCTGCTTGGACTTTAGTGTTCATAATGACCTCAATTGATCGTTGGGAGTGGATTAGCTAATTGAGATACTATGCTTAGTATTGGGGAATAGGGTTCCCCATAACAGGTGCTAAGCCGCCCGAACGTTGAGACCATCGAGGCCTTATGGAACTCCATAACCTGAATGATATTGCCGCGTTTGTGAGTTCGGTAAACGCTGGAAGCTTCACTGCGGCGGCAAAACAGCTTGGCCTTACGCGCTCTGCAGTGGGGAAGTCGATAGTCAGGCTCGAGGCTCGTTTACAGGTACGTTTACTGAATCGCACTACGCGTAGCTTGAGCATGACGGATGACGGCCAGGTTCTGTATGAGCGCTGCGTGGGCGTTCTTCAGGATCTGGATGACGTGGAGGATGCCCTTGCGTTTCGTCGTTCGACACCTAGTGGGCGACTTCGGATGAGTCTGCCGGTTGCGTTAGGGAGACTTCATGTCCTTCAGCACATTGAATGCTGTCTTAAGGACTGGCCCTCCTTGAGCGTGGATGTCACCTTTTCTGACAGGCTGGTCGACCTGATTGATGAGGGATTTGATTTGGCCATGCGCATCGGGCCACCGAAGGAAGATTCTCGGTTGTTAACGCGCACTGTGGCCTACCAACAAATGATTACCTGCGCTTCCCCCAAATATTTGGCTGAGCATGCCGAGCCTAAAACGCCGGAGGATTTATCCGAGCACCAGTGCCTGCATTTCGTGAGCGGTGGGAGATTGCTTCCTTGGAATTTTCGCGTGAATGGTAGCTCTGTGTCCGTTACTCACGGTGGAAGGCTACAGATGGACAGTGCTGAGTCATTACACCAGTCAGCTGTAGCTGGACTGGGTATCGCGACTCTTCCTTCCTACGTGGTGAACGACGATTTGAGGAGCGGCAAACTTGTTCAATTGCTCGCTGGCTATGCAGAGGCCGCAGAGCCTATTCGGGTGATCTACCCTAGTAAGCGGCACCTATCTCCAAAAATTCGACTCTTCATCGATAAGCTCGTGGAGGCTTGGTCACCATGCCCACCATGGGAACAGAATTCTGTTGAAGGTATTCGCTTACCTTGACCCCTGAGCGAGGCCCAGGCAGCTAGCTGAGAATTCACGAGCCTCATCAACTTTGAACTAATCATAACGCCCATGCCCTTAACACTGTGCTGATCGGCACCATTGACACGCGACTGACTTCCTCCATTTAAGGCGTTATGAGCGTTCGCGCGATTCACATGGCTATAGAGCCAGGCGAGCTTTCAAGCTGGCGACTTCCGCTTCAAGTTCACGCACGCGTTCGCTGGCCTCAAATTCGACGCTGACGTCCTTCTGGATGCCGATGTAATAGGTGAGCTGATCCGCCTCGTTAAAAACCGGAGTAATCGACAGCTCATTCCAGAAGGCACTACCGTCCTTACGATAGTTTCGAATGATTTGCCGGCAGGGCTCATGCATCTTTATCGCCTCTCGGATAACAGCCAAGCCCGTTTGGTCTCGGTCATCACCCTGCAGGAAGCGGCAGTCCTGATAAAGAATTTCGTCAACGCTGTATCCCGTCAGGCGCTGGAAGGCAGGGTTAGCGTAGATCAGGATGTTTTCATCGCCTTCCTGCTCCGCAATTACAATGCCATCATTGGAGGTTTCAACCATCAATTTCAGCAGTTCTGCGTCGATCATTTTCAGAGCTCGGTGAATTTCACATCATTCTAGGACAACGTGGGGGTTATGAGCGTTTTCGAGATCATTTGAAAGTATCTCTATGACTTACCAAGGTATTACCAGCGACCCGATGCGCTCTTCACATGTATCACAAGTCTCATCATGGACGCACTGCTGCACAAGAGCGCAGTGAAATGGTGGAGGGGGACTGTAATAAACCAGTCAGCGGCTGCAGATTCAATCTTCATTCCCGGCCTACCAAGGAAGACGTTCTCCGTTATAAGAGAAGAAATTACCACTGTCAGCAGGCTCTAATCGGTCGATCAGCGATAGTAATTCACAGGCGGCCACCTTTGCCGGCCTGGCGGCAGATGCACCTCGAAAAGGTTGAGACAGTGCTGATACAACTGTACCAGGGTGAAGGCTCAGCAGTCGGCTCTGAGGTCGCATTCTTACCAGTTCTATGGCCGCCGTTTTAATCAGCATGTTCAGTGCTGCCTTGGAGGCACGATAGGCGTACCAACCGCCCAGGCGGTTATCGCCGATGCTACCTACCTTGGCAGAGAGCATCGCCATTGCGCCATGAGCGTCCAGCAACGGCAGGAAGTGACGCAAAACCAGAGCTGGCCCAAACGTGTTGACTTGAAATACCGACTGCAAAGCGTCTGCTTCAATAGCGGAGTAACTTTTTTCAGGCTATATTTCGTCGCGATGAAGCAGACCTGCGGCATGCAGGATCAACTGATACGGTGCTTCTTCAGTCAATTCGGCTGCCGCTTTGGCGATACTGTCGGCATCCTCCAAGTCGAGGCAGGGAACACTGTTGCGCCCTAACTCACGAACATACGCACACCGTGGATCCTGATTGAGCAACTCACAAAACGCCGAGCCGAGCGCCCCACTGGCGCCTGTTACGAGTGCACGATAGCCTTCACTAAGGGAGTTCATCGTCAAGGGACTGTTCATCTAGGCTCTCCTGCGGTCTGATGCGATTTTTTGGTGTTAACCCCGTCGCCCTATCAGTTGCAGGAACTCGTGACGCGTAGAGGAGGATTCGCGAAAGGCGCCCAGCATCACGGATGAGGTCATCACCGAATTTTGTTTCTCCACGCCCCGCATCATCATGCACATGTGCTTCGCTTCAATTACCACCGCCACGCCGGCGGCATCGGTGATGTACTGAATGGCATCGGCAATTTGTTTGGTCAGGTTTTCCTGGATCTGTAGGCGACGAGCGAACATATCCACCACTCTGGCCACCTTCGATAGGCCCAGCACCCTTCCGGTAGGGATGTAGGCTACATGAGCCTTGCCGATGAAGGGCAGCATGTGATGCTCACACAATGAATACAGTTCAATGTCGCGTACGATGACCATTTCATCGTTTTGCGATTCGAACAATGCGCCATTGATCACTTCTTCCAGACTCATCGTGTAGCCATTGCACAGGTACTGCATCGCTTTGGCTGCGCGCTTGGGGGTGAGGTTCTCAACGATATCAACGGCGACTTGGTGACGCTGTACCGTGTTGTGCAGAACCACCTGGAAGATGCAAGCGGTGTTCTTGGCTTTCCTGCCACCGGGCATGGCCAGCCAAGTGCTGGAAAGCATGCCCAGCTGGCGCCAGGACGAACTGCTGTATCGCATTGCCAATCTCAATGAAATCAACAGCGATGTGATCCAGGAGCTGGAGCTGCTGATCGAGCGCAGTTTGTCGGTGCTCTCCAACCAGGGCTCGCAAGTGCGTGGGGTCAAGCAAGCGGCGGATATCCTCAACCGCTACAAGGGCGATCGTGACCAGATGTTCGAGTTGTTGCGTGCCCACGACAACAGCTTGGTCGAGCGCATTGAGGACGAGATGTACGACTTCTTCATCCTCTCGTGCCAGAGCGACGAAGTGCTCCAGGCGTTGCTGGAAGCCATTCCCTTGAGTGAGTGGGTGGTGGCGCTCAAGGGCGCCGAACCGGCGTTGGTCAAGGCCATCCAGGGCGCCATGCCGCGCCGCCAGATGCAGCAAATGGAAGCGCAGAACCGCCGACAGGGCCCGGTGCCATTGAGCCGGGTCGAGCAAGTGCGCAAGGAAATCATGGGCGTGGTGAGAGAGATGGCCACCGAAGGCGGCCTGGCCGTGCAACTGTTCCGTGAGCAAACCGTCGAGTGAGGAGTAGCGCGTGTCAATCAAAGTGATCAGGGGCAACGGCCGTGATTGGCGGCCCTATCGGTTCCCGCCGCTGCCGGACCGTGAGGCCCCTCAGTGGAGCGATGATCCGATTGCTTTGCAGCGTGCCGTCGCCGATGGGTTCCAGGAAGGTAATGAAAAAGGCTATCTGGAGGGCCTTGGCTATCGCGACCTTGCGGCGAGCAGTAGATATGGTAGTAACCGTTCTCCCCGCCGACGATGGCCAGCTCCACCGGTTGATCACTCAAACTGAGGATTCGCTGGCTCAACGAATGGGTATGCTGGATCAGCTTCTGCAATTGAGGCTGCTGGCTTTCCACATACACCACGCTGTGTTCACCAACCTGCTGGCGGCTCGCATAGAGCTGGGTCGGCAGAGTGATGAAGAAATTTGCCACCAGCACCGTCGCTGAAATCATGCCCAGAGTCCACTTGCGGCGCTTTCCCAAACGCACCGTCGGGACGCTGCTGTCCGCCGTTTGGACGCCGGTCGTCGGCGCGGCGCTCGCCGCCGGAGCGTCGATCAGGAACGCCGGGTTAAACCGGTAGCCACGGCGGGCCACGGTCTGAATGATCTGCCGGTCTTTTTCGTCGCCGAGAATTTTGCGCAGAGTATAAACCTGCTGATTGAGGCTGCCGGGCCCGACCACGCGGTCATTCCAGGCATGGGCGACTAGGGTTTGCCGGTCTATCACTTGGCCAGGTTCCTGAATCAGCCGCTCCAGCAGGCGACCACCTGAGAAACCCAGATCGATGCTTTGGGTGGTTTCACTCTTGAACAGGGTCAGTTTGTACAGCACTGGGCAGAAATACGCCGGTTGCTCTGAGTGACCAGTCTTAATGTTCGCAGAGGGTATGTTCATCAAGGTTCAGGGAGTTATCGGATTTGGGAGTGGGATTTTTCCATTTTGACTCTGCGTTTTATGCAAGAAATTTCTTAAGTTCCTCGCCGCGGGTGTTTTCATCAGGCCAAAAAAAAACCCCGAATCCATTCGGGGGCTGTCCTGGGGTGGCGTCCTGCCGGGTGAAACGCTGTAACTTAGCCCAGCAGCGACATAACCATGCCTGGCATTTGTGCTGTTTGCTTGAGCATCGAGATGCCCGACTGCAACAGCATCGAGTTCTTGCTCATCATCGAGCTTTCGCTGGCGAAGTCAGCATCCATGATTCGGCCGCGGGCCATTTCGGTGTTGTCTTTCATGTTGGCCAGGTTGTTGGCGGTGTGGTTCAGGCGATTGATATTGGCGCCGAACTGTCCGCGCAGTTCTCCGACGTTGTCCAAGGCGGCGCTCAGGCCGTCAATTGCAGTATTGGCATCAGCGCCAGTAGCGATTTCTGTACCTGCGGCCGGGGTGGCTGAATAACTCGCGGACAGGCCAGTCAAAGCAGTAGCCAGGGCGGCAGTTGAGGTCGATACATCCAGCTCCAGGGTTTCGGCGGCGGTAGCACCGATCTGGAATTGCACGGCACTGCCGAGTTTGCCAGTGGTACCGTCATTGCCAAACAGCTTCTCCCCGGCGTAAGCGGTGTTCTCCATGATATTGAACAGTTCTTTACCTAGCTCGTCGTACTCGGCCTGCATCGATTTGCGGTCGTCGTCGCTGTTCGTGCCGTTCGCCGATTGGGTGGCCAAGTCTTTCATGCGCTGCAGGATATCGGTCATTTCTCCAAAGGCGCCATCGGCGGTCTGCAGCAGCGAAGAGGCATCGCTGACGTTACGCATGGCCACGGCCATGCCTTTGGTCTGAGCGCTCAACCGGGTGGCGATTTGCAGGCCGGCGGCATCGTCGGATGAGGAGTTGATACGCAGACCTGTGCCCAGGCGCTGTTGGTTCACGGCCAGGGCGTTGTTGGTTTTGTTGAGATTGGTTTGGGTCAACAGCGAGGAGTAGTTGGTGTGGATAGTCAGGGCCATGGGGCGTGTTCCTTAAAGGTTATAAAAAAGTGCTGGCGATGAGTGCCTGCTGAAATCAACAAGGCGACACGTTGCGCTGACTTATTAAATCTTTTTTTGATTTTCCCCACGGCGTGCACTCCCGCAAACCTAAAATGGCCCCAGAGGGATCACGCCGCGCGCGTCACCACTCGCGACAGACGCCCAGACTTGGATTTTTTCAACTTGTGCGCGAGCCGCTTACACACCTGTTGCCATTTAGTTTATTTGCATTTTCAAGAGTGTTATCCATGACTATGCAAAATACCTAGTATATAAGCCGCTATGCCCCTTGCTATTGAAGTTAAGCAATATTTTGGAAACTTTAGACTTCTAAGTAGCCTGCCCCCGGCGGGCTCATCAAGGTGTAGGGCCGCTGCTTCTCTTCGGCCGTAACATCTATCCAGTACTCAATGCCTCCTGTTTGAACGCCCTACGCCCCCTAAAATATTAGCGACGTCGCTTGTGGCTTGGTGTTCAGCAGAAAAAATCATATCACTGCATCTGATATGAGTAGATAGGTTCTATAGCGCATCTTTTGATATTTGGCGTGGTCGAATGTTGGCCTACGTACAGTTATTTGTGGGCTGCCGGAAGGTCCTAGCTTATCGTCGTCTGCTGCTAATGATGTCAAGTGCGGGGCTCAGAATAGCTTCAGAATGCTAACTGAGAATGTCGACGCTTCACAGGGAATGAGTTGCAATAAGACGTGGTGAGATTATTAGTGTTTGACTGCCCATCGGAGCGATATTCTCACTGAATGATTACTTTATTGGCGTTTATATTTACAAAGTCTGCCCAATCTGACATCAGTATACGGCGCTTTTCTAGCAAGTCACTGCGCCAGTAGGCCGCCTCGGCGCCGTTGGCGACAACGTGAGCCAAAGCCATCTCGCAGACTTCGCGTGCATGGGGAGTACATTCAGCAGCCCAGTCCCTGAATGTGCTGCGAAACCCGTGAGCAGTAATGACTTTGTCATTGCTATCGCGCCAGCCCTTGCCGCCATCATCCAGGTCCTTTTGATCCATGCGGCGCAAAGTCATTAGCATGGACATATTGCTAATGGGCCGACCTTTACGAGCCCCTGGAAACAGCAACGAGCTACCTTTGATTCGTGGGAGAGCTTCGAGCAGTGCGATGAGCGCATCAGATAGCGGCACGGTATGAATTTTTCCCGCTTTCATTCGCACCGCTGGGATCGTCCATAGCTTGGATTTCAAATCAACCTCACTCCAGTCGGCTTCAAGAACCTCGCTGGTTCGGCAGGCGGTGAGAATTGTCATTTTGAGTGCGCAGGCGGATTGTCCTTCGACACTTTCAAGTGCCGGTATGAAACGAGACAATTCCGAGTAGGGTAATGCTGGGTGGTTTTGGGTACGTTTAGCCTTGGAACTCGGTGGCAGCAGCTTGTCGAGGTGTCCACGCCAGCGTGCTGGATTTTCACCGTCTCGTAGTCCACGCGCTTTGGCGGCATCGAGCACTAGTTCGATTCTGTTGCGAACCCTACTAGCTGTTTCGGCTTTGCTGCCCCAGATGGGTTTTAGAATTTCAAGGATGTTCTCGGTGGTGATCTGGTTGGTGGCGAGGTCACCGATGACGGGAGCGGCGTAAGTAGCTAGTGTGTTAGTCCACTGCTGGGCGTGTTTGACGTTTTTCCAGCCAGCACGATGAGCCTCTATGTAATCAACTGACACGTCCTGGAACGTGATGGACCTGCTTTTACGTTGCTGCTCAGCGGCCACCTGTGCCGCTCGTTCATCGTCACGGGCCTGTAAGGGGTCAATACCATCGCGCAGTAAACGGCGCTTGTCGCTGCTGTTTTGTCGAGCCTCCTTTAGGCCGATTGCAGGATAGGTGCCTAACCCCATCTCCCTGCGCTTTCCGGAGAGCTGGAAGCGCAGTACCCAGTATTTTTTCCCATTGGGCTTGATCAGGAGACGTAGGCCATCTCCGTCCTCGTAGGTACCCGGGGTCGTCAGATTTTCAATTTGCTTAGCGGTCAGCTTTCCCATGGGAATATCCTTTAACTATATTGTTCCCCCATTTGTTCCCCCACAAAGGCTAGGAAGGTGGCGAATTTTGGTGGATGTCTTGAGACGATGATAGGCTTAAAAGTGCCTAAATATAAAGGGTTGTAAGGCTTATTGAGTTTCTGGTGGACTTTAATTTGGCGGACTCCTTCACCGCCAAATTCGATGTAAACAAAACCCCTGGTTTCGAGAGAAACCAGGGGTTTTGTGATTTCTAGGGTTTGAAAAGTCCAGCTTTATCAGATCACGCGCTTGGCATATCCATTCGCCTTCCTATGACGTCCAGCAAATCGCAGCCGTCGCGCAAAGAGATGGAACAAAGCAACGCAAAATCACTGAGTACAACCGCATCACTACTGATCTCACTGCGTAGTGCGAGGTTCTCAAGGACTTGTGTAACGGCACGAACTCGATAGGTCGCAGCGTCGAGGAGTATTTCCAATGGCACGGTGGTATCGACAAAAAGGGCAGGTGTGGCGCTGTCGTTGCTGGTGAGGGCTATGTATTGGTTCATGTGTAACTCCACAAGACAAATATAAAAACAATGAGCTCTTTTCACGCTAAACCGCCAAAAATGGCAGCCGTATGAAAATAACGTCGTCTACGTTCCGTCTTGTTTTCGAGTCGCCAAACCCGGCCGCCGTATGGGCGACCGGGTGACTATAGACATTGCGATTTTGAAACGGGAGCCCCACATTTCTGCTAGAAGGGCTTGTTGTGCTCGGCACAGGCGCCGAGAAGAAAGCCTTGAAAGCTGCCCTGCTTTGGGCAAAAGCTCATATCGCTGATCTTAAGCGGGTATGGGATGAACAAAACCGGAGGGACTGACATATGACCAGCAAGCTTCGTATTTCTGCTGTGCAACCAGTTGCCGGCAAGCATGCCTTAGAGATCGAATGGAGCAACGGTAAGCGACACACTGTTGACCTCACCGATCTTATAAATACTTTTCCTGTCCTCACACCACTCTTGGATTTGGCGCTATTCAGCCAAGTGGAAGTTGGTGAGTGGGGCTTTGATGTGACATGGGGTAATAACCTAGAACTGTCCGCTGTCACGTTGCACCGTCTGGCGTTGGAGCAATCTGGTGAGGTCATGCTGACCCAGGATTTCAGAAAGTGGATGCTCAGTAACAATTTATCCCTTTCCGCAGCTGCTGTTGAACTGGGCTTTTCTCGTAGGACTATCACCGCGTACAGCAGTGGTGCTGCGCTTATTCCCAAGCATGTCGGGTTGGCATGTAGGGGGTGGGAGTATGAGCATAAAGGTTACACGGGCCACCACGCTTAAACGGGCCTGTTCTCCACCAGGGCGGCCAATAGAGCCGCCCTGATACATCCGCACCGCGCTCAATGCCTATGCCGATGATGCACATCCGGAAAATGCGCATGGCTGTGCTTCATCACCGCATGCACATGCACATGGCTATGAGGCTGCGCCGGATCCCACTCAAACCCATGCTCATGCTGATGATGCTCATCATGCACATGCCAATGCCCATGTTCCGTTGCCTCATGCACATGCTCATGGGCATGGCGCTCCGTCAGGTGAAGCCACACGCCCGCGGCCATCAGCGCCGAAGCAATCCAGAACGCCACGGTCACCGACTCGCCAAATACCAGCAGCGCCACTGCGGCACCGAGGAAGGGTGCCGTGGAGAAATAAGCCCCGGTGCGCGCACTGCCCAGCCCACGTAGCGCCAGCACGAACATCACCAGGCTGATGCCATAGCCGAGGAACCCCACCACCAGGATCGGCGCCAATTGCGCCACCCCCGGAATCTGCGCCCCGAGGTAAAGCGCCAAACTGCAATTCACCAGCCCCGCAATCAAACCTTTGGCACCTGCGATAAAGAGCGCGTCAGACGCCGACACCTTGCGCGTCAGGTTGTTATCTATCCCCCAGCACAAACACGCCAGCGCAATGGCGAGCGGCCCGGTCCAGTCCTGGCTGCCGCCGCCGGCGCCCGTCCATGACAACACCACGCCGCCCAGCACAATGGCGACCATGCCGAGCACGATGCGCCGATCTGCGTTTTCTCTGAATACGACCCAGGCGATCACGGCGGTGAGCACTGATTCGAGGTTGAGCATCAAGGAGGCGGTGGCGCCGGCGGTGCGAATCAGGCCGAACATGAGGGCGACGGGGCCGAGGATGCCGCCGAAGGCTATGGCGCCGAGCAGCCAGGGCCATTGCGATGGGGTCAGCCCGGTAGGTTCCCAGCCGCGATCACGGATCAGACGTACGCCGGCAAGGCCAATGCCGCTGCCCAGGTAAAGCAGGCCGGCCAGCAATATAGGCGAGAGGCCCAGGCCGAGGCTTTTGGCGAGCGGAGTGCTGGCGCCGAACAGGGCGGCGGCCACGAGGGCGTAAATGATGCTGATGTTCATGGGCCATCCTCGAAGGTCAGGCCCATGATACGTCGCTTGCCGGGGTCAGCGCCCTGGCAGTTTCATACTTTATTGCGCGGTTTTCAGCTTGATCACATCACCGGAAATCTTGGTGGTGTAGCCGTTCAATACCCAGGCCCAGAACCACTTTTCTTGCACTTGGGTGTTGATCAGCGCGTCGCCGCCTTTGGCTTTGATGGCTGCATCCTGAGCGCGTACGAAGCGGTTGTTCTGGCCGATTGGGATGACGCCCAACAGCATGATGCCGGTGGCGCTGGCTTCGCTGTGGCCGAGGACGGTGTATTGGCTGGCGTCGTATTGCTGGGTTTTCATGGCGGTGCCGGTGCAACCTGCCAGGGTGAAACCAAGAACCGCTGCTGCAACTGCTTTACTGACGTATTTCACTTGAAACTCCATGGACTCAACCTCGAGATTCAATTCCCGAGGGGGCGACACTTTAAGCGCTCGGTTGGCAGATTGAAAACAATCTGCCCAGGTTTCATGCTCAGGCTTGTGCGTGCGCCCAGGCGATCAAGCTCGGGTCTGAAGGTTATGCGCTTCTGCGTGTTAGCAAACTCCGGATCAACCGCCCATACACCACGGCGTTGATCAATATCACCACCGCCCCCAGCAGCAGTTGAATATTCGCCGTCAGCCCGGCGGGGTAGATCAGCGTCAGGATGTAGTGCTCGATAAACCCACCGCCATAACCGTCTTGCCCGGCCAGGTGACGAAACAGGTTTTCCCAGCGGGTGAGGGGGCAGGGCAGGTGCAGCACCTCTACCGCGATCCCCCAGGCCACGGCGGGCAAGTGCAGCCACATTACCCTGGGCCATTTCAGGGCGAGCAGGCCACCGAACAGTACGAACAGGATAAAGGTCAGGTGAAACAGCACGAGGCCGTCGGCGACGAGTCGGTAGAGCATTGTGGGCACTTCGAAAGGAGGGGCAAACAGTCTAAAGGGTTGCTCGCCGGCAAGGGTGGCCGTTATTGTGCTGAATCCATTTAGTCCTTGCCCCAAGGTTGTATCGTGATGAATGCACCGCGTACCGCTGTCCCGATCAAAGCCGTGATTTTCGATATGGACGGGTTGTTGCTGGATACCGAAGGCATCTACACCGAAGTCACGCAGATCATCGCCGAGCGCTATGGCCGTACCTATGACTGGGGTATCAAGCAGCACATCATCGGGCGAGGCGCTCAGGATCTGGCCGATTACGTGGTCAAGGCGCTGGATTTGCCGATCACGCCCGCGCAGTTTCTGGAAATTCGCGAGCCGTTGATGAGCGAGCGCTTTCCCAAGGCCCTGGGTATGCCGGGCGCTGAAGCGTTGGTGCGGCATCTGAAGGCGCACAATATCCCGATTGCGGTGGGCACCAGTTCATCGCGTAACTCGTTTGGCCACAAGACCACCTTGCACCGCGAATGGTTTGGCCTGTTCGACACCATCGTCACTGCCGACGACCCGGAAGTCGGTGCGGCCAAGCCGGCGCCGGATATCTTCCTCACGGCTGCGCGCCGTCTGGGTGTGGCGCCTGAGGATTGCCTGGTGTTCGAAGATTCGCCGTTCGGCGTGACTGCGGCGAAGGCTGCCAACATGACCGCCATCGCCGTGCCCGATGAGGCCATGGCGGACAGCAAGTACCAACATGCTGACCAGATTATTCGCAAGCTCGCCGACTTTGATTTGGCCGCCTACGGCTTGCCCCCCATGGCCTGACCCCGCGCGGTCAAAAATGTGGGAGCTGGCTTGCCTGCGAAAGCGGTAGTGCAGTGACAGATGTGGCACTGACACACCGCCTTCGCGGGCAAGCCCGCTCCCACATTTGGTTTGCGGTTTTGCAAAATCAGGCGCTGAAACCACCATCGATGGTCAGGCTGGCGCCCGTGATATACCCGGCTTCCGGCCCGGCCAGATACGCCACAAAGCTGGCAATCTCCTCCACGTGCCCATACCTGCCCACCGCCATCAACCCGATCAAGCTTTCGGCAAACTCACTGTTCGCCGGGTTAATATCGGTATCCACCGGCCCGGGCTGCACGTTGTTGATGGTGATACCCCGTGGCCCCAGATCCCGCGCCAAACCCTTGGTCAACCCCACCAGCGCCGCCTTGCTCATGGCATAAGGCCCGCCACCACCGAAGGGCATACGCTCGGCGTTGGTGCTCCCGATATTGATTACGCGGCCACCTTCGCCCATGTGCCTGGCGGCTTCCTGGGTGGCGATAAATACGCTGCGCACGTTGATTGCCAGGGTCTGGTCGAAGTCCTCCAGCTTGAAGTCTTCCAGCGGCGCGATGGCCAGCACGCCTGCGTTGTTCACCAGGATATCCAGGCGCCCAAACGCATCGACCGTGGCGTTGACGGCATTGCGAATTGCCGTGGCATCGGCGCTGTCGGCTTGAATCGCCAGGGCTTTGCCGCCTTCGCTGATCACGTCGTGCTGCAACGCTTGGGCCTTGGCGGCCGAACTGACGTAGGTAAAGGCGACTGCAGCACCCTGCGCGGCGAGGCGCTTGACGATGGCGGCGCCGATGCCGCGGGAACCGCCTTGAATCAGGGCGACTTTGCCGGTGAGGTTTTGTGTGGTCATGTCGATCTCCAAGTAGTTGATGGGCTGAGTATCGACCTGCCTCCGGTACGCCGGTAGACCGTGATTGCTATAGTCTGTGTAAACCAAAAGTTTAGAGTGGCCGATATGGAGAGCTTTGGTAGTATCGAATGCTTTGTGCGCAGCGCCGAGGGTGGCAGCTTTGCCGAGGCGGCCCGGCACCTGAGCCTGACGCCCGCAGCCGTGGGCAAAAGTGTCGCCAAACTGGAAGCGCGCCTGGGTGTGCGGCTGTTTCAGCGCAGCACTCGGCGGCTTACGTTGACTGAAGCCGGCAAGTTATTCCTGGAAGAGGTCAGCGCCAGCCTCACCACTATCCAGAATGCTGTGGCCAACCTGGCCAGCGCCGAAGGGCGACCGGTGGGCACGCTCAAGGTCAGCATGGGCACGGTGGTCGGCTGTTTGTATATCGTGCCGCTGCTGGGGGAGTTTCTGAAACGCTACCCCGATATCAGCCCGGATTGGCATTTCGACAATCGCCAGGTCGATCTGATTGGCCAGGGCTTTGACGCGGCCCTTGGCGGCGGCTTTGAGTTGCCCCAAGGCGTGGTGGCACGCAAGCTGACGCCGGCTCACCGCGTGCTGGTGGCATCGCCTGACTATTTGGCGGCACGCCCAGCGGTGTTGCAGCCAGAAGACCTGGAGCACTGCGACGGCATCCTGATTCGCTCACCGCAAACCGGGCGAGTGCGCTCCTGGCAACTGACTCATCGCAATGGCGAGCACGGCCCGCTGAGTCTCAAACCGCGCATGACCATGAGCGACTCGCAGGCCGCCTGCATCTGCGCCGAACAGGGCTTGGGCGTTGCGCTGGTGAGCATGCCGTTTGCCGTACCCTGGCTGGCGAGCGGCAAGTTGCTGCGGGTATTGCCGGACTGGTATGTGAACGACGGCAATATTTGCATCTACTACGCCGAACATAAACTGCTGCCAGGCAAGACTCGGGCGTTTGTGGATTTCATCATCGAGCAGTTTGCCGAGCAGCAGTTAGGCCAAAGATTCAGTGCCATCTAACACCTTGTAGTGATCAAAATGTGGGAGGGGGCTTGCTCCCGATTGCGGTGGGCCAGCTATAGATAAGCTGGCTGATACACCGCTATCGGGAGCAAGCCCCCTCCCACATTTGATCTTCAGTGGCCGAACTTACCGGGCCAACCTATGACTTTCTTAGGCCTGGGTGCCGCATACGTCCTGACTTTGGACGTCGACAACCCCAACCTCACCAACGACTCGGCAACCATCACCGCCGCCGTCACCCCGTCCACCACCGGCACTCCGGTGCGTTTGCGAATCTGCTCATCCAGCCCGGCCATGCCGCCGCAGCCCAGGCAGATCACCTCGGCCTTGTCGTCGCGAATGGCCAGTTCCGCCTGGTGCACGATGGCTTCCATGGCGCCCAGCGGGTCTTCTTCCAGCTCCAGCACTGCCATGCCGCTGGCGCGCACCGAAGCGCAACGCTGGTAGAGGCCGGCGAGTTTCAGCCGGTCTTCAATCAGCGGCACAGTGCGGTCCAGGGTCGTCACCACCGAGTAGGCGTGCCCCAGGAACATCGCGATGCTGGCTGCCGCCTCGGTGATATCCACCACCGGCACATTGAGCAGCTCCTGCAGGCCTTCACGGCCATGTTCGCCATAGCCGGCCTGGATCACCGCATCAAAGGGCTGGTCGTAGGCCATTACCCGATCCATCACGGCGATGGCTGCCAGATAGCTTTCAAAATTGCCTTCCACCGATTCTGCGCCGAAGTACGGGGTGAGCCCGACAATCTCGGTGCCCGGTGAAGCCACGGCCCGTGCTTGCTGGGCAATGGTGTCGGTGATGGATTCGGTGGTGTTGACGTTGACCACGAGGATACGCATGGAGAGTCCTTGTTTAATGACTGACGTTATCGACGGCAATGCTTTCGCCGCTGACATCGGCGTAGTGCGGCTGACGCTTGGCGATCAGCAGGTACAGCAACCCTGCGATGCCGGCGCCGAACAGCCAGGAGAACGGTGAAACGCTGGCAAACCCTGGCAACAGCGCCAGCAGGATGGCGATCACCGCCGCAGGAATAAACGCCGCCACGGCGCGCATATTCACCCCCCGGCTGTAGTAATAAACGCCATTGGGGTCTTCGCTATACAGCTGCGGCACGTCCACCTGGCTTTTACGGATCAGCCAGTAATCGACCATGATCACCCCGTACAACGGCCCCAGCAGCGCGCCCAGGCCAGAAAGGAAGTACACAATCACCAGCGGGCTGTTGTAGAGATTCCACGGCAGTATCAGCACCGCCACGAAGGCGCTGATCAACCCGGCGCGGCGAAAGTTCAGGTACTTGGGCGCCAGGTTGCTCAGCACAAAGGCCGGGGCGACGAAGTTGGCCATGATGTTCACCGCCACGGTGACGATCAGGAAGGCCAGGCAACCGAGCACCAGGAAGAAGGTATTGGGGATTGCCGCGATGATTTCGGTCGGGCTCTCGATCACTCGGCCATTGAGCTGGAACTGGCCGCCGCACAGCAGCACGGTAATGGCGGCGAACACCAGGATATTCACCGGCAGGCCCCAGAAATTGCCGACCTGGATGGTCTTGCGGCAGGGCGAAGAGCGGGCGAAGTCGCAAAAGTTGAGGATCAAGGTGCCGTAGATCGCCAGCCACAGCGCGCCACCGGCAAAGATATTGCGCCACATCTCGCCGCCGCTCAGCGGTTCACGGATCGACCAGGCGATATGCCCGCCCGCCTGGAAGTACATCCAGCCGGCCAACGCAGCCACCGTAAGCAAAATCACCGGCCCGGCGAAGCCTTCATAGCGGCGTACCATTTCCATGCCATAGGCGAGGATCACCAACTGCACCAGCCAGATCGCGACAAAACACGCCCAGCCCAGGCTCGACAGGCCCAGGATCGAGTTGTGGTCATAGTCGGCAAAGCCCGGATGAATCGCCGTCAGCAATACACGGAAAACCACCGACGCCAGGTACGTCTGGATACCAAACCAGGCAATCGCAATCACCGCCCGGATCAATGCTGGAATCTGCGCCCCGTGGATACCGAAACTGATGCGGCTGATCACGGGAAACGGCACACCGGTCTTCTGTCCCATGTACCCCGACAAGTTCATGAAGAAGTACACCAGCGCCGCGCCGATCCCCAGGGACAGCAATATTTGCCAGCCGCCCAAGCCCAATGCATATAAGCCGATGGCAAACGAATAGTTGGCGATGTTGTGCACGTCATTGGTCCACAGCGCAAAGATGCTATAGCGCCCCCAGCGTCGGCCCTCGATTTTGGTGGGGGCCAGGTCCTTGTTGTGCAGGCGCGGGCTGAGGACCAGGGGGCCGGGGCTTGCAGCCTCGGGGTGGAGGGTGGAGGAGGGCAGATCCAGCGCGATATTGCTCGAAAGACTTGTACGCATTCCGGCAGGCTCCAGCGCATCGGCAGCAAAGCGGCGGATGGCAAAGTGTATGTAGGTTTTGTATTGATTGTATACAAAGCGTACTTTTCACTAAGCCACATGCGTGCCAGTTTTCGTTATATGAAAAACGGGGATAATTTCTTTTTTATAGTATTTTTAAATAAACTACTGAATTGAAAGCAATATAAATTGACCGTTTGAACAGGTATTTATTTTTGATTGGGAGTAGCGTGATTCGGGGGTGTGGGGACTAGCAGAGATGAATGTTACGTTTTGGTGCGCTCGAATATGAGTTGCACACAAAAATGGCACCGATGGTTACAAGGTTGTGTACATTTTATGCTGCGCACAAAACAAAATGTGGGAGGGGGCTTGCTCCCGATAGCGGTATATCAGTCAGAAAATCTGCAACTGACCCACCGCTATCGGGAGCAAGCCCCCTCCCACATTTTTACCTCACCAGTTTGCCAGGCCTCAGGCCTTGCTGATGATATTCCCCGCATGCAGCCCGCATTCCTTCTGCGTGGCTTCTTCCCACCACCAGCGACCTTCGCGCTCATGCTGGTTCGGCAATACCGGGCGGGTGCAGGGCTCGCAGCCGATGCTGATAAAGCCGCGCTCATGCAGGCTGTTGTAAGGCAACTCCAACATGCGGATGTAACCCCACACCTCTTCGCTGGTCATCTGCGCCAGCGGGTTGAACTTGTACAGGGTACGTTCGGGGGTGGAGAAAGCCGTGTCGATTTCCAGCGCAGCCACCTGGCTGCGGGTGCCGGGGCTCTGGTCGCGGCGCTGGCCGGTGGCCCAGGCACTTACACTTGCGAGCTTGCGGCGCAGCGGTTCGATCTTGCGGATGCCGCAGCATTCGCCATGGCCGTCCTTATAGAAGCTGAACAGGCCCTTTTCCTTGACGAAGGGTTCCAGCTTGCTCTGGTCCGGCGAGATCAGTTCGATGTCGATCTTGTAGAACTCGCGCACCTGCTCGATAAACCGGTAGGTTTCCGGGTGCAGACGGCCAGTGTCGAGGCTGAATACCTTGACGTTCTTGTTCAGCTTCCAGGCCATGTCCACCAGCACCACATCCTCGGCACCGCTGAAGGAAATCCACAGGTCATCGCCGAACTGGCTGAACGCCAGCTTGAGAATATCCTGTGCAGACTTGTTGGCATAAGTCGCGGCGAGTTCAGCGACGTCGAAGGCTTGGTTCATCAGGACGGTTCCTACAGGTCAGTGGCGCTGAGCGCTCTATAGGCGGCGATGGTATCAAAATCTGCCGTGCGTTGCGGCGGCGTGCTTGAGTCGCTAGAGTTCGGCAGTCCTTTTGCCCGCTCAACTAATAAATCCAATGGAGTGTCTTGTGGAAATTGCCTGTCTTGACCTGGAAGGGGTGCTGGTTCCGGAAATCTGGATCGCCTTCGCCGAAAAAACCGGTATTGAATCCCTGCGCGCCACCACACGCGACATTCCCGACTATGACGTGCTGATGCAGCAGCGCCTGCGCATCCTCGACGAGCACGGGCTCAAACTGGCCGATATCCAGGCGGTGATTGCTACGCTCAAACCGTTGGACGGGGCCGTCGAGTTCGTCAACTGGCTGCGCGAACGCTTCCAGGTGGTGATCCTGTCCGACACCTTCTACGAATTCTCCCAACCGCTGATGCGCCAGCTGGGTTTCCCGACCTTGCTGTGCCACCGCTTGATCACTGATGAAAATGATCGGGTGGTAAGCTACCAGTTGCGCCAGAAAGACCCCAAGCGCCAGTCGGTATTGGCGTTCAAAAGCCTCTACTACCGCGTGATCGCTGCCGGTGATTCGTACAACGACACCACCATGCTGGGGGAAGCGGACCGTGGGATTCTGTTCCATGCGCCGGAGAATGTGATTCGCGAATTCCCGCAGTTCCCGGCGGTGCATACGTTTGAAGACTTGAAGAAAGAGTTTATCAAGGCGTCGAATCGGCAGTTGAGCCTGTAAGTTATGCGACGCGACTGATTGCCCCATCGCAGGCAAGCCAGCTCCCACCTTTGATCGCGGCGCGGTCGAAGGTGGGAGGGGGCTTGCCCCGATAGGGCCGGTACAGGCCCTACAAACTTTCCAAAGTCTGTAACAACACCCGCACCTTCGTCAGCGACTCCTGATACTCAGCCTGCCACTGCGAATCCGCCACAATTCCACCGCCACCCCAGCAACACACCTGCCCGTCCTTGACCAGCAAACTGCGGATGGCAATGGAGCTGTCCATCTCGCCGCGCACGTCCAGGTAGACCAGCGAGCCGCAATACAACCCGCGGCGGGTGGGCTCTAGCTCGTCGATGATCTGCATCGCGCGGATCTTCGGCGCGCCGGTGATGGAGCCGCCGGGGAAGCTGCCGGCGATCAGGTCGAGGGCGTCTTTGTCGTCGGCCAGTACACCGGTGACACTGCTCACCAGGTGGTGCACGTTGGGGTAGCTTTCCAGGCTGAACAGCTCTGGCACTTTCACTGAGCCGATGCGGCAATTGCGACCGAGATCGTTGCGCAGCAAGTCGACGATCATCAGGTTTTCTGCGCGGTCCTTGGGGCTGGCGAGCAACTCGGCGGCGTTGGCGGCATCTTCTGCAGGTGTTACGCCGCGAGGGCGGGTGCCCTTGATCGGGCGGGTCTCGACCTGGCGTTCGCTGATGCGCACAAAGCGTTCCGGTGACAGGCTCAGTACCGCACCGTCATCGGGCAAGCTCTGGAACCCGGAAAACGGCGTGGGGCAGGCTTCGCGCAGGGCGCAATAGGCTGCCCAGGGATCCCCCATGCAGGGTGCGCGAAAGCGCTGGGCAAAGTTGACCTGATAGCAGTCGCCGGCCTGGATGTAATCCTGGATACGCGCGATGGCTTGGCGGTAGGCCTCTGCGGTGAGGTCTGGTGCCATCGGGCCCTGGAGTTTGAACGTCGCAGAGGTGTCGACAGTCCCGTGGCTGAACAGCGCGATCAACCGTTGTCGTTCGCTATCGGCCAGCGTGGGATGAAACACCAGTTGGCTGCTCCGGGCCTGGTGGTCGCTGATCAGCGACCAGGCGTACAGCCCGAAGCGCGCGTCCGGCAGGTGCAGGTCATCCACCGCCAGGTGCGGCATGTCCTCAAGGTGCCGGCCGAAGTCGTAGCTCAGGTAGCCGATCAAGCCTCCGGCGAACGGCAACTGTAAATCGGCGGGGATTGCGGCTTCACCCAATCGTGTGAGGTTTTTCCGCAAGCGTTGCAGAAAATCACTGCCACTTTCGTCCGGCCCTACCGTCAATGTCGCTTCGGGCCAGGCACTGAGCAGGTCATACCGGCCGCGATCAGCCGTCGGCCGGCCGCTGTCGAGCAGTACCGCGCCTGGAGCATGGCGAATCGCCGCAAAATACTCGGCGGGGTTGGCCCGGTAGGGCAATGGATGTACGGAGCAGGTCAACATGCGGGGTTGGATCAGCCAATGGCGCGGGGGAGGGGGATTGTAGTCCCCTGTAGGATTTGCTCCTAGAGGGGATGTCGGGGATAGACAGTTTGAAGACCGGATCAACCTTCTACGGGCGGTATATGCCCGAACATCTCCTGCACGAACTTCACCCGCTCTTGCGGGGTTTCCGTCACGCCGGCAGCTTTGAGTTCCTCCAGTCGCGCCTCCACCGCATGGGTGCGCAAGGTCAGCCCGCAGTCATTGGCGATCTGGATATTCAGCCCCGGCCGTGCATTCAATTCAAGGATCAGCGGGCCTTTTTCCTGGTCCAGTACCATGTCCACGCCGATATAGCCCAGTCCGCACAGCTCGTAGCAGCCAGCCGCAAGCCGCATGAAACCGTCCCAGTTGGGCAGTTGCACGCCATCGACCGCATTGGTGGTGTCAGGGTGCTTGGTGATGATGTTGTTCAGCCAGGTACCGCGTAGGGTCAGGCCGGTGGCAAGGTCGACGCCTACGCCGATCGCGCCCTGGTGCAGGTTGGCCTTGCCGCCGGATTGGCGGGTCGGCAGGCGCAGCATGGCCATCACCGGGTAGCCCATCAGCACGATGATGCGGATATCCGGCACGCCCTCGTAGCTGATGCTTTTGAAGATCTGGTCGGGCACCACACGGTACTCGATCAGTGCGCGGTCGCGGTGGCCGCCCAGGGAATACAGGCCGGTGAGGATGCTGGAAATCTGGTGTTCGATTTCTTCGTGGCTGATGATCTTGCCGGACACCGTGCGATAGCGCCCTTCAAAACGGTCTGCCACCACCAGGATGCCGTCGCCGCCGGCACCCTGGGCGGGCTTGATCACGAAATCGCTGCGCCCACCGATGATCTCGTCGAGCTTGTCGATTTCCTTCTCGGTGGAGATCACCCCGTACATTTCCGGCACATGGATACCGGCGGCCAGCGCCCGTTCCTTGGTGATGATCTTGTCATCCACAATCGGGTACAGGCTGCGTTTGTTGTACTTGAGCACGTAGTCGGCGTTACGCCGATTGATGCCCATGATCCCGCGCGCTTCCAGGGCCTTCCAGGTTTTCCAGAAGCCAAACATCAGGAGTCAGCCTTCAGGAATGCCTTGAAACGCACCAGCTCGGTGAGGCGATAGCCGCGATAACGACCCATGGCCAGCATGAAGCCCACCAGAATCAGCAGGATCGCCGGGAAGGTGAACACGAAGTAAACCAGCTCCGGAACGCTCATGATGAGGTGGGCCAACGAGGCGGCGAACAGGGTGCCAATCGCCACTTTCAGTGCATGGTTGGCGCCGCGTTCTTCCCAGGTAATCGACAGGCGTTCGATGGTCATGGTCAGGATCACCATCGGGAACAGCGCCACCGACAAGCCACGCTCCAGCCCCAGCTTATGGCTGAACAGGCTGATGGCGGCGATCAGCACCACCACGAAGGTCAGCACCACCGACAGCCTCGGCAGCATCTGCAGTTTCAAGTGTTCCAGATACGACCTGAGCGACAGCCCCAGTGCCGTGATAATCGTGAATAGCACAATGCCGAAGCCCAGTTGCGTCTCGCGGAACGCCAGGGCGATCAGCACCGGCGTGAAGGTGCCCAGGGTCTGCAGGCCGATCAGGTTGCGCAGGATCAGAATCACCAGCACGCCAATCGGGATCATCACCATGATCATGAAGGTCTGCTGGGTTTGCAGCGGCAGGCCGTACAGCGAGTATTCGAGGAAGTTGGCGTCGGTGTTTTCGTCGGTCAGCTTGGCCAGGCGAATCGCGTTCATTTCGCTGTTGTTGAGGCTGAAGGTCACCATGGCCTTCTTGCCGCCATCGACCGTGATCAGGTTTTCATCGCCGGTCCACCACAGCAGGCGGTCGGCGGGCAGGCCCTGTTCACCGGTCTCCGGGTTGAAGTACAGCCAGTCGTTGCCGTTGAAGCTGCGCAGCCACAGTTCCGGGGTTTGCGGCTGGTCGGCCACCAGGCGGATGGTGTGGACTTTCTCCACCGGCACATGGGCGATGGACAGCAGCAGCTCGACGATCCTGGCCTTGTGCGGCGTCGACGGGTCGCCGGCCAGCAGTAGCTTCACGTTGTCGTCGTTGAGGTTGTTGGTGCGCTTGATGGCTTCGCTGATGAAAGTCTCGACGTCGGCCGAGTGCTGGCGGATCGGCGCCAGCAAGGCTTCGGCGGCGATTTTTTCCGGGCCTTCCACGGCGATGCTGTCGCGGAAGGTCGGGCCCTTGATCTTGACCTTTTCGCCGCTGTAACGCTTGGTCAGCACCAGGCGGTAATACAGGGTCTGGTTGCCCTTGGCCCGGCGCGCTGACCAGGTGACCTTGCGGTTGCCGTCGATGCGGTTGACGCTGACTCCGTAGTTGTTGGAGATAAAGCTTTCATTAAGGCTGACGAAGTCGCGGCTCAGTGGCGGCACGAACATCTGGATCTTGACCGGGTCCTTGGGGTTGGCGACGAACTCGACCTTGGCGTCGATGTTCCACAAGTCGTCGGTGGCATCCTCGGTCACGGGAATCCCCAGCACGAAAATCTGATAGGCGGTGACCGAAATGCCGAGCACCACCAGGAAGGTGATCAGGATTTTCAGGTGCAGGGTCAGAGAGCGCATTCGGTTTACTCGGCGGTATGAGCGTCGGCGACGCAGGCGGGTTTGCCTGCTGCATATTTAAGACTGGGGTCGACCAGCGCATCAAAGCGTTTCAGCGCTTCGGAGCCGATCAGCAGCGGGTATTGGAAGCTGCTGCGGTCAGTCAAGTTCACTTCGATGCTGCGTAAAGCAGTGCCCATGCAGATATCCAGGGCAACCACCGGACGGGCGGTGTAGTTCTTGTCCTCATCGGGGTCGTAGTCGCCGGCGCGGCGCTTGATCTTGCTGACGCGGGCCAGGGGCAGTTCGATGGGGTGGGAGTGGGCGGTGTCGATGGCCAGGTAGAAGCGTACCCAGGTTTCGCCGTTGCGCTTGAAGCGCTTGATATCGCGGGCGCTCAACGAGGCGGTCTTGGCGCCGGTGTCGAGCTTGGCCGCGACCTCCAGGTCGATACCGTCCAGCTTGGCGTATTCATTGAGGCCATACACCGTTTTCTCGGCGGTGAAGCCAAGGCTGGGCAGCAACAGTAGGCAAACAAACAGGGGGAAGGGCTTGAGTCTCATAAATCCTGAGGCGGTGCCGTGCGATGTTCAATTCAAGGCGACTGGCATTGCTGCGCAAACTCCCTCGTGCGCCGTTTCATCCAGAGATGTCAGGCAAATACGCCGGGCATTCTAACATGATGCTTTTTTGGCGCCAGCGCTGGCAGGCGGCCATGCCTTGGATGGGTTATTCAGGCGTATTAGACGATTGTCGACAATGTGTATTTATTCTTTGACTGTTAAGGGGTAATTAGCTAGTTTTTGCGGCATTGCTTTTAAAGGTGTCGACAATATGCTGGGTCAGGCGGAAATTCCGATAGCGGCGTCAGACGATTCCCAAACCATGTCCGAGAACGTTTTTCGGCGTATCCAGGCCGCCATCGTCAAAGGTGAAATCGCCCCCGGCAGCAAGATTTCCGAGCCGGAACTGGCGCGTACCTACGGCATCAGCCGCGGCCCGCTGCGCGAGGCGATCCACCGCCTGGAAGGCCAGCGCCTGCTGGTGCGCGTGCCCCACGTCGGCGCACGGGTTGTGTCGTTGAGTCATGCCGAGCTGATCGAACTCTATGAGATCCGCGAGTCCCTGGAAGGCATGGCCTGCCGCCTCGCTGCCGAGCGCATGACCGACGCAGAAATCGAAGAGCTGCGCCAGGTATTGCACACCCATGAGCGCGATGCCGCGTTCCAGGCCGGTGTTGGCTACTACCAGCAGGAAGGCGACTTCGACTTTCATTACCGGATCATCCAGGGCGCCGGTAACCGCACCCTGACCCAAATGCTCTGCGGCGAGCTGTACCAACTGGTGCGCATGTACCGCATCCAGTTTTCCGCCACCCCCAATCGTCCACGCCAGGCCTTTGCCGAACACCACCGCATTCTCGACGCGATTGCCGATCGCGATGGTGAATTGGCCGAACTGTTGATGCGCCGGCATATCGGCGCCTCCAAACGCAACATCGCCCGTCACTTCCCGGACGGTGCTCCTTCATCACGAGGTGAGTCATGAGTTCCCATAACAACAGCACTCCCGGCCAGCGTTTCCGTGACGCAGTCGCCAGCGAACAGCCTTTGCAAGTTGTTGGTGCAATCAATGCCAACCACGCGTTGTTGGCCAAGCGCGCCGGCTTCAAGGCTATTTACCTGTCGGGTGGCGGTGTCGCCGCCGGCTCGCTCGGCGTGCCGGACCTGGGTATTACCGGGTTGGATGACGTACTCACCGACGTGCGCCGCATTACCGACGTCTGCGACCTGCCGCTGCTGGTGGACGTGGACACCGGTTTCGGCTCCTCGGCGTTCAATGTGGCGCGCACCGTCAAGTCGATGATCAAGTTCGGCGCCGCCGCCATCCATATCGAAGACCAGGTCGGCGCCAAGCGCTGCGGGCATCGCCCCAATAAAGAGATCGTGTCGCAGCAGGAAATGGTCGACCGCATCAAGGCTGCCGTGGATGCGCGTACCGATGACAGCTTCGTGATCATGGCGCGCACCGACGCCCTGGCGGTCGAGGGCCTGGAGTCTGCCCTTGAACGTGCCGCCGCGTGTATCGAAGCCGGTGCCGACATGGTCTTCCCGGAAGCCATCACCGAGCTCGAG
Source organism: Pseudomonas sp. W2Aug9 (assembly GCF_023127755.1). Taxonomy (NCBI): domain Bacteria; kingdom Pseudomonadati; phylum Pseudomonadota; class Gammaproteobacteria; order Pseudomonadales; family Pseudomonadaceae; genus Pseudomonas; species Pseudomonas sp. W2Aug9. The sequence goes on along the minus strand of NZ_SPKL01000035.1, from coordinate 393,732 downwards.
ATGTACAAGCTGTTCGCTTCCCGCGTAAAGGCGCCGATCCTGGCTAACATTACCGAGTTCGGCGCGACGCCGCTGTACACCACCGAACAGTTGAAATCTGCGGATGTTTCCATTGTGCTGTACCCGCTCTCGGCCTTCCGTGCCATGAACAAGGCCGCCGAGAACGTCTACACCGCGATCCGTCGCGACGGCACCCAACAGAACGTGATCGACACCATGCAAACGCGCATGGAGCTCTACGATCGCATCGACTACCACACCTTCGAGCAGAAGCTCGACGCGCTGTTTGCCGCAAAAAAATAATGCGGTGCGCCTCCCTAATAAATTCAAGATTGGAGAACGAACATGGCTGAAGCAAAAGTATTGAGTGGCGCCGGCCTGCGTGGCCAGGTTGCCGGGCAGACCGCACTGTCGACCGTGGGCCAGGCCGGTGCCGGCTTGACCTATCGTGGCTACGATGTGCGTGAACTGGCCGCCGATGCGCAGTTTGAAGAAGTCGCCTACCTGTTGCTGTACGGCGAGTTGCCGACCAAGACCGAACTGGCCGCCTACAGCGCCAAGCTGAGCAAACTGCGTGACTTGCCCCAGGCATTGAAAGAAGTGCTCGAACGCATCCCCGCCGACGCCCACCCGATGGACGTGATGCGCACCGGTTGCTCGTTTTTGGGCAATATCGAGCCGGAAAAAGATTTCAGCGTACAGCGCGATGTCACTGACCGCCTGCTTGCCGCATTCCCGGCGATCATGTGCTACTGGTACCGCTTCAGCCACGACGGCAAGCGCATCGACTGCGTGACCGACGAGCCGAGTATCGGCGGCCACTTCCTGCACCTGCTGCACGGCAAGAAACCCAGCGAGCTGCACGTCAAAGTCATGAATGTGTCGCTGATTCTCTACGCCGAGCACGAATTCAACGCCTCGACCTTCACTGCCCGGGTGTGCGCCTCGACCCTGTCCGACCTGTATTCCTGCGTCACCGCCGCCATCGGTTCCCTGCGCGGCCCGCTACACGGCGGGGCCAACGAAGCGGCGATGGAAATGATCGAGCGCTTTTCCTCGGCCGAAGAAGCGGTCGAAGGCACCCTTGGCATGTTGGCGCGCAAGGACAAGATCATGGGCTTCGGCCACGCGATCTATAAAGACAGCGACCCGCGTAATGAAGTGATCAAGGGCTGGTCGAAAAAACTCGCTGATGAAGTGGGCGACACGGTGTTGTTCCCGGTGTCTGAAGCCATCGACAAGACCATGTGGGAGCAGAAAAAGCTGTTCCCCAACGCCGACTTCTACCATGCCTCGGCTTACCACTTCATGGGCATCCCGACCAAATTGTTCACACCGATCTTCGTGTGCTCGCGCCTGACTGGCTGGGCCGCGCACGTGTTCGAACAGCGCGCCAACAACCGCATCATCCGTCCAAGCGCCGAGTACATCGGCGTTGAGCAGCGCAAGTTCGTGCCAATCGAACGTCGCTGAATGGGATGGGCTGTGTTCGCTGGCTAATGTGCTTTTTTGTGGGAGCTGGCTTGCCTGCGATGGCATCACCTTGGTGTACCTGTCACACCGCAGTGATGCAATCGCAGGCAAGCCAGCTCCCACAGGAAACAAAGCCAGTGTCGACAGTTCACCTTTCGAACTTACCGTGACCGAGTCCTGACGATGAACACTGAATTTCGCAAACCGCTCCCCGGCAGCCGCCTGGATTTCTTCGACGCCCGTGCGGCTGTCGAAGCAATCACCCCCGGCGCCTACGCCACCTTGCCTTACACCTCGCGCGTGCTTGCCGAAAACCTGGTGCGCCGTTGCGACCCGGCCACCCTCAACGCATCCCTGAGCCAACTGATCGAGCGCAAACGTGATCTCGATTTCCCCTGGTTCCCGGCGCGCGTGGTGTGCCATGACATCCTCGGCCAGACCGCCCTGGTGGACCTCGCTGGTCTGCGCGATGCCATCGCCCTGCAAGGCGGCGACCCGGCGCAGGTCAACCCGGTGGTGCCGACCCAACTGATCGTCGACCACTCCCTGGCTGTCGAGGCTGGCGGCTTTGACCCACAGGCGTTCGAGAAAAACCGCGCCATTGAAGACCGTCGCAATGAAGACCGCTTCCACTTTATCGAGTGGACCAAAAAAGCCTTCAAGAACGTCGATGTCATCCCGCCGGGCAACGGCATCATGCACCAGATCAACCTGGAGAAAATGTCGCCGGTGATTCAGGTCCGTGACGGCGTAGCCTTCCCGGATACCTGCGTCGGTACTGACAGTCATACTCCCCACGTCGATGCCCTGGGCGTGATCGCCATTGGCGTCGGCGGCCTGGAGGCCGAGAGCGTGATGCTCGGCCGTGCGTCGTGGATGCGCCTGCCGGAAAGCGTCGGCGTGGAATTGACCGGCAAGCTGCAACCGGGCATCACCGCCACCGATATGGTGCTGGCACTCACCGAGTTCCTGCGCCAGCAGAAAGTGGTCGGCGCCTGGCTGGAGTTCTTCGGCGAAGGGGCTAGTGCACTGACCCTGGGCGACCGTGCGACCATCTCCAACATGGCTCCTGAATACGGCGCCACCGCAGCGATGTTCTATATCGATCAGCAGACCATCGCCTACCTCAAACTCACTGGCCGAGAAGACGAACAAGTCGCCCTGGTCGAACAGTACGCACGCCACACCGGTCTGTGGGCCGATGACCTCAAGGGGGCTCAGTACGAGCGTGGCCTGACCTTCGACCTGTCCAGCGTCGTGCGCAACATGGCCGGGCCCAGCAACCCACACGCCCGTGTTGCCACCCGCGACCTGGCGTCCAAAGGCATCAGCGGCCAATGGGACGAAGTGCCAGGGCAAATGCCCGACGGGGCGGTGATCATTGCGGCCATCACCAGTTGCACCAATACCAGTAACCCGCGCAACGTCATCGCCGCGGGGCTTCTGGCACGTAACGCCAACAAGCTTGGCTTGGCCCGCAAGCCGTGGGTCAAGTCGTCGCTGGCGCCGGGCTCGAAAACCGTGGCCATGTACCTGGAAGAGGCCGGTCTGGGCCGTGAGCTGGAAAAACTCGGTTTCGGCGTAGTGGCCTTTGCCTGCACCACCTGCAACGGCATGTCCGGCGCGCTCGACCCGGTGATCCAGCAGGAAATCATCGACCGCGACCTGTACGCCACCGCCGTGTTGTCGGGCAACCGCAACTTCGACGGGCGCATTCACCCTTACGCCAAGCAAGCCTTCCTGGCTTCGCCGCCGCTGGTGGTGGCCTATGCGATTGCCGGCACCATCCGTTTCGATATCGAGAAGGACGTGCTCGGCCTGGATGCCGACGGCAAGGAAATTCGCCTGCAGGATATCTGGCCGAGCGACGAAGAGATCGACGCGGTGGTCAAGGCATCGGTCAAGCCCGAGCAGTTCCGTGCGGTGTACATCCCCATGTTCGCGATTCACGAAGACACCGGCCCCAAAGTCACCCCGCTGTATGACTGGCGCCCGCAGAGCACCTACATCCGTCGCCCGCCGTACTGGGAAGGCGCGCTGGCCGGCGCGCGGCCGCTCAAGGGTATGCGCCCGCTGGCGGTGCTGCCGGACAACATCACCACCGACCACCTGTCGCCGTCCAACGCGATCATGCCGGGCAGTGCTGCCGGGGAATACCTGGCGAAGATGGGCTTGCCGGAAGTCGACTTCAACTCCTACGCGACCCATCGCGGTGACCATCTGACGGCGCAGCGCGCCACCTTCGCCAACCCGAAACTGTTCAACGAAATGGTGCAGGAAAACGGCAAGGTCAAGCAGGGCTCGCTGGCGCGAATCGAGCCGGAAGGCAAGGTTACGCGGATGTGGGAAGCGATTGAAACCTACATGGAGCGCAAGCAACCGCTGATCATCATCGCCGGTGCCGACTACGGCCAGGGCTCGTCCCGCGACTGGGCCGCCAAGGGCGTGCGCCTGGCCGGTGTGGAAGCGATTGCCGCCGAAGGCTTCGAGCGCATTCACCGCACCAACCTGGTGGGCATGGGCGTGTTGCCGCTGGAATTCCTGCCGGGCACCGACCGCCACACCCTCAAGATCGACGGCAGTGAAACCTATGACGTGATCGGCGAGCGCACCCCGCGCGCGCAACTGACCCTGGTGATCAACCGCAGGAATGGCGAACGTGTCGAGGTGCCGGTGACGTGCCGCCTGGATACCGCCGAAGAAGTGTCGATCTACGAGGCGGGCGGCGTGTTGCAACGTTTTGCCCAGGATTTCCTGGAATCGGCGGCCACCGCCTGAAGAGGACTACCATGGCACACGTAGCGCAAATCAAGATCCCAGCCACCTACATGCGTGGCGGCACCAGCAAGGGCGTGTTCTTCAGCCTCAAGGACCTGCCCGAAGTCGCGCAGGTGCCGGGGGCGGCCCGCGATGCCTTGTTGCTGCGGGTCATCGGCAGTCCCGACCCTTACGACAAGCAGATCGACGGCATGGGCGGTGCCACTTCAAGTACCAGCAAAACCGTGATCCTGGCCAAAAGCAGCCGCGCCGATCACGACGTGGACTATCTGTTCGGCCAGGTCTCCATCGACAAGCCGTTTGTCGATTGGAGTGGCAACTGCGGCAACCTGTCGGCAGCAGTGGGCTCGTTCGCCATCAGCGCTGGCCTGGTTGATCCGGCCCGCGTGCCCGAGAACGGGGTGGCGGTGGTGCGGATATGGCAGGCCAATATTGGCAAGAGCATCATCGCCCATGTGCCGATCACCAACGGCGCGGTACAGGAAACCGGCGACTTCGAACTGGACGGTGTGACCTTCCCGGCCGCCGAAGTCCAGCTGGAATTCATCGACCCGGCGGCGGAAGAAGAGGGCGGTGGTGGTTCGATGTTCCCCACCGGCAACCTCATCGACGACCTGGAAGTACCGGGCGTCGGCACCTTCAAGGCCACGTTGATCAACGCCGGTATTCCGACCATTTTCATCAACGCCCAGGACCTCGGCTACACCGGCACCGAACTGCAGGGCGCGATCAACAGCGACCCCAAGGCCCTGGCCATGTTCGAGACGGTACGGGCCTATGGCGCGTTGCGCATGGGCCTGATCAAGCACCTGGACGAGGCCGCCCAGCGCCAGCACACACCCAAGGTCGCCTTCGTGGCCAAGCCTGCGGATTACGTGGCCTCCAGCGGCAAGGCAATCAAGGCCGGCGATGTGGATCTGCTGGTGCGTGCCCTGTCCATGGGCAAACTGCACCACGCCATGATGGGCACGGCGGCGGTAGCGATCGGCACGGCGGCGGCGATCTCCGGCACCCTGGTCAACCTGGCGGCGGGCGGCGTGGAGCGCAATGCCGTGCGCTTCGGGCATCCGTCCGGCACCTTGCGCGTCGGTGCCGAAGCCAGCCAAGTGAACGGTGAATGGGTGGTGAAGAAAGCCATCATGAGCCGCAGTGCGCGGGTGTTAATGGAAGGTTTCGTGCGCGTCCCCGGTGACGCTTTTTAGCTTTATGTGGGAGGGGGCTTGCTCCCGATAGCAGGGTGTCAGTCGCCCCATTCATTAACTGACCCACCGTCATCGGGAGCAAGCCCCCTCCCACAGGGATACAAGCAGGCAATCAGACCTGCGCAACGATTAACCCTGACCCTGAGGATGGAACAACCCAACTTTTAGGAGAACTGCCATGAGCGCCAACGTCGACCAGAACAACCGCCCCGACTACGACCAGTTTTTGCAGGACATCGCCGACTATGTCCTCAACTACCGCATCGAATCCCGGGATGCACTGGACACCGCCCGCAATTGCCTGATGGACACCCTTGGCTGTGGCCTGCTGGCCCTGCGGTTCCCCGAGTGCACCAAGCACCTGGGGCCGATAGTGGAGGGCACCGTGGTGCCGTTCGGCGCGCGCGTGCCGGGCACTTCGTTTCGCCTCGACCCGGTCAAGGCCGCCTGGGACATTGGCTGCATCGTGCGCTGGCTCGACTACAACGACACCTGGCTCGCTGCTGAATGGGGCCACCCTTCGGACAACCTCGGGGGCATTCTCGCCGTGGCCGATCACCTTTCGCAAAAACGCGTGGCCAATGGCGAGGCGCCGCTCACCGTACGTGCGGTGCTGGAAGCGATGATCATGGCCCACGAAATTCAGGGAGTGATCGCCCTGGAAAACTCTTTCAACCGCGTCGGCCTTGACCACGTGCTGCTGGTCAAAGTCGCCTCCACGGCTGTCACCGCCAAGCTGATGGGCGCCAATCGTGAACAACTGCTGTCGGCCCTGTCTCACGCTTTCGTTGATGGGCAGGCGTTGCGCACCTATCGCCATGCACCGAATGCCGGCTCGCGCAAATCCTGGGCCGCAGGCGATGCATCGAGCCGTGGTGTGCGCCTGGCGGATATCGCCCTGCGTGGCGAAATGGGCATCCCCGGTGTGTTGAGTGCGCCGCAGTGGGGGTTCTACGACGTGTTGTTCAGCCACACCAACAAGGACCTGGCGCTCAAGCCCACAGACAAGCGCGCCTTCAGCCTGCCTCAGGCCTACGGCACCTACGTGATGGAAAACGTGCTGTTCAAGATCAGTTTCCCGGCGGAGTTCCACGCGCAAACCGCCTGCGAGGCGGCGGTGACCTTGCACCCGCAGGTCAAGCATCGTCTGCATGAAATCGAACGTATCGTGATCACCACCCATGAGTCGGCGATTCGGATTATTTCCAAGGTTGGCCAATTGGCCAACGCTGCCGATCGCGACCACTGCCTGCAATACATGACCGCCGTGCCCTTGGTGTTCGGCAATCTGGTGGCCGAGCACTACGAAGATGATTTCCACGCGGCCCACCCGATCATCGACGAGCTGCGCGACAAGATGGTCATCGTTGAAGACCCACGCTATAGCCGCGAATACCTGGAGGCGGACAAGCGTTCCATTGCCAATGCGGTGCAGGTGTTCTTTATGGATGGCACCTGCACTGAGCAGGTAGCGGTGGAATACCCGATTGGCCATCGCCGCCGTCGGGTGGACGGTATCCCATTGCTGGAAGACAAGTTCAAAGCCAACCTGGCGACGCGGTTCACTGCGCAGCGCAGCGCCGAGATTGTTGCGTTGTGCAAGGATCAGGCACGGCTTGAGGCGACGGCTGTGAACCGTTTCATGGATCTGTTGGTGATCTAAAAAACAACGCGGCCAATGTGGGAGGGGGGTTGCTCCCGATAGCTGGGTGTCAGTCAACAGATTCATTGACTGGTCCACCCCTATCGGGAGCAAGCCCCCTCCCACATTTTTCCTCCATTGGGGCAACTATCGGGTCAGGCGCAAGCTTGTTCAAACCGCAGTATCACCCTGCGGTTGTGCTTGCTCTTCTTTTCAATTTTCTCGCAGAACACCCGGCCGATTTCCTCGGTGTTGAGCACATGGGTGCCGCCGCATGGCTGGATATCGATGCCGGGGATCTCAATCACCCGTACCGAGCCCGACACCACCGGTGGCGCAACCGCCTGGGTGCGGGTGATCTGTAGCAAGGTCGCGTATTCGGTGGCGGGCATCGACAGGGTCTTCACCGCGTGGGCCTGCTCGATCAGGGCGTTGAGGTCACGGGTTAGACCGTCTTTGTCCAGGGTCATTTCCGGTAGGTCGAAATCCAGTCGGCCTTTATCCGCACTGATGCTGCAACCGGTCACGGGCGCGTCGATGAGCGAGCACAACAAGTGCAGGCAGGTGTGCATTTTCATGTGCTGGTAGCGCCGCTCCCAATCCAGGCCGGCGTCTACCTGGACTCCTGCCGTCAACTGCTCGGGGCAATGGTCCACCTGATGCCAGATGATCGAGCGCAACACCGGATCGCGCACGGTACCTGTCACCTCGACCCGCGTGCCATCGGGCAGGGTGAAATGGCCGGTATCGCCCGGTTGCCCGCCGCCGGTGGGGTAGAACAGTGTGTGCTCCAGGGCGATGCCGTGTTCACTGACCGCAATAACCCGGGCGCTGAACGCGTTCTGATAGGGCGCGCTGTCGAACAGCGCCAGGGTTTCCATGGTATGCACGGACATGTTCAACCTCCAACGATCAGTGGGCTGGCTTGCAAGAGATGGCGCACCATCGCGCTCAAGCCAGGGGGAGAGAGCAGGGTGATTTCAAATTCCGGCCCGCAGACTTTCAGGTTCAGCGGCAAGCGCGGCAGTTGTTCGCCGGTATCGACACGGTGCAGGCGAAATTGCAGGTGGTGGCGCTCTTTCACCGTGGGTTCGAGCATTAACCCTTGCAGCGGATGAAAGTCGGCATCCAGCACCGTGACCTTATGACCGGCACTCACCTCACCGACGACGTGCAAGCGCTCATCCAGGGCAAAGGCGCCTAGGTAATTGCTGCGGTCCGATTCGTCGTTTTTTTGCAACTGGATCTGGTTGACTACCTTGACCTTGGTGCCTGCCGGTACGTCCTGGGTGATCACGCAGGAGGGGCTGATAAATACGTTGTCGCCGATCGACACGTAGCCCAGCACCCGGGCACCGGCGCCCACCTCGACGTTGTTGCCCAGGCGCGGGTGGCGCTTGCCGTCCGGATTGTTGGCGATGCCGCGGGCTCCCAGGGTCACGCCGCACAGGATGTAGCAGTCGTTGCCGATCACGCAGGTTTCGCCGATGACGGTGCCATAGCCATGGTCCAGTACAAAGCGCCGGCCGATACGCGCCGCCGGATGAATCTCGGCACCGGAGAGAATCTTGCCCTGGTTGCTGAGCTTGAGTGCCATGCGCGAAAACATCCCATGGCCCGGGTCGGGGAAATTCCACACCTGGTGCGCAAGACGATAGAACAGCACTGCCTTGAACGAGGCATAGGATTCCAGGATCAACTCACCGCGCCCACGCGATGCCGGATCTCGATAGGCGTAGGCGATCAGGTCCTCGGCCACTGCTTGGGCGGCGTTCTGGATCAGTGGCGCCAGGTGTGGTTCCAACTGCTTCATCTGCCCGGGCGTCAGGGTCGTGATGAGATGGGTAAGCAACTCATCGTGCAGCAGTTGCATGTCGATAAAGCCCCCCATGGAGGCACCCCCGCATTCTGGATGATTGAAAAACCCGTTACTCGAAACTGGGCAGGTAGCTGTCGGCATTGTCGTAGACCATGGTCAGCACCACCGTTTCAGGCGGCAGTTCGGGGGCGAGTTGGGCGATGGCAACCATGTTGGCGGCGGAGGACAGCCCCAGGCTGATGGCGTCGGTGCGCATGATGCGTTTGATCATGTCCAGGCACGCCGAGTGCGACACCTTGAGCATGCCGTCGATCACGTCCAGGTTGAGGATGCTCGGGATCAGGCCAATCGACAGGCCCTGGATTGCGTGCGCAGCGTGCTGGTCTTTGAGCAGGTCGCATTCCTGCGGCTCCACGCCCATCACGCGGATCGCTGGCCAGGCGGCCTTGAGGGTTTCGCCAATGCCGGTGATATGGCCACCTGTGCCGATGCCGCTGACGAAGTAGTCCACGCGCTGATCACCGAAGGCGCGGATGATCTCCGGCGCGGTGGTGTCGCGGTGGGTCTGCGGGTTGGCGCCGTTGCGCTGCTGGTTGAGCATCACGAAGTTGGGGTTTTCCAACTGCAGTTCCATGCACTTTTCGCCGTGGGAGTTGTTGCCCAGGCGGCTGTCTGACAGCACCACTTTGGCACCATACAGGCGTAGCAATTTCTGCTTTTCGGGGCTGTAGTTGTCAGGGATCACCAGCACCACTTTATAGCCCAGGACATTGCCGGCCATCACCAGGCCAATGCCGGTGTTGCCGCCGCTGGGTTCGATGATGGTTTGCCCGGAGTCGCGGATCAGTACGCCACGGCGCTCGGCATCGAGGATCATGCCCAAGGCGATGCGCGCCTTGTGGCTGCCACCGGGGTTGAGGGATTCCAGCTTGGCGTAGACTTCGATGCCGAGGTCTTCGGAAAACTGGGCCAGGCGCACGATAGGCGTTTGGCCGATGACGTCGAGAATGGAGTTATGCAGCATCAGCAAGTCTCCACGATCAGTACAGAGGCATGTCGGGTTCGACGTCGCGAACCCAGTGCTTCATGCCGCCCTGCAGGACTTTGGTGTTCGCGAACCCGGCTGCCAGCAGGGTGCTGGCGGCTTGTTCGGCTCGGGTGCCCGCGTAGCAGATCAGGTAATGTGTGTTGTCTCGGCTGAGGTTGTCGAGTTGCCCATCCAGTTCGGCCAGGGGAATGTGCAACACGCCTGGCAGCTTGCATACTTCCAATTCGCTGGCGTCGCGCACGTCCAGCAATACATCGGCGTTGTTGGGGTGCTCAAGCACCTGCTTGAGGTTCTGAGGCTTGATGTAGCGTTCTGCCGCCAGCGACGGTTGGCTCGGTACGGCATCGGCACATGCCGTGGGGGCGGCGCTTTCGCTGCTGCGCAGCTCCGAGCAGCAGGGGCAGTCGAGGCGGCGCTTGAAGCGGATCTCGCTGAACTTCATCGCCAGCGCGTCAAAGCGCATCAAGCGGCCGGATAAAGGTTCGCCAATGCCGATCAGCAATTTGATCGCCTCGGTGGCCTGGATCATTCCTACCACACCCGGCAGCACGCCGATCACGCCGCCGGCGCTGCAATTGGGCGCCAGTTCTGCGGGCGGGGCCTTGGGAAACAGGCAGCGATAGCACGGCCCGCCTTTGTAGTTGAGCACGCTGATCTGCCCGTCGAAACGGTAGATGGCGCCATAGACCAAAGGTTTGCCCAACTGTACGCAAGCATCGTTGACCAGGTAGCGGGTATCGAAATTATCGGTACCGTCGATCACCAGGTCATAGGCGCCCACCAGTTCCAGAGCGTTGTCGGTGTCAAGCGCGGTGTTGTGCGCATTGATCCGGATATGAGGGTTGAGGTCCAGCAGGCGTTGCTTGGCGGACTCGACCTTGGGCATTCCCAGGGTGCTGTTGCCATGGACAATCTGGCGCTGCAGGTTGCTGCTTTCCACCACGTCAAAATCCACCAGCCCCAGGGTGCCGATGCCTGCCGCTGCCAGGTACAGGCTGATGGGCGAGCCCAGGCCCCCGGTGCCGATGACCAGAACTTTGGCTTTCTTCAGGTTCAATTGGCCTTCGCGGCCGACGCCCGGCAGGGTGATGTGGCGCACGTAGCGCTGCACTTCTTCGTTGCTCAGGGTGTCGATGTCCATGCCGCCTGAGGTGGCGAGCAACACTTCGATCCGGGATTTTGGCGGCAGGACTTCATCGGCTTCGATCAGCGCCTCCTCGGCGGTAAACAGGAAGTGTTCCTTGAGCTGGTTGTTCTTTTCATGGAACAGGTACTGACGCAATTGGGGGTGATTGGTGCAGAGATTTTCAATGACTTCGCGCAATGTCGATCCGGCGCCCTCAAGGGTCGATTCCGGCAGCTTGGCCACGCGAACCAGAATGTCGGGGAAAGAGACAGCGTTCATGGACAACTCCGTGTGCAGGTCGTTGAAGGGTTGAGGTGCGAAATGCTTGCCATCCCAGGCAAACAGTTTTGAGCCCAGGACCTGGCTCTGGCGAACATCCACCACCAGATAGCTGACGGGGTAGATCGGCTCCCCCATGAACAGCGCCTTGTCCTGGTCTTCATCACTGAAATAGGCGCCGACATCCGGGTGGGAGTGATAGATCACCACCACCGGATTGTCGCTGCGAAACGCCTTGTTCAGCAGCAGGGTATCGGCCACCGAGAAGGTGTAGCCGTTGGCCGCGCTGCGGGGGTACATCTGGGGGTTCTTGTGGTGCAACTCGTTCTGGATATTGCTGCCCAGGTACACACTGCCGTCGGCGAAGACGAAGCCGCAGCACTCTTCTGGGTAGCTGCGGCTGGCGTGGGCGTAGATCTGTTCCAGGGCGGTGGGGCGGAGGACTTCCATGTTTCTCTCGCGTTGGTTGAGGGTCATTTTTTCTTGGCCAGGAGTTTTTCAACCGGCAGCTTGGTGATCGCAAAGCCGGCCAGCAGAATCGCCGAATACAGCATAAGGTCGCGGGAAATTTCCACGCCTTCGTACCAGGCACCGATGATCACCGCGAACACCGGGAAGATGATGAAGACGAACGACAGGATGATCGGGCTCAGGCGCTTGAGCAGCATGAAATACACAATAAACCCGCCTACCGAGGCCACCAGCCCGAGGTAGAACAGTGCAGTCCAGGAGCGCAGGGTGATGTCATTGAAGGCTGGCGTTTCAAACCACAGGCCGGCGACGAACAACATCAGCCCGGCGATGCCGATGGGCAGGGTGTTGTAGGTAATCACGCTGATGGCACTGCCTTTCTGCTTGGTAATCACGTAGCACAACGCGTGCATGATCGCGGCGCTCAGTATCGCCAACACCCCGAAGAACTCGGCGTGGTCCAGGTGCAGGCCCTGGCTCTTGATGATCATGTAGAGGCTGCCAAACCCGATACCGATGCCAACGACCTGGGAGAAGTAGATGCGCTCACGCAGGAACAGCGCCGAAAAGATCAGGATGAATACCGGCATGCAGCTGAACAGCAGGGCCGTCAGGCCGGATGACACGTGCATCTCGCCATAGTTGAGCAGGTAATAGGGAACGCTGAAGTACGACAGGGTCACAAACACAAAGAACCAGCGGCTTTCCCGTGGGAACAGGATCGGCTCGCGACGCACCATGGCAAAACACAGGAACAGCGGAAACGCGATCAGAAAGCGCAGCCCGGCGGATGTCAGCGGCGGCACGCTCTCTACGGCGATCTTGATGCCCAGCCATGTAGTGCCCCAACTCAGGCACACGATCAGAAACATCAAGCTGGTCACCAGCCCGGCGAGCCACTGTTTTTGAGTTTTTGTTTTTGCAGTGTTTTCGAGAACGGCGGACATTGGCATCTTTTATTGCTTCCCTGAGCCGGAATTGAACTCTATATTGAACTTGTAATGAGTTATGTTTATCGGCGATTGAACCCGTAAAAGCACACTATTAGGGCGAAAGATGGCTGTCAAAACAAATATTGACATGGTGTCAATTATGCGTGAGGGCCTGTCCAATGGGCAGGGCGTGAAGTACAAGCGCCTGTCTGATGTGATGGAGCGGGGCATCCTCGAAGGCTTGATTGAACCGGGACGAAAACTGCCGCCCCATCGGGTGCTGTCCGACAACCTGGGGGTGACCATTGGCACCATCAGCCGGGCCTACGGTGAGTTGGAGCGCCTGGGCTTGGTGGTTGCGCGGGTCGGTGACGGAACCTTCGTGCGCAAGCGTGGGATGGAGCGTCAACGTGATGAAGGCTTTCGCAATTTCAGCGAGGAGCCGCGCCAGTACTTCGACATGAGTCGCAACATGCACATTCCGGGGCAGGAAACGGTGTTTCTTGCCCAGAGCTTCCAAACGCTGTCGACCAACGCCAAGTTCCTGCAGGACATCAGCGCCTATACCCCCGACGCCGGCTTGCCGCGTTACCGTGAAGCCGGGGCGCAATGGCTGGTGCAGCGCGATTTTCATCCGATTCCAGAGCAGGTCATCTGCGTCAACGGCGGCCAGCACGGTTTGCTGTGCGCGATGATGGCGCTGCTGCGTGCTGGCGATACGGTAGTCACCGAGCAACTGACTTATCCTGGGCTGATTACGGCTGCGCGCATGTTGGGCGTGCGCCTGATTGGCCTGGAAATGGATGAAGAAGGCGTGTTGCCCACGGCGCTGGATGAGGTCTGTCGTAATCACCGCATTTCGGCGTTGTACTGCACGCCGACTATTCAGAATCCCACGACGGCGGTGTTGTCGGTGGCGCGTCGCGAAGCCTTGGCCAAGGTGTGTCGTGAGCACAACCTGCTGATTCTCGAGGACGAAGCCCACGGCGTGCTGGTTGAGGATCGCCCGCCGCCCCTCAGCTATTTCGCGCCTGAGCGTACGATTTTGATCAGCAGTCTGAGCAAAGCGGTGTCGGCAGGGTTGCGGGTAGGCTACGTGCACGCGCCACCCGCGCTGGTCAGTCGCATTTCCGCGGCGTTGCGCTCGACCTGCTGGATGGCGACGCCTGTGACCCTGGAACTGGCCACCCAGTGGATTGAAAACGGCACGGCGGAATATCTGTTGCGCCAACAAATCAACGAAATCAGCCGCCGCAAGACCTTGGTCGAGGATTTATTGACCGGGCTGGCGTATCGCACCCACCTCAACAGCCCGCATTTCTGGATCGAAGTGCCGGAGCCATGGCGTGCGTCGGAAATCGAGGCAGAGCTCAGGCAGAACAATTACCTGATCGCCACCGCCGAGGCGTTTGCCGTGGGGCAGACGGCGGTGCCGCAGTTTATTCGGGCGAGTATCTGCAATACGTCTGGCGATGATCAGTTACTGCGCGAGGGGTTTGATGCGCTGGCGACGGCGTTGGGGCAGGGGGGGGGGCGGTTTCATCTGTAAATCCGCGTTACCGTTCATCGCAGGCAAGCCAGCTCCCACAGGGGAACGCATTCCAGCTGTGGGAGCTGGCTTGCCTGCGATAGCGTCAGATCAGGCGACAGAGATCACTTGAAGCGCCGCTCCACACCCTTCTCAACCAAAATCTTTGCCGAAATCTCTTCCACCGAAAAATGCGTGGAATTGATGTGTGCAATATTCTCGCGACGGAACAGATTTTCCACTTCACGCACTTCGAACTCGCACTGCGCATAGCTGGAGTAGCGGCTGTTGGGCTTGCGTTCGTTACGGATGGCGGTCAGGCGGTCCGGGTCGATGGTCAGGCCGAACAGTTTGTGCGAGTGGGCGCGCAGGGCGGCGGGCAGCGTCAGGTGCTCCATATCGTCTTCGGTCAGCGGGTAGTTGGCCGCACGGATACCGAATTGCATGGCCATGTACAGACAGGTCGGGGTCTTGCCGCAACGCGACACGCCCACCAGGATGAGGTCGGCCTTGTCGTAGTAGTGGGTGCGGGCGCCATCATCGTTGTCGAGGGCAAAGTTCACCGCCTCGATGCGCTCCATATAGTTGGAGTTATGCCCGATGGAATGGGACTTTCCGACAGAGTATGAAGAATGCTCACTCAACTCCTGTTCCAATGGCGCCAGGAAGGTCGAGAAAATGTCGATCATGAAACCATTCGACGTTGCGAGAATCTCACGAATGTCTTGATTGACGATGGTGTCGAAAATGATCGGGCGAAAACCGTCTTTTTCAGCCGCCAGATTGATTTGTTGTACCATGGCCCGCGCTTTATCCACGCTGTCTATATAAGGCCGGGTGAATTTGGCGAAGGTAATGTTTTCGAACTGCGCAAGCAGGCTCTGGCCCAGTGTTTCGGCTGTGATGCCGGTGCCGTCGGAAATAAAGAAAGCAGATCGTTTCATTTGAGCCCTGGGCCTTAAGCTGATGGCGAATCTTGGATATGATAGGCGCGATTTTGCCGTCCCGCAGTGGGCCGCATTCTCACTTATTTTCCAGGTCCAGGCCACAAGCGCTGGCGTTAGCTCCTACTGAGCAACCCGCGTCCTGAGCTTTTCCAACACAGAAAGTGGAGAGATCACCTTGGTAGAGTACGTAGTTTCCCTCGATAAGCTCGGCGTCCATGATGTAGAGCATGTGGGGGGCAAGAACGCATCCCTCGGCGAGATGATCAGTAATCTTGCAGGCGCTGGTGTCTCGGTGCCCGGTGGTTTCGCCACCACGGCCCAGGCTTACCGCGACTTCCTCGAGCTGAGCGGCCTCAACGCCCAGATCCACGCCGCGCTGGATGCCTTGGACGTCGACGACGTCAACGCCCTGGCCAAGACCGGCGCCCAGATCCGTCAGTGGATCATGGAAGCCGAGTTCCCCGAGAAGCTCAACGAAGAAATTCGCACCGCCTTCGCCACCCTGTCCGCCGGCAACCCGGACATGGCTGTCGCCGTACGCTCCTCGGCCACCGCCGAAGACTTGCCGGACGCTTCCTTTGCCGGCCAGCAGGAAACCTTCCTGAATATCCGTGGCGTGGAAAACGTCATTCGCGCGGCCAAGGAAGTATTCGCCTCGCTGTTCAACGACCGCGCTATTTCCTACCGTGTACACCAGGGTTTCGACCACAAGCTGGTGGCCTTGTCTGCTGGTGTGCAGCGCATGGTGCGTTCGGAAACCGGCACTGCTGGCGTGATGTTCACCCTGGACACTGAGTCGGGCTTCCGTGATGTGGTATTCATTACCGGTGCCTACGGCCTGGGCGAAACCGTCGTACAAGGCGCGGTCAACCCTGACGAATTCTACGTGCACAAGCACACCCTTGAGGCCGGACGCCCGGCCATCCTGCGCCGCAACCTGGGCAGCAAGGCGATCAAGATGATCTACGGCGACGAAGCCAAGGCCGGTCGCTCGGTGAAAACCGTTGACGTCGACAAGGCCGAGCGCGCGCGTTTCTGCCTGACCGATGCTGAAGTCAGCGAACTGGCCAAACAGGCGATGATCATCGAGAAGCACTACAAGTGCCCGATGGACATCGAGTGGGCCAAGGACGGTGACGACGGCAAGCTATATATCGTGCAAGCGCGTCCGGAAACCGTGAAGAGCCGCACTTCGGCCAATGTCATGGAGCGTTACCTGCTCAAGGAAACCGGCACCGTACTGGTGGAAGGCCGTGCCATTGGCCAGCGCATCGGTGCTGGCAAGGTGCGGATCATCAAGGACGTGTCGGAAATGGACAAGGTCCAGCCCGGCGACGTGCTGGTTTCCGACATGACCGACCCGGACTGGGAGCCGGTGATGAAGCGCGCCAGCGCCATCGTCACCAACCGAGGCGGGCGTACTTGCCACGCGGCGATCATCGCCCGTGAACTGGGGATCCCGGCGGTAGTCGGTTGCGGCAACGCCACCCAACTGCTCAAGGAGGGCCAGGGTGTCACCGTGTCTTGCGCCGAAGGCGATACCGGTTTCATCTTCGAAGGTGAGCTGGGCTTCGATATCAAGCAAAATTCCATCGACGCCATGCCCGACCTGCCGTTCAAGATCATGATGAACGTCGGCAACCCGGATCGCGCCTTCGACTTCGCGCAGTTGCCGAACGCCGGTGTGGGCCTGGCCCGCCTGGAGTTCATCATCAATCGCATGATCGGCGTGCACCCAAAGGCCTTGTTGAACTATGACGGCCTGCCGCTGGATATCAAGGAAAGCGTCGACAAGCGCATCGCCGGCTACAACGACCCGGTAGGCTTCTATGTCGAGAAGCTGGTGGAAGGCATCAGTACCCTGGCCGCGGCGTTCTACCCGAAAAAGGTCATCGTGCGCCTGTCGGACTTCAAGTCCAACGAGTACGCCAACCTGATCGGCGGCAAGCTCTACGAGCCGGAAGAAGAAAACCCGATGCTGGGCTTCCGTGGCGCCTCGCGTTACATCAGCGAAGCGTTCCGTGACTGCTTCGAGCTTGAGTGCCGTGCCCTCAAGCGCGTGCGCAACGAGATGGGCCTGACCAACGTCGAGATCATGGTGCCGTTCGTGCGCACCCTGGGCGAAGCGAGCCAAGTGGTCGACCTGCTGGCCGAAAACGGCTTGACCCGTGGCGAGAACGGCCTGCGCGTGATCATGATGTGCGAGTTGCCGTCCAACGCCATCCTGGCCGAGGAATTCCTGGAGTTCTTCGACGGTTTCTCCATCGGCTCCAACGACCTGACCCAGTTGACCCTGGGCCTGGACCGCGACTCCGGGATCATTGCTCACCTGTTTGACGAGCGTAACCCTGCGGTCAAAAAGCTGCTGGCCAATGCCATCCAGGCGTGTAACAAGGCCGGCAAGTACATTGGTATCTGTGGCCAAGGCCCTTCCGACCACCCTGACCTGGCTAAATGGCTGATGGAGCAGGGCATTGAAAGCGTCTCGCTGAACCCGGACTCTGTGCTGGAAACCTGGTTCTTCCTGGCGGAAGGCCAAGCGTCCGCTTAAAGTCGCAACGTCAAAAGTGCCGGTCACTCGTGAGGGTGACCGGCATTCTTATCTGTACTGGGCGGGAACTCCTTGCGGACGCCGCCCTTTTTTGTGCAAGAGCATTATGCAAAGCAGCAGCAACCTGTTTCCCGTCGCCTTGATCAGCGCTGAACGTCGTGGCGACCTGAGTGAAGACGTCTACCGGCTCAAGCCCGGCAATAGCCCTGATGGCACCGTCGAGCTGGCGGTTACCCGTTTGGGCCTGGCCGATGTCCCGGAAAACCGGGGCACGCCGATTATTTTGTTGCATGGCAGCTTTTCCAATCGGCGCTTCTGGTACTCGCCCAAGGGGATCGGCCTGGGCGCGTACCTGGCGCGCCGGGGTTTTGATGTGTGGATCCCGGAAATGCGCGGCCATGGGCTGTCCAAGCGTAACCATGAGTACGCCAGAAACCGCGTCGCCGATTACGCCCGCTACGATTTGCCGGCCATGGGGGCCTTTGTGCGTGAGCAAAGCGGGCAGGTCCCGCACTGGATCGGGCATTCCCTCGGTGCCACGACCTTGGCTGCGGCCCTGGGCGGGCAACATTTGGGGGCGCCTGAGGTGGCTTCGGTGGCATTGTTCGGCTGCCAGGTCAGCCGCACCCATTGGCCGTTGAAAATTCCACCCGTGGAGTGGGGTACTCGGTTGATCCTCAAGCGCCTTGCCCATGTGTCTGGCCCACGCTTCAAGCGCGGCCCCGAGGATGAGCCGGCGGGAGTGATGATCGAAGCGATGCGCTGGAATGGCCTGTTCGGCCGCTTCGGCGATGCCGAATGTGACTGGTGGAAGGGCTTGGCGCAGATCGATGTGCCGTTGCTCGCGGTCAGCGCGGCGGGCGATCGGCAAGACCCGGACTGGGCGTGTCGCAAGCTCTTCGAGCAGGTCGGCAGCGAGCATCGCCAGTATCTGTGCCTGGGGCGCGAGCAGGGTTTCAGCGAGGACTTCGGGCATGTGCAGATGCTGGTCAGCAAAGCCGCGCAGGCCGAAGTATGGCCATTGGTGGAACGGTGGTTGAACGACCCCCTGACACCATTATTCGGGACTCGACCCCAAGTGGCCGCAGCAGTTTGAGCAAACGCTCTACCAAGGGCGTTTCACTCTTGAGTGGTTGCGGCTAAGATATGACGCGCTGGGCGCTTCTGGTCATATTCAGTCGCGCAACGTGTATTGCGTTGCGCTGATGCGGGTCCGATCATGGCGGCTCACCACTGGCAGGCACTTAAAGAATGCCTGTCGCGGCGCGTTTTTCTGATGTACACCGTGGATGTTCGATCTCTTCTTTGACGACAGGAGCTTCTCGATGAACCATTACGTGACCCCCGACCTGTGTGACGCCTACCCGGAACTGGTGCAGGTAGTGGAGCCGATGTTCAGCAACTTCGGTGGCCGAGATTCTTTTGGGGGTGAGATCGTCACCATCAAATGCTTCGAAGATAATTCCCTGGTAAAGGAACAGGCTGACCAGCCGGGCGCTGGCAAAGTGATGGTCGTTGACGGCGGAGGCTCACTGCGCCGCGCGTTGCTGGGCGATCTGATTGCCGATAAAGCTGCGAAAAATGGCTGGGAAGGGCTGGTGATCTATGGTTGCGTCCGGGATGTGGATGTTCTCGCCCAGACCGACCTGGGTGTGCAGGCACTGGCCTCCCACCCGATGAAAACCGACAAGCGTGGCCTCGGTGACCTGAACGTCGTTGTGACGTTCGCGGGTGTGACGTTCCGTCCGGGTGAGTACATCTACGCCGACAATAACGGCGTGATCGTGTCGCCCAGCCCGCTGAAAATGCCTGAATAAACCCAAGGAGTCTGGATGTTCGAGGAAGAGAACGCGCAATGGGGGCTGGTACATGCCCTGGTGCTGGATGGTAAAGGCGGTGCGCGTTCGATTGCCCGGACTGAGCTCGACGATCTGCAGTTGCAACCCCAGGAAAGCCTGTGGCTGCATTGGGATCGCAGCCATCCCCAGACCCAGACCTGGCTGCGCAAATCCAGCGGCCTGAGCGAATTTGCCTGCGACCTGCTGCTGGAGGAGAACACCCGCCCACGGTTGTTGCCGTTGCCCGACGCCGAATTGCTGTTGTTTCTGCGCGGGATCAATCTCAACCCCGGGGCAGAGCCGGAGGACATGGTTTCGGTGCGTATCTTCGCCGCCGCCAATCGTGTGATCTCCCTGCGTTTGCGCCCGTTGCGCGCCACCGATGAGCTATTGGTGCAACTGGCGGACGGCAAAGGCCCTAAAACGGCGTCTGAACTCATCCTTTATATGGCTCAGTACCTGACCAACAAAGTGCAGGATCTGGTTACAGGGTTGTCTGAAATCGTCGATTCCGAGGAAGAAAAACTCGATGCCGACGAACGGTATACCCCAGAGCACGGCAGCGTTTTGCAGATCCGTCGGCGCGCGGCCGGGCTCAAGCGGTTTTTGGCACCACAGCGGGATATTTTTGCCCAGCTGACGCGAATAAAATTGGCATGGTTCTGCGATGACGATGCTGACTATTGGAACGAGTTGCACAACAGTCTGACCCGTTACCTGGAAGAGCTGGAACTGGCCAGAGAGCGCGTGGGGCTTGTACTTGAGGCCGAAGACCGGCGCTTGAGCCTGCGCATGAACCGCACCATGTATCGCTTCGGGATCATCACCGGGATCTTCTTGCCGATGAGTTTTCTCACCGGTTTGCTCGGTATAAATGTGGGTGGCATTCCGTTCTCCGAGAGCCCCTACGGATTCATGATTGCGTGCCTGTTGATGGTCTCGGTGGCCCTGGGACAATGGTGGCTATTTCGACGATTACGATGGGTTTGAGCTGAATATGACCTGAACGTAGGAAAGGGTCGATGTGACCCGATGAATTTTACCCTCGTCTTTTAATTCACTTGCGAGAGGTCTCTATGCACGATCCGTTCGAACAGTCTTTGCGTGACATGCTCAATGCTTCGCCATCCAACCGTGATGACGATGCTTGCCTGGGTCGCGTATTGAAAACCGCCAACCGTCAGGTCGGTGCGGGTGATCTGTTCGGGCTGCTCGGGCGTTGGTTGCCGGCATTGATGATGGCCCTGAACAACGGTTCGGCCCATGTGTCACCGGTTTCCCGCCGTAAACCTCTTGCTCGCACTGCTGATAAGGCTGATTGAATATGGAACTTGATCTCTGGACCCAGAGCCTGGTCACCGCGATGACCGCATTGTGGACCAAGGTTGCGAATTTCATTCCCAACCTGTTTGGTGCCCTGGTCCTGGTGTTGCTGGGCTTTGTCGTGGCCAAGTTGCTCGACACCCTGTTGTCCAAGCTGCTCGCCAAACTCGGGCTGGATCGCCTGATGGCCGGCACCGGTTTGACCAAATTGCTGGGTCGCGCCGGGCTGCAGGTGCCGATTTCTACCTTGATCGGCAAGATCGTCTACTGGTTTGTTCTACTTATTTTTCTGGTTTCTGCAGCGCAATCCCTTGGACTTGAGCGAGTTTCAGCTACGCTCGACATGCTGGCACTGTATTTGCCGAAAGTTTTCGGCGGCGCGCTGGTGTTGCTGGTAGGTGTTTTACTCGCGCAATTGGCCAATGGGCTGGTGCGCGGGGCCGCTGAAGGCGTGGGGTTGGACTACGCGGCAGGCTTGGGGCGAATCGCACAGGGGCTGGTGATCATCATCAGTATTTCCGTCGCGATCAGCCAGTTGGAAGTCAAGACTGACCTGCTGAACCACGTTATTGTGATTGTTTTGATTACCGTTGGTCTGGCCGTTGCACTGGCCATGGGTTTGGGAAGCCGGGAAATTGCCGGTCAGATTCTTGCGGGAATCTATGTGCGTGAGCTATATCAGGTTGGGCAACAAGTGCGTGTGGGCGAGGTTGAAGGGCAGATCGAGGAGATCGGCACGGTCAAGACGACAGTGCTGACCGATGACGGAGAACTGGTTTCGCTGTCCAACCGGATTCTCCTGGAGCAGCAGGTCAGTAGCCGCTAATCCGGCAAACCCTGCTAATGTACGCCGCCGCAAACCCGGGTGACCGGGTTGCAACGGACATTGACCTGACTGCCGGCACGACTTGTTTTGAATAAAGCCCAAACGCTGTCCACGCGCTATGACCCCCGTGAGCTCTCTGATGAGGAGTTGGTCGCGCGCTCGCACACGGAGCTGTTTCACGTAACACGCGCGTACGAAGAATTGATGCGCAGGTATCAACGCACTCTGTTCAACGTTTGTTCAAGGTATTTGGGGAACGATAGAGACGCGGACGATGTCTGTCAGGAAGTGATGCTCAAGGTGCTATATGGCCTGAAGAACTTCGAGGGCAAATCGAAGTTCAAGACCTGGCTGTACAGCATCACGTACAACGAGTGCATCACGCAGTATCGGAAGGAACGGCGAAAGCGTCGCTTGATGGACGCTTTGAGTCTGGACCCCCTTGAGGAGGCGTCTGAAGAAAAGGCGCCGGCACCCGAGGAGAAGGGCGGACTTGATCGCTGGTTGGTGCATGTGAACCCGATTGACCGGGAAATTCTGGTGCTTCGCTTTGTCGCAGAGCTGGAATTCCAGGAAATCGCTGACATCATGCATATGGGCTTGAGTGCTACAAAAATGCGGTACAAACGTGCTCTTGATAAATTACGTGAGAAATTTGCGGGCGAGACTGAAACTTAGTGCGTAGCAAATATCTCTTACGTGTAGGCAAGTTCTGTTAGACTTGTCGCCGAGTTGTCCCCCGGTTTGTGGGACTGCTTTACAATCACCAGATGGGGATTTAACGGATGAAACTGAAAAACACCTTGGGCTTGGCCATTGGTTCTCTTATTGCCGCTACTTCTTTCGGCGTTCTGGCACAAGGCCAAGGCGCAGTTGAAGGCGAGCTGTTCTACAAGAAGCAGTACAACGATAGCGTTAAGCACATCGAAGACGGCTTCAACCCAGGCGCTCGCATTGGTTACTTCCTGACCGACGATCTGTCGTTGAATCTGTCGTACGACAAGACCAACCACACCCGTTCGAACGACGGCACTGGCAACCAGAAGATCAAAGGTGACACTGGCAGCCTCGTTGCTCAGTACCACTTCGGTCAGGCTGGCGTTGATAGCCTGCGTCCATACGTTGAAGGCGGTTTCGGCCACCAGAGCCGTACCAACGTCAAGGCTGACGGCCACAGCGGTCGCGACCAGACCACTTTCGCCACCATCGGTACTGGCGTGAAGTACTACTTCACCAACAACCTGTACGCTCGTGCTGGTGTTGAAGCTGACTACGGTCTGGACAACGGCAAGTGGGACTACTCCGCACTGGTTGGCCTGGGCGTGAACTTCGGCGGTAACGCTGGCGCAGCTGCTCCAGCTCCTACCCCAGCACCAGCTCCAGAGCCAGTTCCAGAGCCAGAAGCTCCGGTTGCTCAGGTTGTTCGTGTTGAGCTGGACGTTAAGTTCGACTTCGACAAGTCGGTTGTTAAGCCTAACAGCTACGGCGACGTGAAAAACCTGGCCGACTTCATGGCTCAGTACCCAGACACCAACGTAGAAGTTGCTGGTCACACTGACTCCGTCGGTCCAGACGCTTACAACCAGAAGCTGTCCCAGCGTCGTGCTGACGCTGTTAAGCAAGTCCTGGTTAAAGATGGCGTAGCTCCTAGCCGCATCACTTCCGTTGGTTACGGTGAGTCCCGCCCAGTTGCTGACAACGCAACTGAAGCTGGCCGCGCTGTTAACCGTCGCGTAGAAGCAGCTGTTGAAGCCACCGCTAAGTAATTAGCCTGGCTTTACAAAAAAACCCGGCTTAGGCCGGGTTTTTTTCGCCTGGAATTTGCCTCAGGCACTGGCCGCCGTCGCCAGGCAAGCCGCCTGCGCAGCACCAGCAACGCTACCAATCACCAGGATAGCCGGGCTTTTCAGGGCGAACGCTTGCGCATCCTCATGCATCCGCGCCAGATCACTGCGGCATTCGCGCTGCTGGGGCAGCGAAGCATTTTCGATCATCGCCACGGGCATGTCCGGGGCCATGCCGCCTTCGAGCAACTGCTGACGAATCTCCTCCAGCTTCGCCACGCCCATGTACACCACCAGTGTGGTTCCACTTTCCGCCAGTGCGCGCCAGTTCAACGCGCTGTCGTCCTGAGTATGAGCAGTGACCAGCGTCACCCCACGGCTCACACCGCGTAACGTCAGGGGAATATCGCAGCTCGTCGCCCCGGCTAACCCCGACGTGATGCCGTTGACCAACTCCACCTCAATGCCACGTTCGCGCAGCCACAGCGCCTCTTCGCCACCGCGACCAAAAATGCACGGGTCGCCGCCCTTGAGCCGCACCACGCATTTGCCCTGGCGGGCATAACGCAGCATCAGGCGATGGATAAAAACCTGAGGGGTGGAGCGGCAGCCACCGCGTTTACCGACGGTAATCACGCGTGCATCGCCGCAGTGTTCGAGCACGGCCGGGTTGACCAGGTCATCAATCAGCACCACGTCCGCTTCATGCAGGGCTCTGACTGCCTTGAGGGTCAATAACTCCGGATCACCGGGCCCCGCGCCTACCAGCCACACTTTTGCGCTCATGTTGTTCCCCTTACACACTGATGGCGATTGGCTGCGGTTTGCTGGCCAAAAGACGTTTGATTTCCGGCACGCAGGAGCCGCATTGGGTGCCGCAACCCAGTTCCCGTTTAAGTCCATCCAGGTCCAGGCCACGTCCAACGCCCGCACACACGGCGTTTTCGCTGACGTTCTTGCAGTTGCACACAATCTTGTTGCTGGCCGTTGCGGCACCGGGTGGCGCGCTTAAAGGTGCCAACAGCCAGCGTCGCAGTTGCTCGTCGGCGCGGCCTTCCAGCCACAGGCTTTGCAACCAGTGGCGGGCCAGGGTTTCGCCGGCCAGGCGCAGGGCGGTGATACGGCCTTTTTCGATTTTCACGCGCTTGCCGATCGAGCGGCGCGGGTCGTCGTAGGCCATGACCGGACCGTCGTTCAGGCCCAGCAAGTGGTCAATTCGAGTCAACAAATGCAGGTCCGGCGCCTCGGTATGGGCTGCCCGTACCAGCAACGCAGGGCGTTCACGGCCGGCCAGGCTAAGGCTGACGTAGGCAAATTCCTCACACAGCGGGCGCAGCGCTTCGAAATGCTGCTGCACATTGCCCTCGATCAACGCGAACAGCTGCCACGGCAGTTGCACGGCTTCCAGACGCACCCCGCTGTGCTTGAGTTCAGGCTGTTTGGACAGTGGGTCAAACGCCGGTTGGGTGATCACATTGACGCCGCCCTTGAGAAAGCGGTCGCCCCAATGCATCGGCAGAAATGCCTGGCCGGGCCGTACGCTGTCATCGCTGCTGACGGCGACGATCACGCTGCCGCGACGGCTTTTCAGGCTGACCAGGTCACCTTCCTGGAAGCGGTGGCGGCGAAGCTCGTCCGGGTGCAGGCTCAACAGCGCTTGACTGACATGCCCGAACAACTGTGCGGCCGTGCCGGTGCGGCTCATACCGTGCCACTGGTCACGCAGACGGCCGGTGATCAAGGTCAGGGGGAAGCGCGCGTCCCGTTGTTCCTTGGCCGCGCGGTAAGGGTCGGCCACAAACCGCGCCCGGCCATTGTCGGTGGGGAAGATGCCATCGCTATAAAGGCGCGCTGTGCCTGTCTGTGCGCCTGTGGGAAACGGCCATTGCTGCGGGCCGAGTTGGTCGAGCAGGCCATGGCTGATACCGGACAAGTCGAGGTCACGCCCTTGAGTGAGCCCCTTGAACTCGTCAAACAGCTGCGCCGGCTGTGCAAAGGCGAACAGGCTGGGCAACCCTGGCCGTAGGCGACGCTCCAGGCGCTGTGCGAAATCTACGGTAATTGCCCAGTCCGCCCGCGCCTCTCCCGGTGGGCTGATGGCGCGGCGTACGTGGGAAATACGCCGCTCGGAGTTGGTGACCGTGCCGTCTTTTTCGCCCCAACTGGCGGCAGGCAACAGCAGGTCGGCATAAGTGGCGGTTTCGGTGGTGCGAAAAGCCTCCTGCAACACCACGAACGGGCACGCCGCCAAGGCCGCACGCACGGCGTTCTGGTCGGGCAAGGATTGTGCAGGGTTGGTGCAGGCGATCCACAGGGCCTTGATCTTGCCTGCCTGCATCTGTTCAAACAGTTCGATCGCGGTAAGGCCATCGGGTGCAGGCAGTTGCTCCACACCCCAATAGGTGGCCACTTCAGCGCGATGTGCCGGGTTGGACGCCTCGCGGTGGCCCGGCAGCAGGTTGGACAGGCTGCCGGTTTCGCGACCGCCCATGGCATTCGGTTGACCGGTCAGGGAAAACGGCCCGCACCCCGGCCTGCCAATGGTGCCCGTGGCCAAGTGCAGGTTGATCAACGCGCTGTTTTTTGCGCTGCCGGCAGTGGATTGGTTGAGGCCCATGCACCATAGCGACAAGAAGCTGCTGGATGTGCCGACCCACTGCGCACATAGGCGCAGTTGTTCGACGCTGATCCCGCACAACTGCGTGACCATCTGCGGCGTGTAGTCATGCACCAGGCGTTTGAGCTCGGCCAGGCCATCGGTGTGGGCCTGGATGAACGCACGATCAATCCAGTCTTCCCACAGCAGCAAATGCAAAATCCCGTGAAACAACGCCACGTCCGTCCCCGGCAAGATTGCCAGGTGCAGGTCAGCCAAATCGCAGGTGTCTGTACGCCGAGGATCAATCACCAGCACTTTCATCTGCGGGCGCTGCGCCTTGGCCTGCTCCAGGCGTCGGAACAATACCGGGTGGGCGTAGGCCATATTGCTGCCGACGATCATCACGCAGTCGCTGTTTTCCAGGTCTTCATAACTGCATGGCGGCGCATCGGCGCCCAGGCTGCGTTTGTAGCCGACCACCGCCGATGACATGCACAGCCGAGAATTGCTGTCGATATTGTTGGTGCCTACCAACGCCCGGGCCAGCTTGTTGAAGCTGTAGTAATCCTCGGTCAATAGTTGCCCCGAGATATAGAACGCCACGCTGTCCGGGCCGTGCTCGGCGATGGTCTCGGCGAACACGTTGGCGGCGTGATCCAGGGCGGTGTCCCAGTCGGTACGGGTACGGGCCAAACCTTTGCCCAGGCGCAACTCCGGATACAGGGCGCGTGCGCTCACGTCGCCGGTCAGGTGCAGGCTGGCGCCTTTGCTGCACAATTTGCCGAAGTTGGCCGGATGGCTCGGATCGCCTTGTACCCCCAGGATCTGCTCGCCGTCATGCTCGATCAGCACGCCGCAGCCCACGCCGCAATAACAGCAGGTGGACGCGGTGGTCTGGCGGTTCATCAACCCGCGTCCCGCAGGGCCAGCATCACCCGGCCGTTTTCTACCCGGGCCTGATGATGGTGGGCGCAGCCGATATCCGGCGCCTGGGCTTCGCCGGACGCCAGGTCAATCTGCCAGTTGTGCAGCGGGCAGGCGACGCGCTTGCCATAGATTAAGCCTTGGGAGAGCGGGCCGCCCTTGTGCGGGCAACGGTCGTCAAGGGCGAAGACTTCGTCGTCACTGGTACGAAAAATCGCGATGTCGCCTTTGGGCCCACTGATGATGCGCGAGCCCAGGGTATTGATTTCATCAAGGGCGCAGATATCCAGCCAGTTCATAGCGACACCTCCAGTTGTTTGACCGGGATAACGTCGAACTCCTTTTTCAGCAGCGGCTGTTCCAGGCGTTCCTTCCACGGGTCCTGTTCGAATGACAGCGAGAACTGCAAACGCTCATTGAGCGCCTGGCGGCGGGCCGGGTCTTCCAGAACGGCCTTCTTGATGTGCTCCATGCCCACCCGTTGCAGGTAGTGCACCGTGCGTTCCAGGTAGAACGCTTCTTCGCGGTACAGCTGCAGAAATGCGCCGTTGTATTCGCGCACTTCATCGGCGGTCTTGAGCTTGACGAAAAACTCCGCGACTTCGGTCTTGATGCCGCCGTTGCCACCGATATACATCTCCCAACCGGAGTCGACACCGATAATTCCCACGTCCTTGATGCCCGCTTCCGAACAGTTGCGTGGGCAACCGGACACCGCCAGCTTGACCTTGTGCGGTGACCACATATTGAACAGGTCATGCTCCAGTTCGATGCCCAGTTGGGTGGAATTCTGCGTGCCGAAACGGCAGAACTCGCTGCCCACGCAGGTTTTCACGGTGCGGATGGATTTGCCGTAGGCATGGCCGGACGGCATGTCCAGGTCCTTCCACACCCCTGGCAAGTCCTGCTTCTTGATGCCGAGCAAGTCGATGCGCTGGCCGCCGGTGACTTTCACCATCGGCACGTTGTACTTGTCGGCCACATCGGCGATGCGGCGCAGCTCCGAAGGATTGGTCACGCCGCCCCACATCCGTGGGACTACAGAGTAGGTGCCGTCTTTCTGAATATTGGCGTGGGCCCGTTCGTTGATCAGTCGTGATTGCGGGTCGTCCTTGGCCTCGCCCGGCCAAGTCGAAATCAGGTAATAGTTGAGCGCGGGGCGGCAGGTGGCGCAGCCATTGGGGGTACGCCAGTTCAGGTAGCGCATGGTGCTGTCGATAGTCAGCAAGTGCTGCTCGCGGATAGCCTGACGGATCTGCCCGTGATTAAGGTCGCTGCACCCACAGATGGCCTTTTCGCTTTTGGGTTTGACGTCAGCCGCGCCGCCCACGGTGTTGATCAGGATCTGCTCAACCAGCCCGGCACAGGAACCGCAGGAGCTGGCGGCCTTGGTGTGTTTTTTCACCTCATCGACGCTGAACAGCCCTTGTTCCTGGATTGCCTTGACTATGGTGCCTTTGCACACGCCGTTGCAGCCGCAGACTTCGGCGCTGTCGGCCATGCTCATGGCTTTGTCCTGGCCTTGATGGCCCACATCGCCCAAGGCGTTCTCACCGAACATCAGGTGATCGCGGATCTCGCCAATTGCATGGTTCTCACGGATCTGGCGGAAGTACCAACCACCATCCGCGGTATCGCCGTACAGGCACGCACCGACCAGGATGTCGTCCTTGATTACCAGCTTCTTGTATACGCCGCCGATCGGGTCGGAGAGGGTGATGGTCTCGGTGCCTTCACCGCCCATGAAGTCGCCGGCAGAAAAGAGGTCGATGCCGGTCACCTTCAGCTTGGTCGAGGTCACCGAGCCTTTGTAAGTGGCAAAGCCCAGTTGGGCCAAGTGGTTGGCGCAGACCTTGGCCTGTTCGAACAGCGGCGCCACCAGGCCATAGGCGATCCCGCGATGGCTGGCGCATTCGCCGATCGCGTAGATGCGCGGGTCGTAGGTTTGCATCGTGTCGTTGACCAGGATCCCACGGTTGCAGGGGATGCCGGACTTCTCCGCCAGTTCGGTGTTGGGGCGGATACCGGCGGCCATCACCACCAGGTCGGCGGGGATGATGTCGCCATTTTTGAATTGCACCGAGCCGACGCGACCATTACCGGCATCATGCAAGGCCTGGGTTTGCTCGCACAGGCGAAACACCAGGCCACGGCTTTCCAGTTCGGTTTGCAGCAACTGGCCGCTGGTCTTGTCCAGTTGGCGTTCCAGCAGCCATTCACCGAGATGCACCACCGTCACGTGCATACCGCGCAGCATCAGGCCGTTGGCCGCTTCCAGGCCGAGCAGGCCACCACCGATCACCACCGCGTGCTTGTGGGTCTTGGCGGTGTCGATCATCGCCTGGGTATCGGCAATGTCGCGGTAGCCAATCACGCCCTGCAAGGTGTTGCCGGGAATCGGCAGGATAAACGGCGTAGAACCGGTGGCGATCAGCAGGCGATCGTACTCGGCCTCGGTGCCGTCTTCGGCGATGACTTTGCGCTTGACCCGGTCGATCTGCACCACCTTGCGGTTGAGCAGTAGCTTGACGTTGTTATCCAGGTACCAGTCGAGGTCGTTGAGCACGATCTCTTCGAAGGTTTGCTCACCGGCCAGCACCGGCGACAGCAGGATGCGGTTGTAGTTGGTGTGGGGCTCGGCGCCGAATACGGTGATGTCGTACAGCTCGCTGCTCAGCTTGAGCAATTCTTCAAGGGTGCGAACCCCGGCCATGCCGTTGCCGATCATCACCAGTTTGAGTTTTTTCATGTCGTTCTCCGCAATGGCTCGACAAATCATGCGCAAACAAAAAAAGGCGTCCCCGCTAGTCAGCTAGCGAGGACGCCTTTGTCCTGGTCCCGTTCTCTCGGGAAGCTCGACCCTTCGACGTTGAAGGGGCGGCTATATGTGGGTTGTTGGAAGACCTAATGCAGCAGCTGTGCCAAGTTGCATACCCCCAGTTTTATTGGGCGTTTAAACAGGAGAGAGGTGGATTTTGCTCGTTAGTGGTGCAGCAGCCAGTACAGCAGCACCAGATTGATCAACAGTGAGGCCACTGCCAGGGTTTGCCAGACCTTCAGCGGCTCGCGCTCCAGCAGCGGCCGTGGCCGTACGCTCAGTTCGCGGCGGTCGGCCTGTTCCAGTACCAGCAGCCATTCTTCGGCAGTTTCATAGCGCTGTGCGGGCAGGGCGGCCACGGCGCGCTCCAGGCTGTGGGGCAACCAATCCGGCAGGTCGGGGCGATAGCGGCTGGCGCTGACAGGCTGGTTGAAACGCGGGCGTTGGAAGGCTTCGATTTCGCCGTAGGGGTAATGCCCAGTCAGCAGGTAATACAAGGTCACACCGACACTATACAAATCCTGTTGCGCAGTAGGATGCTCGCCTGCGAAAGCTTCGGGCGCGATAAAACTCGGGGTGCCGGGCAGTAAGTGGGCACGGTCTTCAGAAAGGCCAGGGCAGTAGGCCAGGCCAAAGTCCAGCACCCGCAGTTCCCCGTCATCGCCCAGCAGCAGGTTTTCCGGCTTGATGTCGCGGTGCAGAATCTGTCGGCGATGCAGCAGGCCCACGGCTCGCAGCAAGCGTTCGGCGATTGACTGCCATTGCGCCAGCGGCAGCGGGCCTTGTTGTTGAAACAGCTGGGCGAGGGTCTGCCCGGGGTATTCGCGCATCACGTAGTACAAATGCTGACGACCACTGGCGGTATGCACCTCCGGAAAGGCACGGCCAGCGACGCGGCGCAGAAACCATTCCTCCGATAACAAGGCTTGGGCGGCGTCGGTGTCATCGTGGCGCAAGGGCAAGGTCTTGAGCAGCCAGGGTTGCCGCTGCGCATCGTGCACGCGGTACAGCAACGATTGCCGACTCTGCGCGAGCACGCTTTGCACCTCCCAGCCTTCAAAGATCTGCCCAACCTTCAGCGGCGGCGGCGTTGGCCATTGCTGCAACTGCACCAAGGCGTCGCCGAGGGTGGCGGCGCCGAGTTGGTCGATGCGCACCAGCAAGGCGCTGGCGTTGTCTTGGCTGCCGGCCAGGTGGGCGGCGCTGACCAGGGTGCTGACGGCCAGGTCGAGGTCGTCTTGCTCACGCAGAATCGCGCCGATGCTGTGATCGCCCAACGTCGCCCACACCCCGTCGCTGAGCAAGAGGAAACATTCGCCCTCGCGCAATTGGCCGTCGAGGAAGTCCAGCACCAGGTGCTGATCCAGGCCAAGGGCGCGTTTGAGTACGTGCTGCATACCCGGCTGTTCCCACACATGGTCTTCGCTGAGGCGTTGCAACTCGCCGTCGAACCAGCGATATGCACGGCAATCACCGACATGGGCCAGCGTGAAGCGTTGGCCGCGAAACACCAGGGCGCTGAGGGTGGTGAGCAACGGTTGCCCACCACCGTTGGCTTGCAGCCAGCGATTTTGCGCGACCAACAGACGTTCGAGCGCCTGGGCCACCCCCCAGGTCTGCGGCGTGGCGTAGTAGTCCAGCGCCAGCGCCTGCAAGGTCGAGCGCGCGGCCAGGCCACCGTCGGCGCATTGGCTGACGCCATCGGCCAATGCGCACAGGTAGCCTTTGCTCGCCGCCAGTTCCGCCATCGGTGTGACCACCCGCAGCGCATCCTGGTTTTCACTGCGTGGGCCAATGGCGCTGGCCTGGGCGACGCTCAGTCGAAGGCTCATCAGACGCGGGCAGCGGTGACCGCAGCCGAGCCCCAGGTGGTTCTCCAGCGGCGCTTGACGCCATGCAGGCCAAACCAGGCCAGCACTCCGAGGCTGGCGAACAACCACAGCGCCAACTGGTAACTGCCGGTGCTCTGTTTGATCGCGCCCATGCCGGCGGCGAGGGCGAAGCCGCCGATGCCACCGGCCATGCCGATCAAGCCGGTCATTACGCCGATCTCATTGCGAAAACGCTGCGGCACCAATTGGAATACCGCGCCATTTCCGGCACCCAGGCCGAGCATGGTGCAGACGAAAAGCGCCAGCGCCGCGTAGGAGCTGGGCAGGTTGAAACCCACTGCGGCAATACAGATCACCGCCACGCTGTACATGCCGAGCAGGGTCTTGATCCCGCCAAAACGGTCGGCCAGGGCGCCGCCCAGCGGGCGCATCAGGCTGCCACCGAACACGCAGGCCGCGGTGTAGTAACCGGCGGTCACCGGGCTCAGGCCGTATTGGTCGTTGAAGTAGCCGGGCAGGGCGCTGGCCAGGCCGATGAAGCCACCAAAGGTCACGCTGTAGAAGAACATGAACCACCAGCTGTCGCGGTCGCCCAGGGCCTTGAAGTAGTCGGCCATGGACTTGGCTTTCGGACGTTGTGGCGCGTTGCGTGCGAGCCAGGCGAATACGATCAGGGTAAGGACCAGCGGAATCAGCGCAAAGCCGAACACATTGCTCCAGCCGAACGCAGCCGCCAGCACCGGTGCCAGCAAGGCGGCAAATACGGTGCCGGAATTACCGGCACCGGCGATGCCCATGGCCTTGCCCTGGTGCTCTGCGGGATACCACTGCGATGCCAGGGGCAGAGCCACGGCAAAGGAGGCACCGGCCATGCCCAGAAACACGCCCAGCAGCAAGGCTTGCTCGTAACTGTGGATCCCCAGCTTCCAGGCGCAGAACAGCGCCACGATCACAATCACTTGGCCTATCAGCCCAGCGGTCTTGGGTGACAGCTTGTCGGCCAACATGCCCATCAGAAAACGCAGGACCGCGCCCGCCAGGATCGGCGTGGCCACCACCAGGCCGCGCTGCTGGGTGGTCAGGTGCAGGTCGGCGGCAATTTGCACCGCCAGCGGGCCCAACAGGTACCAGACCATGAAACTCAGGTCGAAATACAGGAACGCGGCAAACAGGGTCGGGGTATGCCCGGATTTCCAGAAGCTTGATTTCATCACGCACCTCAACGGTTGGGGGTCTGAAACGAAAAAACGCCGCCACCGGGTTCGCGAGGGCAAACCGGGTGGGCGACGTCTTTGTCGTGGAGGGGCAACCGCCGTTGGTTACCTGTGAGGATTCTTTAGCAAGAGCTGAGCCAGATCAGCCGAGCAACTCGCTCATGGCAATAATCTGCTCTGCCACCTGGATCAGTTTCTGCTGGCGACTCATGGCCTGACGGCGCATCAGGGTGTACGCCTCTTCTTCATTACAGCTCTTCATTTTCATCAGCAGGCCCTTGGCCAACTCGATGCGTTTACGTTCGGCCAATTGCAGGTCGCGGGCCTGCAACTGCGCGCGCAGGGCCTGGTCACTCTCGAAGCGGGCCATGGCCACATCAAGGATCGGTTGCAGGCGTTGGGCCTGAATGCCTTCGACGATATAGGCACTGACGCCGGACTTGATTGCCTGGCGCATCACATTCGGGTCATGCTCATCGGTAAACATCACGATAGGCCGGGGCTGGTCGCGGCTGACCAACACCACTTGCTCCATCACATCGCGGCCGGGTGACTCGGTATCGATCAGGATCACGTCCGGGCGCACTGTTTCGACGCGTGCGGGCAGGTCGATGGTCAGGCCGGATTCATCGATCACCTCGAAGCCGGCTTCGGTCAGGGCGGCCTTGAGGCGCCCGACCTTGCGTGGGGTGTCATTGATCAACAGGATTCGTAGCATCATTGAGCTCCTGTCAGCGCAGCGCTTGACGGTGGTTGTCATCGCCCAGGGCATTGAGGCGGAAGCTGCGGGCGTAACCGGCGGGGTCGGAGCCGTCCCAGATTTTGCCGTCGATCAATTGACTGCTGCGCATCGGCGCGTCGCCAACGCTGAGGCCCAGCGCATCGGCGGCCTGGCGATACAGTGCCAATTGCTGGACCTGGCAGGCGACGCCGAGGTAGTCAGGGTCTTCACGCAACAAGCCCCAACGCCGGAACTGGGTCATGAACCACATGCCGTCGCTGAGGTAGGGCAAATTCACCTCGCCACCGGCGAAAAAGCGCAAAGCATGGGGATCCTGCCACTGGTTACCCAAGCCGTCCTCGTAATGACCCAGCAGACGCGGCTCGATGCAGTCCAACGGGGCGTCGAGGTAGTCGCGAGCGCTGAGCAACTGCGCGGTGGAACGGCGGTTTTCAATGCTCTGTTCGATAAACCGGCTGGCCTCGAGGATCGCCATGACCAATAGGCGGGCGGTATTGGGAAACGCGTCGACGAACGCCTGGGTGCAGCCCAGGACCTTTTCCGGATGATTGGGCCAGATCGCCTGGGTGGTCGCCAGAGTAAAGCCTTGATGATGTTGCACTGCACTGGCACTCCAAGGCTCGCCGACACAAAAACCGTCGATGCGTCCGGCCTGCAGGTGCGCCACCATTTGCGGCGGCGGCACCACCACGCTGTTCACATCCTGCAATGGATGAATGCCTTGGCTCGCCAGCCAGTAATACAACCACATGGCGTGGGTGCCCGTGGGAAATGTCTGGGCGAAGGTCAGTTTTGTCCGGCTTTGGTGCACGTGGCGTTCCAGCGCTTCAGGAGTGACCACTCCCTGGTGTTGCAGGCCGTGGGACAGGTTGATGCTCTGACCGTTCTGGTTGAGGCCCATCAGTACGGCCATGTCGGTAGGCGCAACGCCGCCGATGCCCAGATGCACGGCATAGATCAGCCCGTACAGACCGTGGGCGGCGTCCAGCTCGCCACTGACCAGCTTGTCCCGCAGGTTGGCCCAGGATGATTGGCGCTTGAGGTTCAGTGTGAGGCCGTAGGGCTGGGCGAAGCCCTGGGTGGCAGCGACCACCAGCGACGCGCAATCGGTCAGGGCCATGAACCCCAGGTCAAGGCTGCTCTTTTCCGGGGCATCGCTGCCGTTTACCCAAGCCAGCGGATCGTTCATCAATACCTGCCTTTTCTGAAAAAAAAGCGTCGTTTCCCGGCTTGGCGTGACAGGCCATTGCCGGGTAACGACGCCTTTGTCCGTAGGCCCGCGCCGCCTTTGGTGCGGGCCTGATACAAAGTGCGAAGCAAGGCACATGCCACGGGGGCGTGGTGCAGTCTGCCGTCAACTTTCCATCATGATTGAACCTCTTGCGCCTCGCAGTATGGCCGCTTCTTCAGGCCAGATCGCCCAGGAATACCCACGGTGCACACTGATTCCCCGAACCCCATGAACTGCCGCTGGCTGCACTGCGGGTTACTGTGTGCCGCCCTGTTGCTGGGTAGCCGCGCAGCCTGGGGCCAGGCGTACCAGGCACAGGATGAAAGTTTGCATACTTTCTTTACCGCGCTGTCGGGGCCATTGGGCCTGCCTGTGGTCACCAGCCGTGCGGTGGCGCGCAGGCGCATCAGCGGAACCTTCGACTTTGCAGCGCCGCAACGGGTCCTGGAAACCCTCGCTGAGCAGCAAGACCTGATCTGGCACCGCAGCGGGCAAGTGGTGCATCTCTACACCGCCGATGAGGTGCGTAGTTCTGCGGTGGTGCTGCGGCATATCTCAGTCAATCGGCTGCGCGGCATCATGCGGCGTGCGGGGCTGGATGAGCCGCGCTACCCGTTGCGTGAGAGTGGGGCACGTACGTTCTACGTTTACGGGCCACCGAGCTATGTCGATCATGTCTTGCGGCTGGCCAGCCTGATGGACCAGCCACGCCGCAAGCAGCCCGAAGGCGCAACGGCATTCGGCGTTGTCCAGGTGATCAATGCAGCTGTTCAGGACCGCCAGCAAGGAGAGGGTGCCAATAAGGTCCGCGTACCGGGTATGGCTGCCATGATCGAAGCCCGGCTATCCCCTGAGCAGAAAGGCCAATTGGCAGACGGTAGCCTGGTGTTGGTGGCCTATTCGGATACCAACAGTTTGTTGATCAAGGGCCAGCCTGCCCAGGTGAGTCTTATCGAAAAACTGGTGGCGGAGCTGGATAACGCCACGGTCCAGGATGACGTTTCGTCAGGCCCTGACCCATTACCGCCACCTCCCGCGCCTGCGCAATTGAGCACAGCACAACATGAGCGTGTGCAGCGTGCGTTCCTGCGCACCGATCGTGAGTTTTCCCCATGAAAAAGGCGTTTGTCCATGCACCTGGAAATACTGCTGCAGGAGCAATTGATCAGCCGCAAGCGTTTGGCTGCGTTCGCACCGGGGAAGGTGCTGCCTCTGGATCCAGGGGCGACTCGATGTGTGGAGGTACGGGTCAATGGGCAACTGATGGCGTTGGGTGAGCTGGTGCAACTGGAGGATCGGCTGGGGGTTGAGTTGCAGGAGACGTATCAGGAATGGCTACCCCAATAAGTGCGTCAGGAGAATTGTCTGACCGAAAGTTTCCAAAAAAGGGCGCCCGAATGGGCTTTGTCCTAGCGCGAGCCGTAGGCCGGTTTTTTATAGTCGTGACATTGGCAGGTGAGCCGATACGGAAACTAAGGATGTGAATGTCAGTAGTAAAAAGCAGAGGTGCGTATGGCCGTCGTGATTGATGAATCGACGACCTCCCTGGTCTTCGCTCGCTGGACCTTGCATGGCGATGGCCGGTTGACGGGCGGCGATGCGGATATTCAGTTGCCGCCCAAGGAGTGGCATGTGCTCCGATTGTTGCTGGCCTCCGGTGGCACGCTGATGACCAAGGATCGCCTGCTGGAGCTGGCCTGGCCCCGGGGAGAGGTGGCCGATGAGTCACTGACACGCTGTATCTATTCCCTGCGCAAACATTTGAGGGCCGACAAAGGGTTTATCAAGACGATTTATGGCAAGGGGTATCGCTTTACGTGCCCGGTGCGGGTGGGGGAACCACCACGGGGTGTCGTGCATGTGTGCTCTGTGTGTGGCCAGGCCAGCAATGCTTAAGGTTTGGAGCGTGGTACTGTTGCTCAGTGGGCTGATGGGCAGTCACCAGGTACTGGCCTATTGCTGGGACGAGGCGGCCAGCCGGTACGATCTCGAACCGGAACTGTTGCAGGCTATCGCTGATGTCGAATCGGGTTCGCGTGCGCAGGCGATCAACTACGCCAACCGCAATGGCACGCGTGATATCGGCTTGATGCAGATCAACAGCATCCACCTGCCGCGTTTGCTCAAACAGGGCATTACCGAGGAGCGGTTGTTGAGCGAACCTTGTTTGTCGGTGCAAGTCGGTGCCTCGATTCTGGCCGAGTTTATTCAGCGTTTCGGCTACAACTGGATGGCGGTGGGTTCCTACAATGTTGGACCGGGCCCTGGCTCGCAGCGTGAGGCGTTGCGCCAGCGCTACGCCGAAAGGATCTGGGTGCGTTATCAGGCGTTGATTGCTCAGCGCCGATGAGCGCAGCACGCCTCGCATGAGGCCCGCCACCCCGGCTATAATCGCGTCACCTTTTGCCGCCATCCGAGTCTAGCCCGCCCATGTATACCTTGGCCCGCCAGCTGTTGTTCAAACTCTCCCCGGAAACCTCCCACGATCTGTCCCTGGACTTGATCGGTGCCGGTGGCCGCCTGGGGCTCAATGGCCTGGTATGCAAGGCTGCGGCGAAAGTGCCGGTGTCGGTGATGGGCCTGGATTTTCCCAATCCGGTCGGCCTGGCAGCCGGCCTGGACAAAAACGGCGCGGCCATCGACGGGTTTGCACAGTTGGGGTTCGGCTTCGTTGAAATCGGCACCGTGACGCCACGGCCACAGCCGGGAAATCCCAAGCCACGCATTTTCCGCCTGCCGGACGCAGAGGCGATCATCAATCGCATGGGTTTCAACAACCTCGGCGTCGATCACCTGTTATCGCGGGTTCAAGCGGCAAAATACACAGGCATCCTCGGGATCAATATCGGCAAGAACTTTGACACGCCGGTGGAGCGTGCAGTGGACGATTACCTGATCTGCCTGGACAAGGTTTACGCCCACGCCAGCTACGTCACCGTCAACGTCAGCTCGCCCAATACCCCGGGCCTGCGTAGCCTGCAATTCGGTGACTCCCTCAAACAACTGCTCGAAGCCTTGCGCCAGCGTCAGGAAGACTTGGCCGTGCGTCATGGCAAGCGCGTACCCCTGGCAATCAAGATCGCCCCGGACATGAGCGATGAAGAAACCGTACTGGTGGCCCAGGCCCTGGTGGATGCGGGCATGGACGCAGTGATTGCGACCAACACCACCCTCAGCCGCGTGGGCGTCGAGGGGCTGGCCCATGGCGACGAGGCGGGCGGCCTGTCGGGCGCGCCGGTACGGGACAAGAGCACCCATATCGTCAAGGTGCTGGCGGCCGAGTTGGCCGGGCGTTTGCCGATCATCGCGGTGGGCGGTATTACCGAAGGCAAGCACGCGGCCGAGAAGATCGCGGCTGGCGCCAGCCTGGTGCAGTTGTACTCCGGCTTTATCTATAAGGGGCCGGCGTTGATTCGCGAGTCGGTGGATGCCATCGCTGCCCTGCGCTGACAATCTGCCAGGCAATAAAAAGGGCTCCATAAAGGAGCCCCTGGGCCGAAGCCCGCCGCCCGGATGGGGCGCGCGTGGTTAAGTCGTTACTCATTCAAAGATGTGTGTCGGAATAAAATGCCCCTGATTAGCCGACGGCGTGAAGTTCGTTGAGTCTGTGGATGCCCGCAGTGCCAGTCATACCGTCCCAGTTGTCGCCGCGTCCTTCTCGCCAGCCGTTGATCCAGGCTTGGCGTACCGACGGTAGAGTAAATGGGCAAAGCTCACGGGATTTTCCATGAACGCCATATTGATATCCGCGTAAAAATGCTCTTTCCAACGGATCACGCTTAAGTCTTCTCATAGGGTGTTTCCCTCACTTGTTGACTGTCTAGATATCCTTCGGCCTTGTCCAAGGCCGGGCAGAGTTTTTCTGCCGTTGGTGGGCTCGCTGCCGGCGTGGCGAGCCGATGTGTCGGCGTCGTTACGGCGCCAACCTGTGTTGAGTTCTAACCAATAGGTCACATGTATTCAATGATCGTTTTGTCATAAGCACGTAACGATAACGATGCTATAGCCATAAGCTGGGATGGTTTTTCGCCCCTTTTATGCAGCAAAGCCAGCTATGATGTGCCCTGCACAGCGAAGCGGGTTAATCCTTTAGTGAGAATGCCCGCCTGTTGCAGTCGGTTATTATTCGACGAAGGGTCTGAATATTTCCTTTTGTTGCTTCACATTGTTTCTCTGCCCCGTCAAACAAGGCTCAACGGCCCGGAAAGCGGGGTGGGACGGCACATTCGTGCCACGCGAGCACTCTTCAAGAAAAGTGCTTGATTGAAAACCGAACCGGCGATGCGTCGCCCGTTCATTTATTGCTGAAAAGCCTGGAATGCCCCATGTCGGACCGTTTTGAACTCTTCCTCACTTGCCCCAAGGGCCTCGAAGGCCTGCTGATCGAGGAAGCCGTCGGGCTAGGCCTTGAGGACGCCCGCGAGCACACCTCGGCCGTTCGCGGCATGGCCGACATGGAAACCGCCTACCGCCTGTGCCTGTGGTCGCGCCTGGCCAACCGTGTGCTGCTGGTGCTCAAGCGCTTCCCGATGAAGGACGCCGAAGACCTCTACCACGGCGTGCTGGATATCGAATGGGCCGACCATATGGTTCCCGACGGCACCCTGGCGGTCGAGTTCAGCGGTCACGGCTCGGGCATCGACAACACCCACTTCGGCGCGCTGAAGGTCAAGGATGCGATCGTCGACAAGCTGCGCACCCCAACCGGCGAGCGTCCATCCATCGACAAGATCAACCCGGACCTGCGCATTCACCTGCGCCTGGACCGTGGCGAAGCGATCCTGTCCCTGGACCTTTCCGGCCACAGCCTGCACCAGCGTGGCTACCGCCTGCAGCAGGGCGCGGCACCGCTGAAGGAAAACCTGGCAGCGGCGATCCTGATTCGCGCCGGCTGGCCACGCATTGCAGCCGAAGGCGGCGCGCTGACCGACCCGATGTGCGGCGTCGGCACCTTCCTGGTTGAAGGCGCGATGATCGCCGCCGACATGGCCCCCAACCTCAACCGCGAGCTGTGGGGTTTCACCACGTGGCTGGGCCACGTCCCGGCGCTGTGGAAAAAGCTGCACACCGAGGCCAGCGAGCGTGCGGCCATTGGTATGAACAAGCCACCGTTGTGGGTCCGCGGTTACGAAGCCGACCCGCGCCTGATTCAACCCGCCCGCAATAACATCGAACGCGCCGGCCTGAGCCATTGGATCAAGGTGTACCAGGGCGAAGTGGGCACGTTCGAGCCGCGCCCGGACCAGAACCAGAAAGGCCTAGTGATCTGCAACCCACCCTACGGTGAGCGCCTGGGTGACGAAGCCAGCCTGTTGTACCTCTACCAGAACCTCGGCGAGCGCCTGCGCCAGGCCTGCATGGGCTGGGAAGCTGCGGTGTTCACCGGCGCGCCGGACCTGGGCAAGCGCATGGGCATCCGCAGCCACAAACAGTATTCGTTCTGGAACGGCGCGTTGCCGTGCAAATTACTGCTGATCAAGGTCAACCCGGATCAGTTCGTCACCGGCGAACGTCGCACGCCGGAGCAGCGCCAGGCTGAGCGTGAGCAAGCGGCTTACGACCAGGCGCCGACCGAACCCGTTGAGCGCCAGTACAACAAGAACGGCAACCCGATCAAGCCAGCCCCGGCCCCGGTGGTCGAACAGGCGCGCTTGAGCGAAGGCGGGCAGATGTTTGCCAACCGCCTGCAAAAGAACCTCAAGCTGCTGGGCAAATGGGCCAAGCGTGAAGGCGTGGATTGCTACCGTGTGTATGACGCCGACATGCCCGAGTACTCCATGGCCATCGACCTGTACCACGATTGGGTTCACGTACAGGAATACGCGGCACCAAAATCCATCGACCCGGAAAAAGCTTCGGCGCGCATGTTCGACGCCCTGGCAGCGATTCCCCAGGCCCTGAACGTCGACAAGAGCCGCGTGGTGGTCAAGCGTCGCGAGCGTCAGAGCGGCACCAAGCAATACGAACGCCAGAGCGCCCAGGGCAAGTTCACCGAGGTCAGCGAAGGTGGCGTGAAGCTGCTGGTCAACCTCACCGACTACCTGGATACCGGCCTGTTCCTCGACCACCGCCCGATGCGTATGCGCATCCAGAAAGAAGCGGCCGGCAAGCGCTTCCTCAACCTGTATTGCTACACCGCCACCGCCAGCGTCCATGCTGCCAAGGGTGGAGCGCGCAGCACCACCAGCGTCGACCTGTCCAAAACCTATCTGGACTGGGCGCGTCGCAACTTCTCCCTCAATGGTTTCTCCGACAAGAACCGCCTGGAGCAGGGTGATGTCATGGCGTGGCTGGAGGCCAGTCGCGATGAGTTCGATATGATTTTCATCGATCCGCCGACCTTCTCCAACTCCAAGCGCATGGAAGGTATCTTCGACGTGCAGCGTGACCACGTGCAGTTGCTCGACCTGGCCATGGCGCGCCTGGCGCCGGGTGGCGTGCTGTACTTCTCCAACAACTTCCGCAAGTTCCAGTTGGAAGACAACCTCAGCGAACGCTATGCGGTCGAGGAGATCAGCGACAAGACCATCGACCCGGATTTTGCGCGCAATGCGAAGATCCACCGGGCCTGGAAAATCACTGCTCGCTGATTAATATCAGCAGTTCTGAATGCGCTGAGTATCCAGTGTGGGAGGGGGCTTGCTCCCGATAGCAGAGTATCAGTCATCAATGGAATGGCTGATCCACCGCTATCGGGAGCAAGCCCCCTCCCACATTAAGCCCCTGCAGTTTTTAGGCTGGTCAAACACCCGACCAATGGCTATAACTTAAACCCCAGCCAACGTGACACCCCCGCACACTGGCGTTGTGAGTGTTGCCTATGCCGATGCAAGCTGTCCGCCCGAAAATCCTTGGTTTTATCAGTGAACAGGCGTCGGCTTGGCTGGTGGCATTGGTGGTGTTGTTGGCTGGCAGCGCGTTGACGATGGTTGTCGCGTGGGCGACTGCCGACCTGTATCAGCAACAGGTGCGCCAGCGTTTCCAGTTGCTGGTCAATGAGCGCTACACCCGCATCCAGGAGCGTTTTGAGGATCAGGAGTTGCGCCTGGGTAGCCTGCAGCGTTTCTTCATCAACTCTGGCGATGTCTCCCGTGCCGAGTTCGACGGCTTCGCCCAGCCTCTGTTGCTCAATGCGCGTGCCTACGCCTGGGCACCGCGCATATTTCGTGAGCAGCGCAGGGCGTTCGAGCGAGAGATTTCCCGTCAGCGTGGCATCCCTTTCAGCATCCGTGAACTCAATGGCTTGGGTGAGTTGGCGCCCGCGCCCGAGCGCGATGAATACGTACCGGTGTTGTACAGCCAGACGCAAAGCCTGCTGGGTTCTCCCTTGGGGTTTGACCTGCTGGCGCAGCCCTTGCGCCGTTCAGCCCTGGAGCGTGCGCAAAAAAACGCCAGGCCGGCAGTGTCACAGCCCATGCAATTGGTGGGCGTGGAGCCTGCCTACGCGGCCGGCGTGCTGCTGGTGGCGCCAGTGAGCAAAGCCGTTGGCAGCGAGCCCTACGGCTTTGTCATGGCGGTGCTCAGCATGCGCCAACTGGTGGCCGATGGGTTGCCCAAACCGAATCGCGACAATCTGGTCATGCAGATCGTTGACACTTCCGATACGCAGCAACGGGTGTTGTATGCATCCAGCAATACGGTGGGCAACAGCGACCTGACGGCGACACGCCGCCTCACCCTTGGCGATCACGTCTATGCCCTGAGCCTGCGTGCCAGCGAGGTGTTCGACAAGGCCAATCATTCCTCGATGAACACCATTCTGGGCATGGGTGTGCTGCTCAGCGCCTTGCTCAGTGCCTTGCTCTACGTGCTGGTCAGCCAGCGCCAGCGTGCGCTGAAACTGGTGGAACAGCGCACCGTGCAGTTGCGCTTGCGTGAGCAAGAGTTGCGTGGGGCTCACGGGCAATTACGCAGTGTGCTGAATGCGGCGACTCAGGTCGCGATCATCGCCACCGATTTGCGCGGTGTGATCAACACCTTCAATGCTGGCGCCGAACAGATGTTGGGTTTCAAGGCCGAAGAGGTGCTGGGTCGCCTGACCCTGGAAAGCCTGCACCTGGCCGTGGAACTCGAAGCGCGGGCTGCGCCGTTGAGCCTGGCGCTAGGCAAGCGTATTGCGCCGAGCCAGGCAATGCTGGTGGAGAGCCCTGACAGCCTGCATGAAGCTCGCGAGTGGACGCTGGTGCGCAAGGACGGTACCCAACTGACGGTCAACATGCTGGCCACCGTGCTCCTGGACGACTTTGGCCTGTGGGTCGGGCACTTGGCAATTTACCTGGATATCACCGAGCAAAAGCGCGCCTATGAAGCCCTGGCCGCCCGGGACCGTCTGCTGAAAAAACTCAGTGCTCATGTGCCTGGCGGGATTTTCCAGTTCACCCAGGACCTGCAGGGCAATGGGCGTTTCATTTACGCCAGCGAAGGTATGCGCGATATCTATGAAATCGAACTTGGCGCATTACAGCAGGATGCAGGCAAGGTGCTGGAACGCATTCACCCCTTGGACATTGAGCGAGTGCGTGCCTCGATACGTTTGTCGGCGTTGCAACTGAGCCATTGGCGCGAAGAATATCGCGTGCAGTTGCCTCAGCGAGGCTTGCGCTGGATTCGCGGCGAAGCGACACCTGAAGAGTTACCTGGAGGCGGTACGCTTTGGCACGGTTATGTGTCGGATATTTCCGATCTCAAACGGGTCGAGGAAGAACTGCGCGCGCTTTCCATCACTGACTCTCTGACGGGCATCTATAACCGGCGTTATTTTCAGGATCGGCTCAAGGGCGAGATGCTGCGGATCAACCGCACCTCGGGTGCACTGTCGTTGATCATGCTCGATATCGATCACTTCAAGCTCATCAACGACCAGCATGGTCACGCCGTGGGCGACGGGGTGTTGCAGGAGTTGTGCAAGCGCATAGGCCAGCGCTTGCGCCGTACCGACGTGTTTTGCCGCCTGGGTGGGGAAGAATTCGTGGTGCTGTGCCCAAGTACCAATGGTGCCCAGGCCTATAGCCTGGCAACTCAGTTGTGGCAGTCGTTGCGCGATACGCCGATGGAACCGGTGGGCATCGTCACTGCCAGCTTTGGCGTAGCCAGTTGGCGGACCGATGAAGATATCGATGGGTTGCTGCTGCGCGCTGATTCGGCAGTGTATGTGGCCAAGCAGGCGGGCAGGGACCGGGTCGAGGCGTGTGGGAGCGAGCAAGCCCTACTGGCTGTAGGAGCGAGCTTGCTCGCGAAAAAACCATAGACGCCGCGTTTACTCAGGAAGCGCGCGTTATCGTTGACGTTTTTCGCGAGCAAGCTCGCTCCTGCCGGGTAGTGTGATGCTTTACAGAACCGGTGCGGCTGCAACGGCCTTTGGCTGGCGATACAGGTCCAGGAGCACCTGGTCCAACACCGATGACGCGCCCCAAGGCTTGGAGTCGTTGAGAATCGCCACCACCGCCCAAGTGTTGCCGTTGTTGTCACGACTGAACCCGGCAATGGCGCGTACGGTGTTCAGGGTACCGGTCTTCACATGAGCTTCGCCGCGCATCGCTGTGGTCTTCAGGCGTTTACGCATGGTGCCGTCAGTGCCGGCGATTGG
Organism: Pseudomonas sp. W2Aug9; assembly: GCF_023127755.1. NCBI lineage: Bacteria > Pseudomonadati > Pseudomonadota > Gammaproteobacteria > Pseudomonadales > Pseudomonadaceae > Pseudomonas > Pseudomonas sp. W2Aug9. The sequence goes on along the minus strand of NZ_SPKL01000035.1, from coordinate 349,219 downwards.
CATCGAGCTGATGTACTCCGCCGCGTAGGGGCTTTTCCAGGCGGCTTGCAGCATGGCCGCCATTTCGCGAGCGCTGACCCGTTCGGCGCGGGACAGGCCGGAGCCGTTCTCCATTACCAGGTGCGGTGCGGTGATGCCTTTTTTGGCCAGCCATTGGCGCACGACGCGTTGCGCGGCCTTGGCATCGTCGCCATCGGCATCGTTGCGAAATTGCGCGCCCAGGCTCAGGAACAGTTGCTGGGCCATGGTGTTGTTGCTGTATTTGTTGATGTCGCGAATGATTTCCGCCAGGTCCGGCGAGAATGCGCGGGCCAGCACCTTGGCATCCTTGGGCACTGGCGCCTGGATATCGCGGCCCTGGATGGTGCCGCCCAGCTCCTTCCAGATCGCACGCACGGCGCCGGCGGTGTAGGTGGCGTGGTCGAGCAGTGACAGGTAAGTCTGCGAGCTGCAGCCATCAGCCAGTTGGCCGCTGACGGTCACGGTCACACTGCCGTCGGCGGCGGTCACCGGGTTGTAACGCACGTCACCGGTGCACTGTTTGGCGTTGGTGACTTTCACCTGGTTGTCGATGCGAATGCTGGCAATCGGCGGTTCGACCGACACGATCACGCGTCCCGAATCATTACGGGTCACGAAGCGCAGGGCCTTGAGGTTGACCAGCAAGGCATCGGGCTTGACCAGGAACGGCTTGTTCTCGTCGTTGCCGTCGTCATTGAAATCAGGCAACAGCGGCTGGTTGAAGAAGTTGCGATCCAGTACCAGGTCGCCGGTGACCTGCTGCACGCCATTGGCACGCAGGTCGCGCATCAGCAGCCAGAGCTTTTCCATGTTCAGCTTGGGATCGCCGCCGCCCTTGAGGTACAGGTTGCCGCGCAACACGCCACCGCTGAGGGTGCCGTCGGTGTAGAACTCGGTCTTCCACTGGTGGTTGGGGCCGAGCATCTCCAGGGCCGCGTAAGTGGTCACCAGCTTCATGGTAGAGGCCGGGTTCACCGATACGTCGGCATTGAATACGGTTGGCGTACCGGGGCCGTTCAGAGGCAGCATTACCAGAGACAACGCGGTATTGGGCAGTTTGGCTTTCTGCAAGGCCTGCGCGACGCTGGGGGGCAGGGCAGTATTGATGGGGGCGGCAGTGGCCGAAAGGGCCAAAGGCAAAAGGACACTGGCAAGTAATACAGAACGCAACGATTTGATCATAAGAAATAAAACCCTACTGCTGAGAAGGGTGAAAAAGGCGAGGGGTATATAAGAAAATCCCTCAATGGTCACGAAAGTGTCGGCATTATGCCCCAAGGTGGCTTCACTTGTAGCTGAACGATAGCCGCTAATCAGGTTTTTTTAACGGCCGATGCGCCGCCCGTCCCAGAGAGTCGGGCAATTGCCGCCTTAAACTGCTAAAGTGCCGCCCGTTATTACTTATGAGGATTGTTCCAATGGCGACTAACCGTTCCCAGCGTCTGCGCAAAAAACTGTGCGTTGATGAATTTCAAGAGCTGGGTTTCGAACTGAACCTGGACTTCAACGAAGGCCTGAGTGAAGAAGCTATCGACGCTTTCCTCGAAGCATTCATCAAAGAAGCCATGGAAGCCAATGGTCTGGGCTATGTCGGCGGCGATGACTACGGTCTGGTTTGCCTGCAGAAGCGTGGCTCGGTGTCCGAAGAGCAGCGCGCTGCTGTCGAAGCCTGGCTGAAAACCCGTTCCGAGCTGACCAAGGCTGAAGTCAGCCCGTTGCTGGACGTGTGGTATCCGGAAAAGCCGATCAACGCGGCTAAGTGATACTAAACAAAACGGCGACCTGAGGGTCGCCGTTTTTTTATGCCTTGCGCCAATTCAGAATCAACAGCGTCAACACCCCCGCCACAATCCCCCAGAACGCCGACCCGATGGAAAACAACGTCAAGCCTGACGCGGTGACCATAAAGGTGATCAGCGCCGCTTCCCGCTCCTTCGGCTCATTCATGGCAATGCTCAGGCCGTTGATGATCGAGCCAAACAACGCCAGCGCCGCAATCGATAGCACCAGTTCCTTGGGCAGGGCTGCGAACAATGCTGCCAGCGTGGCGCCGAATACCCCGGCAATCCCATAGAACACCCCACACCACACCGCAGCGGTGTAGCGCTTGTTGCGGTCTTCATGGGCGTGCGGCCCGGTGCAGATCGCCGCGCTGATCGCCGCCAGGTTGATGCCGTGGGAGCCGAACGGTGCCAACACCAGCGAGGCCAGGCCGGTGGTGGTGATCAGCGGCGAAGCCGGCACGGTGTAGCCGTCGGCCCGCAGCACGGCGACCCCGGGCATGTTCTGCGAGGTCATGGCCACCACAAACAGCGGGATACCGATGCTGATGGTCGCCGCCAGTGAGAAATGCGGCGTGGTCCATACGGGCGTCGCCACTTCCAGATGAAAACCGCTGAAGTCCAGCAACCCCATCAGCCCCGACAGCGCGGTGCCTATCAGTAGCGCGGCAAGCACGGCATAGCGCGGCGACAGGCGCTTGATGATCAGGTAGGTGAAAAACATCCCCAGTACCAGACCGGTGCGATGCTGCGCAGCGACGAAGATTTCGCTGCCGATCTTGAACAGGATCCCCGCCAGCAACGCCGCCGCCAGCGATGCAGGGATGCGCTTGACCAGTTTTTCAAAGCTGCCGGTCATCCCGCATAGGGTCACCAGCACTGCGCAGGTGATGTAGGCGCCGATGGCTTCGCCATAACTCACGCCGCCTAAACTGGTGATCAACAGCGCCGCGCCGGGTGTGGACCAGGCGATGGTGATGGGTGTGCGATAGCGCAGGGACAGGCCGATGCTGCACACCGCCATGCCGATGGAAATCGCCCAGATCCACGAAGAAATCTGTGCGGTGGTCAAACCGGCGGCTTGGCCGGCCTGGAACATCAGCACCAGGGAGCTGGTGTAGCCGGTCATCATGGCGATAAAACCGGCGACGATGGCCGAGGGGGAGGTGTCGGCCAGCGGGCGCAAGGGCGCTTGGGTGGCGTCGGTCATGGAAGGGTGTTCCTTTTACCTGGGATTTGCCGGTGACGGCGCAGATTCAAGCCTAAACTCAAACGTAACGAGTCATTGCAATACAGCCGGGGCCGCAAACAGCCGTACAGTGTGTTGGCGCATTGGGTTGTGTACAATGTGCGCTGTTTTTAGGTGATACTTGCCAGCGACCCGTAGTTGCCGTATTACCTTGAATTTGCCGTATTACCGTTAATTCGCCGCCGTTCTCCCTACCCGAGTGCCCATGAACGAACAGTTGCAACCTCTCAAGAAACAACCGCGAGCCGGCAAGACCGGTCGCAGCGGAACCCAGGACGATATCGTCTACGCGCATATCTTCGAGGCGATCCTCGAACAACGCCTGGCACCCGGAACCAAATTGAGTGAAGAGGCACTGGGCGAGATCTTTGGCGTTAGCCGCACCATCATTCGCCGCGCACTGTCGCGCCTGGCCCATGAAGGCGTGGTACTGCTGCGGCCCAATCGCGGCGCAGTGGTTGCCAGCCCCAGTGTGGAAGAAGCGCGCCAGGTGTTCATGGCCCGGCGTCTGGTGGAGCGAGCGATCACGGAGTTGGCGGTGCAGCACGCTACCGCTGAGCAATTGGCCGAGTTGCGCCAGATGGTCAATGACGAGCGCGACAGTTTCTCCCGCGGTGATCGCGGTGCCGGTATCCGTCTTTCGGGCGAGTTCCACCTGAAACTGGCCGAAGCGGCCAAGAACGCGCCGTTGATCAGCTTCCAGCGCAGCCTGGTGTCCCAGACCTCATTGATCATCGCCCAGTACGAAAGCGGCAACCGCTCGCACTGTTCCTACGATGAGCACACCCAGTTGATCGACGCGATCGAAGCCCGCGATGCGGTGCTGGCGGTGAACTTGATGATGCATCATATGGATCATATCGACAGCAAGCTCAACCTCGATGAAGAGAGCGCGTCGGATGATTTGCATGCGGTGTTTTCGCACCTTCTACAGACTAAAAAACCTGGGCGCACGTCTGTAAAGTTGTAAACCCAATCAAATGTGGGAGCGAGCTTGTGTGGGAGCTGGCTTGCCTGCGATAGCATCACCGCAGTGTAACTGACATACCGCGGTGCCTGCATCGCGGGCAAGCCCGGCTCCCACACAAGCCCCTCCCACATTGGTTTTGTGGTGTCTCTGAGATCAGCGCTGGTGCACCAACTGGCCGGCTGCATAGGTTTGCAACACTGCCCGATCATCCCCCAGCGTCATCAGCACAAACAACGTCTCGGCAATGTTATTGGCCTGCTTCAAGCGATAGTTGAGCAGTGGCGTGGCGTTGTAGTCCAGCACCAGGAAGTCCGCATCCGTCCCCGGCTGCAATGTGCCGATCCTGTCTTCCAGACGCAACGCGCGCGCACCGCCCAGGGTCGCCAGATAGAGCGACTTGAACGGGCTCAACCGCGCTCCCTGCAACTGCATGACCTTATAGGCTTCATTCAGTGTTTGCAGGAGCGAGAAGCTGGTGCCGCCGCCCACGTCGGTGCCCAGGCCTACGTTCAATTTGTGTTTCTCGGCCATGGGCAAGTTGAACAACCCACTGCCGAGGAAGAAGTTCGACGTTGGGCAGAACGCCACCGCCGAGCCGGTCTCCGCCAGCCGTGCGCATTCGTCGTCACACAGGTGCACGCCGTGGGCAAACACCGAGCGCTCGCCGAGCAGTTTGTAATGGTCGTACACGTCCAGGTAGCCGTTGCGCTCGGGAAACAGCTCGTTTACCCATTCGACTTCCTGCTTGTTCTCACTGATGTGGGTCTGCATGTACAGATCTGGGTATTCGCCCAGCAATTGCCCGGCCAGCGCCAGTTGCTCAGGCGTGCTGGTGGGGGCGAAGCGTGGCGTAACGGCATAATGCAGGCGGCCTTTGCCGTGCCAGCGCTCGATCAACGCTTTGCTTTCTTCATAGCCGCTTTGTGCGGTGTCAGTCAGGTAGTCCGGCGCGTTGCGGTCCATCATCACTTTGCCGGCGATCATGCGCAGGTCGAGTTTTTCCGCAGCTTCAAAGAACGAATTCACCGATTGCGGGTGTACGCTGCCGAAGACCAGTGCGGTGGTGGTGCCGTTGCGCAGCAGCTCCTTGATGAAGATATCCGCGACGTTATCGGCGTGGGCCTTGTCGGCGAACTGGCTTTCACAGGGGAAGGTGTAGGTGTTGAGCCAATCCAGCAATTGCTCGCCGTAGGCGCCGACCATGCCGGTTTGCGGCAGATGGATATGGGTGTCGATCAGGCCGGGGGTGATCAATGCGTCCTGGTAGTGCGTGATGTCGATGTCGGCGGGCAGCGTCGGCAGCAGGTCGCTGGCGTGGCCGAGCGCACTGATCTGGCCGTTATCGATCACCAGCAGGCCGTCTTCGAAATACTCGTAGGAGGCGTCGATGCCAACGATGGCAGGGTCGTCGATGCTGTGCAGGATGGCGGCGCGGTAGGCTTTGCGAGTCAAAGGCATGGTTATCTCAATTGATAGCTTGGCTGCGGCGCGAAGCCGGCAGCAGTTTGGCAATGGGTTCGGCGCCGGCAGTGTGCTGGCCGAAATTGGCGTTATAGGTGGCGATGATTTCGCCGGCGATGGAGATGGCGATCTCTACCGGCAACTTGCCCTTCACCTCGGTGAGGCCCATGGGGCAGCGCATGCGTTGCAACCGTGCGGTGTCGAAGCCGCGGTCACGCAGGCGGTGTTCGAATTTGACGCGTTTGGTTTTCGAGCCGATCAGGCCGAAGTAGGCGAAGTCATTGCGCTTGAGCAGGGCGGCGGTGAGTTCCAGGTCCAGCGCGTGATTGTGGGTCATGACGATGCAGTAACTGCCCGCGGGCAGGTCGGCAATTTCATCGACCGGTTCTTCACTGACGATTTTACGCACGCCTTGCGGGATGTGCTCCGGAAACTCCTGCTCACGGGAATCGATCCAGCGTACGCGGCAGGGCAAGCTTGCCAGTAACGGCACCAGCGCACGCCCGACATGGCCGGCGCCAAACACCGCGATCTGCGCCTGCACCTGGCCCATGGGTTCGAACAGCAATACCGCCACGCCACCGCAGCACTGGCCCAGGCTCGCGCCGAGGCTGAAGCGCTCCAGATGAGTGGTTTGCTGGCCGCGCACGAGCATGTCGCGAGCGAGCTGCATTGCCTTGTATTCCAGGTGCCCGCCGCCGATGGTGTCGAAGGTGCGCGCGGCACTGATCACCATCTTGGAACCGGCATTACGTGGCGTGGAGCCCAGCTCTTCGATGATGGTCACCAGTACGCAGGGTTCGCCCTGGTTTTGCAGGGTGGCGAGGGCGCTGATCCAGTTGTCCATGTCTACCTCAACATTTCTGCTGTTAGTTCGGCCACTATCGCAGGCAAGCCAGCTCCCACATTTGATTGGGTTCGCACCTTAAAATGTGGGAGCCGGGCTTGCCCGCGATGGCAGCGCCTGGGTCTAGAGCGAAGCCAATTCAGTGTCAGCCTCGATAGCTTTCGCCGCCCGCACCTGCCGCATCTGCTCACACCCCCACAACACCCGCTCGGGCGTGGCCGGCGCATCAATCTTTGGTTGCTGGCGGTAATCGGCCAAACTCGCCACCGCATCCTTGATCGCGCACCACGAAGCAATCCCGAGCATGAACGGCGGCTCACCCACGGCCTTGGAGTGGAACACCGTGTCCTCCGGGTTCTTGCGGTTCTCTACCAGCTTCACCCGCAGGTCCAGCGGCATGTCCGCCACCGCCGGGATCTTGTAGCTGGCCGGGCCGTTAGTCATAAGCTTGCCTTTGTTGTTCCACACCAGTTCTTCCATGGTCAGCCAACCCATGCCCTGGATAAAGCCGCCTTCGACCTGGCCGATGTCGATGGCCGGGTTCAGCGAGGCGCCTACGTCGTGGAGGATGTCGGTGCGCAGCATCTTGTATTCGCCGGTCAGGGTGTCGACGATCACTTCGCAACACGCGGCGCCGAACGCGTAGTAGTAGAACGGTCGTCCGCGCGACTGGCTGCGGTCGTAAAAGATTTTCGGGGTCTTGTAGAAACCGGTGCTCGACAGCGAGACCTGGCCGAAATACGCCTGCTGGATCAACGCTTCGAACGTCAGGATCTGCTCGCGTACACGCACATGGCCGTTGCGGAACTCTACGTCCGCTTCACTGACGTCGTACTTGCGCGCAGCGAACTCCACCAGGCGCTGCTTGATGGTCTCGGCGGCATTCTGTGCCGCCTTGCCGTTCAGGTCGGCACCGCTGGAAGCCGCAGTGGGCGAGGTGTTGGGCACCTTGTCGGTGTTGGTGGCGGTGATCTGCACGCGGTCGATGTCCACCTGGAACACTTCCGCCACTACTTGCGCGACCTTGGTATTCAGGCCCTGGCCCATCTCGGTGCCACCGTGGTTCAGGTGGATGCTGCCGTCTGTGTAGATATGAATCAGCGCGCCGGCCTGATTCAGGAAGCTTGCGGTGAAAGAAATGCCGAATTTCACCGGGGTCAGCGCCAGGCCCTTTTTCAGGATCGGGCTGTGGGCGTTATACAGGCGGATCGCTTCGCGGCGTTCGGCATATTGGCTGCTGGCTTCGAGTTCGGCGGTCATCTCTTCGAGCATGTTGTGCTCGACGGTCTGGTAGTAGTGGGTGACGTTGCGCTCGGTCTTGCCGTAGTAGTTGGCCTTGCGTACCGCCAGTGGGTCTTGGCCTAAATGGCGGGCGATGGCGTCCATCACTTCCTCGATGGCGACCATGCCTTGGGGGCCGCCGAAGCCGCGATAGGCGGTGTTGGAGGCCGTGTTGGTCTTGCAGCGATGGCCGTTGACCGTCGCATCGCCCAGGTAATACGAATTGTCGGCGTGGAACATGGCGCGGTCGACAATCGAGTTGGACAGGTCTGGCGAACAGCCGCAGTTACCCGCCAGTTCCAGGTTGATCCCGTGCAGGCGACCGTTGTCGTCGAAGCCCACGTCGTACTCGATATAGAACGGGTGACGCTTGCCCGTCATCAGCATGTCCTCAACCCGCGGCAAACGCATCTTGGTCGGCTGGCCGGTCAAGCGTGCTACCACCGCGCACAGGCAGGCGGGGCTGGCGGCCTGGGTTTCCTTGCCGCCGAACCCGCCGCCCATGCGACGCATGTCCACGACAATCTTGTTCATTGACACGTCAAGCACTTCGGCCACCAGCTTCTGCACTTCGGTGGGGTTTTGCGTAGAGCAATAGACGATCATGCCGCCGTCTTCGGTGGGCATTACCGAAGAGATCTGGGTTTCCAGATAGAAGTGTTCCTGGCCGCCGATATGCAGGGTCCCCTGGATACGGTGCTTGGCACTCGCCAGCGCAGACGCCGAATCGCCGCGTTGGTGCGTGTGGCTGTCGAGCACGAAATGCTTGTTGCGAAAGGCCTCGACCACATCCAGCACTGGCTCCAGGTCTTCGTATTCGATCACTGCCGCCATCGCTGCCTTGCGTGCGGTCTCCAGGTCACGGGCCGCCACGGCCAGCACCACCTGGCCGACGAACTGCACAGTGTCGATGGCCAGCAATGGGTCGCCGGGCATCAACGGCCCGATGTCTTTCAGGCCCGGTACATCTTCGTGGGTAATCGCAATGCGCACGCCGTCGAAGGCGTAGCAGGGCGCAGTGTCGATACTGAGAATGCGGGCGTGGGCACGGTCGGACAGGCGCGCATACAGGTGCAACTGGTTGGGAAATTCCAGGCGGTCATCGATGTACTGCGCTTCGCCGCTGACGTGCTTGGCGGCGCTGTCATGCTTGACGCTGCGCCCGACCCCGGAGGTGAGATCCCGGGCAAACAGTTCGGCAAGTTCGGCCTGGGTCTTTACGACGGCGTGATGGTTAGACATAAGCGGTCACCCGAGTCTCGATGTGCGGCGTTTGCAGTTCGATGAAGTATTTGCGCAGCAGGTTCTGCGCGCTGAGCAGGCGATACTCCTTGCTGGCGCGGAAGTCCGACAGCGGGGTGAAGTCCTGTGCCAGGGCGGCGCAGGCTTTCTCGACCGTGGCCGAGTTCCAGATGGCGCCCACCAGCGCGGCCTCGCAACTTTTTGCGCGTTTTGGTGTGGCAGCCATGCCGCCGAAGGCAACGCGCGCCGCGCTGATCACACCGTTGTCGATGTTCAGGTTGAACGCCGCGCACACGGCTGAAATATCATCGTCCAGGCGCTTGGACACCTTATAGGCACGGAACAGTGCGTGGCCTTTGGGCACGATGATCTTCTCGATGAACTCGCTGTCCTGGCGGGCGGTGACACGGTAATCGATGAAATAGTCTTCCAGCGCCAGCGTGCGGCGGGTGTTGCCTTTGCACAGTACGATCTGGGCGCCGAGCGCAATCAACAGTGGCGGCGAATCCCCAATCGGTGAGGCGTTGCCGATATTGCCGCCCAGGGTGCCCTGGTTGCGGATTTGCAGGGAGGCGAAGCGCTGCAGCAGTTCGCCGAAGTCCGGGTATTCATGGTGTAGCGCGGTGTAGCAATCGGAGAGAACGGTGGCCGCGCCGATCTCCAGGCGGTCGTCGAAATGCTCGATGCGCTTCATGTCTTCAATGTTGCCGACGTAGATCATCACTGGCAGGGTGCGGTGGAACTGGGTCACTTCCAGCGCCAGGTCGGTGCCGCCGGCCAGCAGGCGGGCTTGCGGATAGGCGTCGTAGAGGTCGGCCAGGTCGGCGACGGTCAAGGGCACCAGGCAGCGTTTGTCACCGCTGTTGAGCTCGCCGGTCTGGGTGGGCGCGATGCTTTTAAGGCGGGCGATGGTGTCGGCCTCGCGGCTGTCGAACTGATCCTGAGACTTGTTGCAGCAGGCTTGTTCGGCGGCGGCCAGGATCGGGCGATAACCTGTGCAGCGGCACAGGTTGCCGGCCAGGGCTTCATGGGCTCTGTGGCTGTCGGGGGCGTCACTGTTTTTTTGCAGGGCAAACAACGACATCACGAAACCCGGGGTGCAAAAGCCGCACTGCGAGCCATGGCACTCGACCATGGCCTGTTGCACGCTGTGCAGTTGGCCCTGGTGCTTGAGGTCTTCAACGCTGATCAGTTGTTTGCCGTGCAGGGACGACACGAACGTCAGGCAGGAATTGAGGCTGCGATAACGAATCTGCTCGGCGCCTTGGTCATCGGTATGCAGCTCACCGACCACCACCGTGCACGCACCGCAGTCGCCGCTGGCGCAGCCTTCCTTGGTACCGGATTTGCCCACATGCTCACGCAGATAGTTGAGCACGGTCAGGTTGGGGTCCAGGGCGTGCTCGCTACGGAGTTCCTGGTTGAGTAAAAACTGGATCACGGAAGGCCTCGCAGACTCATTATTGTTGTTAACCGCTTTGCGCCGAATCTAGTCATGTCTGACTTTTCGGTCAATGGTTTTCTGACCTAAGGGTCAAGAAAATGCGATCGCAACACTTTCAATTATGGTTCAGTCTTCTGGAACCGGTGTTTTTGGCGGCGTGTGGGCTGTTAACGTTGCTTATTTCATGCCAAATTCGCCACGGTGGGCGTAGCGCCATCAGCGGGCCAATGCGCTACACTGCCGCGCTTGTACCGATAGAAGATTTTGAAGGGAAAACATGACGTTCAAGGCGCCGGACAGTCTCGCCGAGCAAATCGCTCACCACCTCGCCGAACGTATCATTCGCGGCGAACTCAAGCCTGGGGAGCGGATCCAGGAACAGAAGGTCACGCTGGCGCTCAACGTCAGTCGCGGTTCCGTGCGCGAAGCCTTGCTGATCCTCGAACGCCGCCATCTGATCGCGATCCTGCCGCGCCGTGGCGCCCACGTTACCGAGCTCACCGCGCACAAGGTGCAGAGCCTGTGTACGTTGATGGGCGAGATGTACATCCTGCTCGGCAATGCAGTGGCCGAAGGCTGGCAGACCCAGGCCGATATGGCGCCGTTCCTGCAGATCCAGCAACGCCTGCAGCTGAGCTTGGAGCGCGAGGACATCCGCGCCTTCGTCGAAGAAAGCTTCAGCGTGATGCGCGCCGCGTATCCCTTCGCCAACAACCCGTATTTGCAGGAAACCGTTGAAAACCTGCAGCCGGCGATGAACCGCGCTTATTACCTGGCCCTGGATCAGCGCAAGGCGTCCATGAGCGAGTTCCAGGCACTGTTCGAGCAATTGCTCGCCGCGGTGCTCGCCCGTGATCTGGTGCAGATTCGCCTGGTGCTGTCGGCCTACTGCCAGCGCAGTAGCTCGCTGGTCATCGCTGCGTTGGCGGACGCCTAAGCGTGCGGCTCAAGTGCATCAAGTTGGCGGGGTTCAAATCCTTCGTCGACCCGACTACCGTGAACTTCCCCAGCAACATGGCAGCGGTAGTGGGACCCAATGGCTGCGGCAAGTCGAACATCATCGACGCCGTACGCTGGGTGATGGGCGAGAGCTCGGCGAAGAACCTGCGTGGCGAGTCGATGACCGATGTCATCTTCAACGGCTCCACCAGCCGCAAGCCGGTGAGCCAGGCCAGCATCGAACTGGTGTTCGACAACTCTGATGGTACCCTGGTCGGCGAATACGCCGCCTACGCAGAGATCTCCATTCGCCGCAAAGTCACGCGCGACAGCCAGAACAGTTACTTCCTCAACGGCACCAAGTGTCGCCGTCGGGACATCACCGATATTTTCCTTGGCACCGGCTTGGGCCCGCGCAGCTATTCGATCATCGAACAGGGCATGATCTCCAAGCTGATCGAAGCCAAGCCCGAAGACCTGCGTAACTTTATCGAAGAAGCAGCCGGCATTTCCAAGTACAAGGAGCGCCGCCGCGAAACTGAAAACCGCATCCGCCGTACCCATGAAAACCTCGCCCGCCTGACCGACCTGCGCGAAGAGCTGGAGCGCCAGTTGGAGCGTCTGCACCGCCAGGCCCAGGCCGCCGAGAAGTATCAGGAATACAAGGGCGAAGAGCGCCAGCTCAAGGCGCAACTGTCGGCCCTGCGTTGGCAGGCACTAAACGATCAAGTGGGCCAGCGCGAAGCGATCATTGGCACCCAGGAGGTCAGCTTTGAGGCGCTGGTGGCCGAGCAACGCAATGCTGACGCCAGCATCGAACGCTTGCGTGACGGGCACCATGAACTGTCCGAACGCTTCAATCTGGTGCAGGGCCGCTTCTATTCGGTGGGGGGCGATATCGCTCGGGTCGAGCAGAGCATCCAGCACGGCCAGCAGCGTTTGCGCCAGTTGCAGGATGACTTGAAGGAGGCCGAGCGCGCTCGCCTGGAAACCGAGTCGCACCTGGGTCATGACCGCACCTTGCTGCTGACCCTCGGCGAAGAGCTGGACATGCTCACCCCCGAGCAGGAAATCACCAACGCCGCCGCCGAAGAGGCCGCCGCCGCGCTGGAAGAATCCGAAACCACAATGCACGCCTGGCAGGAGCAGTGGGATACCTTCAACCTGCAATCGGCCGAGCCGCGTCGCCAGGCCGAGGTGCAGCAGTCGCGCATTCAGCAACTGGAAACCAGCATGGAGCGCCTGGCCGAACGCCAGCGTCGCCTGCAGGAAGAACGTGTATTGCTCGCCGCCGACCCCGAAGACGCGGCGATCATGGCGCTGAGCGAGCAACTGGCCGAAAGCGAAATGACGCTGGAAGAGTTGGAAGCCAGCGAGGAACAACAGGTGGAACGCCTGGAGCAATTGCGTCAGCAACTGCATACGGCAACCCAGGCGCAGCAGCAGGCCCAGGGCGATCTGCAACGGCTCAATGGGCGCCTGGCATCTCTTGAAGCCTTGCAGCAAGCTGCGCTGGACCCTGGCACCGGCACCGCCGAGTGGCTGCGCGACCAGCATCTGGCCGAGCGCCCGCGCCTGGCCGAAGGCTTGAAGGTAGAAGCCGGTTGGGAGCTGGCGGTGGAAACCGTGCTCGGCGCCGATCTGCAAGCGGTGCTGGTGGACGATTTTGGCTGCTTCGACCTGGCCGGTTTCGCCCAGGGCGATTTGCGTTTGCTCAGCCCGGCGGCCGACGGCACGCGGGTACCGGGCAGCCTGCTGGACAAGGTCGAGGCGGCGATTGATTTGTCGCCATGGCTGGGCCAGGTCAAGCCGGTTGAGTCACTTGAACAGGCCCTGGCCCAGCGCGGTCAACTGAGCGCCGGCGAAAGCCTGATCAGTCGCGACGGTTATTGGATCGGCCGACATTTCCTGCGCGTGCGCCGTGCCAGCGAAGCGGAAAGTGGCGTATTGGCCCGCGGCCAGGAAATCGTCAACCTGATCGCCGAACGCGAAGAGCGCGAAGCCACCCTCGAAAGCCTGGAAACCGAACTGCAAACCCTGCGCGCCACCCAGCGCCAGCAAGAGACCGGCCGCGAACACCTGCGCCGCTTGTTGCAAGACGAAGCGCGCCAGCAAGGCGAATTGAAAGCCCAACTGTCGGCGAGCAAAGCCAAGGTCGAACAACTGACCCTGCGCCGCACCCGCCTTGACGAAGAAGTGGCCGAGATGGGCGAACAGCGCGCCCTTGAACATGAGCAGGTTGGCGAAGCGCGCCTGCAATTGCAGGAAGCCCTCGACAGCATGGCGCTGGATACCGAGCAGCGCGAGTTGCTGCTGGCCCAGCGTGACAGCCTGCGCGAACGCCTCGACCGCGTGCGCCAGGAAGCTCGCCAGCACAAGGATCACGCTCACCAGTTGGCGGTGCGCCTGGGCTCTCTGCGGGCCCAGCATGATTCCACGCGCCAGGCCCTTGAGCGCCTGGAGATGCAGTCCGAACGCCTCACCGAAAAACGTGAGCAACTGAGCCTCAACCTGGAGGAGGGCGAGGCGCCGTTGGAAGAGCTGCGCCTCAAGCTTGAGGAACTGCTCGACAAGCGCATGACCGTCGACGTAGAGCTCAAGACCGCGCAGATCGCCCTGGAAGATGCCGACCGCGAACTGCGTGACGCTGAAAAGCGCCGTACCATGGCCGAGCAGCAATCCCAATTGATCCGCGGCCAACTCGAACAACAGCGCATGGAGTGGCAAGCCCTCACCGTGCGCCGCAAGACCTTGCAGGACCAGTTGCTCGAAGACGGTTATGACCTGCATGGCGTGCTCAACACCCTGACCGCCCAGGCCAACGAGAAGGACGCCGAAGAAGAACTTGAGCGGATTGCCGCGCGCATTCAACGCCTTGGCGCCATCAACCTTGCGGCGATCGATGAGTACCAGCAGCAGTCCGAGCGCAAACGTTATCTGGATGCTCAGGATGCCGATCTGGTCGAAGCCCTGGACACCCTGGAAAACGTGATCCGCAAGATCGACAAGGAAACCCGCAACCGCTTCAAAGATACCTTTGATCAGATTAATGGCGGTTTACAGGCGTTATTTCCAAAAGTTTTCGGTGGTGGCAGTGCCTACTTGGAACTGACGGGCGAAGATCTACTCGATACAGGGGTAACGATCATGGCGCGGCCTCCGGGCAAGAAGAACAGCACCATCCATTTGTTGTCCGGTGGCGAAAAAGCCCTGACCGCATTGGCCCTGGTATTTGCCATCTTCAAGTTGAACCCGGCGCCGTTCTGTATGCTCGACGAAGTTGACGCGCCGCTGGATGACGCTAACGTTGGACGCTACGCTCGGTTGGTCAAAGAGATGTCCCAGACTGTGCAGTTCATCTACATCACCCACAACAAGATCGCCATGGAAATGGCGGACCAGTTGATGGGGGTCACGATGCACGAGCCGGGCTGTTCGCGTTTGGTCGCAGTGGATGTGGAAGAGGCGATGGCAATGGTGGAATCCTGAACCATGCCAGGAGAGAGAATTTACGGCACGTCGTAGGGCGATTTACCGGTCTGGCGAAAGTGGCAAATGGACATATTTGTTCAAGGCATTTTGACAGACGGTGTAAAGTTATCTTTGGTCGTGCTAGTTTAATGTCAATTTTTCGTATGCGTGGGCAAAACGTCAGTCAGAACATAGAGTTGGCGCCACGTTTTAAAGCGGTTTGCACGGTGCTAAACCCCTTATTTTTCAGCATTTTTTATTAGAGGCACGGGATTACATGGAAATCGGTCTGCGCGAGTGGCTGATCGTCATCGGCATCATTGTCATTGCCGGTATTCTTTTCGATGGCTGGCGCCGCATGCGCGGTGGCAAGGGCAAGCTCAAGTTCCGCTTGGACCGAAACCTGTCCAACTTGCCTGACGACGACGGCGCCGCCGAGCTGCTGGGGCCGCCCCGTGTGCTGGATACCCACAAAGAGCCGCAACTGGACGAGCATGATTTGCCGTCAATGAGCGCGCCGTTGCGGGAAGCCCGCGAGCCGTCCTCCAAGCGCGGCAAGCGTGGTGGCGCGGCGGTTGCCGAGCCGCATCAAGGTGACCTGAACCTCGACGTCGATGACGGCCCGAGCTTCAGCAGCCGTGATGACGACTTCCCCGACGAGACTCCGACCAAAAGCGCGCCACGCCAATCGGTAAACGATCAGCCGGCCGCCGAGGAAGTCCTGGTTATCAGTGTGATCTGCCGCGATGCCGGTGGCTTCAAGGGCCCTGCGCTGTTGCAGAACATCCTTGAGAGCGGCCTGCGCTTTGGCGAGATGGATATATTCCACCGTCACGAGAGCATGGCCGGTAATGGCGAAGTGCTGTTCTCCATGGCCAATGCGGTCAAACCCGGCACTTTCGATCTGGACGATATCGACCTGTTCAGCACCCCGGCGGTGAGTTTCTTCCTCGGTTTGCCAGGCCCGCGTCACCCCAAGCAAGCGTTTGATGTGATGGTGGCCGCAGCTCGCAAGCTGTCCCAGGAATTGAACGGCGAGCTCAAGGACGACCAACGCAGCGTCCTGACCGCCCAGACCATCGAGCATTATCGTCAGCGCATCGTCGAGTTCGAGCGTCGTGCCCTGACACAGAAACGCTGAGGTTCGATCATAAGCGTTGTCTGTAGAATCCATGCACTAACATATTGAGCAGCTTCGGCTGCTCTTTTGCTTTATGAGAGAACACCCATGACCGCCGCCCCTACCCGCATTCTCGAACTGCGCGCTGAACTGGATCAGCACAACTATCGCTACTACGTGCTTGACGAGCCGAGCATTCCGGACGCCGAGTACGATCGCTTGTTCCACGAGCTCAAGGCCCTGGAAGCCGAGCATCCCGAGCTGGTGACGCGTGATTCACCGACACAGCGGGTCGGCAGTGCGGCGCTGTCGGCATTCACCCAGGTCAAGCATGAGATCCCGATGCTCAGCCTGGGCAACGCCTTTGATGAAACCACCATGCTGGAGTTTGATCGCCGGGTGACCGAGGGCCTCGACCTGCCGGTAGGCGATCTGTTTGGCGCGGGTGCGGCAGTGGAGTACAGCTGCGAGCCAAAGCTCGATGGCCTGGCGGTCAGCCTGCTGTATCAGGACGGCGAACTGGTACGCGGCGCCACCCGGGGTGACGGCACTACCGGTGAGGACATCAGCGTCAACGTGCGCACCGTGCGCAATATTCCGCTCAAGCTGCACGGCAGCGGCTGGCCGGCTACTCTGGAAGTCCGTGGCGAAGTGTTCATGTCCAAGGCCGGGTTCGAACGCCTGAATGCCTCGCAGCTGGAAGTTGGCGGCAAGACCTTCGCCAACCCGCGCAACGCCGCGGCGGGCAGCCTGCGCCAACTGGACTCGAAGATCACTGCCAGCCGCCCGCTGGAATTCTGCTGCTATGGCATCGGCCAAGTGACCGCGGATATCAGCGATACCCATATCGGCAACCTCAAGCAGTTGCAGAAGTGGGGCATGCCGATCAGCCACGAACTGAAGTTGGCCAAGGGTATCCAGGAGTGCCTGGAGTACTACCGCGACATCGGCGAGCGCCGTAATGCGCTGGGCTATGAAATCGACGGCGTGGTGTTCAAAGTCAACAGCATCGCGTCCCAGCGTGAACTGGGCTTCCGCGCCCGCGAGCCGCGTTGGGCGATTGCGCATAAATTTCCGGCGATGGAAGAGCTGACCGAGTTGCTCGACGTGGAATTCCAGGTCGGCCGTACCGGTGCTGTGACCCCGGTGGCGCGCTTGAAGCCGGTCAAGGTGGCTGGCGTGACGGTGTCCAACGCGACCCTGCACAACATGGACGAAGTGGCGCGCCTGGGGCTGATGATCGGTGACACGGTGATCATCCGCCGCGCCGGTGATGTGATTCCGCAGGTGGTCTCGGTGGTCACCGAGCGTCGCCCGGAGCACGCCCGTGCGGTGCAGATCCCCGAGAACTGCCCGGTGTGCGGCTCCCATGTGGAGCGCACGCAACTGGTCAAGCGCAGCAAAGGCAAGGAAACCGTCAGCGAAGGCGCGGTGTACCGTTGCGTCGGGCGCCTGGCCTGTGGCGCGCAGCTCAAGCAGGCGATCATCCATTTCGTCTCGCGGCGTGCCATGGACATCGACGGCCTGGGCGACAAGACCATCGAGCAATTGGTGGATGAGAAACTCATCGGTTCGCCGGCAGACCTCTACAAGCTCAAGTACGAACAGATCATCGACCTGGAAGGCTTTGCCGATATCTCCAGCAAGAAGCTGATCAGCGCCATCGAAAACAGCAAGACCCCGACCCTGGCGCGTTTTATCTACGCCCTGGGTATTCCCGATGTGGGCGAAGAGACCGCCAAGGTGCTGGCACGCTCGCTGGCGTCCCTGGAGCGTGTGCAGAAGGCTTTGCCTGAAGTGCTGACCTACTTGCCCGACGTCGGCCTGGAAGTGGCGCACGAGATTCATAGCTTCTTTGAAGACAGCCATAACCAGGATGTGATCGGTGCACTGTTGTCGCCGGACGAATGCGGCCTGCAATTGCAGGAGCAAGGCGAACTCAGCGCAGAATTCGCCGCCAGCACCACCTTGGGCGGCTTGCTCGACAAGCTGCATGTACCTTCCGTCGGGCCGGGAGCTGCGCAGAAACTGGCAGACAAGTTCGGTTCGCTGGAAGGCGTGATCAAGGCCGATTGGCTGGATATGCGCCAGGCCCTGCCCGAGAAGCAAGCCAAGGCCGTGCGCGAATTCTTCGACAACCCTGACAACGCCCATCATGCCCTGGCCATCGAGCAGCAGCTCAAGGACTTCGGCATGCACTGGCAGAGCGAGAAAAAGGTCGTTGAAGGCTTGCCCGAAGCCGGGCACACCTGGGTACTCACCGGCTCCCTGGAGTTGATGAGCCGCGACGTCGCCAAGGACAAGCTCGAAAGCCTGGGCGCCAAGGTGGCCGGTTCCGTCTCGGCGAAAACCCACTGCGTGGTCGCCGGGCCGGGAGCCGGTTCCAAATTGGCCAAGGCCAGCGAGCTGGGCCTTAAAGTGCTGGATGAGGAGGCCTTCGTCGCCTTCCTGGCCAGCCACAACATCAGCGTCTGACCTCTTCCTGTGGCGAGGGAGCTTGCTCCTGTCGGGCTGCGCAGCAGCCCCTCAAGAAAGCGGAACGATCTCGAGCGAGAAATGATCTAGTCTCTGTCACCCCAGGGAGAGCCCGCCATGTTCCGTTACTTCGAGCAACTCAGTTCGCGCATCGCCGCCCCGTTCATGGCTCAAACCTCGCGCAACAGCAAGGTGTGGCAATGCCGCTGCGGCCAGTCTTTATTCTTTCGCAACAGCCAATGCCTGGCCTGCCAGGCGGTGCTGGGTTATCTGCCGCAGCAAAGCCGTCTGTCTTCCCTGCAACCCGGCCCTGTCGTTGACACTTGGCTGGCGGATGACGCACTCGATGCCGGGGCCTGGCGTCGCTGTGCCAACCTCGACTCACCGGCCGCGTGCAACTGGCTGATCCCCGCCCACACCACTGCGTCGCTGTGCGTGGCCTGTAGCCTGAATCGCACTATTCCTGATCTATCCATCCCGGAAAACCCCGAACGCTGGCGCAAGGTCGAAACTGCCAAGCGTCGGCTAGTGGCACAACTGATCAGCCTGGGCCTGCAGGTGGTGCCCAAGAGCGTTGACGAAGACACCGGGCTGGCCTTCGACTTCATCGGGACTGACCTGGCAGGCAATGCGCCGACCACTGGCCATGCCAACGGCCTGATCACCCTCGATATCAAGGAAGCCGACGATGCTCACCGCGAAAAAGTCCGCGTACAGATGCGTGAGCCTTACCGCACCTTGCTCGGTCATTTTCGCCATGAAGTCGGCCACTATTACTGGGATCGGCTGATTGCCAACAGCCACTGGCTTGACGCTTTTCGCACCTTGTTCGGCGATGAGCGCGCCAGTTACGCCAAAGCGCTCGACCAGCACTATCAGAACGGCCCGCGCCCGGACTGGCAGCAAACCTGCGTCAGCGCCTATGCCACCATGCATCCCTGGGAAGACTGGGCTGAAACCTGGGCCCATTACCTGCACATGATGGACGCGGTGGACACCGCGTTGGGCTTTGGCATGAGCGCCCGCGAGATGGACCTGGACTACCAGCCGTTCCCGCTGACAACGCTGTATGACCCGGCACACCCCGGCGGCCCGGCGTTCCTCTCGTTCGTCAATGCCTGGATCGAGCTGGCCGGTATGCTCAACGAACTGTCCCGCGCCATGGGCCAGCCGGATTTCTACCCCTTCGTGCTGCCGCCGGGGGTGATAGCCAAGTTGCACTTTATCCACCTGGTCATCCAGGAAGAGGGTGGCAGAGCGGACGAGGTTCTGCAGGCTCAGTGATTGCCCCTGTGGGAGGGGTAATTGCAGAGGGCCATGGCAAGTACTTGAAGCTTCTCATTTTTTACGGTTGTAACTTCCGATCAGATCGGTACAATGGCGCGGCTTGCCGAGAGGCTTGCGTCGTTATGGTGACCCCATCGGTCCCCCCGCAACGATTACCCGTGAACCTGGTCAGAGCCGGAAGGCAGCAGCCACAGCGGGAACATTGTGTGCCGGGGTGTGGCTGGTGGGGTTGCCTCCATAACGCTCCCTTCTGTTTTACCTATTCCTGAATCCATATAGTCAGCCAGTCATCTGTGACCCTTATCGCACAGTGCACGACGGCCACTCCACGACTAGTGGCATACTCCCAAGCGTGTCTTTCCCCTGGCTACGAGGCTGTATGCACTCGGAACATTTTGATTTGTCCAGCCCTGTGTTCTTGCCGATCACCGAGCAAACCTGTGTGGGGTTGTTGAGCGGTGAGGGTTTCGATGCGCTCGTAGCCCTGAGTGAACCGGAGTTGGCGGCGGTGCTGGTGATCCAGAACCTGGCGCAGGTGCCCGAAAGCGACCTGAGCGCCAATGGTGCCGAAAAAGTGTTGGCCAAGCTGATTGACTGGGCGGTAGAGGCCAGCCATTCGGCAAGCGTCTCCCTACTCTCCGAGGCGCAGCGGCTGTTCGACCAAAGGAAGCTGTACTTCGGCCTCAATGTGGTCAAAAGCCTGAAGCTGCGTTTTCTGTTAGCGGAGGAAGTGCAGGCGCGCGACTATCTGTTGCCCAGCGGCAAGTGGGACGTAGAGTACAAAGTCCGCCATCTCAAGACCAATGATCCCTTCAGCAAGCAGATGGTCACGCCCAGGCATCGCGAGCGCTGGTTGAGTGCCGAGCAAGACAAGTTGGTCAGAACCTTCCGCGCCAACTTGAACGAAGACCTGCATGTTCAGGGCTATGCAGGTATCGGCAAGAGTCACCTGCTGGTGGCCTTGATGGAGCACTTGCGTCCGGAAAAGACTTTGTTGCTGGCGCGTACCCCGGCAAAGCTGGAAACCCTGCGTGCCCGTATGGTGGGCGTACGCGAGCGAAAGGCCGGGCACACCTTCCATGCATTCGCCCACGCCTTGATGCAGGGGCCCAGGCCCAAGCCGCTGACTGCGCAGGTGAGGGCGCCGAGCAAGCAGGCACTGGCTCAGGAGCTGAATATCTTCGGCTTTCGTGGCCTGCAAGGGCAGGCTGTGGTCGACGTTTGCCTCAACGTATTGCAAGCCTACTGCCGCTCCTGGGAATACAGCCTGTCGGCGAAGCACTTGCCGCATTTCAAACAGCCGCTGTCCAGCGTTGATGCCAGGGCACTGCTCGAATATGCCAGCCGGCTATGGAGCTATCTCGAAGCGAATCCGGCCTGGGGCAGCCAGACTGGGTTTGAAGCCTTGCTGATGATCAAGCGCGCCAGCCTCGCCGGCTGCGTGGTGCCCGAGCGTTATACCCACGTCCTTATCGACGAGAGCCAGGATATTCCGGCG
Organism: Pseudomonas sp. W2Aug9; assembly: GCF_023127755.1. Classification (NCBI taxonomy): domain Bacteria; kingdom Pseudomonadati; phylum Pseudomonadota; class Gammaproteobacteria; order Pseudomonadales; family Pseudomonadaceae; genus Pseudomonas; species Pseudomonas sp. W2Aug9. The sequence goes on along the minus strand of NZ_SPKL01000035.1, from coordinate 328,133 downwards.
CCGCTGCTGCAAATCATCGAGCGGGGCCGGCAGGTGCTGATAACCCTGGGGGATGAGTATCAGCAGGCCAGTGGAGTCATGGTCAGGCGCGCCCGTGAGGTGCGCCATACGGATGTGTGTTACTCCGTGCGCTCCGGACGCAATGTCGAGCGCCTGGTCAATCCCTTGATCAGCCAGCATTCGGATAAGAGCAAAGTGCTTTTCGAGGGGGCTCGGGATGCCGACGTCGGTATCGAGTTTTATCCGCTGGGCTTTGTACCGCCGCAAGGCTGCGTGGTATTGACCGCATCCCACTGGGACACAATGAAGTGGGCCATCCAGTTGAGCGAAGCCCGTTGTGCGTTCAGCCTGGCCGGTAAAGAAGCGCAGCAGTCGCTCAAGTATTTTATGGACACCGTGGTCGCGTTGTTCAAGCCTGACTTCTACAGCAGCGAGTTCAATGACAGCGGGCCCCACCCGTTTTTCAGCGATATGGCCGATTGGCAGCAAGTACGCGAGGCCTGCCAGTTCGATGAGGCGTTTCTCTGGGTCGAAGCTGAGCTGCAAAAAGGCTTTAATCTGGCGGATGTCACGCGCTTGAACAGGCAAAGCGGCCATCCGGATGAGCGCTGCCTCTTGATGTTGGCGCAAGACGCCGGTGGCATGGAGTTCAACCGGGTGTTGCTCACACCAGCGTTGTTGACCAACGTAAAGTTCCAGGATGCCTACGCGTTCGACCAGCGACTGTGTGCGGTGTATATCGCAATTTCGCGAGCAACCCAGCAGCTCTATCTGCCCTACGATGTGGTTGAGTGGCTCGACTATCACAAGTATCAGAAAACCCGCGAATTACACGGTTACTGAAGGATTTAATCCAGCTGTTTCACAACTTTGGAAAAGCCCTCTGGACAACCCCCAGACCGCCTTGTTAGCTTGCGCCGGCCACTTGTTTCAGAGCATGACAAGGGCATGGACTTGATATTGAAGTGCTATCGCTTCTCTAACTTACAAGGATGTCTGTCATGAAAAGCCTGCAAGGGTTGCCTCGACTTATCAGTGCCTCAGTCGGCGCTCCCGGCAAAGCCCGCAACTTGCCCGCCGATGTGCAGTGCATCCAATATTTATTCAACCTGATCATTCCCAAAATGGGCTTTGCCTTGCTGGAAAACGGCAAGTGCGATGGCCAGTTGGTGCAGTGCATCAGCCAGTATCAGTTCCGCCATCTCAAATATGCTCATCCCGATGGGGTGATCGACCCCACGGGGCGTACGTTCAACAGCTTGATCGAGGAAGCGGTGAAAGTACCCGTACGGGCCTTCCCGACCATGCGTATTCCGAGCTTTCTCAACGCATTGGGCAATAACAACGTCGATGCGGTGCAAGCCACGGTCAATGTCTACCTGAACCAGGTGCGTGCGGTGATCGAGGCCGAGCGGCGCAACCGCCAATTAATGCTGCAGGCCACCTGCGACGGCGGCACGACGCTGAGCGATACGGACTTCCAGAATGCTGCCAAGCAATTGGGCAACGGCATCTCGGTGAATGTGGTCAAGGCGTTCGCCACCATCGAGTCGGGCGGGAAGGTGGGGTTCGGGCCGGCCAAGCTGCCGATCATCGCCTTCGAAGGTCATCACTTTCGCAAGTACACCAAGCATATCTACGACCAGTCGCACCCGCTGCTGTCGTACGTCTACAAGAAAAAAGCCGGGCCGCAGTGGCAGACCAACAACAAGGACCAGGTCAAGGCCTGGGAAACCATGGCCACCGCTTTTGCTCTCGACCAGGAAGCGGCACTGATGTCGGCGTCCTGGGGGATGTTTCAGGTCATGGGGTTCAACTTCGCGTCGTGCGGGTTCAAGACGGTGTTCGAGTTTGCAGCGGCGTTAAAAGTAAACGCCGGTAATCAACTCAAGGCCTACCTCAGTTTTTGCAGCAAGAGCACGGCGCTGATGAGTGCGATGAAAAACAAGGATTTCACAGCCATGGCTCGTAACTATAACGGCGAGGACTACGGCAACTATGACGTGCTGATGAAACAAGCCTACGAAGCCTTTGAAGGGAAGAAATAAGATGATTCGTTTTCTGGCGATGGGAATGCTGTCGTTGTGCGCCGTGGCCCCCGCGTTTGCTGGTTCGGCCGCTTTGCATTCAGGCAAGTACGAAGGGTTGATGCTGGCGGTGACGCCCGGTAACCAGGTTGAAGGCTTTTATTCCGAAGCGATGGGCGAGGGCGTTAGCCGCCGTTGCACCTTCTACCTGCAAGGCAAGCCAGAGACGCTTACCACCTGGCTGGATGCTGCCTACCCTGGGAGTGTGGCAGTGGCGTCCGACGGTGTGGTCCTGACAGTGGAGCAGGGCCGTCAACACCCCGGCTGCATCAACGTGTTGATGCCGGAAATTGCCACGGGCCTGGACCTGACCCAGACCGCCAGCAAAAAGTGGATCGGGCTGGTGACGGTGTCTGCCGACAAGGCTTACCTTCTGAAAACTCCGGGGGCCAAGGCGGTCAAGCGTCCCTATATCGTCAAGGGTGATGTAGTGGGTGTGCTGGCGTTCAAGGACGGCTGGGCGCAGGTGGAGTTCATCAATGCGCACGACCGTTCCTTCACGGGCTGGATCAGCCAGGGCCAGTACACACGGTTGGCTGCACCGAAGCTCTGAGAAGCTCTGAAATGTGGGAGGGGGCTTGCTCCCGATGAGGAAGGGTCAGCTAGCACCTATATTGATTGACCCGCCGCTATCGGGAGCAAGCCCCCTCCCACATTTTGGCGGTGTTAGCCGAAGGTTTCGCGCAGTAGCCCGGAGAATGCATCCCGTGCAAGATGCCGCTGGGTATCTTTGTGCCAGAACAGCAAGTTGTCTACCGCTGCCAGTTCGTCGAACCGATACGATGCCAGCTGATTGGCCTGCTCATAACGCGCCAGGATGCCCTCCGGCGCCAAAGCCACGCCAATCCCCGCGCTGACGCAGCCGATGATCGTGCCCCAACTGGTATAGCTGGCAATCGCCGGCTTGAAGTCCTGGGGCTTGAGCCAGTTTTCCAGTGTTGCGCGGTAGGGGCAGCCGGGCGGCCACACCAATAATGTGCGGCCAGCCAGGTCTTCGGGGCTGTGGATGGGCGCGCTGGACGCGCTGGCGATCAGTACCAGGCGTTCGCTGTAGACCACGCTGTGCTCCAGCTTCGTGTGTTTGCCACTGGCGGCCACGAGGGCCACATCCAGACGATGGTGTTGCAGGTCGTCCAATAGTTGCGCCCAGGCGCCGGTCACCAACTCCAGGCTGACCTCGGGATAACGCCGGTGATACTCCGCCAACAGCGGCGGCAGGCGGCCGCTGGCGCTGGATTCCACCGCGCCGATGCGCAAGGTGCCACGGGGAATCGCGCTGGCATCCACCGCACGCTTGGACTCATCCACCAACGCCAGGATGCGCTCGCAGTAATCCAGGAAGATCTCACCCGCAGCACTGATCGCCAACCCGCGGCCGGCGCGGATAAACAACGGTGTGCCCAACTCGCTTTCCAGCTGCTTGATGCGGGTGGTGATGTTGGACGGCACACAGTGCAGTTGCAGGGCGGCCTGGGCCACGCTGCCGGTTTGCGCCACGGCTCGCACCATTTTCAGTTGGGCCAGTTCCATTGCTCAGTTCCAGTGATTTCAGAAGTCAGAAACGCTTAATTGTCCTACGCCTGGCCCGGGCCAAGACTGACGGCACTCCTTCTTTTATGGATGCCATCGATGAGTACCCCGTCACCGCTCAAGCTTACGCTAGTCATTGCCAGCGTCATCCTCTGTTGGGCTTATTCACCCATAGGCGTGCATATGGGGCTGCACAGCTACAGCCCTGGCCAATTGGCGTTGCTGCGTTTCTTGATTGCGTCGCTATTCATGGCGGCTGTGGCCTGGGTAGTCGGCATTGGCCGGCCCCAGGTGCGCGACCTGCCGTGGCTGCTGGTGCTGGGTTTCTTCGGGGTGTTCCTGCACCACACCAGCCTCAATCACGGGCAGCAATGGGTGACAGCGGCGGCGTCGAGTGTGTTGGCACAGTCGGCGCCGCTGTTCAGTGTGTTGATCGCTTTTTTCTGTTTGCAGGAGCGCGTCAGCATCTGGCGTTGGAGCTGTGTACTGTTGGGGTTGGCCGGCGTGCTGGTGGTGATCTGGGGCGATCATGGTGTAGGCGATATCGACCCGCGCGGCTTGTTGATCCTGCTGGCGGCCTGCTCATGGAGCGTGTACTTCGCCATCCAGAGGCATTACGCCCATCGCTACAGTCCGTTGACGATGGCGTGCTACATGGTCTGGTCCGGCACCTTGATGCTGTGCGTGAACCTGCCGGGCCTGCCTGCCGCTATCGTGCAGGCGCCGTTGCGGGAGAACCTCGCGGTGCTGGTGTTGGGTATTTTTCCCAGTGCGTTGGCCTATCTGGCCTGGGGTTATGTGCTCAAGCACGTCGAAGTCAGCCGCGCTTCGGTGGCGATGTACCTGATTCCGCCGGTTGCCATGGTGATGGCCGCCACGCTGCTCGGTGAACAGGTGACCCTGCAGGTGATGCTGGGTGCGGTGATCGTGCTGACCAGCGTCGCCGCTATCAGCCTGGAGGGACGCTGGCGCTCAATCGTGCGGCCGGCACACCCGCAGACGCCATCTGGACGGGCAATCAAGCCAGCTTCGTCAGATTAGACGAGCGTGCCGGATGCAATTTCCCCCCTGCTCCGCTAGCATTACCGGCTTCCGCTTCCCAGTTGCGACGGTTTTCGATGAGTTATCAGGTTCTTGCACGTAAATGGCGCCCGCGCTCGTTCCGCGAAATGGTCGGCCAGACCCATGTGCTCAAGGCTCTGATCAATGCCTTGGACAGCCAGCGGCTGCACCACGCCTATCTGTTCACCGGTACTCGCGGGGTGGGCAAGACCACGATTGCGCGCATCATCGCCAAGTGCCTGAACTGTGAGACCGGTATCACGTCAACGCCTTGCGGCACCTGTTCGGTCTGCCGCGAGATCGACGAAGGGCGTTTCGTCGACCTGATCGAGATCGACGCCGCAAGCCGCACCAAGGTCGAAGATACCCGCGAGCTGCTCGACAACGTGCAGTACGCGCCGAGCCGTGGGCGCTTCAAGGTCTACCTGATCGACGAAGTGCACATGCTGTCCAGCCACTCCTTCAATGCGCTGTTGAAAACCCTGGAAGAGCCGCCGCCCTACGTTAAGTTCATCCTGGCCACCACCGACCCGCAGAAACTTCCTGCAACCATTTTGTCGCGGTGCCTGCAGTTCTCGCTGAAGAACATGACGCCCGAGCGCGTGGTCGAGCATTTGACCCATGTGCTGGGTGTCGAGAACGTACCGTTCGAAGACGACGCCCTGTGGTTGCTGGGCCGCGCTGCCGACGGTTCGATGCGCGACGCCATGAGCCTCACCGACCAGGCCATCGCTTTTGGCGAAGGCAAGGTGATGGCTGCCGATGTGCGCGCCATGCTCGGTACCCTGGACCACGGCCAGGTCTTCGACGTGCTGCACGCGCTGATCGAGGGCGACGCCAAGGCATTGCTTGAGGCCGTGCGCCACCTGTCGGAGCAAGGCCCGGACTGGAATGGCGTACTCTCGGAAATCCTCAATGTGCTGCACCGCGTCGCTATCGCCCAGGCCCTGCCGGAAGGCGTGGATAACGGCCATGGCGATCGCGACCGCGTGTTGGCCCTGGCCCAGGCATTACCGGCCGAGGATGTGCAGTTTTACTACCAGATGGGCCTGATCGGCCGCCGCGACCTGCCCCTGGCGCCGGACCCGCGAGGTGGCTTTGAAATGGTGCTGCTGCGGATGCTGGCGTTCCGGCCGGCGGATTCGGCAGACGCGCCGAGACAGCCGCTAAAGCCAGTGGGGATCAGCCAGGCCACAGTTGATTCCGCCAAACCAGTGGCTGGCGCGGCCGTTGTCGCGCCAGTAGTGGCTGCGCCTGCGCCGGTGGCGCCGGCACCTGAGCCCGAACCTGCGCCGGCTGCAGTGGCACCTGTGGTTGAGCCCGAGCCGGTTATCGAGCCCGCCCCCGTGGTCGACCTGCCCTGGAACGATCCGGTCGAAGCAGAGACTGAGCCCGAGGCTGAGCAACAGCCCGCCGTAGAACCCGTACTGGAAACTGCCGGCGAGCAGCCGGAGCTGACGCCGATGCCTGCGCCGACCCCGGACAGCGTGGTGCCGGATGCCCCTGAGTGGGTATCGGCGCCGGTTCCCGAGCCGACGGTAGCCCAGGTCGAGGCCGCGACCCCCGGCATCGACCTGGACGACGAACCGCCGCTGGACGAAGACTACATCGAGCCGGACATGGATTCGGCCTACAGCTACCTGGACGAATTGGCCAGCGAGCACACCGCCGAGCCAGCGCCCGAGCCCGAGGCAGAACCGGCTGCGGCCCCGGCCACCGGCCTGGCCCTGCAATGGCTGGAATTGTTTCCGAAATTGCCGATCTCCGGCATGACCGGGAGTATCGCCGCCAACTGCACACTGATCTCCATCGAGGGCGACCATTGGCTGCTGCACCTGGATCCGGCCCACAGCGCCTTGTTCAATGCGACCCAGCAGCGTCGGCTCAACGATGCGCTCAACCAATACCATGGGCGCACGCTGACCATCGCCATCGAACTGATCAAGCCCGAGCAGGAAACCCCGGCCCAGGCCGCGACCCGTCGGCGTCTGAACCGCCAGCGCGAGGCTGAGGATTCGATCCACGCTGATCCGCTTATCCAACAAATGATGCAACAGTTCGGTGCGGTCGTCCGCCACGATACTATTGAACCTGTCGAAGCCCCGGTGCCCCAAGCGTCATGACACCGGGCTATTTATTGATCCACGTACTTTTGAGGTGATTCCCATGATGAAAGGTGGCATGGCCGGCCTGATGAAGCAGGCACAGCAGATGCAGGAAAAAATGGCCAAGATGCAGGAAGAACTGGCCAACGCCGAAGTCACCGGTAAAGCCGGTGGCGATATGGTCAGCGTGGTGATGACCGGTCGTCACGACATCAAGCGTGTCAGCATCGACCCGAGCGTGTTGCCTGGCGTGGGCGAAGATGACCTGGAAATGCTCGAAGCGTTGTTCGCCGCAGCCGTCAACGATGCTGTGCGCAAGATCGAAGCCAATAGCCAGGACAAAATGTCCGGCGTGACGGCTGGCATGCAGCTGCCACCGGGCATGAAACTGCCGTTCTGATACAAACGTTGGCTAGACTCAAATGCCGGGCATTGCGCCTGGCATTTTTTTTGCGCGCACGAAACATCGAACCCCGGCCCGTTGCCTATGGTCTGCACCCTATACCGCTGAATTCTCATCGATAAAAGGAGCCCCGCTGATGCCTCAAGAAATGACGCTCAACCAACGCATCGTTCTGGTCTCACGCCCTCAAGGCGCACCCACGCCGGAAAACTTCCGCCTGGAACGTGTAAGCCTGCCGGATCTGGCAGACGGTCAGGTGCTGCTCAAGACGCTGTACCTGTCTTTGGACCCCTACATGCGTGGACGCATGAGTGACGCGCCGTCCTACGCCGCACCCGTGGAAATCGGCGAAGTGATGACCGGCGGTGCTGTCAGCCGTGTCGAGCAATCACGCAACCCGAAATTCGAGGTAGGTGATCTGGTGGTCGGTGCCACCGGCTGGCAGAGCCACAGTATCTGCGACGGCAAGAACCTGATGCCATTGCCCAAGGGGCTTGCGAGCCCGTCGATGGCTCTGGGCGTGTTGGGTATGCCAGGCATGACCGCTTACATGGGCCTGATGGATATCGGCCAGCCGAAGGCCGGGGAAACCCTGGTGGTGGCGGCTGCGTCCGGCGCGGTGGGCTCGGTGGTGGGGCAGGTGGCCAAGCTCAAGGGCTTGCGCGTGGTGGGGGTTGCTGGCGGTGCCGACAAGTGCCGCTATGTGGTGGATGAGCTGGGCTTTGACGCCTGTATCGATCACAAGAGCGCAGACTTCGCCCATGAGTTGGCCCTGGCCTGTTTCAAAGGCGTGGACATTTATTTCGAAAACGTCGGCGGTAAGGTCTTCGATGCGGTGCTGCCGCTGCTCAATGCCAAGGCGCGCGTGCCGCTGTGCGGGTTGATCGCCGGCTATAACGCCCATGAAACCCCCAGCGGCCCTGATCGCCTGCCGGCACTGCAACGCACCTTGCTGACCAAGCGTGTGCGTATCCAGGGCTTTATCGTGTTCGACGACTATGGCGACCGCCAGCCGGAATTCCTCAGCGCCATGGCGCCGTGGGTGCGCGATGGCAAGATCAAGTTCCGCGAGGATGTGGTCGATGGCCTGGAGCAAGCGCCTGAAGCCTTTATCGGCTTGCTGGAGGGACGCAACTTCGGCAAGTTGGTGGTGCGCGTCGCGCAAGATTGAGTATTTGACGCTAATCCGGGGCGCGGGTATAAACCGCGTCTCGTTGTTTTGTCGGACCTTTCGCCCATGAGCTTCAGCCCCCTGATTCGCCAACTGATCGACGCTCTGCGCACCTTGCCAGGTGTTGGCCAGAAAACTGCCCAGCGCATGGCGCTGCAACTGCTGGAGCGTGATCGCAGTGGCGGCACCCGCCTGGCCCAGGCTCTGAGCCAGGCCATGGAAGGCGTGGGCCACTGCCGTCAGTGCCGCACCCTCACCGAAGAAGAACTTTGCCCGCAATGCGCCGACCCTCGACGCGACGACACGTTGCTCTGCGTGGTGGAGGGGCCGATGGATGTGTATGCAGTGGAGCAGACCGGTTATCGCGGCCGCTACTTTGTGCTCAAGGGCCACCTGTCGCCGCTCGACGGTTTGGGGCCGGAAGCCATCGGTATCCCGCAACTGGTCGCGCGCATTGAAGAGCAGGGCACCTTTAGCGAAGTGATCCTGGCGACCAACCCGACGGTGGAAGGTGAAGCCACGGCGCATTACATCGCCCAACTGCTGACCAACAAGGGCTTGATCACTTCTCGGATTGCCCATGGCGTGCCGTTGGGGGGCGAGTTGGAGTTGGTGGATGGCGGTACCTTGGCGCACTCGTTCGCAGGCCGCAAGCCGATCGCCCTCTAACGCCCATTGCAGCCCCCAATGTGGGAGCTGGCTTGCCTGCGATAGCATCACCACGGTGTAACTGAAAAACCGAGACGCTTGCATCGCGGGCAAGCCCGGCTCCCACATTGGTTTTGTGGTGTCGGTGAAAATCGTGTACGGCTTGATAACCAAGCAAGCGCTTGGTAAGTTCGTTCCATCTCGCCATGGAGCTTGCCGATGTCTGCCTATCAGGAATACTTCGACCCCAGCCACCAATTGGTCCGCGATAGCGTGCGCCGGTTTGTCGAGCGCGAGATGTTGCCGGGGATCGAGCACTGGGAGGAGGCTGAGAGCTTTCCTCGTGAGCTTTACCTCAAAGCCGGAGCGGCGGGCATTCTTGGGATCGGCTACCCCGAGGCATTGGGTGGAAGCCACGAAGGCGATCTGTTCGCCAAGGTCGCCGCCAGCGAAGAACTGATGCGTTGCGGTTCCGGTGGTGTGGTGGCCGGGCTCGGCTCCCTGGATATCGGCCTGCCGCCCATCGTCAAATGGGCCCGGCCTGACGTGCGGGAGCGTATAGCGCCCCTGGTGCTGGCCGGCGAGAAGATCATCGCCCTGGCGGTTACCGAACCGAGTGGCGGCTCTGATGTCGCCAACCTGCACACCCGCGCCGTGCGTGACGGTGAGCACTACCGTGTGAGCGGTGCCAAGACCTTTATCACCAGCGGCATTCGGGCGGATTTCTATACCGTGGCGGTGCGCACCGGCGGGCCGGGCTTCGGCGGTATCAGCCTGTTGCTGATTGAAAAAGACACCCCCGGTTTCACCGTTGGCCAGCCGCTGAAGAAGATGGGCTGGTGGGCGTCGGACACGGCCGAGTTATTTTTCGACGACTGCCACGTGCCCGTCGGCAACCTCATCGGCGCTGAAAACATGGGGTTTGCCTGCATCATGGGCAACTTCCAGAGCGAGCGCCTGGCGCTGGCGCTGATGGCCAACATGACCGCGCAACTGGCCCTGGAAGAAAGCCTCAAGTGGGCCGCCCAGCGCGAAGCGTTCGGTAAACCCATCGGCAAGTTCCAGGTGCTCAAGCACCGCCTGGCGGAAATGGCCACTGCCGTGGAAGTGTCCCGCGAGTTCACTTACCGTCAGGCGGCGAAGATGGCCGCCGGCAAGAGCGTGATCAAGGAGATTTCCATGGCCAAGAACCTGGCCACGGATACAGCTGACCGGGTGACCTATGACGCGGTGCAGATGTTGGGCGGGCAGGGGTACATGCGGGGTAGCCTGGTGGAGCGGCTGTATCGCGATAACCGGATTCTGTCGATTGGTGGGGGAACGCGGGAGGTGATGAACGAAATCATCAGCAAGCAGATGGGGCTTTGACCTGCGGTGTTCTTTCGGGCCTCATCGCGGGCAAGCCCGGCTCCCACAGGGGAATGCATTCCAAGGTGGGAGCCGGGCTTGCCCGCGATGACTGCAGTACTGACGACCCTTACCTTTCAGTCAGCCCAAACTGCGTCAGGCAAAACGTGGGAATCCCCATGTCTTCCAACCGCTGCGAACCACCCAGTTCCGGTAAATCAATAATCGCCGCCGCTTCAAAGATCTGCGCGCCCATGCGCCGTACCAGGTTGGCCGCAGCAATCAGGGTGCCACCCGTGGCGATCAGGTCATCGAATATCAGCACCGAATCACCTTCGCACAGGCTGTCGGCGTGTACTTCCAGGAAGGCTTCGCCGTACTCGGTCTGGTAACCCTCGGCCAGCACATCCGCCGGCAGCTTGCCTTGCTTGCGAAACAGGATCAGCGGCTTGTTGAGCTGGTAGGCGATGATCGAACCGATCAGGAAACCGCGGGCATCCATCGCACCGATATGCGTGAAATCGGCTTCGACATAGCGCTGGGCAAAGCTGTCGGCTACCAGGCGCAGGGCGCGGGGTGATTGGAACAGCGGGGTGATGTCACGAAAGATAACCCCAGGCTTGGGGAAGTCGATGACAGGGCGAATCAGGGATTTGATGTCGAACGAATCGAAGGTCATCGTCGCAGAGTCCTGGGCGGAAAACGGACTCGAAGTATACCTGCGGCCTTGCCGATTGGCGCGGCCGCAGTGTCTGGATCAGACCTCCAGTGAGCCCCCGGCCAATGCGCAAAGCTGGATCGGGTCGAGGATATGCACTTCCTTGCCCTCGGCAGCAATCAACTGGTTCTGCTGGAAGCGGGTAAACACGCGGGACACGGTCTCAACTGCCAGGCCCAGGTAATTGCCGATTTCATTACGCGACATGCTCAGGCGGAACTGGTTGGCCGAGAAACCACGGGCACGGAAGCGCGCCGACAGGTTGACCAGGAACGTCGCGATGCGCTCGTCGGCGGTTTTCTTCGACAGCAGCAGCATCATTTGTTGATCGTCACGAATCTCGCGGCTCATCACACGCATCAATTGGCGGCGCAGTTGCGGCAGTTGCAGGGCCAATTCGTCCAGGCGCTCGAAAGGAATTTCGCACACCGACGTCGTCTCCAGGGCCTGGGCCGACACCGGGTGAATCTCGGTGTCCATTCCCGACAGCCCGACCAACTCGCTGGGCAGGTGGAAGCCGGTGATTTGTTCTTCGCCGCCGTCGCTGAGGCTGAACGTCTTCAATGCGCCCGAACGTACTGCATAGACGGAATCAAACTTGTCGCCCTGGCGAAACAAAAATTCGCCTTTTTTCAATGGGCGGCCGCGTTTGACGATGTCGTCCAGCGCATCCATGTCTTCCAGATTCAACGAAAGTGGCAGGCAGAGGGGAGCCAGGCTGCAATCCTTGCAATGGGCCTGGCTGTGAGCGCGCAGTTTAACTGGCTCGGACATTTCTTAAATCCTTGTGGGAAAACACACATAAGACGTAAGGGTAACGCACTGGGGGGTATGGAGGCCAGCGTGTACAAAAAACCTGTCGGTATATAAAGATCTGGCTAAAACCGCCGATAGTACTGCTATCGACTACAAACACGGCGACTCAAAACATGTTAGCCCTCAGTACTCAACTCGCTTCGCGTACTCAGATCCAGGCACAGCCCGAAACCAAGAAAGCTGCCGATTCCGATGTTGCCGCGATTCCGACAGCGGATGAAGCCAAGCCTGCCGTTTCGGTGACCATTTCCGGCGCCGCGATGAAAGCTGCCGCGGCGGAAAAAACCTCAAACAGTGACATCGACGAAAGCGGCCTGGCGGACAACGTCAAGAATCTGCTCAAGATGATTCGTGAGATCAAAAAGCAGATTGCCGAGAAACAGGCTGAGATGGCAGCGGTAATGGCCGACAGAAGTCTCAGCCCTGAACAGGCCCGTGCCCGGCTCTCCGGGCTGCAGTCAGCGTTGAGCGCGCTGCAAGCCAGCTTGACCAGCGCCCAGGCATCCCTGACCAAGGCGATGAAAGACATGAGCGCGGGTGATGCGGTCAAGGCCGCGAGCCTGGCCATGAAGTAAGAACGTCTAGATGACCCGCGAAAATCGTTGCCTGTTCTGGTGCTCCAGATAGGCATCGAACACCATGCACACTGAACGCACCAGCAAGCGCCCGGCCGGCAGCACACGAATGCCCCGGGCGTCCAACTCGATCAGGCCATCGGTGGCCATCGTCTCCAATTGCGGCCATAGCTCGGCGAAGTAGCCGCGAAAGTCGATGTTGTACGCCTGTTCGATCGCCTCGAACCCCAGGCTGAAATTGCAGATCAACTGCTGGATCACTTCCCGTCGCAGACGATCGTCAGTGGTGCAGACCAAACCACGGCTGGTTGCCAGTTGTGCGCCCGCCAAGGCGTTCTGGTAGTGGGTGAGGTCGCTGCTGTTCTGGCAATACAAGTCGCCAATCTGGCTGATCGCCGAAACGCCCAACCCAATCAGATCGCAATGCCCGTGGGTGGTATAGCCCTGGAAGTTGCGCTGCAGCTTGCCTTCCTCCTGGGCGATGGCCAGTTCGTCGTCCGGCAGGGCGAAGTGATCCATGCCGATATAGCGGTAGCCGGCCTGGGTCAGTTGTTCAATGGTGGTTTGCAGCATCAGCAGTTTTTCGGCCGGCGAGGGCAGCTCGTCGGTGTTGATCCGCCGTTGGGGCATGAAACGTTCCGGCAGATGGGCGTAGTTGAATACGGACAAGCGGTCCGGCTGCAAGCGGATGACTTCTTCCACAGTGCGCGCAAAGTTCAGCGGTGATTGCTTGGGCAAGCCGTAGATCAAATCGATATTGATCGAGCGAAATTGCAGGGTACGTGCCGCATCGATCACTGCGCGGGTCTCTTCCAGGCTTTGCAGGCGATTGACCGCTCGTTGCACCTCGGGGTCAAGGTCTTGCAGGCCGATGCTTACGCGGTTGAAACCCAGCTCGCGCAGCAGGCCCATGGTGGCCCAGTCGGCTTCGCGAGGGTCGATTTCGATGCCATAGTCGCCCGAATCATCATCGAGCAAATTGAAATGCTGGCGCAGGCAATTCATCACCTGGCGCAGTTCGTCGTGGCTGAGAAAAGTCGGTGTGCCGCCGCCAAAGTGCAATTGCTCCACTGGCTGCTTCGGATCGAGGTGGCAGGCCACCAGCTGGATTTCCTGCTGCAGGCGCTGCAAGTAGGCCTGGGCGCGACCACGGTCCTTGGTGACCACCTTGTTGCAGGCGCAGTAGTAGCAAATGTTTGCGCAGAACGGTACGTGCACATACACCGATAACGGCCGTACCGCCTTGCGGCTTTCGCGCAGGGCATGGAGCAGGTCGAAGGTGCCGACCTGGCTGTCCAATTGGACGGCGGTAGGGTAGGACGTGTAGCGCGGCCCCGCCAAGTCGTAGCGGTGAATCAGATCTGTGTCCCAACGAATGGCGTCGAGCATGCGGGCGGTCCCCCGGATTGGCTAGTGGGCCGAGTCTAGGGGCAGGGCTGGCAAGGCATGTTGATTTGCATCAACGGGGAGCGGCGCTATGCCACAGGGGCTTTCAATGACCCATGAGCCAGTGCTGATGCGGGCCCGGCAAGGTCCAGATACCGAAGATGATCACCAACAGGCCGCCGGCCATGCGCACGCTGCGTTTACGCAAGAGCGCGGTGACACGCTCCGCCGCCAGCCCGGTGGCCAGCAGCACCGGCCAGGTGCCGAGGCCGAATGCGAGCATCAGCAACGCGCTGTCCAGCGCATTGCCCTGGCTCGCGGCCCACAGCAGGGTGCTGTAGACCAACCCGCACGGCAACCAGCCCCACAGCGCGCCCAGCAGCAAGGCGCGCGGCAGGCTCGACACCGGCAGCAAACGGTTGGCAACAGGCTGTATTTGCCGCCACAGGCCGCGTCCGAGACTTTCGATGCGGGTCAGGCCGCTCCACCAACCGGCCAGGTACAGGCCCATGCAGATCAGCAGCAGCCCGGCGAGCACGCGCATGAACATCGCCGCCGGGCTGTTGGCCACCGCCCAGCCGGCCAGGCCGATCAGCAGCCCTGCCGTGGCATAGCTGAGGATGCGCCCCAGGTTGTACGCCAGCAGCAGGCGAAAGCGGCGGCTGCGTTGCTCCTTGGGGATCGCCAGGGTCAGGGCGCCCATCAGTCCGCCACACATGCCCAGGCAATGGCCGCCGCCCAGCAGGCCGAGGATCAGCGCCGAGACCAGCAGGGGCGCCAGCTCAAGCATGGGGTGGATCTTTGGGCGGTTGTTCGGGGCTGTTGGCTTCGTCGACGGCGGCCAGGTGATTCGGATCCTGATCGTCGAACAACACGCTGTGGGCCGGGCCATCGAGATCCTCGTACTGGCCGCTGTCCACGGCCCAGAAGAAGATGTAGATCGCCACACCCACTAACAGCAGCGCCGCCGGAATCATCACGTATAGAGCTGGCATCTGCACTCCATGCCCACGCGGCTCAGGCCGGCAGCGGGCGGGTTACTGGGGCGGTACCTTTAGCGTGCGCGCTCGGCAGGCGAGTCAGGCGCAATGCGTTAAGGACCACGGTCAACGAACTGAGGGACATACCGATGGCTGCCCAGATTGGTGTGATCCAGCCCAGGGCGGCAAACGGCAGCATAAGGCCATTGTACAGCCCGGCCCACAGCAGGTTTTCAATGATCACTCGACGGGTGCGCCGCGCCAGGCTGAAGGCCTGCACCAAGGCATCCAGGCGGTTGGACAACAGCACCGCGTCGGCGCTGGTTTTCGCCAGGTCAGTGGCCGAGCCCATGGCCACGCTGATATCGGCGGCGGCCAGCACCGGCACATCATTGACGCCATCGCCCAACATCAGCACCTTGCGGCCTTGCCTGTGCAGGTTTTGCAGCACCTGCAACTTGTCATCAGGGCGCAGGCCGCCGTGGGCTTCGTCGATGCCCAGCTCAAGGGCCACACTGGCGACCATCGGTGAGCTGTCGCCCGAGAGCAGCAGCGTACGCCAGCCGCGTGCCTTGCACGCTGCGAGCAGGGCAGGGGCGTCGCTGCGCAGGCGGTCGTCGAGTACGAACCAGGCGAGGGCGCCGCTGTTGTCACCCAACAGCAGCCATTGCCCGGCTTCGTCCGGTGAGGCGGGAATCGCGCAGCCACTGAGTTCGCAGACAAAACCCGGTTGGCCAATACGCAACAGGCGGTCCCCCACCCGACCCTCCAGGCCCAGGCCAGGGGTGCTCAACACTTCATCAGCGGCCAGTGGCGCACGCCCAAAGGCACGAGCAATCGGGTGTTCCGAGCGGTTCTCCAGGGCGGCGGCGAGGCCCAGGCACTGGTCGCTGTCCAGCGCGCCCAGGGGCTGGATGGCGCGCAACGCCAGGCGTCCTTCGGTGAGGGTGCCGGTCTTGTCGAAAATCACCGTGTCGATCTGGTTCAGGCCTTCAAGCACATGGCCGCGGGTCAGTAGCAACCCCAGGGTGTGCAAGGTGCCGGTGGCAGCGGTCAGGGCGGTTGGGGTGGCCAAGGACAGTGCACACGGGCAAGTCGCCACCAGCATCGCCAACACAATCCAGAATGCGCGTGACGGGTCCAGTTCCCACCACAGCAGGCCGATCAGCACGGCGGCGATCAGCGAGCAGAGCAGGAACCACTGCGCGGCACGGTCGGCGATTTGCGCCAGGCGTGGTTTCTCGGCCTGGGCGCGCTCCAGCAGGCGCACAATGGCGGACAGACGCGTGTCGTGGCCCAGGGCGCGCACCTCGACCGTCAGTGCGCCCTCGACATTCAGCGTGCCAGCCGTAACGCTGTCGCCGATCCGCCGCGGCTGTGGCAGGTACTCGCCGGTCAGCAGGGATTCATCGATGCTGGATTGGCCGTCGAGGATCACGCCATCCGCCGGCAGCACCGCGCCGGGATGCACCAGGACACGATCACCCAATGCCAGTTCACTGAGCAGGATGCGTTCGCTCTGACCATCACCTTGGAGGCGCAAGCAGGAGGCGGGCAACAGGTTGACCAATTGAGCGGTGGCCGCTGCGGTGCGCTCCCGGGCGCGGCGCTCAAGGTAACGCCCGGCCAGCAGGAACAGCGCAAACATGCCCACGGCATCGAAATACAATTCGCCCACGCCAGTGATCGCGGTCCAGATGCCCGCCAGGTACGCACCGCCAATTGCCAGGGATACCGATACGTCCATGGTCAGGTGTCGCGTGCGTATGTCACGCAGCGCCCCTTTGAAGAACGGCGCGCAGCTATAGAACACGATGGGTGTGGTGAGAAACATCGCAACCCAGCGCAGGATCACGTGCAACTCCGGGCTCAGGTCGATATTGAATTCCGGCCAGGTCGCCATGGTTGCCATCATCGCCTGGAACCACAGCAAGCCGGCAACCCCCAGTTGACGCAGGGCCAGGCGATTTTCGCTGGCCAATTGTTCGGCGGCGCGGTCGGCCTGGTAGGGGTGGGCGGCGTAGCCGATATGGCGCAGTTCGCTGAGCAGTTGGCTCAACGGCAGTTGCCCATCGGCCCAGCGCACGTGCAAGCGATGGTTGGACAGGTTCAGCCGCGCCTCGGCCACCGCGGGCAGGCTGCGCAGGTGTTTCTCGATCAACCAGCCGCAGGCGGCGCAGCTGATGCCTTCCATCAACAGGGTGGTTTCGGCCAAGTCGCCTTGATGGCGCACAAAGGGTTTTTGCACATCGGCGCGGTCGTACAGCGCCAGCTCATCCACCAGTTGCACCGGGAGCGCCTCAGGGTTGGCCGAGGCTTCGCTGCGGTGCTGGTAATAGCTTTCCAGCCCACCGGCCACAATCGCTTCGGCCACGGCCTGACAGCCGGGGCAGCAGAGTTCGCGGCGTTCGCCGAGGATCCGGGCGGTGAACCGGCTGCCGGATGGGACGGGCAGGGCGCAGTGGTAGCAGGGGATTGGGCTGGTCATGGGCGCTGCTATTTTTTCAGGTCTTCGGCACCCTGCAATGGTTCGTCACCCAACAGCAAGTCTTTGTCGTGGCTGACCTCTTCTTCCTCGAACATCCTCCAGGTGTTGCTGCCTTCCACGCCAAGCAGTTCCACGAAACGCCGGCCTTCAACCTTGTCGGTGACCTGGCCGATGTAGCGGCCCTGCTCGCTATCACTGCGGGCCAGGACGATCTTGCGATCCTTCTCCGGCTGGGTCGGGGAAATCAGGTTCAGTTCCAGGGTTGCAGGGCCGCTGTTACCGGTCAGGTGCAACTCGACTTCGCCGGTCAGTTCATCCAGGTGCAACTTGGCACGCAGTTGCAGGGTCTGGGCCAGGCGTTCACGGTCCAGGGAGCGGTTGATGCCTTTGCCGGCCTCGTAGTAATTGTCGTTGACCAGGTTGTCCGGGTTGTTGACCGCGATGGTCACCATGGACAGGGTCAGCGTCACCGAGCAGGCCAGGATCGCGATGATGATCCAGGGCCAGAGGTGCTTGTACCAAGGGCTTGCAGCAGTGGTTGCGGGCATTCTTGTGTTCCCTGTTTAACGAACTTGTGGGCCGATGAATCGGCTCTTGGCTTCAATATGAACGCTGGTGTCATCGGCATCTTTGAGGATGAAAGTCACCTCGTTGGTGCTCGACGGCAGTTGCTCCGGCGCACTCGACAACTCCACCGGCATACTGACGATATCGCCGGCGGCCACCTTGATTTCGCGTCGCCCCTGCAACTTGAGGTCCGGCAGGCCGGCGGCGTCGAGCACGTAGGTGTGGTCGTGCTGGTCCTTGTTCATGATCTTCAGGCTGTAGACGTTTTCGATGCGCCCTTCGGCGTTTTCCCGGTACAGCACGCGGTCCTTGCTGACATCGAAACCCACCAGCGAGCGCATGAAGAATGCGCCGACCAGCAAGCCGATCATGGTCAGCAGCACCAGCGCATAGCCGATCAGCCGTGGGCGTAACTTATGGGTCTTCTGACCGGACAGATTGTGCTCGGTGGTATAGCTGATCAGGCCGCGTGGGTAGTCCATCTTGTCCATGATGTTATCGCAGGCATCGATACAGGCGGCGCAGCCGATGCACTCGATTTGCAGGCCGTCGCGGATATCGATGCCGGTCGGGCACACCTGCACGCACATGGTGCAATCGATGCAGTCTCCCAGGCCCTGGGCCTTGTAGTCGACGCCCTTTTTACGCGGGCCGCGCACTTCGCCACGGCGCGGGTCATAGGAAACGATCAGGGTGTCTTTGTCGAACATTACGCTCTGGAAGCGCGCGTAAGGGCACATGTAGATACACACCTGCTCGCGCAGCCAGCCGGCGTTGCCGTAGGTGGCGAGGGTGAAGAAGCCGACCCAGAAATACGACCAGCCGTCGGCCTGGCCGGTGAAGAAATCGAACACCAGCTCGCGGATCGGCGAAAAGTAGCCGACGAAGGTCATGCCGGTGGCGAAACCGATCAACAGCCACAGCGTGTGTTTGCTGAACTTGCGCAGGAACTTGTTGGCGCCCATGGGCGCCTTGTCCAGCTTGATGCGCTGGTTGCGGTCGCCTTCGGTGACCTTTTCGCACCACATGAAGATCCACGTCCACACGCTTTGCGGGCAGGTATAGCCGCACCACACCCGTCCGGCGTACACGGTGATAAAGAACAGGCCAAAGGCCGCAACAATGAGAATGCCCGAGAGCAGGATGAAATCCTGGGGCCAGAAGGTGGCGCCAAAAATGAAGAACTTACGCTCCGGCAGGTTCCACCACACCGCCTGGTGGCCGCCCCAGTTCAGCCACACGGTGCCGAAGTAAAGCAGGAACAGGCCGGCGCCACCGAGCATGCGCAAATTGCGGAACAGGCCGGTGAAGGCACGGGTATAGATTTTCTCTCGCGAGGCGTAGAGGTCGACGCTATTGCTCGCGTTTTTGGCAGGCGGGGTAACGTCATGTACCGGTATCTGGTTGCTCATCATTGCATCCCACGGCGGTGGAGATTTGCCTCGGCCAGTACGTGCCAGCCAGGGTCAAATGGGGGGTGTTGCAGTGGCCTAATGATACGCCCCCGATGTTGTGCAAAGGGTGCGACCTTTGGTCGCGTTGGGAGAAATCAAATGATGGTGTACGTGACCTGGATCAATTGACTTGTGAAGTATGGACGGTTTTGGTGGGTGTGCCGGTCATTCGTCCCTCGGGTCAATCAGTGGCGCGCCGCTGGGCCAGAAGTCGCTGATGTGGCGTGAGCAGGGTGAGTCACGGAAAAGCGCAGATTCAAGTTTGGCGATATTTTTATATTGCCGTGTCAGGCTGGCTCGGCTGTTTTATAGCCATGGCATAAGCTGTAAATATATAGGCAAGCATCAAGTGCGATTGGTTGTTTACTACTTGCTGCGCATGAAGTTTTCACTGGTGGCCAGTCGCCAAGTATGTATACATGCATTTACATGTTTTTGCTCTGCGGATTGAACTGTTTGGTAAGTGGTATTCACTAATGGGTGTGTGGTTTTTTTTGCTGGTCTTATCTATTTTTTCGAGGTGTTAGATGATAAGTGATAATGTTTTTAATGCTTCAGATTTCGAGGTTTTTAATCTGCGCTCTATCTTGGGTCTGCCACCTTCAGATCATGCTGTACCCGCGAGCGCGATGACGTTGCGTAGTTTTGCCGTTCAACCATCCTTTTCTGGCAATCGAGTGCCTGATGACTCGAAGGTGATAGAGGGCGAGGTGGTGGAACGACTGCTGCAAAACTTCAACGTGTTTGAAGATCCAGGTTCTCCAGGACGCATTACGGTTGGGAGTTTGGTTGAAGTGCTTTGCGGGTTTAAGCCTGAGGTGTCGGAAAGGAACGTCGAGTTGGTTAAGATGATTTTTCTAATGCCCGGACTTTTGAATAAACTTTGTAGTGCCCATGGTGTTGATAAAGTAGGTGCTCCCTCATCGGAGGGCAGTATTGATAAGTTTGATTTGGAACGGCTGGATAATTTTCATGCGCCGTTGCGTAATCGCCGACGGGAATTTAATAAGATGTTTAAGTATTAATCTCAGCGACCAGAGCGAATGATCTGTTGCAGTTGGGGGACTTTGTCTGGATCAATTGACTTGTGAAGTACGGACGGTTTTTGCTCGCAAGACGGTCATTCGCCCCATGGATTGATCAGCGCAACGCCGCTGGACTTGAAGTCGCTGACGTTGCGTGTGACCACGGTAAGCCCATGAACCAGAGCGGTTGCGGCAATCGACGAGTCACTCGCAAGCCAGAAACAAAATAGCCCCGCCAGTTTTCGCTGGGCGGGGCTTTTTTGTGTGCGAGGATTTATTGCTCTTCTGCCTTCTTATCCCCATGGGACAGGCTGTACACGTACGCCGCCAGCAAGTGCACTTTGTCATTGCCTTGCAGCAACTCCTGCGCTGGCATCTGACCTTGGCGGCCATAACGAATGGTCTGTTGCAATTGCGCGAAGCTTGAGCCGTAGATGAATGCGCCCGGGTGCGTCAGGTCGGGGGCGCCCATGGCTGGCGTGCCTTTACCGGCCGGGCCGTGGCACGCCACGCAGTTGGCGGCGAAGAGTTTCTCGCCGTTGGCTACATCTGCCTTGGCGCCTTCGGGCAGCTTGCGGCCATCGAGGTTGGTCACCACAAAGCCTGCTACGTCAGCCACGCCTTGCTCGCCGATGACTTCGGCCCAGCCTGGCATTACTGCGTGGCGGCCTTGCATGATGGTTTGCTTGATGGTCTCCGGCTCGCCGCCCCAGCGCCAGTCAGCGTCGGTCAGGTTAGGGAAACCGTAGGCGCCCTTGGCGTCGGAGCCGTGGCACACCGAGCAGTTGGAGGCAAACAGCCGGCCGCCCATCTTCAGGGCTTGCGGGTCCTTGGCCACCTCTTCAATGGGCATCGATGCGAATTTGGCGAAGATCGGCCCGAACTTGGCTTCCGATCTGGCCATTTCCTTTTCCCATTCGTGCACGCCGGTCCAGCCGGTCTGGCCGTTGGCAAAGGCGGTTTGCTTGTCGTTGTCCAGGTAGTTATAGCCCGGCAGCAGGCCCTTCCAGTTACCCAGGCCGGGGTAGAGCACCAGGTAGCCGAGGGCGAAGACGATGGTGCCGACAAACAGCATGAACCACCATTTGGGCAGTGGGTTGTCGTACTCCTCGATGCCATCGAAGGAGTGGCCGACGGTCTCGTCCGTCTGCTCGGTGCGCTGGCCCTTGCGGGTCGACAGCAGCAGCCAGGTCAGGGCGAAGATGGTACCCAGACTGAGGACTGTGACGTACAGACTCCAGAACGTAGTCATTCTTTGTTACTCCTAGAAGCTTGCTCGACGTGCTTGATGGCTTCGGGATCATCTGCAAAGGGCAGCATGGTCGCGTCGTCAAACTCCGACTTGCGCCGCGGGCTGAACACCCACAGCGCCAGGCCGACAAAGGCCACCATCACCACAACGGTGCCCAGGCCACGAATCATCCCGATATCCATGTAGGTCACCGTTTGCTTTTGATGATGGTGCCAAGGCCCTGCAGGTAGGCCACCAGTGCGTCCATTTCGGTCTTGCCCTTCACAGCGGCCGCTGCACCGGCGATGTCTTCGTCGGTGTAGGGCACGCCCAGGGTGCGCAAGACTTCCATCTTCTTCGCGGTGTCCTTGCCGTCGAGCTTGTTTTCCACGAGGAACGGGTACGCCGGCATTTTCGACTCCGGCACCACGTTGCGCGGGTTGTACAAGTGCGCACGCTGCCAGTCATCGGAGTAACGCCCGCCGACCCGGGCCAGGTCCGGGCCGGTGCGCTTGGAGCCCCACAGGAACGGGTGGTCCCACACGCTTTCACCGGCGACCGAATAGTGGCCGTAGCGTTCGGTTTCGGCACGGAACGGGCGAATCATCTGCGAGTGGCAGCCCACGCAACCGTTGGCGATGTAGACGTCGCGGCCTTCCAGTTCAAGGGCGGTACGCGGCTTCATGCCTTCGACCGGCTTGTTGGTCACGTCCTGGAAAAACAGCGGCACGATCTGGGTCAGGCCGCCGATACTCACGGCAATGACCATGAAGAAGGCCAGCAGGCCGATATTCTTCTCGACTACTTCATGCTTCATCAGTGAGCTCCCACAACGGCGATCTTGGCGGCGGCTTCAGCTTGCGCCGGGTCGGAGGCACGTACGGTGCGCCAGACGTTGTAGGCCATCAACAACATGCCGCTGGCAAAGAATGCACCGCCCAGGGCACGCACGATAAAGCCCGGGTGGCTGGCTTGCAGCGCTTCGACGAAGGAGTAGGTGAGGGTGCCGTCATCATTGATCGCCCGCCACATCAGGCCCTGGGTGATGCCGTTGACCCACATCGAAGCGATGTAGAGCACGGTGCCGATGGTCGCCAGCCAGAAGTGCGCATTGATCAGCCCGACGCTGTGCATCTGAGCGCGGCCGAACAGTTTGGGGATCATGTGGTACAGCGCGCCGATGGAGATCATCGCTACCCAGCCCAGTGCGCCGGCATGTACGTGGCCGATGGTCCAGTCGGTGTAGTGGGACAGCGAGTTGACGGTCTTGATCGCCATCATCGGCCCTTCAAAGGTCGACATGCCGTAGAACGCCAGCGACACCACCAGAAAGCGCAGGATCGGGTCGGTGCGCAGCTTATGCCAGGCGCCCGACAGGGTCATCATGCCGTTGATCATGCCGCCCCAGCTTGGTGCCAGCAGGATGATCGACATCGCCATGCCCAGGGACTGTGCCCAATCCGGCAAGGCGGTGTAGTGCAGGTGGTGGGGGCCGGCCCAGATGTAAAGGGTGATCAGCGCCCAGAAGTGCACGATGGACAGGCGATAGGAGTAGATCGGGCGCTCGGCCTGCTTGGGCACGAAGTAATACATCATCCCCAGGAAGCCGGTGGTGAGGAAAAAGCCTACGGCGTTGTGGCCGTACCACCATTGAATCATCGCGTCCGTCGCGCCAGAGTAGGCCGAGTAGGACTTGAACAGGCTGACCGGCAAGGACGCGTGGTTGACGATGTGCAGCATCGCCGTGACCAGGATGAACGCCCCGTAGAACCAGTTGCCCACATAAATGTGCTTGGTCTTGCGCTTTACGATGGTGCCGAAGAACACCACCGCGTAGGTCACCCAGACGATGGCGAGCAGAATCGCGATCGGCCATTCCAGCTCGGCGTATTCCTTGGTGGTGGTGTAGCCCAGCGGCAGGCTGATGATGGCGCCGACGATAACCGCCTGCCAGCCCCAGAAAGTGAACGCGGCCAGGCTATCCGAGATCAATCGCGTCTGGCAGGTGCGTTGCACCACGTAGTAGGAGGTGGCAAACAGTGCACAGCCACCGAAGGCGAAGATCACCAGGTTGGTGTGCAGCGGGCGCAAACGACCGAAGGTCGTCCAGGGCAGGTCGAAATTCAATTGCGGCCAGACCAGTTGCGAGGCGATGAACACCCCGAGCCCCATGCCAAGGATCCCCCAGACCACCGTCATGATGGCGAACTGGCGGACTACCTTATAGTTATAAGCAGTCGGACTGATTGCTGTGCTCATTCTAAGGTTCCACGGTTTAGGTTTTTTTATAGGTAAAATCGGTCGCAAGTATGTAGAAAGCGAGGGGCCATTGCAACGCAATGGCTGACCTGTATCAATGCGTTCCACGCCAGATTCTGCGCCCTTTCCATGTTTGGCGTAAGGATTAAATCCGAAATAGAAAGCTGATCAAGTGGACAGGAATTTTAGGGGGCGCAACGGATACCGTCGCCTACGCCAGAATTGCTCCACTGTGGGAACAAGCGTAGACCCGAATGGGAGGGGGGGAAAGTTGGGTGTTGCGAGGGTGCGACACTTGGTCGCGACTTATGCCTGTGGCGAGGGAGCTTGCTCCCGCTGGGCTTCGCAGCGGCCCCAAAATCTTGGGAGCGCTTCGCACTCCAGCGGGAGCAAGCTCCCTCGCCACAGGTAGAGCTTTTACTGCGGTTGGCTGTCTGGCGTTGCACCATCAGTATTATGGGACAGGCTATACACGTACGCCGCCAGCAGATGCACCTTGTCATTACCCTGCAGCACTTCCTGGGCCGGCATCTGGCCCTGGCGACCATGGCGGATGGTCTGCTGCAACTGCGCCAGGCTGGTGCCGTAGATAAACCCGCTTGGTTCGGTCAGGTTCGGCGCGCCCATGGCTTCCACGCCGTGGCCTTGTGGGCCATGGCAAGCCACGCAGGTGGTGCTGAATGCGGCTTGGCCCGCGGCCAGGTCAGCGGTGTTGTCCGCCGGCAAGGGCAGCTTGGCCAGGTCGTGGCGCACATAGGCGGCGACGTTTTTCACCCCGTCCTCGCCCAGCACTTCACCCCAGGCCGGCATGGCCGCGTGGCGACCGGCCATGATGGTAGCCTTGATCGCTTCGGCCGAACCACCCCAGCGCCAGTTGCTGTCTGCCAGGTTCGGGAAGCCATAGGCGCCCTTGGCATCCGAGCCGTGGCACACCGCGCAGTTGGAGGCGAACAGGCGACCGCCCATCTTCAACGCTTGTGGGTCCTTGGCGACTTCTTCCACGGGCATCGCCGCGAACTTGGCGAAGATCGGCCCGAACCTGGCGTCGGCCTTGGCCATTTCCTTGTCCCATTCCTTGGTCTGGGTCCAGCCATCTTCATAGCCCGGCAGCACGCCTTTCCAGTTGCCCAGGCCCGGGTAGAGAATCAGGTAGCCGACGGCAAATACCAGCGTGCCGGCGAACAGCATGAACCACCACTGGGGCAGCGGGTTGTCGTACTCCTCGATACCGTCGAAGGCATGGCCCATGGTCTGGTCGACGCTGCCCTTGGTTTCGCCCTTGCGGGTGCCGACCAACAGCCAGGTCAGGCCGATCAGGCTGCCGAGGGTCAATACGCAGATCCATGTACTCCAAAAAGTAGTCATGGCCGAGTGCTCCTTGTTACTGGCTCTGCTTGAGCGTCGGTTGGGGAGGGTTCATCGGCAAACGGCAGCATGGTCGCATCGTCAAACTCCGACTTGCGCCGTGGGCTGAACACCCACAGCGACAGGCCGATAAAGGCGATGGCGACCACCAGCGTGCCGAGGCCGCGGATGGTGCCTGCATCGAATTCAAATCCCATGGCTCACCTCTTGCTCTTGATGGCAGTGCCGAGCACTTGCAAGTAGGAAACCAGCGCGTCCATCTCGGTCTTGCCCTTGAGGCTGGCGACCGCGCCGTTGATGTCGTCGTCGGTGTACGGCACGCCGAGGGTGCGCATCACTTTCAATTTGGTCTCGGTGTGGCTGCTGTCCACGGCGGCGGTGACCAACCACGGATAGGCCGGCATTTTCGACTCCGGCACCACGTTGCGCGGGTTGTACAAATGCGCGCGGTGCCAGTCGTCCGAGTAGCGCGCGCCGACGCGGGCCAGGTCCGGCCCGGTGCGCTTGGAGCCCCACAGAAACGGGTGGTCCCACACGCTTTCGCCGGCCACCGAGTAGTGACCGTAGCGCTCGGTCTCGGCGCGGAACGGGCGGATCATCTGCGAGTGGCACTGCACGCAGCCTTCGCGGATGTAGATGTCGCGGCCCTCCAGCTGCAGCGCGGTGTAGGGCTTCATGCCTTCCACCGGCTTGTTGGTCACGTCCTGGAAGAACAGCGGGACGATCTGGGTCAGGCCGCCGATGCTCACGGCGAGCACCATCAGCAGCATCAGCAGGCCGACGTTTTTTTCAATCGTTTCGTGTTTCATCATCGACTCCTCAGGCCATCTGCGCTGCGGCGCTGATTTCGGCTGGCTGCGCCGAACGCACGGTGCGCCACGTGTTGTAAGCCATCAGCAACATGCCGGTGAGGAAGATCGCACCGCCCACCAGCCGCACGATGAAGCCAGGGTGGCTGGCCACCAGGGTTTCGACGAAGGAGTAGGTCAAGGTGCCGTCTTCGTTGACCGCACGCCACATCAGGCCCTGGGCGATGCCGTTGACCCACATCGAGGCGATGTAGAGCACGGTGCCGATGGTGGCCAGCCAGAAGTGCGCGTTGATCAGGCCGAGGCTGTACATCTGCTCGCGACCGAAGACTTTCGGGATCATGTGGTACAGCGCGCCGATGGAGATCATCGCCACCCAGCCCAGCGCCCCGGCGTGTACGTGGCCGATGGTCCAGTCGGTGTAGTGGGAGAGAGCGTTGACGGTCTTGATCGCCATCATCGGACCTTCGAATGTCGACATGCCGTAGAAGGCCAGGGACACAACGAGGAAGCGCAGGATCGGGTCGCTGCGCAACTTATGCCAGGCACCCGAGAGGGTCATCATGCCGTTGATCATGCCGCCCCAGCTTGGCGCCAGCAGCACCAGTGACATCACCATGCCCAGGGACTGCGCCCAGTCCGGCAAGGCGGTGTAGTGCAAGTGGTGAGGGCCGGCCCAGATGTACAGGGTGATCAGCGCCCAGAAGTGCACGATCGACAAGCGATAGGAATACACCGGACGCTCGGCCTGCTTGGGTACGAAGTAGTACATCATCCCCAGGAAGCCTGCGGTGAGGAAAAAGCCTACCGCGTTGTGCCCATACCACCATTGCACCATGGCATCCGTCGCACCGCCGTACAGCGAGTAGGACTTGGTCAGGCTGACCGGGATTTCCAGGTTATTGACGATATGCAGGATGGCCACGGTGATGATGAACGCACCGAAGAACCAGTTACCGACGTAGATGTGCTTGGTCTTGCGCTTCATGATCGTGCCGAAGAACACGATGGCATAGGCGACCCAGACGATGGTGATCAGGATATCGATCGGCCATTCCAGCTCGGCGTATTCCTTGGAACTGGTGTAGCCCAGCGGCAGGCTAATTGCGGCCAGCAAAATCACCAGCTGCCAGCCCCAGAAGCAGAACGCGGCCACTTTTGGCGCGAACAGCTGAGTCTGGCAGGTACGTTGTACCGAGTAGAAGGAGCTGGCGAACAGCGCGCAGCCACCGAAGGCGAAAATCACCGCATTGGTGTGCAACGGGCGCAGGCGGCCGAAGCTGGTCCAGGGTAAATCGAAGTTGAGCGCAGGCCAAACCAATTGGGCGGCGAGAAAAACCCCGAGCCCCATGCCGACGATGCCCCACACCACCGTCATAATGGCGAATTGGCGGACCACCTTGTAGTTATAGGCGGTACTTAAAGTAGTGTTCATGGTTCCCCATCCACGGTTCAACCCAAGCAAGTGCGGCACTTGGGCTGGAGTTATAGGCAGACTAAAAAGCGAGGCAAGCATGGGCAAAGAGCACAAGGCCAGTATTGACGGGGATCAATGGGCGCAGTGTGTGCGCGAACGCGGCTGGCTGTGGGATGTCGCCACGGGCACGGCTTCGGGCGAGCCGGTCACGCTGATCCTGGCCCACGGCGCCGGGGCACCGATGGACTCGGCGTTCATGAACGACATGGCGGCACGCCTTGCCGGGCATGGCGTGAACGTGGTGCGCTTCGAGTTCCCGTACATGGCCCAGCGCCGTATGGATGGCGGCAAGCGCCCGCCGAATCCGGCGCCGAAACTGCTGGAGTGCTGGCGCGAGGTGTATGGCGAGGTGCGACGTCATGTCGCTGGGAAACTGGCAGTTGGCGGCAAGTCCATGGGTGGGCGGATGGCCAGTTTACTGGCCGATGAACTGGGCGCCGATGGGTTGGTGTGCCTGGGCTATCCGTTCTATGCGGTGGGCAAGCCAGAGAAACCCCGGGTGGAGCACTTGGCTGCGCTTACGACGCCAACGTTAATTGTGCAGGGCGAGCGTGATGCCTTGGGCAATCGGGCAGCGGTGCAGGAGTATGAGTTGTCAGAGAGTATTGAAGTGATGTGGTTGGTGGCGGGCGATCATGACTTGAAGCCGTTGAAGGCTTCGGGGTTCAGCCATGAGCAGCACTTGGAGGCGGCGGCGGTGCAGGTGGCTGAGTTTCTCAGGGCCTGTTAGGGCCCTATCGGGGGCAAGCCAGCTCCCACATTGGACTGGGTTCACCTATTTCTATCGGTGAATACCGTCCAGTGTGGGAGCTGGCTTGCCTGCGATAGCGGTTTATCGGTTAAAACGCTCCACCAGCGAGTACTGGGTATTGGCGGTATGCGTCAACTCCTCACTCAACTGCGCCGAGTTCATCGCCTGCTCTGAAGTCTGATCCGCCAACAGCGCGATGGTGCTGATATTGCGGCTGATCTCCTCGGCCACGGCGCTTTGCTCTTCGGTAGCAGCGGCAATCTGGGTGGTCATGTCGGTGATATTGGCCACCGCCTCACTGATGCCCACCAACGCCTGATCCGCTTCCATCACCCGCGCTACACCCTCTTCAGCCTGGCGATGCCCGGCGTCCATGGTTTGCACAGCCGCAGCCGCCGTGTGTTGCAGCTTGGCGATCAGGGTATGGATCTGCCCGGTGGATTCGGCCGTACGCTGCGCCAGTTGGCGCACTTCATCGGCGACCACCGCAAATCCACGGCCCATCTCACCGGCACGCGCGGCTTCGATAGCGGCATTGAGCGCCAGCAGGTTGGTCTGGTCGGCGATGCCTTTGATCACATCGACCACGCCGCCGATTTCATCGCTGTCCTTGGCAAGTTGAGTGACGGTCACACCCGTCTCGCCCACGGCCACCGACAGTCGCTGGATCGCCTCGCGGGTTTCCCCGGCGATATCGCGGCCGCGACCGGTCAGGCGGTTGGCTTCCTGGGTGGCATCGGCGGTGCGCTGCACATGGCTGGCGACTTCCTGGGTGGTCGCGGCCATCTGGTTGACGGCGGTGGCTACCTGTTCGGTTTCCACGCGCTGACGTTCCAGGCCGCTGGAGCTGCTGTGCGCCAGGGTGTTGGACTGCGCCGCTTGGTCGTTGAGGTGCTCGGCGGTGTCCTGCAGACGGGTCAGGCAGGTCTTCAGGCGCGCTTCCTGGCTGAGGATCGACATTTCCAGTCGGGCCTGGGCGCCACGGCTGTCGGTGTACATCTGCGCGATCAACGGATCGGAGGTGGTCTGCTCGGCCAGCCGCAGCAAGCGCTTGAGGCCGCGCTGCTGCCAGCTCAGGCCCAGCAGGCCCAACGGCACCGACAGCGCTGCCGCCAGGGCAAAGCCCCACTGGGAGGTGAGGGTGGCGCCGATCATGAAGCTCAGTTGGCTGACCAGGATAAACGGCAGCCAGTCCTGTAGCACCGGCAGCCATTTGTCGCGCTGGGGGATGGCCGACTTGCCCTGGTTGATGCGTTGATAGAGCGCCTCGGCCCGGCGGATCTGCTCGGCGGTGGGCTTGATGCGCACCGATTCGTAGCCGATCACCTGGTTGCCGTCGAACACCGGAGTCACATAGGCGTTAACCCAGTAATGGTCACCGGTCTTGCAGCGATTCTTGACAATGCCCATCCATGGCAAGCCTTGTTTGAGCGTGGACCACATGTGCGCGAACACGGCCGAGGGCACATCCGGGTGGCGCACCAGGTTGTGCGGGGCACGGATCAGTTCGTCGCGGGTGAACCCACTGATTTCGACAAACGCGTCGTTGCAGTAGGTAATGACACCCTTGGCATCTGTGGTGGAGATCAACCGTTGCTGAGCGGGGAAGGTACGTTCGCGCTGGGTAACGGGTTGGTTATTACGCATGATTGTTCAATCCGCAAGGCTTTCAGGGGGTATCGGCCATGGCGGGCATTTATTTAACTTATTTTTGCAACAATCCTGGGAGCAGTGGGCTGGCTGTGGTGAGGGAGCAAGCTCCCTCGCCACAACAACTCGCTCCTACAGCAAGAAAGGCTCAGCCGGCCAGCATCGGGTAGGTGAACAGCCCGAAGTGCAGCAGATTCAAGCCAAAGTGCGTGGCAATCGCTGCGCCGAGCCCGCCAAAGCGATACGCCAGGCCGTAACCGACCCCGGCAATACTCGCCAGCATTACCCATTGCCAACCCGCACCAAAATGCGCCAGGCCGAATAACAGCGAGGCCAGCAGCAGCGCGAGGTTCTCGCCGTAGGGCAGGTGTTTGAAGCGCTGGCTCAGGCCGCCCTGAACATAGCCACGAAACAGCGCTTCTTCCACCAGCGTCACCAGCAGCAGGTTATTGAGTACCCACAGCCATGCCTGGTCCGGCCATTTGGGGGCCCAACTGATCATCCCCATCAGGGCCGCGCCACCCAGGGCAGCGATGGCGGTCAGGGTCAGTGCCAGGGCGGTGACGCAGATCGACAGGCGCAATGAACGTCGCGCCACAATCCACGGGCAGGCCAGCAACAGCCAGAAGCCGATCAGGGGTTTGTCCTGGTTCAGGTACATCGAGAAGGGCACTGAGTCCGGGGTAAAACGCTGGGGTGCAATACCTCGGCCATTGTAGAAACCCGGCAGCCAGTGCATCGCTAGCCCCAGGGCCAGGACGATAAACAAGCCGTGGCCCAGGTAGCGTGCCCAAGGAGTGCGTTGCTGGCGTACGGCGTAGCCGGCCACCAGCAACAGCGCCACTGACACCGCCGCCAGTATGCCCAGTTGGCCGTAGATCAAGGCCGTGACATAGCCAATGCAAAGTAGTGTGAGGTACAGCCAGGGCAGAGCAATCATGTGAAATCCTTAACAAAAACCGGGCGGCATTATAGCGAGAGGTCTGGTTCGGGGGCATGAAAACGCCTCTACGTACAAGGTAAGGGGGAAAGGATTGCAAAGTATGTTTGCGGCTGGTTATAGTCGTCGCGTCTTTCTCCCTTCAAAAAGATCAGCACATGCCAGCTTCCCAGCGCATAGCGGTAGTCGATTCAGCGGTCAACGCTGTGGTCGTGCCGTGCGGCGCAAAGCAGCCTGCGCAGATCAGTCACTACCCCCCACCTGTCAGTAGCACGCCGGTGTACGCAGTCGTATCACCGCCGGGCGTTGGCATTTCGGGCTGATCAGCTGTTTGCTGTTGCCCTGTGCCTGCCTGAAAAAAACCTACTGAAATTCAGTCCTTACTGAATCGGCTTTTTTGCCTGATAACAGGTGGTAACTCATGTCTGTTCTTTCGAAACAATCCGTGGCCGCGGCGGCCTCGACGAGCTTGTTTGTCTTGCTGTGGAGCAGCGGGGCGATCTTCTCCAAGTTGGGCCTGGCCCATGCTTCGCCCTTTGCCTTTCTGCTGATCCGCTTTGCCATCGCCCTGGTGGGGTTGGTGGTGCTGGTGCCGATCCTCAAGTTGAAGCTGCCACGTCCCGGCAAGCCCATGCTGTATGCGGCGGCGACGGGCATGGTGTTGTTGGGGGCCTACCAGATTTTCTATCTGCTGGCCCTGGACCTCAAAGTCACCCCCGGGGTGATGGCGACCATCATGGGCGTCCAGCCGATCCTCACCGTGGTGCTGATGGAGCGTCAGCGCTCGTTACGCCGGTTGTTCGGCCTGGGGTTGGGCCTGGCCGGGTTGATCATGGTGGTGTACCAGGGCATCGGGCTGGCGGGCATGTCCCTGGCCGGGATGCTGTTCGGGCTGCTGGCGCTGGCGAGCATGACGTTTGGCTCGATCATGCAAAAGCGCATCACCGACAACCCCTTGGGCACGTTGCCGTTGCAATACCTGGCCGGGATGCTGTTGTGTGCGGTGTTCGTGCCGTTCCAGCCCTTCCATTTCGAGCACAGTTGGGGCTTTTACCTGCCGGTGCTGTGGATGGGATTGGTGGTGTCAGTGCTGGCGACGCTGTTGCTGTATAGGCTGATCGCCCGCGGCAACCTGGTGAATGTCACCAGTTTGTTCTATCTGGTGCCAGCGGTGACGGCGGTAATGGACTACCTGATCTTCGGCAATCGCCTTGCGCTGTTAAGCGTGCTGGGAATGGCGTTGATCATCGTCGGCTTGGTGTTTGTATTCCGTAAACACTAAAACCTATCCCTGTAGGAGCAAAGCTTGCTGTGGCGAGCAAGCTTGCTTGCGCTGGGGGGCGAAGCACCCCCAGGAGCAAGGGCGCGCTCCTATAGTTTTTGCGGGCGCAGTACCAACCACAACGCCCCGGCAATCAGCACCCCGCCATACAGGTGAGCCATGGACAGCGGCTCATCCAACAGCAACGCCCCCCACAGCACGCCGAACGGCGGAATCATAAAGGTCACGGTCATCGACTTGACCGGGCCAATGGATGACAGCAGGCGGAAGTACAAAATGTAGGCGAACGCCGTACACACCAGCCCCAAGCCCAGCAGCGACGCCCACACCTGCCAGCCGCCCCAACTTGCCGGTGGATGGCTGATGGCGCTGTAGGCAAAGAGCGGCAATAGAAACAAGGTAGCGCCGAGCATACTGCCCAAGGCCGACAGGCGACTGTCCAGCCCGCCGCGCTGATCCAGCCAGCGTCGGGCCAGGAAACCGGCAAAACCGTAGCAGGTGGTCGCCAGCAGGCACGCCAGCGCGCCCATCAACAATTGCAGATCAAAGGCCACCGGCCCCGCGCGCGTGAGCACGGCGACGCCAAACAGCCCCAAGGCAACCCCCGCTATTTTTGACGGTGTCAGACGCTCGCTGAAAAACAACCCGCCAATCAGCACGCCCATCAGCGGCGTGGTGGCGTTGAAAATCGCCGAATAACCCGCCGGCAGTACCTGCGCTGCCACTGAATACATGGTCGCCGGAATCCCGGAGTTGATCACCCCCAACAGCAAAACGGTCTTGAACTTGCCCTGGAAATCCCAGCTCACGCGCAGCATCGCCAGAATCACCAGCAACCCGGCGGCGGCAATCGACACGCGGAAAAACGCAGTCGGCACTGTGCCGATTTCCGGCGCTATGATGCGCATGAACAGGAAACTCGCGCCCCAGATGGCAGCCAGTCCCAGCAAGTAGAGGGTGTCAACAGGTCTCACGGAAAACTCCTACGCCAATCAGGCGGGGAGTGTTGCCCAGTGCTCAGGCCGACACAATCGCTAAGTACGGCCGCCCCTTGAAAATCCTCCTTCTCCTGCCAGCGTTCACTGGCTAAGCTCTGAGCTTCCCGCTACCCGTTCGAGGTTTCCCGCATGTCGCAGCCCGCCCTTGCTATCGCCCGGATGATCCTCGACGGTTTCGACGATTACCGTGAGCACTTTCGCCAGATCACCGATGGGGCCCGCGAGCGTTTCGAGAAGGCCCAGTGGCAGCAAGGGCAGGCGGCGTCTGCGGCACGCATCAACCTGTATGAAGAGAAAGTTGCCGAGGTCACTGCCCGCCTGCGCGCCGGTTTCGAAGCGAGTGCGTTGCAGGACATCGAGCTGTGGCCCCTGGTGAAAAGCGCTTATATCGGCCTGATCGACCTGCGCTTTGACGATGAATTGTCCGAGACCTGGTACAACTCGATCTTCTGCGGCCTGTTCAGCCATGACCTGATCAGCGACGGCTGCATGTTCATCCACACCACCCGGCCGAGCCTGCGCCGGGCGCGGGCGGCGCAGACCCGGGTCTACACGCCGGCCGGTAAAATATCAGACATGCTGGCGCAGATTTTCTCTGACTACAGCTTCAGCGAGCCTTACGCCGACCTTCCTGCCGACCTGCGTCGCCTCCAAGCCCAGCTGCGGGAAAACCTGCCGGATTGGGTGTGCAAGGACCCGGACCTCAAGGTCGAGCTGTTTTCCTCCGTGCTCTACCGCAACAAAGGCGCCTATCTCGTAGGGCGCATTTATACCCGCGACGAACAGTGGCCGTTGGTCATCCCGTTGCTGCACCGCGAAGGGCGCGGCATCCAGATCGATGCGTTGATCACCGACGAAGCCGACGTGTCGATCATCTTTTCGTTCACCCGCTCCTATTTCATGGTCGACGTACCGGTGCCTGCCGAATTCATCGGTTTTCTCAAGCGCATCCTGCCGGGCAAGCACATTGCCGAGCTGTACACCTCCATTGGTTTCTACAAGCACGGCAAGTCCGAATTCTACCGCGCACTCATCAACCACCTGGCCACCACCGACGACCAGTTCATCATGGCCCCCGGCGTGCGCGGCATGGTCATGAGCGTGTTCACGCTGCCGGGATTCAACACCGTGTTCAAGATCATCAAGGACCGTTTTTCACCGTCGAAAAACGTCAACCGCGCCACGGTGATCGAGAAGTACCGGCTGGTTAAGAGTGTCGACCGGGTAGGGCGCATGGCTGACACCCAGGAATTCGCCGACTTTCGTTTCCCCTTGAGCAAGTTCGAGCCCGAGTGCCTGGCCGAGCTGCTGGAAGTCGCGGCCGGCACGGTCGAAGTGGAAGGCGACAGCGTGCTGATCCGCCACTGCTGGACCGAGCGGCGCATGACCCCGCTCAACCTCTACCTCGACAACGCCAATCCCGCCCAGGTGCGCGAAGCCCTGGAAGACTACGGCCTGGCAATCAAGCAACTGGCGGCGGCGAATATCTTCCCCGGCGACATGCTGCTGAAAAACTTCGGCGTCACCCGTCATGGCCGCGTGGTGTTCTACGACTACGATGAAATCTGCTTTCTGACCGAAGCCAACTTCCGCCATATTCCCGCACCGCGCACCCCCGAGGACGAAATGGCCTCAGAGCCCTGGTACTCAATCGGCCCGCTGGACGTATTCCCCGAAGAGTTCCCGCCGTTCCTGTTTGCCGACGCTGGCCAGCGCAAGTTGTTCGACGAGCTGCATGGCGAGCTGTACAACGCCGATTACTGGAAGGGCCTGCAGGACGCGATTCGCGCCGGCAAGGTTATCGACGTATTCCCCTATCGCCGAAAAGACCCGCTATAACGCTTTCTCTTGTGGGAGGGGGCTTGCTCCCGATGACGGTGAATCAGTCAACACCTTCATTGGCTGACCCACCTTCATCGGGAGCAAGCCCCCTCCCACATGTTTGACCTGCCAGATAAGTCGATTTTCTGCCACACTTGCCGGCCGCGCATAACATAGATGACCGTCGAAGTAGCTGATGACTGACCAAGCACCCACCATCGACCAACTGCTCAAAACCCTCGACCACGCCATGCTCGCCGACCGCCACCGCTTGCGCCGGCAGTTGCTTGAGCTGCGCAAGAAACCCGATGAGGACAAGCTGGCGCAGTGGGTGGCGCGGATGCAGGCATCCTGTGCCCAGGTCACGGCGCGGCGCGCCAGCCTGCCGGTGATTCGCTACGACGACAGCCTGCCGATTGCCGCCAAGCGCGATGAGATCAAGGACGCGCTGCTCAAACACCAGGTGTTGATCATTGCCGGCGAGACCGGCTCGGGCAAGACCACCCAGTTGCCGAAAATCTGCCTGGAAATCGGCCGCGGCCAGTACGGCCTGATCGGCCACACCCAGCCGCGCCGGATCGCAGCGCGCAGCGTCGCCAGCCGTGTCGCTGAAGAGCTGGCCACGCCATTGGGCGCCTTGGTCGGCTATCAGGTGCGTTTCGAAGACCAGAGTGATTCCAACACCCTGATCAAACTGATGACCGACGGCATCCTGCTGGCCGAAACCCAGAACGACCGTTATCTGGAACGCTACGACACGATCATCGTCGACGAAGCCCATGAACGCAGCCTGAACATCGACTTCCTGCTCGGCTACCTCAAGACCCTGCTGCCGCGTCGCCCTGACCTGAAAGTCATCATCACCTCGGCGACCATCGACCTGGAGCGCTTTTCCAAGCACTTCGACGATGCGCCGATTGTCGAGGTCTCGGGCCGTACTTTCCCGGTGGACACCTGGTATCGCCCACTGACCCTGGAACAGGACGAAGAGGGCAACCGCGTCGAGGATGACTTGACCGTCGACCAGGCGATCCTCGCCACCCTCGATGAAATCGCCGCCTATGAGCGCAGCGAGCGACGCAGCCCCGGCGATGTGCTGGTGTTTCTGCCCGGAGAGCGCGAGATTCGTGATGCCGCCGACATGCTGCGCAAGGCCCAGCTCAAGCACACCGAGATTTTGCCGTTGTACGCACGGCTGTCACCGGCCGAGCAACAGCGCATTTTCCAATCCCACCCAGGCCGGCGCGTGGTACTGGCGACCAACGTTGCGGAAACCTCGCTGACGGTGCCGGGCATTCGCTATGTGATCGACAGCGGCACGGCGCGCATCAGCCGCTACAGCTACCGCGCCAAGGTGCAGCGCCTGCCGATCGAGGCGATCTCCCAGGCCAGCGCCAACCAGCGTAAAGGCCGTTGCGGCCGGGTTGAGCCGGGCATTTGCGTGCGCCTGTACAGCGAAGAAGATTTTATCGGGCGCCCGGAATTCACCGACCCGGAAATCCTGCGTACCAACCTCGCCGCCGTAATCCTGCAGATGCTGCACCTGCGCCTGGGCGAAATCACCGATTTCCCGTTTATCGAACCGCCAGATGGCAAGGCGATCAGCGACGGTTTCAACCTGCTGCAGGAACTCTCGGCGGTGGACCGTAACAGCCAGCTCACGCCGTTGGGCCGCCAGCTTGCACGCTTGCCGGTGGACCCGCGCATGGGCCGCATGTTGCTCGAAGCGGCCAAGCTGGGCAGCTTGCAGGAAGTGTTGATCGTGGCCAGCGCCATGTCTATCCAGGACCCGCGCGAGCGGCCACCGGAGCGTCAACAAGCCGCCGACCAGGCCCACGCTCAGTGGAAAGATCCGGATTCGGACTTCGCCGGGCTGGTCAACCTGTGGCGTGGCTTTGAAGAGCAGCGCCAGGAACTGACCGCCAGCCCGCTGCGCAACTGGTGTCGCAAGAACTTCCTCAACTACCTGCGCCTGCGCGAGTGGCGCGACTCCCATCGCCAGTTGAGCCTGATCTGCCGCGACATGCAGCTGAACATCAATAAAGAGCCTGCGGACTTCCCCAAACTGCACAAGGCGGTGCTGTCCGGCCTGCTCAGCCAGATCGGCCAGAAGACCGAAGACGGCGATTACCTCGGTGCGCGGCAGCGGCGTTTCTGGATCCACCCCTCGTCCGGTATCGGCAAGAAGCGCCCGCAATGGCTGATGACTGCCGAGCTGGTGGAAACCACCAAGCTCTATGCGCGCATGGTGGCGAAGATCGATGCCGACTGGATCGAGCCGCTGGCCGGGCACCTGATCAAGAAAAACCACTTCGAGCCCCATTGGGAGAAGAAGCGCGGCCAGGTGGTGGCGTTTGAGCAGATCACCCTGTTCGGGCTGATTGTGGTCGGGCGCCGGCCGGTGCATTACGGGCCGATTGACCCGGTGGTGTCTCGCGAGTTGTTTATTCGTGAGGGCCTGGTACGCGGCGAGATTCAGTCCCGGGCCAAGTGTCTGACGGCTAACCAGCAACTGCTGGAGCAACTTGACGAACTGGAAGCCAAGGCGCGCCGTCGCGACATCCTCGCCGACGAAGAAACCCTCTACGCGTTCTACGATGCGCGCCTGCCAGCGGAGATTCACCAGACCGCCACGTTCGACAGCTGGTACAAGGTCAACAGCCAGAAAGACCCGCAACTGCTGATCATGCGCGAAGAAGATGTGCTGGCCCGCGAGGCCAGTGAGGTTACCGCTGCGCATTATCCGGACACCTTGCACCTGGGTGACCTGGCGTTGGCCTTGAGCTACCACTTCGAACCCAACCACCCTCGCGATGGCGTCACCCTGCGTGTACCTGCGCCGTTGCTGCCGGCGTTGCCGGCCGAGCGCCTGGAGTGGCTGGTGCCGGGCGTGATCGAAGCCAAATGCATCGCGTTGGTACGCAACCTGCCCAAGGCATTGCGCAAGAACTTCGTGCCGGTGCCGGACTTCGTCAAGGCGGCGCTGCAACGCATCGAATTCGGCCAGGGCTCGCTGCCCCAGGCGCTGGGGCGCGAGTTGCTGCGCATGACCGGTGCGCGGGTCAGCGATGAAGCCTGGGCTGAAGCGGCGCAGCAGGTAGAAAGCCACCTGAAGATGAACCTGGAAGTGGTCGACGGCCAAGGCAAGTTCCTTGGCGAAGGTCGCGACCTGGCCGAACTGACCGCACGTTTTGCAGAGGCCAGCCAGGCCGCGTTGGCCGTACCGCAAACCGCGAAAAGCCAACAGCCGGTAGAAGCCAAGGTGTTCGCGGCGGTGGCTGAAAAGACCCAGCAAAACATCGCCGGCCTGTCGATGACGGTGTACCCGGCGCTGGTGGAAGAGAACGGCACGGTCAAGGAAGGGCGTTTCTCCACCGCCGCCGAAGCCGAGTTCCAGCATCGCCGCGCGTTGCAGCGCCTGCTGATGCAACAACTGGCGGAACCGGCGAAATTCCTGCGCGGCAAATTGCCGGGCCTGACCGAGCTGGGCTTGATGTACCGCGAACTGGGGCGTATCGACGCGTTGGTGGAAGACATTCTGCTGGCCAGCCTCGACACCTGTGTACTTGAGGGCGAAGACAGCCTGCCGCGTGATGGCGCGGGCCTGGCTGCCCTGGCCGAGCGCAAGCGTGGCGGTTGGACCGAACACGCCGAGCGCCTGGCACGCCTGACCCTGGAGGTGCTGAAACTCTGGCACGGCCTGCAAAAGCGCTTCAAAGGCAAGATCGACCTGGCCCAGGCGGTGGCCTTGAATGATATCAAGCAGCAACTGAGCAACCTGGTGTACCCAGGTTTTGTGCGCGAAACCCCGGCGCAATGGTTCAAGGAGCTGCCGCGCTATCTCAAGGCTATTGAACTGCGCCTGGAAAAACTGCCGAGCCAGGTGCAAAAGGACCGCGTGTGGAGCAGCGAATTGGGCGGCCTGTGGGCTCAATACCAGAACCGCTTGAACAAACACGCCCAGGAAGGCAAGCGTGACCCACAGTTGGAGCTGTACCGCTGGTGGCTGGAGGAATACCGGGTGTCGTTGTTTGCCCAGCAGTTGGGCACCAAGGTACCGATTTCCGATAAACGCTTGAGCAAGCAGTGGAGCCAGGTAGAGCCCTGAACCTTTCCCGGTTTCCCGATCCGGGCAGGGCCAAATGTGGGAGGGAGCAAGTCGAATCGTCGCACCGCCCCTCCCACATTCAAGGTGTTTGTCTGGCCTATAGCGCCAAATCTCCAGGGTTGTG
Organism: Pseudomonas sp. W2Aug9; assembly: GCF_023127755.1. Taxonomy (NCBI): domain Bacteria; kingdom Pseudomonadati; phylum Pseudomonadota; class Gammaproteobacteria; order Pseudomonadales; family Pseudomonadaceae; genus Pseudomonas; species Pseudomonas sp. W2Aug9. The sequence goes on along the minus strand of NZ_SPKL01000035.1, from coordinate 288,956 downwards.
GCAAACTTCGCGGTTACAAGATTGAATAAAGCGTCGCCAGTTTGATGCCTGCTGGACGGAATCAAACGACTTTAAGTTTGGTACGACGGTACCAATATCTTCTGCCTGACAGATTTAGAGGAACGACCGTGCATAACGTCGTCATCAGCGGCACTGGCCTGTACACCCCGGCCAACAGCATCTCCAACGAAGAGCTGGTGCAGTCTTTCAATGCCTATGTGCAACAGTTCAACGCAGACAACGCCGCCGCCATCGAGCGTGGCGAGGTGCAGGCGCTGACGGAGTCGAGCGCGGCATTCATCGAAAAGGCATCCGGCATCAAGAGCCGTTTTGTGATGGACAAGGACGGCATCCTCGATCCGCAGCGCATGGCGCCACGCCTGCCCGAGCGTAGCAACGACGAATGGTCGGTGCTCTGCCAGATGGCGGTCGGTGCCGCCGAACAAGCCCTGCAACGCGCCGGCAAGACCGCCGCCGACATTGATGGCGTGATCGTTGCCTGTTCCAACCTGCAACGTGCCTACCCGGCGATTGCCATTGAAGTCCAGGAAGCCTTGGGTATCCAGGGCTTCGGTTTTGACATGAACGTGGCGTGTTCTTCGGCCACCTTCGGCATCCAGAACGCGGCCAACAGCATCCAGTTGGGCCAGGCCCGGGCGATCCTGATGGTCAACCCGGAAGTCTGCACCGGCCACCTGAACTTCCGCGATCGCGACAGCCACTTCATCTTCGGTGACGCCGCCACTGCGGTGATCCTGGAACGCGCTGACCTGGCGACGTCCGAGCACCAGTTCGATGTGGTGAGTACAAAGCTGCTGACCAAGTTCTCCAACAACATCCGCAACAATTTCGGCTTCCTCAACCGCACGGCGGAAGAAGGTGTCGGTGCCCCCGACAAGCTGTTCGTGCAGGAAGGCCGCAAGGTGTTTCGCGATGTCTGCCCGATGGTGGCCGAATTGATCGGCGCGCACCTGGCGGAAAATCAGTTGAGTGTGACCGATGTGAAGCGCTTCTGGCTGCACCAGGCCAACCTGAGCATGAACCACCTGATCGTGAAAAAGCTGCTGGGGCGCGACGCGTCGGTGGAAGAAGCGCCAGTGATCCTCGATACTTACGCCAATACCAGCTCGGCCGGCTCGGTGATTGCGTTTCACACTTACCAGGATGACTTGCCCAAGGGCTCGGTTGCCGTACTCAGCTCCTTTGGCGCCGGGTATTCGATTGGCAGTGTGATCCTGCGCAAACGCTGATTGTGTGGGAGCTGGCTTGCCTGCGATGGCATCACTGTGGTGTGACTGATACACCGAGGTGTCTGCATCGCAGGCAAGCCAGCTCCCACAGGACCGGGTGTGCACTTTTAAATAGAGGTTTGAATGGCAGCAGCGGACGACGCGCACCTGCTTGAACGCCTGCTCAAGGGTGAGCAGCGGGCCTACAAGGAATTGGTCACCACTTACCAGAGCGCAATGCGGGCGGTGGCCTACGCCATCGTCGGTCAGCGCCACGCCGACGAAATCGTGCAAGACGCCTGGGTTTCGGTCGTACGCAACCTGGCCAGATTCGAAGGGCGATCGAGCCTCAAGACATGGTTATTGACCATTACCGCCAACGCCGCCAAGGGACGTTACAAACAGAATCGTCGGGAAGTGCTGCTCGACGATTTGCCTTCGCCCCACGGCACCATTGGTGATGATCGCTTCAGCCCGGATGATGGCCATTGGGCTGTCGCCCCGTATGCCTGGCACCAGGACACCCCTGAAGCGCTGCTGACCGAAGATGAACTGCGCAAATGCCTGGAGCATACGATTCTGAGTTTGTCCGAACTGCAAAGCAGCGTGCTGGTGTTGCGTGAACGCCAGGGTCTGGAACTGGAGGAAATCTGTAATCTTCTGAGCCTTTCGCTCTCCAACGTTCGTGTGCTCCTGCATCGAGCACGGCTTAAAGTCTTTGCTACGGTGGAGCATTTTGAGGAGACGGGCGAATGTTGACCTGTAAAGAGCAAGTAGCGCGCTCCAGTGACTATCTGGATGGTCAATTGACCTTCCGTGAACGTCTGATGGTGCGTCATCACTTGATGTTCTGCCCGAACTGCCGACGGTTTATCCGGCAGATGCGCCTGTTGCAGGCGACGCTCAAGCGTATGCCGCAGGAGCCGGTGGACGGTGCTGATGCGCTGGCTGAACAGATGGCAGCCGAGCGCCGTAAGGATATGTAAGAGCGAGCTCACCAAGCTCGCTCCTACAGTAACGCTTAGAACTTGGCTTCAGCATCCAGCTGCAGGGTGTTGGTGTTGGCATCCCGCTGGGTACGGCTGGCGTAGTCCGCCTTGGTCAGGAAGTAGGTGGCGCCCAGGGCGAAGTTCTTGTCGATGTCGTAGCTGACCTTCATCTTGTGGCCGCGCGAACCGGTGGTACCGTTGGCGAAGTCCGAATCGGTGAACGCGCCTACGACGGCATTACGCTGAACATCGCGGTAGTTGTAGTCCAGGTTGAAACCGAACACCTTGGACTTGGCACCCAGCAACCACGCGGTGTCCTGGTCGGTCACGGCATCGTTGTTTTTCACGTATTGGCCGTAGAACGACAGTGGCACTGCCAAGCCGCCGATGTCTGCCTGGGCAAAGCCTTCGTACAGGCGGAACTCGTTGTTGGCTGAGTTGCCGTTGACCGCCAACGCGCAAGGTGTGGTAGTGGTTGTGCAGCGGCTGTCCTCGTCATTTTTGTAGGCGTAGACGCTGCCGCCCAGGGTCATTTTCAGGTTGTCGGTGACCGAGAAACGCGTACCCAACTGGCCGGACGTCAGGCGCAGGTCGTGGCGGAACTGCACGCCGTCGCCGTCGACGTTGTCCTTGAGGTTGTAGTTACCCAGGCTGCCGAACAGTTCGGCGCTGCTGCCCAGTGGGTATTTGTAGGTGACGGCCAGGCCTTCAGGGTTGATATCGCTATCCCAGATCACGTCGCCCATGTTTACCCAAGGCTGAAGCATCTTGCCGCCGATCACGTGCAGGTTCTTGATCTGGTCCGGGTGGTAGTCGATGTAACCGAGGTCCAGCCAGATCGATTTTTTATCGAAGTAGCCGTCCTGATCCTGGTTGGTAGAACGCGCATCGTCACCACCGCCGGTGGCGATACGGATACCGGTGTCCACCTGCGGGTTGATTTCGGTGTAGGCACCCAGGCGGGCGCGGATACGTTGACGGTCTTTGTCACGCCCACCGTTGTTGGGTTCGCCATCGATCTTGATGGTTTCCTGGCGGAAGCGTACATCACCCTTGAATTGAGTCTTGGCGGCCCAGGCCAGCTTTTGGTCGAAGCTGCTCAGCTCGTTGGTTTTTTTCGCAGTGGCTGCGATCTGCTCGTTGGTCTCTTGCTGAGCTTGGCGTGCGATCTGCTGTTCTTTCTGGTCCTTGGCCAGTTCCGCTTGCAGTTCTGTGTACTGCGACGCGGTGATCTGGCCGTTGGCCTTGAGCATGTCGAGCAATTTAGCGTCGACTGCAGCGCTGGCCGGTACGCTCAGGGCCAGCAACAGGCCGCCACACAGGAGCGCCGCAGTTTTAGTGGAAGCAAGACGCATATCAATCTCCGAAAGTGAGGAGGGATGGCAAACCATCCAGGACACAACCGACCCATGACGGACGGAAAAAATGTCGCCCGGTAGATCCGGACGCTCTAAAAACTGGCGTCAGTATCGCGGCCGTTTATGACGGAGTAGTGGCTAAGTGATTTCATGTAGATGACAGCTTGTAACGGGAAGGAACTAACGCTTGGGCGTTCTGTCGGCGCGTTTTGCAGATGTACGCCAGGCTGCGATAAGCGATACTGCCCAGGCTTTCATGCCGCGAAACAATGAGGATGTCGATGCCACTGCAACGCCTGGACAGCCTGTCCGCAATCGCTGCTCACACTTGGGATGCCCTGGTGCCGCAGGCCCAGCCTTTTGTGCGGCATGGGTTTTTGAGCGCGCTGGAAGACAGCGCCAGCCTGGGCCCGCAAACAGGCTGGCAGCCGGAACATCTGCTGCATTGGGAAGGCCCCCGTTTGGTGGCGGCATTACCCAGTTACCGCAAGTGGCACTCTTATGGCGAGTACGTGTTCGACCATGGCTGGGCCGACGCCTGCGAGCGTGCCGGCATTGATTACTACCCGAAGCTGCTGACAGCCGTGCCGTTCAGTCCGGTCAGCGGGCCGCGTTTATTGGCCGCCAGTGCCGAAGACGGCTTTGAGTTGCTCAAAAGTTTGCCGGGTTACCTGGAAATCGAAGGGCTCTCCAGCGCCCATATCAATTTCACCGACGCTTTGGCCGACGACGCCTTGGCCCGGCAGCCCGACTGGATGCAACGCCTGGGCTGCCAGTTTCATTGGCAGAACCGTGGCTATCGCGACTTCCAGGACTTCCTTGATGCCTTGAGTTCACGCAAGCGCAAGCAGATGCGCAAAGAGCGTGAACAAGTGGCCGGGCAGGGCATCGAGTTCGAGTGGCTGCAAGGTCATCAATTGAGCGAGGCCCAATGGGATTTTGTTTATGCCTGCTATGCCAACACCTATGCGGTGCGCCGCCAAGCGCCCTATCTGACACGGGCGTTTTTCAGCCTGTTGGCCGAACGTATGCCCGAGGCGATCCGCGTGGTGCTGGCCAAGCAAGGCCCGCGTCCGGTGGCCATGGCGTTCAGCTTGATCGGTGGCGACAGCTTCTACGGCCGCTACTGGGGCTGCCTGGGGGAGTTCGACCGGCTGCATTTCGAAACCTGTTTCTACCAGGGCATGGACTACGCCATCGCCCACGGCCTGCAACGCTTCGATGCGGGGGCCCAGGGCGAGCACAAATTGATTCGCGGGTTTGAGCCGGTGATCACGCGGTCCTGGCACTACCTGCGCCATCCGGGGCTCAAGAGTGCCGTGCACGACTTTCTTGAACGTGAACGGGTGGGGATTCTGGCGTATGCCGAAGAGGCGAGGGCGGCTTTGCCTTATCGGCAACCTGACAGCAAGTGAAACACCTTGTAGGAGCGAGCTTGCTCGCGAAGAACGCTTAGGCGAAGCGGGCTGCATCTGGAAGCCTGCGTCATCGTTGACGTTTTTCGCGAGCAAGCTCGCTCCTAGAGGGGTTTGGTCAGGCAGGCTTTTCTGCGCCCAACCATCGGTACGTAATGCCACCGATCACCGCGCCCAGGATCGGCGCAAGCCAGAACAGCCACAACTGTTCGAGCGCCCAGCCGCCGACAATCAACGCGGGCCCCGTGCTGCGGGCCGGGTTGACCGAGGTGTTGGTGACCGGGATCGAGATCAGGTGGATCAGCGTCAGCCCCAGGCCAATGGCGATGGGGGCAAAGCCCGCGGGGGCACGGCGGTCGGTAGCGCCCAGGATGATCAGCACGAACATCGCCGTCATCACCAGCTCACAGACCAATCCTGCTGCCATCGAGTAACCACCGGGTGAGTGTTCTCCATAGCCGTTGGAGGCCAGGCCACTCGCCAGTTCAAAGCCGGGTTTGCCGCTGGCAATAAAGTACAGCAGCGCAGCGGCGATGGTGGCACCGATCACCTGAGACACGATGTAGGCTGGCAACTCTCTGGCCGGAAATCTTCCGCCCACTACCAGCCCCACCGAAACGGCCGGGTTGAGGTGACAGCCGCTGATGTGCCCGATGGCAAACGCCATGGTCAGCACTGTGAGCCCGAAGGCCAGGGCCACGCCGAGCAGGCCGATTCCGACATTGGGGAACGCTGCGGCCAGCACCGCACTCCCGCAACCGCCCAACACCAGCCAAAACGTACCCAGCCCTTCCGTTACGGAACGTTTGAACAGTGACATGAACACTTCCTTAGATTGCTCTATCTGATTAACGGTCTGTGAAGCTTCCCTGCCGCCTAAATCAGGGCCCTCCTGGGGCCTGATTGCAGTACAGCAGGATTGTGTCGCAAGACCAGTTCGATAGAGAAAACTGTCAGAATTGTTCGGAATTGCCCGGGCACCTATCCAATGAAATCAGTCTATTCCGACGAATCCACCGGTCTGGTGCTGCCATAACCGCGAATAAAGCCCGCCCTGCGCCAGCAACTCGGCATGGCTGCCGCTTTCGGCAATCTGGCCTTTCTCCAGCACTACCAAGCGGTCCATTCGTGCGATGGTCGACAACCGGTGGGCGATCGCAATCACGGTCTTGCCCTGCATCAGAGTTTCCAGGCTCTCCTGGATTGCCGCTTCCACTTCCGAGTCCAATGCCGAGGTGGCTTCGTCCATGATCAGGATCGGTGCGTCCTTGAGCAGCACGCGGGCGATGGCGATACGTTGACGTTGACCGCCAGAGAGTTTCACCCCGCGCTCACCAACATGGGCGTCCAGCCCGGTGCGGCCCTCGGAATCCGACAACAGCGGGATGAACTCATCGGCGCGAGCCTTGTGCACCGCAGCCCAGAGTTCTTCCTCAGTTGCGTCGGGCTTGCCATACAGCAGGTTGTCACGGATCGAACGGTGCAGAAGCGATGTGTCCTGGGTGATCATGCCGATCTGTGCACGCAGGCTTTCCTGGGCCACTTCGGCGATGTTCTGGCCGTCGATCAGGATGCGGCCGCCTTGCAGGTCGTAGAGGCGCAGCAGCAGGTTGACCAGGGTCGACTTGCCCGCGCCGGACGGGCCGATCAAACCGATCTTTTCCCCGGCCTTGATGTTGAGGTTGAGGCCGCCAATGATCCCGCTCTTCTTGCCGTAGTGGAAATCCACCTGCTCAAAGTGCACTTGGGCATTGGGGACTTTCAGGCGCGGGGCGTTTTCACGGTCGGTCACGGCCAGTGGCTGGGCGATGGTTTTCAGGCCGTCCTGCACGATGCCGATATTTTCGAAGATGCCATTGACCACCCACATGATCCAACCGGACATGTTGACGATGCGGATAACCAAGCCAGTGGCCAAGGCAATCGCACCGACGGAAATCAGCGACTGCGTCCACAACCACAGGGCCAGGCCGGTGGTGGTCACAATCAGCAGGCCGTTCAAGATACAGATCACGGTGTCCATGCTGGTGAGCACACGGGCGGCCAGTTGGGTTTTTTCGGTCTGCTCGATGATCGCTTGCTTGGCGTATTCCTGTTCATTCTGCGTATGGGCGAACAGTTTCAAGGTGGTGATATTGGTATAGCCGTCGACAATTCGGCCCATCAATTTGGAGCGCGCCTCCGAGGAAATCACCGAGCGCTCCTTCACGCGCGGTACGAAGTAACGCAGGGCCAGGCTGTAGCAGATGATCCAGGTGATCAGCGGGATCATCAGCCGCCAGTCGGCCTCGGCAAACAGCACCAGGGCACTGATGGCATAGATCGACACGTGCCAGATGGCTTCTGCCGTCGCCACTGCCGAATCACGCAAGGAGTTGCCGGTTTGCATGATCCGCTGGGCGATGCGCCCGGCGAAATCGTTCTGGAAAAAGTTCAGGCTCTGCTTGAGCACGTAGCTGTGGTTCTGCCAGCGAATCAGGCTGGTCATGCCTGGGTTGATGGTCTGGTGCACCAGCAAGTCATGCAGGCCGTTGAAAACCGGGCGCAGCAGCAGGGCGACCACGGCCATCCAGATCAGCTCGGCGCTGTGGATCTGGAAGAAATTCGCCGGTGGTGTGCCCTGGGCCAGGTCGATGATGCGGCTCAGATAGCTGAACAGCGCCACTTCGATAAGCGCACCGACCAGCCCCACCACCAACAGTGCGGCGAAGCAGGGCCAGACCTGGCGCAGGTAATAGAGATAGAAGGGCAGGACTTTTTCGGGAGGGGCCGCGCTGGGAGCGTCGCGGAAAATATCGATCAGTTGTTCAAAGCGACGATAGAGCATTGGGTTTGACGCCCGCCGGGCGGGCTCTCCTTTCAAATGCGCGCGGTGCCGTGTGGGCACCACGCGAAGCTACCTGCAGACCTCAGTCGATGCGCTTGGCCGACTTGATCAACACAGGATCGATTGGCACGTTCTGCATGCCTTGTTTGGTGGTGGTCTGGGAGTTGACGATGATGTCGACCACATCCATGCCCTTGACCACTTTGGCGAACACGGCGTAACCGGCATCGCGGCCCGGGTCGAGGAAGGCATTGTCGGCTACGTTGATGAAGAACTGGCTGGTGGCCGAGTTCGGGTCATTGGTGCGGGCCATGGACAGCGTGCCGCGCACGTTATGCAGGCCATTACTGGCTTCGTTCTTGATCGGTGCTTCAGTCGGTTTTTGCGACATCTGCTGGGTGAACCCGCCGCCCTGGACCATGAAGCCCGGGATCACGCGGTGGAAAATCGTGTTGGTGTAGAAACCCTTGTCGACATAGGCGAGGAAGTTCTTGGTGCTGATCGGCGCCTTGACCGGGTCCAGTTCGATTTCAATGTCGCCATTGGTGGTGGAGATCAATACGTGGGGCGCCTTGGCCGGTTCGGCCGCCATCAGGTTGGCAGCGAACAGAACAGAACCGGCAAAGAAGGCGATTTTTTTCAGCATGGGTCAGTGATCCTGGGTAGTGGTTTCGACTGTCTTTAGAAAATCGAGCAAGGTTGCGTTAAAGACTTCGGGTTGATCCAAGGGCGTGGCATGGCGGGAATCTTCGATCACCACCAGTCGCGCATCGGGCAGCAGTTTTACATAGATTTCTTTCTGCGCCACGGGGGTGTAGTCGTGGTCGGCGCTGATGACCAGGGTTGGACAGGTAATTCGCGAAAGTTGTTCCTGCACGCCCCAGCCCACAATCGCGTCGAAGCTGGCGAGATAAGCACGTTTGTCGTTGCTTGCCCAGCGTTCGGCCATCTTGCGGCGCAGGTCTGCCTGGGCAGGTTTGGGAAACAGTCGTTCGCCCAGGGCGTTGCCGATGGTGCGCAGGTTGAGTACGCGGGCCAGGGTCCAGCGTTTGGCCCACTGCCAATAGTCACCTGCGCTGCGCACCTTGACTTCGGGCGCGCTGTTGACGATGCACAGGCTTCTGACTCGCGCGGGGTCGTCCACCGCCAGTTGGAAGGCGATCATGCCGCCCATGGATAAACCCACAACGTGGGCTGGCGGCAGGTCCAGGTGCTCGATCAGGGCGAGCAGGTCGAACGTGAAGCCCTGGATGCTGTAGCGCTCGCGGGGCTTATCGGAGCGGCCATGCCCACGCACGTCGACCACGATCAGGCGATAGTGCCGAGCCAGTACCGGCACTTGCAGCTCCCAATCCTGGCTACTGGAGCCCAGGCCGTGGATCAGGATCAGCGGCGCGCCGTGGCCGTATTCCTCGTAGTGCAGGCTGCAGCCTTCGTGGTCGAACCAGGCCATGGATGAACTCCGTTTCAGGCTTGTCGGGGAGCGGCGAAAGGCGCGTCCAGGGGAGCGGTGTCAAACGTGCGCAGCAGCTCCACGAGAATCTGCGTCGCCGGCCCCAGGGGTTTGTCTTTGTTGGAGTAGAGATAGAACGTCGGGTGACGGCTGCCACCTTGTTCCAGGGGCAGTTGCTTGAGTACACCTTCGGCCAGTTCGCGCTCGATCATGTGCCGTGGCAGCCAGGCAAAGCCCAGGCCGCTGCCCACGAAGGCGGCGGCGGTAGCCAGGCTGCCGACGGTCCAGCGCTGTTCGGCGCCCAGCCAACCCACGTCGCGCGGTTGCTGGCGGCCGGAGTCGCGGATGACCACCTGCATCTGGCTTTCCAGGTCCTGGAAACTCAGCTCGCGATTCATGCGGTGCAACGCATGTTCGGGGTGGGCCACGGCGATAAATTCCACATCGCTCATTTCGGTGCCCAGGTAACCGGGGATACTGAAACCGCAAATTGCCAGGTCGGCTACGCCTTCGATCAGCAGTTCTTCGACGCCGGACAACACCTCTTCACGCAAGCGCACGCGGCAGCCGCGACTTTGCGGCATAAACGCAGTCAGGGCGCGCACCAGGCGCGCATTGGGATAGGCCGCATCCACTACCAGGCGCACTTCGGCCTCCCATCCCTGTTCCATATGATGGGCAAGATCCTCAAGTTGACTGGCGTTCTTCACCAACTGCCGGGAGCGACGCAGCAGCACTTCACCGGCCTCGGTCAGCACCGCCTTGCGCCCGTCGATGCGCAGCAGCGGCACGCCGAGTTGATCCTGCATACGAGCCACGGTGTAGCTCACCGAGGATTGCGAACGGTGCAGCGCTTCAGCCGCCTGGGCGAAGCCGCCATGGTCAACCACGGCCTGCAACGTGCGCCATTGATCGAGGGTAACGCGGGGCGCTTTCAACATGAGCTCCTCTTGTCCTAAGCTGGCGGTCCTTATTGGAGACTGCCGAATGAGAAAATTGTGTTGTGTGTTGCTGGCGCTGCTGCCGATGAGCGTATTTGCCTACCCTATCGACGTGACGAAAAAGATCGATGGCGTCAGCATTGATTACACCGCCTCCGACGTGGACGCAGACATCAGCTCGATTCAGCTGAACAACTACGGCACCCAGGATGCTGTGTGTTCGGTAATCTTCACCAACGGCCCGGAATCGCCGCGCCGTCGCACCGTGAGCGTGCCAGCAGGCAAAAGCACCAACACCACGGTCAAGTTCAACCGCTCCATCATCAAGATGCGCATTGCCTTGGACTGCAGCCCCAAATAAAGCGATAGCGGAGCCTTTCTACAGGAGTACTCCGCTTATAAACAAATTTATAGATGGGTTATAGCAGTTTTTTGCGCTTTTTTATCGAATGAGCCCTGGTTAATCTTTTCTCCATCGACTTACAACATTCACCGATGGAGCCTACATAGCCATGTCCAACGTTCTGATCATCGAAAGCAGTGCGCGCCAGCAGGATTCTATCTCTCGCCAGCTCACGCAACAGTTCATCAGCCAATGGCGGGCTGCCCACCCAGCCGATCAGATCACCGTGCGCGACGTGGCACTCAACCCGGTTCCACACCTGGACGCCAACCTCCTTGGCGGCTGGATGAAACCTGAAGATCAGCGTAACGACAGCGAGCAGGTATCCCTGGAGCGTTCCAACGCATTGACCGACGAATTGCTCGCCGCCGATGTGTTGGTAATGGCTGCACCGATGTACAACTTCGCCATCCCCAGCACCCTCAAAGCCTGGCTGGATCACGTCCTGCGCGCCGGCGTAACGTTCAAGTACACCGCCACCGGGCCGCAGGGCTTGCTGACCGGCAAACGTGCCATTGTGCTGACCGCCCGTGGCGGCATTCACACCGGGGCCACCTCGGACCACCAGGAACCCTACCTGCGCCAGGTGATGGCCTTTATCGGCATTCACGACGTGACCTTCATTCACGCCGAAGGGGTGAACCTGAGCAGCGATTTTCAGGAAAAAGGCATCAACCATGCCAAAGCCCTGCTCGCACAGGTGGCGTGATCCGTTAATCGCCAGATAATCGCGGGCTGTTTATATAACGCCACGCCAACCCTTCAAGTACGCGTATCGAACCTCCCTTTGCACTTGTTGCTCCTGAGTGCTCCTGCCCGACTGCCGCTTTAGCGAGGTCGGGTTTTTTTTGCCTTGAGTTTCTTCAAGGCTGGAAAAGCTTTAATGTCGCGCCCATTCGAAACGAGGCGCGCATGGGCTATTTACTGGTTGTCACCCTGATTCAGGCATTTTCCTTCAGCTTGATCGGCGAATACCTCGCCGGTCACGTCGACAGCTACTTCGCAGTGCTGGTGCGCGTGGTGCTGGCCGGGCTGATCTTTATCCCGCTGACGCGCTGGCGCTCGGTGGAGCCTGCGTTCATGCGCGGCATGTTGGTGATCGGTGCATTGCAGTTCGGTGTGACCTACGTATGCCTGTACTTGAGCTTTCGCGTGCTGACGGTGCCGGAAGTGCTGCTGTTCACCATCCTCACACCGCTGCATGTGACCCTGATCGAGGACGCGCTTAATCGGCGCTTCAATCCTTGGGCACTGGTCGCGGCCCTGGTGGCGGTGGGCGGTGCGGCGGTGATTCGTTTCGATCAGATCACCCCGCACTTCCTGATGGGATTCTTGCTGCTGCAATTGGCCAACTTCACCTACGCCGCCGGGCAAGTCATGTACAAGCATCTGGTGGCGCGTTATCCCAGTGACCAACCGCACTTCCGGCGTTTCGGTTATTTCTACCTGGGCGCCTTGCTGGTGGTGTTGCCGGCGTTCCTGCTGTTCGGCAAGGCTGACTTCTTGCCGCAAGCGCCGCTGCAATGGGGCGTGCTGGTGTTCCTTGGTTTGGTCAGCACCGCGCTGGGCATGTACTGGTGGAACAAGGGCGCCTGTCTGGTCAATGGCGGTACCCTGGCGGTGATGAACAACCTGCATGTACCGGTGGGGCTGCTGTTGAACCTGCTGATCTGGAATCAGCATGAGCCGCTGGGCCGACTGGCCCTGGGCGGCCTGGTGATTCTGGGCGCGGTGTGGATCAGTCGGCTCGGCGCACGCCAGGCGCGGGCGGCGCTGTCATCGTGATCACCACTTTGCCTTTGGCGCGGCCTTGTTCGACATAGCTCAGGGCTTGGGCTGTGGACTCGAAAGGGAAGGTGCGGTCGATCACCGGCTTGATAATGCCGGCTTCCACCAGCGCGGTCAGTTCATCCAATTGGGCGCCGCTGGCGCGCATGAAGAGGAAGTCATAACGCACGCCTTGTTTGCGCGCTTTGCGGCGTATATCGCTGCTCAACACACCCATGACCAGGCCCAATAGCCACGACAGCTGCTGCTCGCGAGCAAACGCCTGCGTCGGTGGCCCGGAGATGGAGATGAGTTGACCGCCCGGTTTGAGAATGTCGAGTGACTTTGCCAGTGCGTCCGGACCGAGACTGTTCAAGACGACGTCATAATCATTGAGCAGGGTTTCGAAGTTTTGCTGCTTGTAGTCGATCACTAGATCGGCACCCAGTGCCTTGACCCACTCGACATTGGCGGTGCTGGTCGTCGTTGCGACAAATGCGCCCAAATGCTTGGCAAGCTGGATGGCGATACTGCCGACTCCGCCGGAACCGGCATGAATGAAGACCTTCTGGCCTTTTTTCAGCCTCGCTGTTTCAACCAGTACTTGCCATGCCGTCAATGCGACCGGAGGCAGGGCGGCGGCTTGCTCCATCGTGATGTTTGCAGGTTTGCGTGCCAGTGCGTCCTCGCGTACCGCAATCAGCTCGGCGAACGTGCCGATACGCTGCTGTGGAGGGCGGCCATACACTTCGTCACCCGGCTTGAAGCGTCGCACCGCGGCCCCGACGCTGAGTACCACGCCAGCCAGGTCATTGCCCAGTATCAACGGCAATGCATACGGCAGAATCAGTTTGAATTCGCCCTTGGCGATTTTTGCATCCAGAACGTTGACGCTGCTGGCATGTACTTGAACCAGCACGTCATGCTCACCCACCACTGGTGTTGGCGCTTCGGTGATGCGACCGGTCTGTTTGCCGTAACGTTCGATGGAAAATGCCTTCATGGTTCAACGCTCATCGCTTCGAGAGGAAGGGCAGGCGCATAGAGCGCGCCTGCAACAGGTTGATCAGGCTTGGGTCAGGTACCGCTCGGCAACCTCGGACTGCTTGATCTGCGACAGCAAGCCTTGTCGGGCTGCCTGCAAGGCATCCCAGCGTGCGCCGTCCTGCAAGGGCGGGATGGTCACGGGCTCACGACGGTCGAAACCGACCAGCGCCGCATCCACCAGGTCACCTACTTCCATCACGTCCGTGAGGGTGTTGATGTCAATGCCTGCCCGGTCCCAGATCTCGGTACGCGTAGCGGCCGGTAGCACGGCTTGTACATAGACACCTTTGGCGCCCAACTCCAGGCTCATGCCCTGGGACAGGAACAGTACGAATGCTTTGGTCGCGCCATATACGGTCATGCCGAACTCCGGCGCCAGGCCCACCACCGAGCCAATGTTGATGATAGCGCCATTCCCGGCTGCCGCCAGGCGTGGGGCAATGGCGCTGGCAAGCCGTACCAGCGCCGTGGTGTTGAGCGCGACCAATTGAGCGACGCTGTCGGTGGACTGTTCGATGAAGCTGCCGGACTGTGCGGCACCGGCATTGTTGACCAGCGTACCGATGCTGGAATCTTCGCGCAGACGTGCTTCGACCGCTGCCAGGTCAGCGATCTGGGTCAGGTCAGCGGGGAGGATATCAACCGTGATGGCGTGCTCTTCACGCAGACGTGCAGCGAGCGCTTCCAGGCGCTTGGTATCGCGGGCGACCAGAACCAGGTCGTGACCACGCTGGGCAAAACGTTCGGCGTAGGCGGCACCAATGCCGGTCGAGGCGCCAGTGATGAGAACGGTCTTGGAAGTGCTCATGGTGTGATGCTCAGTGAGTGCAGGGAGGTTTTATGATGTCGATCATAATCAAAGCTGTCAACGGTTTTGATTATGATCGACATCATAGTAAGATCCCTCTATCGCAGGGCAGCAGGAGCGCATAGAAATGAAGATCACCAAGACGCAATCACAGAACAATCGAGCGCATATCGTCGCAACGGCTTCCGCGCTGTTTCGTGAACGTGGTTTCGATGGGGTGGGTGTGGCCGAATTGATGGCTGCCGCTGGTTTTACCCAGGGCGGCTTCTACAAGCACTTCGGCTCCAAGGCGGATTTGATGGCAGAAGCGGCCGCCAATGGCCTGGCGCAGTCGCTCGCCAGCAGCGTGGAGATGGAGGCGGGGGAGTTTTTCGAGGTTTACCTGTCCAGGCAGCACCGCGATCATCGCGGCGGCGGGTGCACGTTGGCGGCGTTGTGTGCAGACGCTGCGCGTCAATCGGACACGCTTAAGGAGACTTTCGCCAACGGGCTGGAAAACACGCTGCAAGCCCTGGAGGCAAAGTACAACACGACGCAGGACGAGCCACAGCAAGACGTGCGCGCGAAAATGCTCAACAGGATGGCCCATGCCATTGGCGCAATCATGTTATCGCGGGCGTGCCCGGATGATTCCGCTTTGGCTGATGAAGTGCTTGAGGTTTGCCGCCAGGAGATTACGGCATCACTGCCGTAATCCCGTTCGGATCACTTCACGCCGTTTCGATGGCGGGTAGTTGCGCGGCCCCGGCCAACGCCGGCAATACGCCGGCGCGGAGGTCGTTGCCACTCGGCTGCTGATACAGGCTCAGCCCGAACTCCGGCAACACTGCCAGTAGATAATCGAAAATATCCCCCTGGATCCGCTCGTAATCCGCCCACGCGGTGGTGCGGGTAAAGCAGTAGATCTCCAGCGGCACGCCCTGGGCGGTGGTTTGCATCTGGCGCACCATGCAGGTCATGTTCGGCTGGATGTCCGGGTGGCTTTGCAGATACGCCAGGGCATAGGCGCGGAACGTGCCGAGGTTGGTCATGCGCCGGCGGTTGGCCGACAGTTGCGCGCTGTGGCCCTGGGCCTCGTTCCAGGCCTTGAGTTCGGCCTGTTTGCGACCGATGTAGCCGGTGAGCAGGTGCACCTGGGTCATGCGCACTTCTTCGTCATCGCGCAAAAAGCGCACGCCGCTGGCATCGATATACAGGCTGCGCTTGATGCGCCGCCCGCCGGAGGCCTGCATACCGCGCCAGTTCTTGAACGACTCGGACATCAGGCGCCAGGTCGGGATGGAAACGATGGTTTTGTCGAAATTCTGCACCTTGACCGTATGCAGGGTGATGTCCACCACATCGCCGTCGGCGCCGACCTGGGGCATTTCGATCCAGTCGCCGACCCGCAGCATGTCGTTGCTGGTCAATTGCACACTGGCGACGAACGACAGCAGCGTGTCCTTGTACACCAACAGAATCACCGCCGACATCGCACCCAGGCCCGACAGCAGCAGTAGCGGCGAACGGTCGATCAGGGTGGCGACGATGATGATTGCGCCAAACACGAACAACACCATTTTTGCCAACTGCACATAACCCTTGATCGAGCGGGTGCGTGCGTGTTCGGTGCGTGCGTAGATATCCAGCAGCGCATTGAGCAGGGCACTCATGGCCAGCACCATAAACAGAATGGTGATCGCCAGGGCCACATTGCCGATAAACAGAATGGCGGTCTTGCTCAGGTCAGGTACCAGGTACAGGCCGAACTGGATCACCAGGGACGGCGTCATTTGCGCCAGCCGATGGAAGACTTTGTTATGTCGCAGATCGTTCAGCCAGTGCAGGGCCGGTTGCCGGCCAAGCAATTTGACCGCGTGCAGGATGAGGTAACGCGCTACCCGTCCAACCAGCAATGCCACCACCAGCAGCACCAGCAAGCCGAGGCTGGAATGCAGGACCGGGTGTTCATCGAGGGCGCCCCAAAGGTCTTGGACGTTGAGCCAGAGCTGTTTGATATCCATGAGTGAACCGATTCTTCTGTAAGACAACACGGGGCGATTAGAGCATTTAAGTGCAACAAAGTTGACGCTCTGGACAAAATCGCTCACAAAAAAGCAGCTGATTAGCCCTGTTCGCGTAAAGAAACTCGGTTTGGCCGCCCGAAACCGGTAACCTATGGCGCTGATATTTTGTATTTCTTCGAGGTAGCACCCGTGTTTTCCCAATTCGCCCTGCACGAACGCCTGCTCAAAGCCGTGGCCGAGCTTAAATTTGTCGAGCCTACGCCTGTGCAAGCAGCGGCCATCCCGCTCGCGCTCCAAGGGCGTGACCTGCGGGTGACGGCTCAAACCGGCAGCGGCAAGACCGCCGCTTTCGTCTTGCCGGTTCTGAATCGTCTGATTGGCCCGGCCAAGGTCCGCGTCAGCATCAAGACCCTGATCCTGCTGCCGACCCGTGAGCTGGCCCAGCAGACCCTCAAGGAAGTCGAGCGCTTCTCGCAATTCACCTTCATCAAGTCCGGCATCATTACCGGCGGCGAAGACTTCAAGGTCCAGGCTGCCATGCTGCGCAAGGTGCCGGACATCCTGATCGGTACCCCGGGGCGCATGATCGAGCAACTCAACGCCGGCAACCTCGACCTCAAGGAAGTCGAAGTACTGGTGCTCGACGAAGCCGACCGTATGCTCGACATGGGCTTTGCCGATGACGTGCAGCGCCTGGTTGCTGAATGCGTCAATCGCCAGCAGACCATGTTGTTCTCCGCCACCACCGGCGGTTCAACCCTGCGCGACATGGTTGCCAAGGTGCTGAACAACCCTGAGCACTTGCAGGTCAACAACGTCAGTGACCTGAACGCCACCACGCGTCAGCAGATCGTGACCGCTGACCATAACGTGCACAAAGAACAGATCCTCAACTGGTTGCTGGCCAACGAGACCTACCAGAAGGCCATCGTGTTCACCAACACCCGTGCCGCCGCCGACCGTATCTACGGGCGTCTGGTCGCGCAGGAATACAAGGCGTTCGTGCTGCACGGCGAGAAAGACCAGAAGGACCGCAAGCTGGCCATCGACCGCCTCAAGGCTGGCGGCGTGAAGATCCTGGTAGCCACCGACGTCGCTGCGCGTGGCCTGGACGTTGATGGCCTGGATCTGGTGATCAACTTCGACATGCCCCGCAGCGGCGACGAATACGTGCACCGTATCGGCCGTACCGGGCGTGCCGGCAACGATGGCCTGGCCATCTCGCTGATCTGCCACGGCGACTGGAACCTGATGTCGAGCATTGAACGCTACCTCAAGCAGTCGTTCGAGCGCCGTACCATCAAGGAAGTCAAAGGCACTTACACCGGGCCGAAGAAGGTCAAGGCGTCGGGCAAGGCCGTTGGCGTGAAGAAGAAAAAGACTGACGCCAAGGGCGACAAAAAGAAAACCGGCGCCAAATCGCCGACCAAGCGCAAGATCGCCAACCGGCCGAAGACCGACAACCTGTCGCTCGTCAGCAAGGATGGCATGGCGCCGCTCAAGCGCCGCAAGCCAGAAGCACCGGCTGCCGAATAAGCAGCCAGGCAGAAAAAAACCGGACAATGTCCGGTTTTTTTTCGCCATCAGTTTTTGGCTTTGGAGGCGGCTTCTTTCAGTTCTTTGAGCCGGGCGTCGATCAGTTGGCATTTGTCGGGAAACTCGGCGCTTTCGGTGTCCAGGTCCATTTTCTGCAACTGGGCATTCATCTCCTTGGCTTTCTGGGGATTCTGCTCCGTTAGCTGGGTCACTTGCTTGGCCAGTTCTTCGCGTTTGGCCGTGGCCTCTTCAGGCGTGCAAGCCCAGGCGGGCAGGGCGCTTAACAATGTGGCGGCAATCGCCAGGTTCATCAGGGTTTTCATGGTCGGACCTCCTTGGCGGTATAGGCAGTTGAGGCGGCGAACGTCTGGAAAGTTCAGAGAAATGACGCCCGTCTATCCGGGTGAACGGCCAGTGCCCCCACGTGTCACTACCTATGACGGGCTAATTTTTCATCGGCCTGCAGGAGGAATCAGGATGACGACTTACAACTGGGATCTGATCGAACGTCTGCTGCACGAAGTGCAGAACGGCGAGGGCAGCTTCGCCCCGCGTAAATACGCCGAGCAGGAAGCCGCTGATAAGGCTGCGGCTGGCGAGGACACCGGGAACCTGGATGCGCTGAAAAAAACCGCTGCGGATTACGAGGCGTTGTTGTTCAAGCGCGGGTTTATTGAGTCGCGTCCCGAAGAGGAAGGCGGCAATGGTGAAAACTTCATCTTGACTGAGCGGGGTGCAAGTCTGCTGGCGTTGATCGACAGCTCGATTCCTGGCAATGAGCACCCCCGTCAAGTGATGGACGAGCAGGAGGACGCGCTGGAGGAGGCGACCTTCGATCAAGTCTCTTCCAAAGCTGCGATTGCCGGTGGCTCTATCTAACCCCTGAATCCAATGTGGGTGGGAGCCCTGCTCCCCTCCCTATTGATTTGCGCCGGCCTTGAGGCATTTAAGCGCTTTGAAATCGCCTCGTACGCCGTCGATTTTTTGCCTCAGCTTCTGACGTTGTTGCTCGGTGCTCTCAGCCATCAGGTCCACGATCAGACTGCGCGCCGCCGCTTCGGTCTGGGCATAGGCAGCGCGGTATTCAGGCGTCCATAGGCTCTCCCTGTCCACCAGCAAACGTTGCATTTTCTGCGGGAAGTCGGCGTCGTGGCGGTGTTCAACGGCCTCGATAAACTGCGCCTGCCAATGGGCGCGGTTGCCGATCCACGCCTGGTTCTGTTCGCCCAAAGCGTTGGACCACGCCGTTACACGGTTTTGCTGGCTAGCGCTTAGCGGGCCGATCCAGGCATCCAGGCGCTTGCTCATGCGCTGGGCGCGTTCCTTGATCTGCTGGGCCAGCGGCGGTTTGAGGTATTCATCCTGGCGTTTGCGCAGGTCTTTGGCCAGGGCGTCGCTCATGTCCTTGACCTGTTGATCATCCAGACCCTGCAGCAACTGCACGGCGGACGGGGTGATCTCCCGCGCGATCTCGGCAATCGCCTGCTTGGCTTCCACGGTTCGGGTTTGCAGCGCGGCGTCAGTGATCTGCTGGCTGTCGACCATCTGCTGCAGGCGGTCGAGCCAGTCCAGGTAGCCCGGCAATTGCGTGGTGCAATGCCAGGCCAGGTGTTCCTTGAGGGTGTCGTTGAACCAGCTCTTCTGCCCGGCATTCATGTCCAGGTAGTCGTTGAGGGTCCAGGGGATGATCACGTCGAGATTACGGTAGGCCAGGCCCACGCGATTGCAGCCGGCGAGCACCAGGCTCAGGGTCAGCAGTACCATCAGGAGTTTGAGCCGGCGCAACATGGGCGAGTCCTTGCACGGATGGGGTTAATGCATGTGAACCTGCGCGGGGTGCGACAGTTCAGCCCATCAATAAAACGGCCGGACGGCCTTCAAGGTCAACAGGCCGTCGCATTGCGAGTTGTGTCCGGAGTAGGCCGAGCACTCTCCGCCGCTGAGGCTGGAGTCGCTGTAGATCAGATCCAGGTCGATGCCTTTCCAGGCCCGGGAGAATTGCACCGACCAGTCGCTGAAACTGCTGATGGCGCCGTTTTCCACCGACACCGGTGTGCCCAATTGATGGGTGGTGTATTTCATGCTGACGCCGATACCGAACGGCTGGGTGCCGCCGAGGTCGGCGAACAGGGTGCTGTCCTGACGGTCGGGGTCGTTGCTGAAGGACACGCCGAAGCGGTTGCCCAACAGATTCAGGCCGCCGTAGAACTCCTGGCTGTCGAGGGGGCTGACCTTGGGGTAGCTGTAGTGAATCAAGCCCACTTCATAGCCCAGGGTCTGGTCGAAAGGGCGTTTGAAACCCAGGTAGGAGTCAACTTCGAGATTGTTGGCCGACGACAGGCCCATATTCGGTGAAAACTGGCCGAAATACAGGCCGCTGTCGTGGGTAAGGTCCAGGCCTCCGTGGAACGAGTCACTGCCAGGGGAGGTGGGCTTGACCAGGCCCTGGGCCATGCTACGGCTGGGGGTAGTGCCCAATTTCAGGTCGAAGTCGCCCAGTTCACGCTGAAAAATCTGCGCTTCGGCCAAAGGGCTGGCGATCAGAATGCTGACCAGGAAAATACAGCGTTTAAGCATGCTTCACTCCATGAAAAGCGAGGAGCAGTAACGGATGGGTTCGAGCAGATGCCCGTGCTAGACGTGTGCAAGGATACCGGCGAATGCCAGGCATTGAGGCCCGTTCGTCGATTAGCTTGGTATTGAAGGGTGTACGAGGGTGTTTCCAACTCTAGTCCTAGCGCCTTGAAGGCAAGACGCTTAGGGACCAGATGCAGTGCGCAGGTAGGACGATTACTTCTTGCCCAGGCTGATCTGCTTGGACGGGCCGAAAGTCTGGCCGCTCACGCCCTTGGCAATTTGCTGGATTTCGCCGCCGGACTTGAGGAAAGCAGCAATCTGGCTGTTGATCGATTCGCTGGTTTCAACGGCGGGAGCTGGCTTTGCTTTGCTGTTGGATGCTTTTACACGCATGGCGGCCACTAACCTGTAGAGAATTAACTTGGCCAGGCATCGTACAGGAAATACTTGACAATTGCTTGGCAAATATCCCCTGAGAATATAGGCCAGGCTGGGAAAGAGCCCAGGTTTAATGATGAAATAAGCCGCTAACTTACTGTTTTAGCTCGAAACCATGGGCGTGTGCGAGGTTGGCGGCCCGGAAAAATTCAACCGATTGATCAGACGAGCGGGGCGATGCCAATAGAACGCCATGCCAGCCCGCGATTTTTCAGGCGCGCGCGCGTGCAGGGCCCAACTCGGGTAGAATGCCGCCCACGCAATGAGGGTATTGGAAATGGCTTTAGTCGGGCGCTACAACAGCTTGCAAGTGGTCAAGCACACTAACTTTGGTTTGTACCTCGATGGTGCGCAAGATGGGGAAATCCTCTTGCCTAATCGGTATATCCCTAAAGATATTCCCAGTGAAGATGAAGACTGGCTCAATGTTTTCATTTACTTGGACAGCGATGACAAACTTATCGCCACCACTGAAAAACCCAAAGTTCAAGTCGGCGAATTTGCCAGTTTGAAAGTTGTGGAAGTCAACAGTATCGGGGTGTTCCTCGACTGGGGCCTGCCAAAGGATCTGCTGCTGCCGTATTCGGAAGAAAAGCGCCAGCTGACGGCGGGTGAATATTGCGTGGTGCACGTCTACCTCGACAAGCACACCAAGCGCATCACCGCCACCGCACGTCTTGACCGTTACCTGGACAAGACGCCAGCCAACTACCAGGTGGGCCAGGAAGTCGATCTGTTGGTGGCTGAAGCCACGGACATGGGCTTCAAGGCAATCATCAACAACAAGCACTGGGGCCTGATCCACAAGAACGAAGTGTTCAAGTTCCTGCGCCCGGGCAAGGAAGAAAAAGGCTTCATCAAGGAGATTCGCGCCGATGGCAACATCAGCCTGAGCCTGCAACCGGTCGGCCAGGAAGCGGCCTCCAGCCTCAACTCCAAGATCCTCGCCAAGTTGCGTGACAACAACGGCACCCTGCCGGTCAGCGACAAAAGCGATCCGGCGGTGATCAGCAACTTGTTCGGCGTCAGCAAAGGCAACTTTAAAAAGGCCATTGGTGCGCTCTACAAGCAAGGCCAGATCGTGATTCACGCCGACCGCATTGAACTAAGCTGATCGCGCCTGGCTCTTTGTAGGAGCGAGCTTGCTCGCGAAAATATTCCACGCGCAGTGTGGCGTCGGATGTACGTTTTTCGCGAGCAAGCTCGCTCCTACAAAGGCTCGTGTCATGTCCAAGAGACCGCTCTTCGCCTACCTCGGCACCTTGCTCGCCTTCCTGGTCCTCGACGGCCTCTGGCTCGGCGTGCTGATGGGCCCCACCTACAAATCCCTGCTCGGCCCGCTGATGCTTGATCAGCCGCGCCTGTTGCCTGCGGTGTTGTTCTATCTGCTGTATGTCCTCGGTTGTGTGGTGTTCGTGGTCTTGCCCAGTGCCAGTTGGCAACGTGCTGCGCGGTTGGGCGCACTGCTGGGCCTGGTGGCCTATGGCACTTATGATCTGAGCAATTGGGCCACGCTTCAGGGCTGGTCCGCCGGGCTCGCGGTGATGGACATGGCGTGGGGCACCTGTTTAACCGCCCTGTGCTGCACCGTCGGCCACCTGTGTGCACGGCGTGTGCATCGGTAGTTGGCGGTTGATCAAGACCGAGCCTGCCACCAACAACCCGGCACCGGCGACGATCAACGCCGGGTGCAGACCACCACTGAGGTGACTGCTCATCGAGGCCAGTAGCGGACCGCTCAGTTGGCCGATGGCAAAGCTGGCGGTCAGTAGCCCTGTGCTGCGTTGGTAGCCGTTGGGTGCAACCTCGCGCAGGCGCGCCATTACCAGTTGCATGCAGGCCAGGAAGGGCGCGCCGCACAACAACACGCCCAGCGCAAGGCCCCAACTGTTACCGAGCAGGCAGGCGAAGACCCCGGCCGCTTGCAGCCACAAGGTCACCATCAGCCATCGGCGCGTGGTGTCCGGGCTCTTGCGGCGCAGACTTGCCACCACCACACCTACAGCGGCAGCCAGGCCGAAGCAGGGCCAGAACAGATCGGCCTGCCAGGCTCCGTTGAACTGTGCGTTGGCCATCTGCGACAGAAAGGTCGCGGGGATGATGTAGCCCAGGCCGAACAGGAAATAGATCCAGCACAGATGCGCGATGCTGCCGTTGTTGCTTGCACGGGTTTCAGCAGGCGCCGTGAGGGTTGGCTTGGGTAAAAAGGGCAGGATCGCCAGCAGCATCACCAGGGCAACGATGCCGTAGACCAGCCACAGCATGGCGGAGCCTTGCCCCAGCAAGTTCGAGCCCAGCGCCAGCAGCCCCGTCAGCGCAATCCCAAGTCCCGGCCCGGCAAATACCAGCGCACCCAGACGCGGCCGGCCGGCGGCGATCGCCAGCGGCTGGCTCAGGCTGGTAATCATCACCAGAGCCCAGGCGCTGGCCACGCCGGTTCCGAAGCGCAACAGCAAGTGCGGCCAGAACCCATGGGCCCAGTACGACGCCAGCGTCAGCAGGACGCAGAGCCACAACCCGCCATAAAGGCGGCCGCGTACATGATGATGGCTGCGAGCAAAGATCGAATCCACCGCGCCCACAAAGTAGCCCAAGTAATTGGCGGCCGCGATCAGCCCGGCATCCGCCAGGTCGACCTGACCTTCGCTGAGTAAATGCGGCATTTGCGGGGTCAGGGCGAAGCGGCCAATGCCCATGGCCATCATCAGGGCGATAAAGCTGGCGAGTAAACGAATCTGCGGTGACATGCTTAGGTTTCCTACAGGAAAGCGAATGACTTGTAGGCTAAGGCGGATTGACTTTCTGTAAAATTGAATAATAGTGAGTAACTTGTTCAGTTTTGGAGAAAGGTATGGAGTTCAGTCAATTGCGGATTTTCCAGGCCGTGGCGGAAGAGGGCTCCATCACCCGCGCCGCTGAACGTTTGCACCGCGTGCCATCGAACTTGTCGACCCGCCTCAAGCAGATGGAGGAGCAACTGGGAGTCGAGCTGTTTGTGCGTGAGCGCCAGCGGTTGCAGCTTTCTCCTGCGGGTAAAGTGCTGCTGGACTACAGCACTCGGCTGCTGGCGCTGCATGACGAAGCTCACAGCGCCGTACAAGGCGGGCAACCGGCTGGTGATTTTGTGCTGGGCAGCATGTACAGCACCGCCGCGGTGCATTTGCCCAAGCTGCTGGCGCGCTATCACAGGACTTACCCCATGGTGAACCTGCAAGTGCAGTCGGCGCCCAGCGGGGAGCTGCTGGAAGGTTTGATTACCGGACGGCTGGACGCAGCGTTTGTGGACGGTCCGCTGACCATCGCGACCCTGGATGGCGTACCGTTGTGCGAAGAGCGCCTGGTATTGATTTGCGAAGCCGATCACCCACCGGTGCGCGGTCCCCAGGACGTTGCCGGGCGATCTGTGTTCACGTTCCGACGCAGCTGCGCCTATCGCACGCGCCTGGAAACCTGGTTTTCCCACGAGCATGTGGCCATGGGGCGGGCTATCGAGATCGAGTCCTATCAAGGGATGCTCGCGTGTGTGATCGCCGGTTCGGGGGTGGCGTTGATGTCGCAATCGATGCTCGACAGCCTGCCAGGCAAGGACAGCGTGTCCGTTCATCCGCTGACCGGGCCTTTTGCCACTGCGACCACCTGGCTGATGTGGCGAAAGGGTATGCTCGGCGCTAACCTCAATGCATGGATCGACCTGCAGCACGAAGGCAGCCCGGCAAGCTTGGCAGATACGCGCGCCATCGCTTGAGCGATTCGTCAGGATTTGGATCAATCCAGTAATAGTTAGTTGTGGTTTCGTTCAAGCATTACCTAGGACTTAGGGCTACTATCTCTGTAGGAAACGGCGACAAAACTCACGCCGACCAGCACTACCCTCAAAGGGGGCAACCATGAAAGAGAAAATCCAGAACTGGCTCCACGATCTTGGCGTTGCGCTGGGCTTGATCGAGCCCCCGCTGCAACCGGTGCCGATCCGCACGGACGATGAGCAGCGCCGGCCCCGTCGCCGCTGAGTATCAGG
The DNA here is from genome assembly GCF_023127755.1 of Pseudomonas sp. W2Aug9. NCBI lineage: Bacteria > Pseudomonadati > Pseudomonadota > Gammaproteobacteria > Pseudomonadales > Pseudomonadaceae > Pseudomonas > Pseudomonas sp. W2Aug9. The sequence continues at coordinate 264,144 of NZ_SPKL01000035.1, read as the reverse complement.
CCCAAACAATATGGGAAATGTGGGAGCGGACTTGCTCGCGAATACGGTGCATCAGCCAGTAAATGGTTGAATGACACACCGCCTTCGCGAGCAAGCCCGCTCCCACAATTATTTTGTGCAGCGCAAAAAACGGGTGCGAACACCGACGTCGCACCCGCTGAAGAAATTATCCTAATAGCTCAAGCCGCCCGAGCCGCCACGGTATCCGGTTTGCGCGACAACATACTCACCAGCACAAAACTCACCAGGGCTACCGCCAGGCTGCAGTAAATCGGTGTGTTTGCATCCAACCCATCCTTGAACATAAACACCAGCGCGGTTACGAAACCCAGCGCCATGGACGTGATCGCGCCCGAGGTGGTGGCTCGCTTCCAGAATATCGCGCCAATCAGAGGTACCAACATACCGCCCACCAACAGGTTATAGGCCAGGGTCAGCGCGCTGATCACGTCATTCACCACCAGTGCGATGCCCAATACGGCAACACCGGTCATCAGGGTGAACACGCGGTTGATGCCCAGGCTCGATTGCTTGCCACCGCGCAGCCGTGGCAGCAGGTCTTCGGTCAACACGGTGGACGCAGCGAGCAGGCCGGCGCTGGCGGTGGACATCATCGCCGCCAGGGCAGCCGCAATCACCAGGCCACGAATACCGTCCGGTAACGAGGCTTTGACGATGGCGGCAAAGGCATTGTTGACGTTATCCAGGTCCGGGATCAGCACGTGAGCCGCCATGCCAATCAGGGCGCACGCCAGGCCGTAGAGAATGCAGTAGAAACCGGCGAAAGTGCCCGCGTACTGGGCGACCTTTTCATCACGGGCGGTGAATACTCGCTGCCAGATATCCTGGCCGATCAGGATGCCGAAGAAGTAGATCATGAAGTAAGTGATGATCGTGTCCCAACCGATCGCGGTAAAGCTGAAGTTCGACGCCGGCAGCTTGGCCACCAGTTCATCCCAGCCGCCGACGCGGTACAGGCAGATCGGCAGCAGGATGAACATCAGGCCGACGGTCTTGATCACAAATTGCACGATATCGGTCAGGGTCAGCGACCACATGCCACCGATGGTTGAATACACCACCACCACACCGCCGCCTACCAGCACCGACATCCAGAACGGCAAGTCGAACAGCACTTGCAATACGGTGCCGATTGCCAGGATCGAGGTCACGCCGATCATCAGTGCATAGGCCAGCATGATCACAGCGCTGGCCTGGCGCGCCATGGGGTTGTAGCGTTTTTCCAGGACCTGGGTCACGGTGAAGATTTTCAGCTTCAGCAGCGGCTTGGCCAGGAACAGGTTCAGCGCAATGATCCCGGCGCCCAGCGCGGCGCACAGCCAGAAACCTGAAATGCCGTGCACATAACCCAAGCGCACGGTGCCGACGGTGGAGGCGCCGCCCAATACCGTGGCGGCCATGGTGCCCATGTACAGCGATGGGCCGAGGTTACGGCCCGCCACCAGATAGTCTTCGTGGGTTTTGGCGCGGCGCATACCGTAGTAGCCAAGCACGAGCATACCGGCGGCGTAGATGAGTACGACGAATAAATCCAAAGCCATGACGGTGATTCTCCGATTATCTTTTTTATGGGCGATCAAGCGGCAGCCGGCTCGGTCAACACGCGAGCGAAGGTCAGGTATATCGTTGGACGGGGATCTGCGCGATCCCCTTGATTGTTATCGTGAAGGCATCAGCGATGCGCGACGCCAGGCAATACGCAGAGCATCTCGTACAGCAAGTTGGCGCCCAGCAGCGAGGTGTTGCCGGTGGTGTCATAGGGCGGCGAAACTTCCACCAGATCACAACCAATCAGGTCCAGGCCCTGGCAGCCACGGATGATCTCGATCGCCTGGATGGTGGTCAGCCCGCCGATTTCCGGGGTGCCGGTGCCGGGTGCCCAGGCGGGATCGATGCCGTCGATATCGAAGCTGAGGTACACCGGGCCGCCGCCGACTTTCTCCCGCACTTGGGCCATCAACGGGGCCAGGGAGTGGTGCCAGCATTCTTCGGCCTGGACCACGCGAAAGCCTTGCTTGCGGCTCCAGTTGAAGTCTTCGGCGGTGTAGCCCTGGGCACGCAGGCCGATCTGCACCACGCGGTCGCAATCGAGCAACCCTTCTTCCACGGCGCGGCGGAAGGTGGTGCCGTGGGCGATTTTTTCGCCGAACATATGGTCGTTGACGTCGGCATGGGCATCGATGTGCACCAGCCCGACCTTGCCGTGTTTCTTGTGGATCGCCCGCAGGATCGGCAGGGTGATGGTGTGGTCGCCGCCCAGGGTCAGGGGGATCACGTCGTGCTCGAGGATTTCATCGTAGGCCTCTTCGATGATGCGCACGGCGTCGAGCAGGTTGAAGGTGTTGATCGCCACGTCGCCGATGTCGGCCACTGACAGTGAGTCGAACGGTGCCGCCCCGGTGGCCATGTTGTAGGGGCGGATCATCACCGACTCGGCGCGGATTTCCCGAGGCCCGAAGCGTGTGCCGGCGCGCAGCGAGGTGCCAATATCCAGGGGCACGCCGATAAAGGCAGCGTCCAGACCCTTGGCCGTTTGCAGGTGGGGAAGACGCATCATGGTGGCGATGCCGGCGAAGCGCGGCATTTCGTTGCCGCCCAGTGGTTGGTGGAAAATCTTGTCCACGGGATTGCCTCATCGTTGTTTTGTTTATTGATGGCCGATTCTGCGAAAAGCCCGGGGCAGGAAGAATCGGCAGGGGCAAATACTTAGTTCAGATTTTTCTAAACTAATGCAGGGAGGTAGACTGCATGCATCCCTGTCCGGAACCGACCATGGCCAACGCCTTGCCCGACCTGAAACTCCTGCGCATCTTCGTCAGCGTCGTGCGCCACCAGGGGTTCGCCAATGCCCAGCACGAACTCAACCTGTCGACGTCGGCCATCAGCACGTATATGAGCCAACTCGAATCCGCGCTGGGCCTGGTGCTGTGCCATCGAGGACGTGGCGGCTTCAGCCTGACCAGCAAAGGCGAGCTGTTTCATCAGGAAACCCTGCGCCTGTTGGGCGAGCTCGAGGGCTTCGAGCAATACGCCGCCGCGCTCAAAGGCGAGTTGCGCGGCACGCTCAAGCTGGGCGTGCTTGATTCCACCGTCAGCGACAAGGCCCTGCCATTCGCCGAAGTGATTGGCGCCTACAGCCTGGAACATCCGGCGGTTCACCTGAATCTGTCGGTGATGAGCCCCTACGAACTGCAACTGGGCGTACAGGACAACCGCCTGGACCTGGCAATCGGTGCGTTCTCCAACCGTATGAGCGGGCTGATCTATATGCCGCTGTACCGCGAACAGCACTGGCTGTATTGCAGCAACCGGCACCCGCTGTTCAGCGAGCGGCGTATTCCCGAACAGGTCATCACTCAGCAACGTATGGTCGGCCGCGGCTACTGGAGCCAGGCCGAACTGGCGCGCCACGGCTTCAAACACAGCGCCGCGACCGTGGAAAGTATGGAAGCGCAGTTGATCCTGGTATTGTCCGGCGCCTACATCGGTTACCTGCCCGAACACTACGCCCAGGCCTGGGCCGACAAGGGTGACCTGCGCGTGTTACTGCCGGCGACCTTCGGCTACCAGGCGCCGTTCTCGATGATCATGCGCCGTGGTCGTAGCCGTGAACCGCTGATCCAGACCTTCCGCGACTTGCTCAAGACCCAGCTTAACCAGGCCTGAAAAAACCATGTCCAGACCCCAATGCCCGCAATGCTTGCGGCCGACCACTCATTGCCTCTGTGCACTGATCCCGACCCTCGACAGCCGCACTCGCGTGTTGCTGTTGCAGCACCCGAGCGAGGTCGGCCATGCGCTCAATACCGCGAGGTTGGCGGCGTTGGGCTTGAATAATGCGCAGTTGGTGGTGGGGGAGGTGTTTGATGATCTGGCGACGTTATTAAACCCGCCTGGTTATCGGGCGCGGCTGTTGTTTCCGGCGGATGACGCCGAGCCGCTGCGCGCTTATGCACCTGACGATCAGCCATTGTTATTGGTGGTTCCCGATGGCACCTGGCGCAAGGCGCGCAAGCTGTTGCACCTCAATCCTTTGCTGGCGGCGTTGCCCCGGGTGACATTGGCCCTAGGCGGCGTTTCCCGCTATCGCTTGCGCAAGGCGCCGGGGCCTGGTGCCTTGTCGACGGTTGAAGCAATCACGCAAGCGTTGCAGGTATTGGAAGCTCCACTATCGTTCGAGCCGCTGCTCAAACCCTTTGAAGCGCTGATCGAAGGGCAGATTGCTGCGATGGGGGATGAGGTATTCCAGAGAAATCATGGTGAAGGGCAGAAGGATTAGCAGGTTTGACGAGGCTTGCCCCCGATGGAGCCCTCACAGTCAACACTTTAATGGCTTATGCCTTTAAGCCATAAGCACCGCACTTTGCGTGATATGGCCCGCCGGCCTTTCCCGGTATGATGTCCGCCCCCGCAGTCTGGATTGCGAATACGCCATGACCTTGCAGTACCCCACAATCGCCGATTGCGTCGGCAACACGCCCCTGGTCCGCTTGCAACGCATGGCGGGTGAAACCAGCAATACCCTGTTGCTCAAACTCGAAGGCAACAACCCGGCCGGCTCCGTCAAGGACCGCCCGGCGCTGTCGATGATCGCCCGCGCCGAGTTGCGCGGGCAGATCAAGCCAGGCGACACCCTGATTGAAGCCACCTCGGGTAACACCGGGATCGCCCTGGCCATGGCCGCCGCGATCAAAGGCTACAAGATGGTGCTGATCATGCCCGACAACGGCAGTGCCGAGCGCAAGGCGGCGATGACCGCTTACGGTGCCCAGCTGATCCTGGTCACCCAGGAAGAAGGCATGGAAGGCGCCCGTGACCTCGCCGAGCGTATGGCCGCCGAAGGCCGTGGCGTGGTGCTGGACCAGTTCGCCAACGGTGACAATCCCGAGGCGCACTACACCAGCACCGGCCCGGAAATCTGGCGCCAGACCCAGGGCACCATTACCCATTTCGTCAGTTCCATGGGCACCACCGGCACCATCATGGGCAACTCGCGCTACCTGAAGGAGCAGAACCCTGCGATCCAGATCGTCGGTCTGCAACCGATGGAAGGCGCGGCCATCCCCGGTATCCGCCGCTGGCCCGAAGAGTACTTGCCGAAGATCTACAACGCGACGCGAGTAGACCGCATCATCGACATGGCCCAGCGCGAAGCCGAAGACACTACGCGCCGTCTGGCCCGTGAAGAAGGCATCTTCTGCGGCGTGTCCTCCGGCGGCGCTGTGGCCGGTATGTTGCGCTTGTCCAAAGAAGTGGAAAACGCGGTGATCGTCGCGATCATCTGTGACCGAGGCGACCGCTACCTGTCGACCGGCATCTTCGACGAACCCAACTGATGGCCAAGCACGAGAGAGGCCTGCGCTTCCAGCCGACAGGCGGCAGCCGGGCCCCGCAGATCCCGGTGGGCAAGAAACAGCGCCTGACCATCGAGCGCCTGGCCAATGATGGCCGTGGCATTGTGTTCTTTGAAGGCCGCACCTGGTTTGTGAATGGTGCGCTGGCCGGCGAAGAAGTCGAAGCACGGGTGTTGGGCGCCCACGGCAAAGTGGTTGAGGCCCGCACCGAGCGGGTGTTCAAGGCCAGTGAGCTACGGCGCCCGGCACCCTGCGCCCACGTTGGCCGCTGCGGCGGTTGCAGCGTGCAGCATCTGCCCCATGATCAGCAACTTGCCCTGAAACAGCGCATGCTCGCCGAGCAGTTGTCGCGGGTGGCAGGTGTCGAACCGCAAGAGTGGGCGCCGCCGTTGAGCGGGCCGGAGTTCGGTTACCGGCGTCGCGCCCGTGTGGCCGTACGTTGGGACGCCAAGGCGAAGAAACTCGAAGTGGGTTTTCGCGCCGTGGCCAGTCAGGACATCGTCGCTATCGACGATTGCCCGGTGCTGGTACAAGCCTTGCAACCGATCATGCAGCGCTTGCCGAATATGCTGCGTCGCCTGAGCAAACCGCAGGCGCTGGGGCATGTGGAGCTGTTCAGTGGTTCGTCCACCGCCGTTTTGCTGCGGCATATGGCACCGCTGTCCGAAGCAGACCTGCTGATCCTTAAAGAATTCTGTACCTTCCATGAGGCCCAATTGTGGCTGCATGGCGAGGGCCAGCCGGAACCTGCCGAGCCCGACCAGGCCCTGGGGTTTCGCCTGGATGCGTGGAATCTGGAACTGGCTTACCGGCCGGGAGATTTTGTGCAGGTCAACGCCGGGGTCAATCAGGCGATGGTTGCCCAGGCATTGGAGTGGCTGGCGCCACAAGCCGACGAACGGGTGCTGGACCTGTTTTGCGGCCTTGGCAACTTCGCCTTGCCGCTGGCGCGCCAGGTGCGCGAAGTGGTGGCGGTAGAGGGTGTGCAGACCATGGTGGACCGTGCGGCACTCAATGCCGCGAGCAACCATTTGCCTAACGTGCAGTTCTTTCAGGCCGACCTGTCTCAGCCTTTGACTGACGCGCCATGGGCCAAACAGGGCTTTTCTGCGGTACTCTTGGACCCACCCCGCGATGGTGCCCAAGAGGTTGTGCGCAAGCTCGCCACCCTTGGAGCCAAGCGCCTGGTGTATGTGTCCTGTAACCCAGCTACGCTGGCGCGGGACACGGTTGAGTTGGTCAAGCAAGGCTACCGGCTAAAGCGTGCCGGGATTCTCGACATGTTTCCGCAGACTGCGCATGTCGAGGCCATGGCGTTATTTGAAGCGGGCTAGGATGCCCGTTTAATCCGACTGGCCTGCGTTCTCCAAGGCCTTGGTACTGCTACGGAGCTCGCAGTAAAAGTCGGCGATGATTTTGGCGCATCAAAGGTGCGTCGTAGGGAAGGTAAGCAAGATGGTACAGGTGAGAGCACACCAGCCGATCAACACCGACGGCAGTATCAATCTCGAGGCATGGCTGGATCATGCCGTCAGTGTCGACCCGGCACTGGACCGTGAAGCCTTGAAAGCAGCCTGCGAGTTCGCTCGTGAGTCTGAGCAGCAAGACAATGCGGCCAAGAACCTGTGGGCCGAAGGCACTTCAAGCTTTCGCACCGGGTTGGAAATCGCCGAGATCCTCGCCGATCTCAAGCTGGATCAGGATTCGCTGATCGCCGCCGTGCTGTATCGCGGCGTGCGCGAGGGGCATATTCCGTTGGCGACCGTTGGACAGCGCTTCGGCTCGGTGGTGACCAAGCTGATCGACGGCGTGCTGCGCATGGCGGCCATCAGTGCCAGCCTCAGCCCGCGCCAGTCGATGGTGCTGGGCACCCAGGGCCAGGTGGAAAACCTGCGCAAGATGCTGGTGGCGATGGTCGACGACGTGCGCGTCGCCCTGATCAAGCTGGCCGAGCGTACCTGCGCGATCCGTGCGGTGAAGACCGCCGACGACGAAAAGCGCAACCGCGTCGCCCGCGAAGTCTTCGACATCTACGCGCCGCTGGCCCACCGCCTGGGCATCGGCCACATCAAGTGGGAGCTGGAGGACCTGTCCTTTCGCTACCTGGAGCCGGACCAATACAAACAGATCGCCACGTTGCTGCACGAGCGGCGCCTGGATCGCGAGCGCTTTATCAGCGACGTGATGGGCCAGCTGCGTTCCGAGCTGCAGGCAACTGGCGTAGACGCCGACATCAGCGGCCGCGCCAAGCACATCTACTCGATCTGGCGCAAAATGCAGCGCAAGGGCCTGGCCTTCAGCCAGATCTATGACGTGCGGGCGGTGCGCGTGCTGGTGCCGGAAATGCGCGATTGCTACACCGCGCTGGGGATCGTTCACACTCTGTGGCGCCACATCCCCAAGGAGTTCGACGACTACATCGCCAACCCCAAGGAAAACGGCTACCGCTCGCTGCACACCGCGGTGATCGGCCCTGAAGGCAAGGTGCTGGAAGTGCAGATCCGCACCCACGCGATGCACGAGGAGGCCGAGCTGGGCGTGTGCGCGCACTGGCGCTACAAGGGCACCGACGTCAAGGCCGGGTCCAACCAGTACGAAGAGAAAATCTCCTGGCTGCGCCAAGTGCTGGAATGGCACGAAGAACTCGGCGACATCGGCGGGCTGGCCGAACAGCTGCGGGTGGATATCGAGCCGGACCGGGTCTATATCTTCACCCCCGACGGCCATGCCATCGACTTGCCCAAGGGCGCCACGCCGCTGGATTTTGCCTACCGCGTGCACACCGAAATCGGCCATAACTGCCGGGGCGCCAAGATCAACGGGCGCATCGTGCCGCTCAACTACAGCCTGCAAACCGGTGAACAGGTCGAGATCATCACCAGCAAGCACGGCACGCCGAGCCGCGACTGGCTGAACCCGAACCTGGGCTATATCACCACCTCGCGGGCGCGGGCGAAGATCGTTCACTGGTTCAAACTTCAAGCGCGCGACCAGAACGTCGCCGCCGGCAAGACCCTGCTCGAACGCGAACTGGCGCGCCTGGGTCTGCCTCAGGTGGACTTCGACAAGCTGGCCGAAAAGGCCAACATGAAGATCGCCGAAGACATGTTCGCCGCCCTCGGTGCCGGTGACCTGCGCCTGGCGCAACTGGTCAACCTGGCCCAGCAACTGGTCGAGCCCGAGCGCGGCAACGAACAGCTGGAACTCATCCCACGCAAGGCCACGGGTTACAAACCGGGCAAGCGTGGCGATATCCAGATCCAGGGCGTGGGCAACCTGATGACGCAAATGGCCGGCTGCTGCCAGCCGTTGCCGGGCGACGCCATTGTCGGCTACATCACCCAGGGCCGTGGCGTGAGCATTCACCGCCAGGACTGCGCCTCGGTGCTGCAACTGGGCGGGCGCGAGCCGGAGCGGATCATCCAGGTCAGTTGGGGGCCGGTGCCGGTGCTCACTTACCCGGTGGACATCATCATCCGTGCCTACGATCGTTCCGGCTTGCTGCGTGACGTCTCGCAAGTGCTGCTCAACGAGCGGATCAACGTGCTGGCGGTCAACACCCGCTCGAACAAAGAGGACAACACGGCGTTGATGTCCCTGACCATCGAGATTCCGGGGTTGGACGCACTGGGACGGTTGCTTGGGAGGATTTCCCAGTTGCCGAACATCATCGAGACGCGGCGCAACCGTACCCCATGAATAGCTGGATGAACGCGAACTGAATTGTGTTAGCTGCTTCATGTGGGAGCTGGCTTGCCTGCGATAGCACCACCTCGGTTTAACTGAAGCACCGAGTCGCGAGCATCGCAGGCAAGCCAGCTCCCACATTGGATTTTCAGCGGAAAGAGATACGATGTATTCACTCGAAGACCTGCTGCACCTGATGAACCGCCTGCGCGACCCGCAATACGGCTGCCCGTGGGACATCAAGCAAACCTACGCGACCATCGTCCCGCACACGCTGGAGGAGGCCTATGAAGTGGCCGACGCCATCGAGCGCGGCGATTTCGATCACCTGCAAGGTGAGCTGGGCGACCTGCTGTTCCAAGTGGTGTATTACAGCCAACTGGCGCGGGAAGAAGGGCGCTTCGAATTTGCCGGCGTGATCGACAGCATCACCCGTAAGTTGATTCGCCGGCATCCTCACGTGTTCCCAACCGGCGACCTGTACGCACCGCTGGATATCCCGCAGTTGAGCGAAGAACAGGTCAAGGAGCGCTGGGAGCAGATCAAAGCTGAGGAGCGCGCAGAAAAGTCCGACGCTCCCGAGCAACTCTCCCTGCTCGATGATGTGCCCACCGCCTTACCTTCGTTGTCCCGTGCGGCCAAATTGCAAAAGCGCGCCAGCCAGGTCGGTTTCGACTGGCCGGCCGCCTTGCCGGTGGTGGACAACGTGCGTGAAGAGTTGGATGAAGTGCTCGAAGCCATGGCCGATAACGATCCGCAGGCCATTGCCGATGAAGTCGGTGACCTGCTGTTTGCCGCCGTCAACCTGGCCCGTCACCTCAAGGTTGACCCGGAAACCGCACTGCGCGGTGCCAATGCCAAGTTCGAACGACGTTTCCGATTTATCGAACAGGCATTGCGCGATACGCACCAACCCATAGAAGATTGCACCCTCGAAGAGTTGGACGCCCTGTGGGGCGAAGCCAAACGCCAGGAAAAGAATGTGTCCAGCTGCGGTTGAGCAGCTGCCTAAGTGAGTAAGCACCATGAGCCTTTCCCTTCGCGACCAGTTGCTCAAAGCAGGTCTGGTCAACCAAAAGCAGGCCAAGCAGGTCGGCAAAGAGAAGCAGAAGCAGCAGCGTCTGGTCCACAAGGGCCAGGCCGAAGTCGATGATACCCAGGCACGCCTGGCCGCTGAGGCACACGCCGAGAAGGTCAAGCGTGACCAGGAGCTCAACCGCCAGCAGCAGGAAAAAGCCGAAGCCAAGGCGCGTACCGCCCAGGTCAAGCAGTTGATCGAAACCTCGCGCCTGCCCAAGTTGACCACCGAGGACTACTACAACTTTGTCGATGACAAGAAGGTCAAGCGCCTCTCGGTCAACACCTTGATGCGCAACAAGCTGAGCAACGGCTCTCTGGCGATCGTGCACCACGGTGGCGGCTACGAGGTGATCCCGCGTGAAGCGGCGCTCAAGATCCAGGAACGTGCACCGGAGCGCATCGTGCAGCTCAACATCCTCACCGAAAGCCAGGTGCCGGATGAGGATGATCCGTACGCTGCCTACCAGATCCCTGACGATCTGATGTGGTAAGCCGCTAGAAACGACAAACCCCGCCAAAAGGCGGGGTTTGTGTTTTAAGCGTGCAGCGTCAGCCGGTTACCAATCCACTGCGTAACTCAGGCTGAAGGTACGGCCCTCGGCATTCGGGTACGGTGCGCGGGCATTGGCCTGGGCGAACATGTTCTGGTAGTTGCGGTTGGTAAGGTTGTACACCGCACCTTCGAGGCGACCTACCGGTAGCCTTACCGAGCCCAGCAGGTCAACCAAGGTATAGCCCTGGATATCGCGACCGTTGTTGTCCTTGGCCGCCGCGTCATAGTCGGCCAGGCGCATCCCCTGCAAGCGCAGGCTGTAGTCGTCACGCTGATAGCCGACAAAAGCGGTGGTCTTGGCGGGGGAAATACGCGTGGCGGGCAGGTCGATCCATTTGCCGTTCTGCTGGGTCTCGCCCTTGGCGTAAGCGTAAGTACCGCCGACGGACCACTGGTCGTTGACGTTATAAGTCAGGCTGGTTTCGGCACCGCGCACGCGTTCTTTCTGATTGATCAGGCGCAATACACGGTCGTTGGCATCGTAGAACTGCGTGACATCCGAGGTGTTTTCATACGCGGTGACACTGGCCTGCCACTTGTCCCAGTCGCCACGCCAGCCCAGCTCGTAACTGTCGACTTTCAGAGCCTGGGCATTGAGGTCCTGAATATCGTATTTGCTGTTCACGTCACGCAGGAAGCGCTGGATATCCGGCAGGGAAAAGCCCTGGCTGAAGTTGACGAACACGTCCTGGTTTTCGGTCAGGTGATACACCGCCCCGAGGTTATACAGCGTGTCATCGTATTTGAGCGTGCCGCCGGGCAGTGTGGCGCGGTTGCCGGTCTGGACGATTTCGCCGTAGGCGATGCTGTCGGAGACTTTGCTCTCAATCCACTCGCGACGTATTCCACCGCGTAAGGTCCAGTCATCGATGTCGTAGGACAGCTGACCAAAGATGGCTTTGGTGGTGGTCTCAATATCCGGGCCCAGTTCGAACGTGGTCCCGGTTTTGCTGTAGCTCAGGCCATTGACCCGGTATTGGTCGCCACGCTGGCGTGAGGTTTCATGATCATAGTCAGCCCCCCACACCAGGTTGCCGGTTGCCGGGCCGATGTCCGGCATCTGCGTATCGATCGCCGCACGCAGGCCATAGACATCCTGCACGCTGTTGTTGTCGGACACGCCTGCCCGACCCCGGGACAGGTCCGGGAAGAACAGGGCGTCGGCCCGCCGCCAGTAACTTTCGACCTGCAGGCCCTGGCCGTAGAAATCCTTATCGGCGTAGTTAAGGTTGACCGCCTGGTTATGGGTGTAGGGCTGGTCGCCCAGGTCCAGGCCTTTTACCGCGACTGCGTTGCTGGTGATGCGCGGGTTCTTGGTGTAGCGGGTGTCTTGTTCGTCTTTATAGTCTTGCAGCGACAGGCTGATCTTCTTGTCGTCATCGAGCTCGTAGCCGAAGCGACCTTGCAGGTCGTAGGTGTCGGTGTCCATGTTGCTGCCCTGGGACGTATCCTGGGGAATGCGCTTGCCGTTACCGTCGAACTGGTCGTTGCGCTGCACGGTATTGCCCGACAGATACCAGTCCACTGGACCCTTGCGCCCGGTAGCGCTTTGGAACGCCTCGTAAGCGAACCCCTTGTGGCTGAAGTTATTGCCGGCGGTCATGCCGATCTTGCTGCTGAAGGCCAGGTCCTCACCCTTGTTGCGCTTGGTGATGATGTTGATGATGCCGCCCGATGCGCCTGCGCCGTAGACGCTGCTGGCGCCGGAGATCACTTCGATGCGCTCGATGCTTTCCGGTGCCACGCTGTTGAGCTGGCGGAAGTTATCGCGCGTGGCGTTTTGTGAAACCCCATCGATCAGGATCAGGGTATTACGCCCGCGAAGCGTTTGGCCGAAGTTGCTCATGCCGCCGCTGGAAGGCGCAATGCCAGGCACCAGTTGGCCGAGGATATCTGCGACCCGACGCCCCGCGCCCGTTTGCTGGCGGATCTGTTCTTCGTTGATGACCTGCACGGAGCCTGGAATCTGCGCGATGCTGGTTTCATTGCGCGTCGCCGACACCACGGTCGCTTGCAACTGCAGGCTGGTCGGCTCTGTCTGTTCGGCCCAGGCGGGGGCACTGATCGAGCCGAGAAGCGGCAGCAGAACGGCCAATTGCGATGTGTTCATGGATTTGTCTCAGAGTTATTAGAAGTATTGACAGAAAAATCGGATGTCTCAGGCGCTCGCGTACATGAACGGATGGCGCGGATACTCACGGCGGCCAATGCGTAGGTCAGTGCGACCAGCCAGAAGCTGTGCGCCAGGCCCACCCATCCCATGCCGATACCGCCTATCAATGCGCCGCACAGCGCACCTGCTTTGGCGGCGCTGTTGCCCATGCCCAGGGCGAAACCCTGCTGGCTGGACGCTACGGTATTGGCGATCAGCGTGTAGGCCACGGGCAATAAAGCACCCTGCCACACGCCCCATAGCAGCCGGCTGGCGATGAACCCCAACCACTCACTGGCCAGCGCCGTGCCGGCCAGTGTGAGCGCGCACGCCCAGGTGACCCACTCGATGATGCGCAGCGTATGCGCTGGTTGATGTCGATCGAACAGGCGGCCCCATAACGGCGCGGACAGTGCCAGGGTCAAGGCGCTGGCGCCATAGCTGGCGCCGATCAGCCACGCGGGTGCCTGCAAAACCTCGGCAACATATAAGGCGTAAAACGGTTGCGGCATCATCCTGGCCGCCTGGATCAATACGATGATTCCCAACATTGCGCCCAGCCAGCCTTTGGGCAGTGCGACAGGCTTCGATGGGCGGGCAGGTCTGGATCGTGGTGAATCGCTGGGCAAGAACGCGCTGATTATCGCGCACAACAGGCAGACGGCGGTGGCGCTGTAGCACAGCAATGCGAAACCGGATATGTCCATCAGCCAGCCGCCCAATACCGGCCCGGCCAGGGAGCCTACGGCGGTGGCTGATTGCAGCCGCGCAAGAATGTGCCCGCGTCCACTCTCACCGCAGCAGGCCAGCGCGTAGGCTTGGGCAGCTGCAATGAAACCGGCCAATGCACCTTGCACCACGCGGATGACCACCAGCCACCACGGATCGGGCGTCATCGCAGCCAGCGCCTGGCACACCGCCAATGCCAGCAACGCCCGGATGATCATCGGCTTATGGCCGGTACGGTCGCCCAGTTTCCCCCACATGGGTGTGAGGATCATCGCTGCCATCATCGGCCCAGCATATACCAGCGAAGACAGCAGGCCGGTGTACTGGGCATTGGCGACGCCCAGCAGCTTCTGGATTTGCAGCGGCCAAAACGGCCCGCTCATCTCCATCGCCCCCATCGACACCAACTGAATCACCACCAGCAGCCGCAGCGCTGTGTTGTTAGTCGGCATTGGCGGCCGCGCTCAACGGGTTGGGCAGGCGTCCGACGATATCGGCATGACTCTCCAGCAGGCGCATGCGCATGAACGACTTGGCCGGCCACGGTTGCTCCAGCAGTGCTTCGCGCTCGGCTGCCCAGCGTTGCGGTTCAACCTGTGAGCGCAGGTTGTCGAAACACTGGCTGACCTGTGCCGACAGTTCATTCCAGAGCAGCGCCTGGGGGATGTCGAAGTGGCGCGCAGCAAGCAGGATCAACTCACCCAGATGGCACATGAATACGGTGTGCAGCAGTTTGTCCCGTACGAAACCTGCGTCGTCGTACAGCGTCATCTTCGGGTCGTGTAGTTCGACGTCCAGGCCGTGGGCGTGCAAGGTCTTGCGGTCGATACGGATATCGCCGAAATCGCGCAACAGCAGGCGGCTCAATTGCCCATCTGCAGTCATGACCATGAAGGAGTTCTGCTGATGGGCCTCGAAAGCGACGCCGTAACGCAAATACATGCCCAGCAGCGCCGGCACACTGATCGCCGCGTACTCATGGAAGAACGCGAGCATGGCCGCCGCATCGTCTTTGCCTTGGCTCAGGCGCACCCATTGGCGCAGCAGCGGCTGGCCGTGTTGATCAATGGCAAACAGGCTGCCCACCGGTACGGCCATTTCCCCGGGCTTGAGCTGGCTCTGGGGATTGTCGCGATAGAGCACCGCCAGGTGGCGGGAGTGCTCGTCATTGGCCGGTTGGGGCTTGAAATGCACACCGATACGCTCGGGAACGATGCTGAGGATTTTCTGAATCGCAGGCTCGCGCTCCAGGATGGTCAGCAGCAGGTGACTGATCCGTGGGCCCATGCGCGCCGAGCGCGGTGAGACGGTGCGCTGCACGCTGGTCAGGCGCAGCGACACCGGCAGTTTGACCATGGGCGCATCGCAACGCCCGTCAGGCAATACGGTCCTGAATGACATGGTGGGGTGGGCGGTAAACGCGACGATATCGGTCAGCACCAGCAGCTTGTCGCCGATTGCATCGGCGAACAGCTGGGGCAGCTCCTGACGTGCCTGCCAGGGATGGGCAGGCACCGGCAGATAATCGCCTGCTTCAAGGCCTTGTGCTTGAAGTGTCGCGGTTAATTGCTGCGCCGCGTGTGGAAAGTGACTGCTCCACCACTGCCAGTAATCCGCCGTCCCGGCCAACGTTTCGACATGGGCAAACTGGCGATGCAGCGCGCACAGCAGCACGGGGAAGCGTGCTTCGAACTCCGGCGAATAGTCGATGACTTGGCTGGTACCCAGGCCCAGCTTGGTCTTGTAGTTGGGGTGCCACGGGTGCCCCAATGTTCCCCACTGCTCAAGTATGGATGTCGGATTGATCGTGCCTGCACCGTGCTTGAGATGACTCAGCAGGTTGCCTTGATGTACTGGGTCCATGGACGCATGCAGCTTGAGCGTCCATTGCTCATGGAAAGCGAGGCACAAGGTGTCGTTGATGAAGCTGTCGTCGATCTCGGCATTGAGGCGGTTGAGCACTTCCAGGTCGGCAGGTGACGTGAGGCTGGCGTTAAGCAACGTCAACAACTGTGATGGGAACTGGATCTTCTGGTCGGGCTGACCTTCGCGCAACAGGATGACTTTGCCACGCAGGTCCCAGCTGGCCATGCGGCCAGGACGCAAATGATCAAAGCGCAGGCGAGCCTGACAAGGCAGTGTCAGCGAGCATTGCCCATGTTCGTCGTAAATGAGGGTGCTGGGGTCCAGCAGGCTTTCACGAAACAATGCTTGGATCAGGCGTTGGAAGCTACGTTCAGCGGCAGGTGCCAGCGTATTGACCAAGTCGTCGAGGCTGATGTGGCTGGCCTGGAATTGCGCAGTGGCAAGCGCTTCGCTCCAGCGTTCCAGTAACGCGTTTTCCGGCTTCCTGCTATTTCCGTGCATCTAATTGATTCCCTGATCGTGAGCCTGAATGAAAGGCGCATGAATGATATCGAGAATCATTATTTGTGTGTGCTTTTGTTACATTAATTCATATCGAATTTTTGACAAAAAAACCGCGCTCGAAAAGCGCGGTTTTTGATGTAGACGGCCCGGCTGCGTGGGCCGGGCGTCGACTTGATTTCAGAGTTTCAGGAGCTTTTCGCCTGGCGTTGCAATTCGAGAGTTTCAAGCTCGTTTTTATAATTGTGGGCATCGCTCTCGTTGTGAAACATGCCGACCAATACGTCTTGCTGATGGACATCCCAGATGTGAATCCCGTGGCCTACCGCCTCGTGGGACATATGCTCATCGTCGCGTTCAGTTACTTTTACAGTCATCTGCTTGCTCCAATCTCTGGTTGATCTGCGGCAAGTCGTCGCAGGCCTCTGTTATATTATTTGTTAGCTTGCTAAGTAAACTGATTTTGCGCGCAATAATTCATTGCAGAAAACGCAACAATCGCGCAGGCCGCTAAACCCGTGGCATTCGGTCGCAGGGGCATGAGTTTTATGACAAAAGTTTCATGTTTGCTTCTAGCAATAAGACCTTTGTCGGCCCTACCACCGCTATCGGGAGCAAGCCCCCTCCCACATTTGAAATGCATTCCACTGTGGGAGGGGGCGTGCTCCCGATAGCGTCATAAGCTTCACAGTAAAATTTCCAGGCAAAAAAAAGCCCCGCATTCAGCGAGGCTCTCTTCCAGCTCATCAGCGCAATCAGCTGCCTTTGACGGCCTTACCGTCAACGGTGCCATCCTGCAGCATGATGTTGTATTCCTTGCCGTCGGTCTCAACCTGGCGCAGGGCAACCAGAATGCCGCCCTGGTCCTTGGCAAACCACATCTGCGTGATGCGCTTGCTCTGGGAGGGATCACGTACGCGTTCAACCTTGATCGCGTCAATGGAGCCTACCTTGGTCTGAACCTTTTCCGGGCCAATCACACGGAAGTCATAGGTATCGACATCAGTACCTTCGGCCACTCGGTAGCTCATGCTCTTCTTGCCGGCAGCCACGTCGCGCTGAAGGGCGAGCTGATACGTGGACTTGTCGAGCATGCCGCTTTCGAGGGTGACGTTGACCGGATCCTTGTTTTCAAAGCCGGTGATTTTCTTGTTCGCCTGGTCGAAATCCAGGTTGATCTTCTTAGCCTTGCCCAAACCGCCGCGCTCGAAGCTGTAGCTCTTGGGTTGCAGGGTGTCCTTGTCGAACAGGATCACGCTGGTTTCAGTCAGGCTGGCAATCATCATCGAGGCCTTGAAGTTCAAGGTCCAGGTGCCGTCGCCGTTTTTGGTCAGGCTGCGTTCAGCCGAACCACTCATGGGCAGTTGCTTCCAGTCGGCGGTGTAGCTGACGGAGAAAGGGTGAAGGTCTGCCGCTTGTACGGCAGGCAAAGCGAACAGCGCAAAAGCGAAGAGCAGGGCGCGACGCATAAAATCTCCTAGGTTCGAATCAAGTGGCCGCTGGCCGCGAGTAACTGACCGTCCAATAATGCACCCTGGTCACCAAGAATCAACCGTCCCTCGGCAAACCAGCGAACAGCCAGCGGGTAAATCCTGTGTTCCTGGGTATGAACCCGTTGCGCAAGCGTCTGCGCCGAGTCGCCTGACTCTACCGGAACCACTGCCTGTACGACCAGAGGCCCGCCATCGAGTTCCTCGGTGACAAAGTGCACGCTGCAGCCATGCTCGCTGTCGCCGGCGTCGAGGGCGCGCTGATGGGTGTGCATGCCTTTGTACTTGGGCAGCAGGGAAGGGTGGATATTGAGCAGGCGCCCTTCGTAGTGCCGCACGAAATCAGCACTGAGGATGCGCATGAAGCCGGCAAGCACGACGAGCTTGGGTTTGAAGGCGTCGATCAGTTCGACCAGGGCGCGGTCGAAGGCCTCGCGGCCGTCGAACGCCTTGTGATCCAGCGAGCGGGTGTCGATACCCGCGTCCCTGGCGCGTTGCAGGCCGTAGGCGTCGCTGCGGTTGGAAATCACCGCAGCGATGCGCACCGGGCTGTCGCCGCTGCGCGTGCTATCGATCAGGGCCTGCAAGTTACTGCCGGTGCCGGAGAGCAGCACCACGACATCACAGGTTGCAGGCATCAGTGCGCCTTAAGGTTCTTCAGTTCAACCTGGGCTGCGCCTTCTGGAGCAGTGGCGATCTGGCCGATGACCCAAGGTTGCTCGCCGGCTTCACGCAATACGTTCAGCGCGGTTTCAACGTGCTCTTGCGCCACGCAGATGACCATGCCCACGCCGCAGTTCAGCACGCGGTGCATCTCGGTTTCGTTGACGTTGCCTTTCTCTTGCAGCCAATCGAAGACTGCCGGGCGCTGCCAGCTGGCCACGTCGACAATCGCCTGGGCGCCTTTTGGCAGGACGCGCGGGATGTTGTCCAGCAGACCGCCGCCGGTGATGTGGGCCATGGCCTTGACGGCGCCGGTGTCCTTGATCAGCTTGAGCAGTGGCTTGACGTAAATGCGGGTCGGGGCCATCAGCAGGTCGGTCAGAGGCTTGCCGTCGAGCTGGATGTTCTCGATGTCGGCGCCGGACACTTCGATGATCTTGCGGATCAGCGAGTAACCGTTGGAGTGCGGGCCGGACGATGGCAGGGCGAGCAGGGCGTCGCCGGCAGCCACTTTGGAGCCGTCGATGATCTCGGCTTTTTCCACGACGCCGACGCAGAAACCGGCCAGGTCGTAGTCTTCGCCTTCGTACATGCCTGGCATTTCAGCGGTTTCGCCGCCGACCAGCGAGCACCCCGACAGTTCGCAGCCGGCGCCGATGCCGGTGACCACCTGGGTTGCGGTTTCGACATTGAGCTTGCCGGTGGCGTAGTAGTCGAGGAAGAACAACGGCTCGGCGCCGCACACCACCAGGTCGTTGACGCACATGGCAACCAGGTCGATGCCGATGCTGTCGTGCTTGTTCAGGTTCAGGGCCAGGCGCAGCTTGGTGCCTACGCCGTCGGTGCCGGACACCAGTACAGGCTGCTTGTAGCCGGCCGGGATTTCGCAGAGGGCGCCAAAACCGCCCAGGCCGCCCATGACTTCAGGGCGCGCAGTGCGCTTGGCGACGCTCTTGATGCGTTCGACCAATGCTTCACCGGCGTCGATGTCTACACCGGCGTCCTTGTAGCTCAGGGAGGGTTGCTTGCTCATGATCCAGGCCTTTAGGGGGGGATTCAGGGGTAACGACCGAGCGGGCGGGCGCTTTTTAAAAAGGCCGCTGCCGTTGACGGTCTGCGAAGGCGCGCGATTTTATCAGGCTTGAAGGGCAGCGGCCATCCTCGGGCCGACGGGCAGGGCCATATAGATTAAAAAAGCCGGTTAAAAAATGCTGATCGGCTCTGCCAAGCGGCGTATTAAGGTATAGCCTTGAACCCGCTATCTTTATGACAGTACAAAAACTTACCGAGGCCCTGTGAATGTTTTGCCGGGTGCTGTGGTCACAGCCTGGCTAAACCGATTCACGCGGTCTGTTCCAGCCGCTAAATTTGTCGTTCGGGAATCTTCCATGCGTCTGTGTAAATTCTTCTTTGTGGGCTGTTTGTCGTTGGTCAGCCTGGCGAGTCATGCCGAAACCCTCAATGGCCTCTATCAAGTGCTCGAACCGGTCAGCAGCCAGTCGCCCCAGGAGCGTGACCAGGCCACCCAGCGCGCCGTGCAGACTCTGGTGATTCGCCTCACCGGCGACGCCAAGGCCGCCGATGGCCCGGGCCTGGCGGCAATCCGCAAGGACCCGCAACAAATCATCACCCAATATGGCTACGACGCGGGCCCGCCCGAGAGCCTGCAAGTGGACTTCGACCCGGTCAGCACCGACCGCGCCTTGCGTGATGCCGGCCTGTCGATCTGGGGCAGTAATCGGCCGTCGATTCTCGGTTGGTGGCTGAACGATTCCACCGAAGGCAGCAGCCTGGTCGGCGATGGCCAGGCGGTTGCCCAGACACTGCGCCGCGCCGCGCAACACCGTGGCTTGCCGTTGCGCCTGCCGCTGGGCGACCTGGATGAGCAAGTGGTTGCCACTGCACCGAATCTGGAAAGCGCGGACGCTGCGCCCTTGCGTGCAGCCTCCGAGCGCTACGGAGCCGATGCGTTGCTGGCTGTGCATGCGCGCCAGGAAGGTAGTCAGTGGCAGGCCAAATGGCGTCTGTGGCTGGGCGATAAGTCTGAGCAAGGTACCGTCCAAGGCGCTGATACTGCCGCACTGGCAGATGCTGTATTGCTGGAGGTCAGCCAAAAGCTGGCGCCGCGCTTTGCGGTCAAGCCTGGCGTGAGCAGCGAGCAGTTGCTGGAAGTGCAAGGCATGAACCTGGAGCGCTACGCCGCCCTGGGCCGGTTGCTGGAGCCCTTTGGCGGTCAGCCGCAGTTAGTGGACGGCAATCGCATTGTGTATCGCGTCAACGGCAGTGCCGAGCAGCTGCGTACCCAATTGAGCCTGGCCAAGTTGCAGGAAATTCCCGCAGGTGAAACCCCGGCCCAGCAACCTGTGGTCGATGGCACGCAACCGGCTGCTGTACCTGAGCCTCAGGCGCAACTGCGGTTTCGTTGGTAAATAGTGCTCCTTCTTCTATATAGAAGAAGGGCGTCGATAATAGATGGAGTGGTTTATGGCGGATACGCGTCGTTGGGTGTGGCTTGGCGGGATAGTCCTGCTGTGCGGTTTTGTGTTCTTGCTGCATTCGATCCTGACGCCGTTTCTGGTGGCGCTGTTGCTCGCCTATCTGTTCGATCCCGTGGTGGATCGCCTGGAAAAAGCCGGTATGTCGCGTACTTTGGGCGTGGTCACGGTGTTCGCACTGTTCACGCTGATTATCACGGCGCTGGTGTTGATACTGGTGCCGATGCTGGCCAAGCAGCTGTTTCGCCTCTACGAGCTGGCGCCGCAGATGCTCGACTGGTTGCAGCACACGGCAATGCCGTGGGCCCAGTCCAAGTTCGGGTTGGCGGATGGGTTCTGGAAGTTCGACAAGGTCAAGGCGGCCATCAGCGAGCATATGGACAAGACCACCGATATCGTCACGGTGGTGCTCAGCCAGGCAACCGCTTCGAGCCTGGCGCTGATCGGCTGGTTGACCAACCTGGTGCTGATCCCGGTGGTGGCGTTTTACCTGCTGCGTGATTGGGACATCATGATGGCCAAGATCCGCAGCCTGCTGCCCCGTGACCGTGAAGAACGCATCGTCTCCCTTGCTGCAGAATGCCATGAAGTACTGGGGGCATTCGTTCGCGGTCAGTTGCTGGTGATGCTGGCGTTGGGGGTGATCTACGCAGCTGGCTTGATGGCCATCGGTCTGGAGCTGGGGCTGTTGATCGGCTTGATCGCAGGCCTGGCAGCCATCGTGCCGTATATGGGCTTTGTGATTGGTATCGGTGCGGCGCTGGTGGCCGGACTGTTCCAGTTTGGCGGCGACCTCTACCCAATGCTGGGGATTGTCGCGGTGTTCATGGTCGGCCAGGCATTGGAAGGCATGGTACTTACGCCGTTGCTGGTAGGCGATCGGATTGGCCTGCACCCGGTGGCGGTGATCTTTGCGATCCTGGCGGGTGGCGAGTTGTTCGGGTTTACCGGCATTCTGCTGGCGCTGCCGGTGGCGGCGGTGATCATGGTGCTGGTGCGTCATGTTCACGACTTGTACAAGGATTCGGACGTGTATACGGGCGTTGATGAGCCCGAGTTGTAATCGCAATGTCACAACCCGGCCAAGGCCGGGTTTGTTGTTTCTGGCGGTGGTGCGTCAAACAATCCGCGTGAAACCGCCAAGTTAACGCAAACCTTTGATTTTGCTTGTGGTCTGCTGCATTGTGCACCCGGCGTCACGGGTATAAACTTTGCAAACTTTACACAGAGGCCACTAACGGTTCGATGGGAGCCGTTCAGTCAGCATGAAACCGATTCAGCTGCCCCTAGGTGTGCGTCTGCGTGATGACGCTACCTTTATCAATTACTACCCAGGCGCCAATGCCGCTGCACTCGGCTATGTGGAGCGGCTTTGCGAAGCCGACGCCGGGTGGACTGAAAGCCTGATCTATCTGTGGGGCAAGCATGGCGTGGGGCGTACCCACCTGTTGCAGGCCGCGTGCCTGCGTTTCGAACAGATGGGCGAGCCGGCAGTGTATTTGCCCCTGGCCGAGTTGATGGACCGCGGCATCGGCATCTTCGACAACCTTGAGCAATACGAACTGGTGTGCCTAGACGACTTGCAGGCGGTGGCCGGCAAGGCGGATTGGGAAGAAGCGCTGTTTCACCTGTTCAACCGCCTGCGCGACAGCGGTCGTCGTTTGCTGATCGCCGCTTCCACATCGCCTCGTGAGCTGCCGGTGAAGCTGGCCGACCTCAAGTCGCGCCTGACCCTGGCGTTGATCTTCCAGATGCGCCCGTTGTCCGATGAGGACAAGTTGCGTGCCCTGCAGCTGCGTGCTTCCCGACGTGGCCTGCACCTGACCGACGAAGTCGGGCACTTTATCCTGACTCGTGGCACCCGCAGCATGAGCGCGCTGTTCGATTTGCTTGAGCAGCTTGACCAGGCTTCGTTGCAGGCGCAAAGAAAATTGACGATTCCTTTTCTGAAAGAAACGCTGGGTTGGTAAGGCGTTGATTTGCCACTAATCGGCATTTTACGGGCGCCAGAAAACCTGCGTTTGAGCCCAGCGGGCCACGCAAGTGCAGTGATAAATGGAATTACGGCTTAGATGGCATAGTCCAAACAATAAGTCACATAGATCACGATTGAATTTGCAAATCGATGTGATAGAGGGCATAGTCTCGGCTTCTTTACACATCAGCCACGGTCGTGCCCATGCTAAATCGCTTCGCACCCCTCGTGCCTCTCGCACTCGTTACCCTATTGTTTGGTTGCGCCTCCCACCCTCAACAGGTGGCAGAACAGCCCAAACCACAGGTTCAAAATCAGGCCAAGTTCGTTGCTGCACAGTCTGCTTCTGTTTATGAAGAAGAGATGGCAACCGAAAAAGAACTCGCCGAGTTTTCAGACAGCAAGCCTTACCAGCTGCCCCTTCTGGCCGACAGCATTCTTGAACGCGGCAAGTCCCTGATCGGTACTCGTTACCGTTTTGGCGGCACCTCTGAAGCCGGTTTCGATTGCAGCGGTTTCATCGGTTATCTGTTTCGTGAAGAAGCTGGCATGAACCTGCCTCGCTCCACCCGCGAAATGATCAACGTGGATGCACCGTTGGTCGCACGCAACAACCTCAAGCCGGGCGATCTGCTTTTCTTTAGTACCAGTGGTCGTGGTCGTGTCAGCCACGCCGGTATCTACCTGGGCGATAACCAGTTTATCCACTCCAGCAGCCGCCGCAGCGGTGGTGTTCGGGTCGATAACCTGGGCGACAGCTACTGGAGCAAAACCTTCATCGAAGCCAAGCGCGCACTCGCCATGGCCCCGACTACGGTTACCGCTAGTAAGTAAAGTTAAAGTGATACTTGAAGTTTGACGTGTAAGCGCTAGAATCCCTGGACATTGTTGTTATCCGTTCGCGCGAGCTTTGCTTGCGCGTTCTGGTTTTCAACGTTCGGCAGCGAAAGCCGCATCCAGACCAGGATTGTTCTGCACATGTCGACCTCGGCCCGCCTGATGCTCATTGTTTGCGCCGCGCTGCTCAGCGCCTGCGCCAGCCGTCCACCGCCGCCCGCGCCTGTAGCGGTCAAGCCCAAGCCGGTATTCAACTACGCCACCCAGAATTTTTCGCCTGCTGCCGAAGACGTGCTCTTCCGTGCGCTGGGCCTGGTCGGCACGCCTTATCGCTGGGGCGGCAACACACCGGATTCGGGGTTTGATTGCAGTGGCCTGATCGGCTTTGTGTTCCGCGACGCCGCCGGCATTTCCCTGCCGCGCACCACCCGCGAACTGATCGTGATGCGTGGCCAGGACGTCAGCGAGCAGAACCTGCAAACCGGTGACTTGCTGTTCTTCGCCACAGGCGGTGGTTCACGGGTCAGCCATGCGGGAATCTATGTCGGGGAAGGGCGCTTTGTGCATGCGCCGCAAACCGGCGGTACGGTTAAGCTCGACACGCTATCCAAAGCGTATTGGCAGAATGCCTACCTGAGTGCCAAGCGGGTTTTACCGGGGAATCTGGCACGCAACCCTTGAGTCGTACATAGATCCAGTGTGGGAGGGGGCTTGCCCCCGATAGTGGTGTAACAGTCGGCACATACTCAGCTGACAGACCGCAATCGGGGGCAAGCCCCCTCCCACATTATTTGCAATGCTCTTGAGATGGGTTACTTGGCTGCAGAAACCCGCCACACCTTATTGCCCACATCATCAGCCACCAGCAAATCACCCTGCTGATCAATCACCACGCCCACCGGCCGGCCCATGGCTTTCTCGTCGCTGTTGAGAAACCCCGTCAGCACATCCACCGGCTGTCCTTTCGGCTGGCCCCCTTCAAACGGCACAAAAATCACCTTGTAGCCACTGTGCGGCTTGCGATTCCACGAACCATGCTGGCCGATAAACGCGCCGTTGCTGAATTGCGCAGGCAACTTGCTGCCCTCGGCGAAGGTCAGCCCCAGTGAAGCGGTGTGCGGGCCTACCGCGTAGTCTGGCGCGATGGCTTTGGCAACCAAGTCCAGGTTTTGCGGCGTGACGCGAACATCCACATGCTGGCCGTAATAGCTGAAGGGCCAGCCATAGAAGCCGCCATCCTTGACCGAGGTGATGTAGTCCGGCACCAGGTCGCTGCCGATTTCATCGCGCTCATTGACCGCCGTCCACAGCTTGCCGCTCTGTGGTTCCCAGGCCATGCCATTGGGGTTACGCAGACCGGAGGCAAAAATGCGGTGTTGGCCGGTGGCGCGATCGACTTCCCAGATTGCAGCTCGGCCTTGCTCGACGTCCAGGCCGTTTTCGCCAACGTTGCTGTTGGAGCCGACGCTTACATACAGCTTGCTGCCATCCTTGCTGGCCACCACGTTTTTCGTCCAGTGGTGGTTCAAGGGGCCGCCTGGCAAATCCACGACTGTGGTGCCTTGGGATGTGATTGCAGTTTCACCTGGCTGATAAGGAAAACGCAGCAACTTGTCCGAGTCCGCCACGTACAGGTCGTTGCCCACCAGTGTCATGCCAAACGGCGAATTCAGATTTTGCAGAAATACTGTACGCGTTTCGGCCACGCCGTCATGATCGGCATCGCGCAACAACGTAATGCGGTTCGGGCTCGGCACACCGGCACCGGCGCGGCCCATGACTTTTTCCATCACCCAACCCCGCACGCCTTTGGTGTCGTCTGGCTTGGGTGGCGCATTGGTCTCGGCCACCAACACGTCGCCGTTGGGCAGTACGTAGAGCCAGCGTGGATGCTCCAGGCCCTCGGCGAATGCGGCCACTTGGGTGCCGGCGGCAGCCGTTGGCTTGGCGCCTTCAGGCCAACCGATCGCCGGGGCGATGTTGACGGTGGGAATCAGCGTCTTGTTCGGCTCCGGCAGTTTGGGCGAGGGCCCGGTGCCATCGGAGACTTGCAAGGTGGAGCTTTCGCCGCAGGCGGCGAGGCTGCCGGTGAGCATGATCAGTAAGGCCAGTCGGGTTTTAGGCATGGTTTTCTCCTTGATACCTGTAAGGGTAGAGAAGCACGCTGTACGGATGGTTCAAGTACAAGGCCAGCTTTAATTGACGCTCCACCCCCAACCCACTAACCTTCGCGGCTTGTTCCAGGTGCTCTGTGGCGTGCGCGTCGACAGGGTGAAACAGGGAAGCCGGTGAGCGAGCGCACTTGTACACAGTGCTGCCGCGATTCCGGCGCTGCCCCCGCAACGGTAAATGAGTCAAGACGGTGCTGTTTGCCACTGTATCGCCCGCGATATGGGAAGGCGCGCCCTCGGCTGCTTCGACAAGACGCGCCACTCATGAGTCCGGAGACCGGCCTTGAACATTCAACAGCATCACGGTGGGCGATGCTTGGCTGTCTGTTTTTTCTTTTTCCTGCCCGCCGTTTTTGTCCAGCCCCAACGGAGAGCTGCCATGACCGATTCCCCCGACCGCGACGAACGCCACCTGGCGCGCATGTTGCGCAAAAAAGCCGTGATCGACGAGCGCATCGCCAATTCGCCGAATGAGTGCGGCTTGTTGCTGGTATTGACCGGCAACGGCAAAGGCAAGAGCAGTTCGGCCTTCGGCATGTTGGCCCGCGCCATGGGCCATGGCATGCAGTGCGGTGTGGTGCAGTTCATCAAGGGCCGCAACAGCACAGGTGAAGAGCTGTTCTTCCGGCGCTTCCCCGAGCAAGTTCGCTTCCACGTCATGGGCGAAGGCTTCACCTGGGAAACCCAGGATCGTCAACGCGATATCGCCGCCGCCGAAGCAGCCTGGGCGGTGTCCCGGGCAATGCTCAATGACCCTTCCATTGGCCTGGTGGTGCTGGATGAACTGAACATCGCTCTCAAGCACGGCTACCTCGACCTGGACCAGGTGCTAAGCGACCTGCAAGCCCGCCCGCCGATGCAGCATGTGGTGGTCACTGGCCGTGGTGCCAAGCCTGAATTGATCGAAATGGGCGACACCGTCACCGAAATGGGCATGCTCAAGCACGCGTTCCAGGCCGGTATCAAGGCACAGAAGGGCGTTGAACTTTGAATCAGCCCCGCCAATGCCCAGCCTTCTTGATCGCCGCTCCGGCGTCCGGCCAAGGCAAAACCACGGTCACCGCTGCGCTGGCCCGTTTGCATCGCAACCTGGGGCGCAAGGTGCGCGTGTTCAAATGCGGGCCGGACTTTCTCGACCCGATGATCCACGAGCGCGCCAGCGGTGCGCCGGTGTATCAATTGGACATGTGGATGGTGGGCGAGCAGGAAAGTCGTCGTCTGCTGTGGGAAGCGGCGGGGGAGGCCGACTTGATCCTGATCGAAGGCGTGATGGGGCTGT
The DNA here is from genome assembly GCF_023127755.1 of Pseudomonas sp. W2Aug9. NCBI lineage: Bacteria > Pseudomonadati > Pseudomonadota > Gammaproteobacteria > Pseudomonadales > Pseudomonadaceae > Pseudomonas > Pseudomonas sp. W2Aug9. The sequence continues at coordinate 237,291 of NZ_SPKL01000035.1, read as the reverse complement.
TCGACGGTACCCCCTCCAGCGCCGACCTGGCGCGGCACTTCGGCGTGCCAGTGCTGGGGGTGATCGACGGGACTGCCATGGCCCAGACCTTTGGTGCCCTGGCCCTGGGCCTTGCGCGCTATCAGCCCGACCTGCCGTTCGCCGGCGTGCTGGCCAACCGTGTCGGCACCTTGCGCCATGCCCAGTTGCTCGAAGGCAGCCTCACGGAGGGCTTGCGTTGGTACGGCGCGTTATCCCGCGAGACCGGTATCGAACTGCCTAGTCGCCACCTGGGCCTGGTGCAAGCCAGCGAACTCAATGACCTCGATGTACGCCTGGATGCTGCCGCCCAGGCATTGGGCAGTAGCTGCGAAGTGGCCCTGCCGCCGCCCGTGACCTTTGCCGCGCCCGAAGTGATCAAGGCCGAACCGTTACTTGCCGGTGTGCGTATCGCCGTCGCCCGTGACGAAGCCTTTGCATTTACCTATGGCGCCAGCCTGGATTTGCTGCGGGCCATGGGGGCCGAGCTTGAGTTTTTTTCACCTATCCATGATCGCCAACTGCCGCAGGCAGACAGCCTTTACCTGCCAGGCGGGTATCCGGAACTGCACCACCAGGCGCTGTCGGCAAACACCTCGATGCTGGAGGCCATCCGTGCTCATCACGCCGCCGGCAAGCCACTGCTCGCCGAATGTGGCGGCATGCTCTATCTGCTCGATTCGCTGACGGATGTAGAGGGCGCCCGAGCCGAACTGGTTGGCGTGCTGCCAGGCGATGCGGTGATGCAAAAGAAACTCGCGGCACTGGCCCTGCAAAGTGTCGAATTGCCGGAAGGCACGTTGCGCGGGCACACTTATCACCACTCCTTGACCAGCACCGCATTGGCGCCGATCGCCCGTGGCCTGAGCCCCAACGGCGGGCGCGGGGCTGAAGCGGTTTACCGACAAGGGCGGCTGACCGCTTCCTACGTGCACTTTTATTTTCCGTCGAATCCTGGCGCGGTGGCCGCGTTGTTCGCGCCAGACCTTGAGACCGCTATCGCAGGCAAGCCAGCTCCCACAGTTGACCGAGTTGAAACCCAATCCAATGTGGGAGGGGGCTTGCCCCCGATGAGGCCATGACTGACAACGCCTTCCCCGAGGCCGACCGCCAGGCCGTTTACCGCGCCATCGCCGAACGCCGCGACATGCGCCACTTCACCGGCGGCAGCGTCGCCCCGGAACTGTTGCACCGCCTGCTCCAGGCTGCGCACCAGGCACCCAGTGTAGGCCTGATGCAACCGTGGCGTTTTATCCGCATCAGCGACCGTTCATTGCGCAGGCAGATTCAACAGTTGGTGGAAGAAGAGCGCGCGCGCACCGCGCAGGCCCTGGGCGAGCGCTCCGATGACTTCATGAAGCTCAAGGTCGAAGGCATCAGCGACTGCGCCGAGGTGCTGGTGGCTGCACTGATGGATGATCGCGAGCGCCACATCTTCGGGCGCCGCACCTTGCCGGAAATGGACATGGCGTCTCTATCTTGCGCAATCCAGAACCTGTGGCTGGCGGCGCGCGTGGAAGGCCTGGGCATGGGCTGGGTGTCGCTGTTCGAACCCCTGGCGTTGGCCGAACTGCTGGGCTTGCCAGCCGGCGCGAAACCCCTGGCCGTACTGTGCCTGGGGCCGGTGGCTGAGTTCTACCCGGCACCGATGTTGCAGCTCGAAGGCTGGACCGAGCCGCGGCCGCTGAGTGACATGCTGTATGAAAACAAGTGGGGAGTGAGTCAATGAGTGTGGCCTTGCTGTGTGTCGCTGCGGTGGCGCTGGATGCGCTGCTGGGTGAACCCAGGCGCTGGCATCCGCTGGTGGCGTTCGGCAACTTCGCCGGGCGCATCGAGCAGCGTTTCAATAGCGGTGGGCGTGGCTGGCGCAGCCATGGCGTGACCGCGTGGTTTATCGCAGTAGTGCCCCTGACCTTGCTGGCCACCGCGTTATCGTGGGCGCCATATATCGGCTGGCTCCTGGAAATCCTGGCGTTGTACTGCGCCTTGGGCATGCGCAGCCTGGGCGAGCATGTGACGCCGGTGGCCCAGGCCCTGCGCAGCGATGATCTGGATGAGGCACGCAAACGCGTGAGTTACCTGGTCAGTCGCCAGACCAGCGAACTGGACCGCACCGAAGTTGCGCGCGCCGCAACCGAGTCGGTGCTGGAGAACGGCAGCGATGCGGTATTCGCCGCATTGTTCTGGTTTGTGGTGGCGGGCGTGCCAGGCGTGGTGCTTTATCGCCTGAGCAACACCCTCGACGCCATGTGGGGCTATCGCAACGAGCGCTTTAAGCGTTTTGGCTGGGCGGCTGCAAAGATCGACGATGTGCTCAACTACATTCCTGCGCGGCTGGTGGCCTTGACCTACGCGCTATTGGGCAAAACCCGCCGGTCTCTCAAATGCTGGCGAACCCAGGGCCCGACGTGGGACAGCCCTAACGCCGGTCCGGTGATGGCTGCCGGTGCCGGTGCGTTGGGCGTCGAACTCGGTGGCGCAGCGATTTATCACGGCGAGGTGCATCAGCGCCCGCAGTTGGGCGAAGGCCCGCCGGCCGATGCCGACTCCATTGATCGTGGCTGGCACTTGGTGCAGCGCGGCGTATGGTTGTGGCTGCTGGTCTTGTGCGTAGGGGCGCAAATCTATGCTTGAACACGGTGGTCGGCTGCGAAAGGCCGCGATTGAGTACGGGATTGCCGAAGCGGATTGGCTTGATCTGTCCAGTGGCCTGGCGCCCTGGCCGTGGCCGATTCCCGAGATCCCGCTGCGTGCCTGGGCCCGCTTGCCGGAAACCGATGACGGCCTGGAGAAGGCCGCCTGCGAGTATTACGGCGCCGCCCAGTTGTTACCGGTGCCGGGCTCCCAGGCCGCGATCCAGTTACTGCCGCGCCTGCGCCGCTCCGGCAAGGTCGGCGTGCTTTCGCCTTGCTATGCCGAGCACGCCGAAGCCTGGCGCCGCGCCGGTTATGTGGTGCGTGAAGTGCAGGAGCAGGAGGTCGACTTCTTTCTCGACAGCCTCGATGTGCTGGTGGTGGTCAACCCCAACAACCCCACGGGCCTGAGCCTGCCCCCGCAACGCTTGCTGGACTGGCACGCGCGGCTGGTCCAGCGCGGTGGCTGGCTGGTGGTGGACGAAGCGTTTATGGACGTGACCCCTGATTCAAGCCTGGCGAGCCATGCAGATCAGGTCGGTCTGATCGTACTGCGCTCGTTCGGCAAGTTTTTCGGCCTGGCGGGTGTACGCCTGGGCTTTGTGCTGGCCGAACGCAAGTTGCTCAAGTTGCTGGCCGAACAGGTCGGGCCCTGGGCAGTCAGCGGGCCGACGCGGGTATTGGGCCAAGTGTGCCTGCGCGATACGGATGGGCACACCCGCCAGCGCAATCGATGCGTCGAAGCGGGCCAGCGCTTGTTCGAACTGCTTGAGCGCAGAGGCTTTCAACCTCACGGCGGCTGCGCATTGTTCCAGTGGTTGATCACGCCTCATGCCGAGCGCCTGCACGAATTCATGGCCCAGCGCGGCATCCTGCTGCGCCTGTTTGTGCACGACAGCAGCGTACGTTTCGGCTTGCCCGACACCGAAGCCGACTGGTTGCGGCTGGACGAGGCTTTGGCCGCATACAAGGAAGCCACATGAGTACACTGATGGTGCAGGGCACAACCTCCGACGCCGGCAAGAGTACCCTGGTGACCGCGCTATGCCGTTGGCTGGTGCGCCAGGGTGTTGCGGTGGTGCCGTTCAAGCCGCAGAACATGGCGCTCAACAGCGCGGTGACGGCCGAAGGCGGCGAGATCGGCCGCGCCCAGGCAGTGCAGGCCCAGGCCGCCAACCTGGCACCCCACACCGATATGAACCCGGTGCTGCTCAAGCCCAACAGCGACACCGGCTCGCAAGTGATCATCCACGGTCGCGCCGTGACCAGCATGAACGCCGTGGCCTATCACGACTACAAAGCCATTGCGATGCAGGCGGTGTTGGCTTCCCACGCACGTTTGAGTCAAGCCTATCCGGTGGTGATGGTCGAAGGTGCGGGCTCCCCGGCCGAGATCAACCTGCGCGCCAATGACATCGCCAACATGGGTTTCGCCGAAGCGGTGGATTGCCCGGTGCTGTTGATCGCCGATATCAATCGCGGCGGCGTGTTTGCCCATCTGGTCGGTACCCTGGAATTGCTGTCGCCCAGCGAGCAGTCACGGGTCAAGGGCTTCATCATCAACCGTTTTCGCGGTGATATCACGCTGTTGCAGCCCGGCCTGGATTGGCTGGAGGCGCGCACCGGCAAGCCGGTTGTCGGCGTGTTGCCCTATGTGATGGACCTGCACCTGGAAGCGGAAGACGGCATCGACCAGCGCCAGATCGACAAGGCCGCCCACGTGCTCAAGGTGGTGGTGCCGGTGTTGCCGCGGATCAGCAATCACACTGACTTTGACCCGCTGCGCCTGCATCCTCAGGTGGATTTGCAGTTTGTCGGGCCGGGCCAGGCGATGCCTGCGGCTGACCTGATCATCCTGCCTGGCTCCAAAAGCGTACGCAGCGATCTGGCCTTCTTGCGCGCCAATGGCTGGGATGCGGCCGTGGCGCGGCATCTGCGTTATGGCGGCAAGGTGCTGGGGATTTGCGGCGGTTTGCAGATGCTGGGTGAGCAGGTGCATGACCCGCTTGGGCTGGAGGGTGTGGCCGGGTCCAGTGCCGGCCTCGGGCTGCTGGCGTTTACTACAACGCTGGAGGAGCAGAAGCAGCTGCGCAATGTGCGCGGACGCTTGGTGCTCGAAGGTGCTGAAGTGAGTGGGTATGAGATTCACGCGGGTGTGACATCAGGCGATGCCCTGCTCAGCGCTGCGGTGCTGCTGGAGGATGGTCGCAGCGATGGCGCGCTGAGCGCTGACGGGCAGATTCTCGGCACTTACCTGCACGGGCTGTTCGAAACACCGGCGGCGTGCAGTGCCTTGCTGCGGTGGGCCGGATTGCAGGAGGTGCAAGAGGTGGATTATCACGGGTTGCGCGAGCGTGATATCGAACGGTTGGCGGACTTGGTGGAGAACCACCTGGATACGGATTTATTGCGTCGATTGTGCGGGATTTGACGGCATGTATAGGACGCAAATGTGGGAGGGGGCTTGCTCCCGATAAGTGCTTCACAGTCACTGAGGCATCGACTGATACACCTTAATCGGGAGCAAGCCCCCTTCCACAATGGATGGTGTCAATCGCAATTTTTTCGGCTGGCTGGAAAAGGTATTTGCTCATGTATCAATTAATCCTCGGTGGTGCCCGTTCGGGCAAGAGTCGCCTGGCTGAAAAGCTCGCCTGCGACAGCGCTTTGCCGGTCACTTATATCGCCACCAGCCAACCGCTGGATGGTGAAATGAATCAGCGGGTGGCGCTGCATCGCGAACGTCGCCCGGATCATTGGGGGCTGATTGAAGAACCCATCGAGCTGGCGCATGTGCTGCGTGAAAACGCCGCTACCGACCGCTGCCTGTTGGTGGACTGCCTGACGTTATGGCTGACCAATCTGCTGATGCTCGACGATAGCGATCGTCTGGTGTTCGAGCGCGATCAACTGCTGCAGACCCTGGCCTCGCTGCCGGGTGAAATCATTTTTGTCAGCAACGAGACCGGTCTGGGTGTCGTGCCGCTGGGCGAATTGACTCGCCGCTATGTGGATGAAGCCGGTTGGCTGCATCAAGCCTTGGCCGAGCGGTGTCAGCGTGTGGTGTTGACGGTTGCCGGCCTGCCCCTGACTTTGAAAGGTACTGCGTTATGACGGACTCCTGGTGGCTCAACCCCTGCAAGGCCATTGATACTGCGGCCCATGAACAGGCGCTGGCGCGTCAGCAACAATTGACCAAGCCCGCCGGTTCCCTCGGCCAGCTGGAGGCGCTGGCGGTGCAGCTGGCGGGTTTGCAGGGCCAGGTCAAGCCGTCGGTGGAGCAACTGTGGATCGCGATTTTTGCCGGTGATCACGGTGTGGTCGCCGAAGGCGTGTCGGCATTTCCTCAGGAAGTGACCGGGCAGATGTTGCATAACTTCGTCACCGGTGGTGCAGCGATCAGCGTGTTGGCGCGGCAACTGGATGCGCAGCTGGAAGTGATTGATCTTGGCACGGTGACGCCCTCGCTGAACTTGCCCGGCGTGCGTCATGTGAATATCGGCGCGGGCACGGCCAACTTCGTCGATGGCCCGGCGATGACCCAGGCTCAAGGGCTGTTGGCATTGCAAGCCGGCCGAGACAGCGCGCACCGCGCTCTGGAACGCGGTGCGCAGGTGTTTATCGGCGGCGAGATGGGTATCGGCAATACCACCGCGGCCAGCGCGTTGGCCTGTGCATTGCTGGATTGCCAGGTGAGCGACCTGACTGGCCCGGGCACAGGTTTGAATGCAGCGGGCGTCAGCCACAAGGTCGCGGTCATCGAGCGCGCTTTGGCGCTGCATGCCGGGCAACGGGGTGATGCGTTGCAAACGCTGTTCAATCTCGGCGGTTTTGAAATTGCCGCGTTGGTTGGCGCTTACCTGGCCTGTGCGCAGGCAGGTATCGTGGTGCTGGTGGATGGGTTTATCTGCAGCGTTGCCGCGCTGGTGGCGGTGCGCTTGAACCCGGCGTGCCGCGAATGGCTGGTGTTCGGGCATCGCGGTGCCGAGCCGGGCCATCGCCATGTGTTGCACAGCCTGGATGCCGAACCGCTACTGGAACTGGGCTTGCGCCTGGGCGAAGGCAGCGGCGCGGCGCTGGCGGTGCCGTTGTTGCGTTTGGCCTGTGCGTTGCACGGGCAGATGGCAACCTTCGCCGAAGCGGCCGTGGCAGATCGCCCCGCATGACCTTGCACCTGGACCTGCTGCGCCACGGCGAAACCGAGCTGGGCGGCGGCCTGCGCGGCAGCCTGGACGATGCCTTGACCGCCAAGGGCTGGGCGCAGATGCGAGCCGCGGTGGTGGGGCAGGGGCCATGGGATCGGTTGATCGGCTCACCGTTGCAACGCTGCGCCTTGTTTGCCCAGGAGCTGGGAGCACAGCTCGGCTTGCCGGTCAGCCTTGAGCCGGCTTTGCAAGAACTCCACTTCGGTGCCTGGGAAGGCCAGAGCGCCGCGGCGCTGATGGAGACCGATGCCGAAGGGCTGGGTTTGTTCTGGGCCGATCCCTACGCGTTCACGCCGCCCCAAGGCGAGCCTGTCAGTGCATTTTCCGAGCGGGTGCTCGGCGCGGTGTCACGCCTGCATCAGGCTTACGCCGGCCAGCGCGTGTTGTTGGTCAGCCATGGCGGCGTGATGCGCCTGCTGCTGGCCCGGGCGCGTGGGATGCCGCGCGAGCAACTGCTGAACGTCGAGGTCGGCCACGGCGCGCTTTTCAGCCTGCAGGTCGGTGCCGACGGCGTACTGAAAGAAGGATCGTGACGATGTTGCCGTTCTGGATCGCCCTGCAATTTCTCAGCTGCCTGCCGATCCGCTTGCCGGGTATGCCGCAGCCTCAGGAGCTAGGCCGTTCGTTACTGTTTTATCCGCTGGTGGGACTGCTGTTCGGTCTATTGCTGTGGGGGTTGAACCTGGTATTGATGGGCGCGCCCTTGCTGCTGCACGCCGCGCTGTTGCTGACGGCCTGGGTGCTGCTCAGCGGTGGCCTGCACCTGGATGGCCTGGCGGACAGCGCCGATGCCTGGTTGGGTGGCTTTGGTGATCGCGAGCGCACCCTCAGCATCATGAAAGATCCGCGCAGCGGGCCGATTGCGGTGGTTACCCTGGGCTTGGTGCTATTGCTCAAGTTCAGCGCGTTGGTGGCCTTGATCGAGCAGCATAATGGCGCCGCCCTGATCCTGGCGCCGTTGATCGGACGGGCTTCGATGCTGGCGCTGTTTCTTACCACGCGCTATGTGCGGGTAGGAGGGTTGGGCCAGGCCTTGTCGGACTACTTACCGCGGATTGTCGGCCAGCAGGTGCTGATCCTCAGCGGATTGACCTGCATCCTGATCGGTGGTTTCAACGGCGGTATTGCGGTGTTGCTGGCGGCGCTGTGCTTTATGGGGCTGCGTCACTTGATGATCAGGCGCCTTGGCGGTACCACGGGCGACACGGCAGGCGCGCTATTGGAACTACTGGAAGTCGCTGTCCTGGTCGGGTTGGCGCTGTAACGCTTTCTTGCAATTCCTTAACTCCGGGTATATACACGCTCTATGCTTGCTTCCCAATGTTTATGCACCAACCTGCGACGCGCCGCCCGTGGCGTCAGCAGGCATTACGACGGCGCTCTCGACGGCTTCGGGATCAACGTCGCCCAGTATTCTTTGCTGTGTAACCTGCAGCGCCTTGACCAACCGAGCATTTCCAGCCTGGCCGAAGCCATGGGCCTGGATCGCAGCACCCTGGGGCGCAACCTGCGTGTTCTGGAGGGAGAGGGGTTGGTGCAATTGGTCGAGGGCGATGACCTGCGAAACCGCCTTGTGCTGTTGACTGAAAGTGGCCAGCAGCGATTGGCCGCCGCGTTGCCGGCATGGGAAGCGGCGCAACAGAAACTGATTGATAAGCTCGGCGCTGAAAAGCGCGAAACCTTGTTGGCCTTGCTGGATGAACTCGCCTGAACGGCGGTTTGTTCGACTACAAGCGGGTATATACCCGTGAGCGGAGAATAAAAAATGACCTCGATGTGGCGCACCAGCGGTTGGATCCTTGTGGGGAGTGCGCTGATCCTGGCGTTGTCTTTGGGCGTACGGCATGGCTTCGGCCTGTTTCTGGCGCCGATGAGCAGCGAATTCGGCTGGGGGCGTGAGACCTTCGCCTTCGCCATTGCCTTGCAGAACTTGATCTGGGGCCTGGCGCAGCCGTTTACCGGTGCCTTGGCCGACCGTTTCGGCGCAACCAGAGCGGTGTTTGTCGGCGGCGTGTTGTACGCCGTGGGCCTGGTGCTGATGGGGATGTCCGACTCCGCGTGGTCATTGTCCCTGAGTGCAGGCTTGCTGATTGGCATCGGCCTGTCCGGTACCTCGTTTTCAGTGATTCTCGGTGTGGTCGGTCGCGCCGTACCGCCGGAAAAACGCAGCATGGCCATGGGCATTGCCAGCGCCGCCGGGTCCTTCGGCCAGTTCGCCATGGTGCCCGGCACCCTCGGCTTGATCGGTTGGCTGGGCTGGTCCGCAGCGTTGCTGGCGTTGGGCTTGATGGTGGCGTTGATCCTGCCGCTGGTTGCCATGCTCAAGGACCGGCCGTTGCCGGTCACGGTCGGTCAGCAAACCCTGCGCGAAGCGTTGAAGGAAGCCTGCTCTCACTCCGGGTTCTGGCTGCTGTCTTTCGGTTTTTTTGTGTGCGGGTTCCAGGTTGTGTTTATCGGTGTGCACTTGCCGGCGTACCTGGTCGACCAACATCTGCCGGCCACGGTGGGCACCACGGTGCTGGCCTTGATCGGTCTGTTCAATGTGTTCGGCACCTATACCGCTGGCTGGCTGGGCGGGCGCATGTCCAAGCCGCGCTTGCTGACCGGCCTGTACCTGCTGCGGGCGGTGGTGATTGTGTTGTTCCTGTGGGCGCCAGTCACTGAAGTGACGGCCTATCTGTTTGGCATGGCGATGGGGTTTCTGTGGTTGTCCACCGTGCCGCTGACCAACGGCACCGTCGCGACGTTGTTTGGCGTACGCAACCTTTCGATGCTCGGCGGGATTGTGTTCCTGTTCCATCAACTCGGTTCGTTCCTCGGCGGTTGGCTGGGCGGGGTAGTCTATGATCGAGCCGGCAACTACGATTTGATCTGGCAGGTGGCGATTCTGCTCAGCCTGCTCGCCGCGGCCTTGAACTGGCCGGTGCGTGAGCGGCCAGTGGCGCGTGTGCAGGCGCAGATGGAGGCGGCATGAGGGTAGCGGTGCGCTTGATGGTGATGGCGGCAGGGTTGCTTCTGTTGCTACTGGCCTGGTGGGGTTGGCAGCAAGGTGGCCTGGCGTTGATGCAACTGGGCATGGCGATCTGTTAAGTTCAATGCCTGAACTGACTCAAGGACTTTGATCATGTTGATGCGCTGGCTCGCTGTACCCGTCCTCATGGCTGTTGGCAGCGTGGCCATGGCCGCCAGCTGCCCGTCGCTGCTTACGGGCCAATTGCCCAAACTGCGGGCCAAGGAATCCATTGACCTGTGCCAGCAATTCGCTGGCAAACCCTTGGTGATCGTCAATACGGCGAGCTTCTGCGGCTTTGCCCCGCAGTTCAAGGGCCTGGAAGGCTTATATCAACGCTATAAGGGCGAAGGCCTGGAAGTGATTGGCGTGCCGTCCGATGACTTCAAGCAGGAAGCCAAGACCGGGGAGGAGACCGCCAAGGTCTGCTACGTGAATTATGGCGTGACCTTCACCATGACCGAGCCGCAGAAGGTCAAGGGGCCGGATGCGGTGCATCTGTTCAAGGTCCTTGCCGAGCAGGCCGACGCGGCGCCGAAGTGGAACTTCTACAAGTACGTGGTGGATCGCCAGGGCAATGTTGTCGCCAGCTTTTCCAGCCTGACCAAGCCGGACAGCCCGGAGTTGATCAAGGCGGTCGAGCAGGCGATAGCATCCAAACCCTGATAACCAGCCACTGAAAAGCCCCGCCTCCTTCACAGGAGAGCGGGGCTTTTTTATACGGTCGCGGTTTAGAACTTGTAGGTCATGCCCAGGCCGAAACCGTTGGCACTGTTTTCATACTTGGCGTTGTAGCTGGCCAATTGGTTGGAGCGCGAAACCTTGACGTCTTCTTCCTTCAGGTAGGAGTAGGCCAGGTCGATGGTCATGTTCGGCATGACCTCGTAGCCCAGGCCCAGGCTGAAGATCGTGCGGTCGCCGGTCGGGATGCGTGGCGAACGATCCGTGTTGTTGGTAGGCGACTGGTCGAAAGTCAGGCCGGTACGCAACACCACTTGCTTGGTGAGCTGATACGAAGTACCCACGGCATAGGCCCAGGTATCGTGCCAGTTCTGGTCTTCCTTGATAGTGCCTACCAAGGCAGGGGCGAGCGCGCCGCCTGTTGCGCCGGACACGCCGTCGTTCTTGACGGTGATGTCTTTCAAGCGGCTCCAGCGTGTCCAGGTTGCACCTGCATAGAGTTTCCAGGCGTCGGTCAGGTCTTGGGTCACCGACAGGTCGTAGGACTCAGGCGTATCGATCTTCAGCGACGCATCGTAGCGATTGCTGCGCAGGGCGGCAGCGGTCGCGGCTGGTGCGGTGACTTCGGTGTGGCCGTCCAGCTTGTAGCTGACCTTGGAGTGATAGGTCAGGCCGACGCGGGTGGTATCGGTGGCTTGTACCAGCACGCCGATGTTGAAGCCCAGCGCGGTGTCGTCACCCTTGATCTTGATGTTGGTGTCTGGCGCGAGAGCGTTCAGCGTCAGGTCTGATTCCAGGGTGCCGGCGATGCGGTTGATGGTCGGGCCAAAACCAACGGAAACACGGTCGTTGAAGGCGTAGCTGACCGTTGGCTGGAAGGTGATGACTTTCACTTCACTCTTGCTGCCAAAGCCACGGCCCTGGAAGCCGCTTTCGTAGTCGGTTACCAGGCCGAACGGTGCATAGACACCGAAGCCGACAGCCCACTGATCGTTGAGTTTATTGGTGTAGAAACCGAAAGGGACGGCGGTGAATGGCACCATGTCGCCTTTGTTGCTGCCGCGGGAGCGGCCGCTGACGTCGCTGATATCAGTAGAAGCATCAATGGCTGCAACGCCGCCGGTGATCTGTTGACCTTCCAGGCGTGCCATACCGGCAGGGTTGCCGAACACAGTGCTTGCATCATCGGCAGAAGAAGATCGACCTGCAAAACCAGTACCCATCCCGCTGACGCTCTGTTCGTTCAGGGCAAAGCCGCTGGCGAATAGTTGGGAGGATGCCATGGCAACGGCGAGGCTAAGTGTGGTCTTGAGCATTACTTTTTTCATTATTAGAACTCCGAGGTGATCACCGCAGCGGAAAGTAACAATAAATTTGCGATCGCGCTATAGGGTGTAATGCAGGAGATAGAGCGGTTTTGTAGGACAATCCGACCAGATTCGCTGTTTTTTGCCGAATCTTGCAATTTACCCGGTCAGCAGATCACCTGTTTCATGGCTGGAACACAGGTTTGCCAGGCTTGGGTGAAATCCCGCAGCCGACCTTGAGGGTGGAATATTTCTTTCCAGATACGCGCCATGGCCAATACGTCGCCTGGGGCGGGGAGTGCTGGGCGATGTTGTTCTACCAGCAGCCAGGCGATTGCCGTGGCGTATCGCAGGTTTACCGTCAACTCCAACTGGGGCGCACTCAGAAACGCATGTTGGCTGGCCAGCCCGCGCACCAGGCTTGCGCGTTCCGGGTCCAGCGCCAGGTATTCGTCCCAGAGGGCACGGTGGCGGGGTTCAGTGATGCTATAGAGGCCATGGCCGCGCCGATCATGCAGGGCCGACCCCAGTTCTGACTGGCTGGCGGCGATCCCCAGTAACAAGGACTCGGCTGTTGGGTTATGGCAGCCGAGGTAGGTCAAGGTCGGCCTGATCACATAACGACACAATTCGCTGGCGGCAATACCCATACAAGCCTCAGTCCATAAATGGGGTTGACGAGCCTGAGAAGGAGGGCTTGGCAGCGGTGAATCGGATCTCAGGCCCGTCGCAAGCGGACGATGCCGCTTGAGTTGAAGTGTAGTGTCATATTCATGATGTAAAGGACTGTTTTTAAAACATCTTATCTATTCAGTTATAACGTTTATATCTATCGGTGCTTAGTAAATACCGGCCCGCGCCAAATTTCAGGCAATAAAAAACCCTGTTTTTCAGACAGGGTTTTTGTTTTCAGCGACTCGGTCGATCAGGCAGTCAGTGCCTGACGGGTACGCTCGATCACGGCCTGCAGCGGTTCTGCGCTGGAGTATTGATCGGGGTACAGGCGTTCGCTGTGACGAGCGATACCGTGTTCATTGACCAGGGTGAAGCTGAAGCAGCCTTTGCGAGCGGCCATGATCAGGCAGTTCATTGGGGCAAAAGCGTTAGTGAGGGTGCGAATGGCATCCTGAGTGTGGATTTGAGCGTTCATATTATTGGTGTTCCTACAAATGACACGGATAAGAACCGTGCAACGTTAAAACGTTCCAGTAACGCTGATCACCATTGATCAAACGAAGAACCTGACTGGAACAAAGCAGCCAGTTTGAAGCGCTAATAATTTAGGCGCGCTTGGGCTGGCAGGTAGGTACTTAGGAGGGCAGGCAACACAACAGGGGCAAAGGTTCTGGGCCCGGGGTGAAGATCCTGATCAATTTGCAGGTTGGTTCGGTCAGAGTATGTAAACTTCGCGACACCCTTTGCTTGTTCAAAGGCAGTGTCGTCGCAAGCGATACCTGGAAACCATCGAGGTGGTCGATCCCGTGTGGTTCAGGGGACTTGTTCGACCAGAATTGACTTTCAGCTTGGTACTAACGCCGCGGATAGTAACGGAATGAAGCAGGGAAGGGAAGGGGGTTGGCAAAAAACTTTAATCAGCCGCCGAGCATTCCACGATAGACCAATACGGTCACAGACGCAGCCAGGGCGCAGCCCAGTGCGTAAGCGGCGAGCGTCAGGCGCAAGGACTGGCCGGTCTCGATCAGTTTCATGACCTCGTGAAGATCATTGATCCGGCCGTCACTCAGTTCGATGCACAGGCTCGCGGCGGTAAAGGCGGCCGAGAGCAAAATCGCGATAGCGAACAACGCGCCGTCCGGAGAGGGTAGCGCTGCATTGATTCCCAACGATGTCGCGCAGATGGCCAACAGCAGCATGGCGAAAAGCAGAATTCCTTTCATCGGCCCTACAGAGTTGCGTTGACGGTGGCGCAGTGTGGCGAGCCGGGACAGATTTGAAAAGCCCCCGGGTTTGTCCTGGCAGTAACATGTTTAACGCGTGTTGAATCAAAAAACGCCGGCGATATAACCCTTGAATAGTTACTTGTGCACATTGGTTGCGGCATGTGTAACCCTCCTGCCACTCACCGCGAAGGGCGCCCATTTGCCTGTAATCAAAATTTAAGTCAATGAAAAATCTGGCTTTTTTTTATTGGTGAAAAAATCGTCAGTTTGACCGGGGGCCCCGTTCCATGGGCCTTTGCGCGAGTTCAAGGAGGGTTGTCCACTGAGTTATCCACAGCTTCTGTGGATTGTCCCAAGCGCTTGCTCTAGGACGGGCGTGCAGGTTTTTTTCAGCTTTACCTGTACGAAAAAAAGAGTAGAGTGGCGCGCCTTCCGTTCTGTCCCACAGTGCTTTATGAAGTTTCGCTCAGTATCACCTTCTGTTACCGACACTACTCAAACTGTTACCGCACCCAAGCGTTTTTCCTTGAAGGTCGCTCTGTGGCTACTCGACAGCCCGCGTCTGGGCCAGAGCCGCAACGTCAAGCACTTCGCTGGGCGTTTGCTCAAGCAGCCTGCCCGGGAAGGCGTGGTGGCCGCACAGAGTCGTCTCGGCCAGCTGATGTGCCGCGAGTGCGGAAACGCACGTGACCGGCGCATTGGTCATGATCTATTACGCTCGGCCGCTCGCGCCGGCGATCGTCGCGCCCAGAGTGAACTGCGCCAGGTCGAAGACTGAGCTGTCTTCGGGCCCTGTGCTTGGTTACCCTTGATCTTTTTTGGTGATGGCAGAAATGGCTATGGTTTTTGACTGGACCAGTATTGCCTTGGGGCTCGTTGGCGCAGCCGTACCGTTACTGGCGCTGTGCTGGCAGATTCAGCGGCGCTTGAACGCGCGCAACACCGGTTGGGAACTGCTGGAAGAACGCCTGGCAAACGCGCAACTGGCCCAAGAGGGGCTCGCCGCCCAGCTGGATGCCAGTCGCGATGAAATCAGCGACCTGAGCCAGGCCAACGCCGCCAAACAGGCCGACCTGGCGGCACTGGGTCGCGAAGTCGAACTGTTGCAGATCGACCGCGATAACGCCCGCGATGCCGCCCATGCCTGGAACCTCGATCGCAGCGCCAAGGAAACCGAACTGCGCCGTCTCGACGCCTTGGCCGCAGCCCTGAGCGCGGAATTGCGCGAGCAACAGGAGAGCCATCAGCAGCGCCTCACTGACCTGCAAGGCTCACGGGACGAGCTGCGTGCGCAGTTCGCCGAGCTTGCCGGTAAAATCTTCGACGAGCGCGAACAGCGCTTCGCCGAAACCAGCCAGGAACGCCTGGGCCAGTTGCTCGACCCGCTCAAGGAGCGCATCCAGTCCTTCGAGAAACGCGTTGAAGAAAGCTATCAAAACGAAGCCCGTGAGCGGTTCTCCCTGGCCAAGGAGCTTGAGCGCCTGCAGCAACTGAACCTGCGCCTGTCGGACGAAGCCACCAACCTGACCCGCGCCCTCAAGGGGCAGAAAACCCAGGGCAACTGGGGGGAACTGATTCTTGAGCGGGTGCTGGAACACGCAGGCCTGGAAAAAGGCCGCGAATACCAGACCCAGGTCAGCCTCAAGGGCCCGGATGGCGAGCGCTTCCAGCCGGACGTGCTGATCATGTTGCCGGGTGACAAGCAGGTGGTGGTCGACTCCAAGGTCAGCTTGACCGCCTATCAACAGTACGTGGCGGCGGATGACGAAGTGATTGGCCAGGCGGCGTTGAAGCAGCATGTGCTGTCTTTGCGCAATCACGTCAAGGGCTTGGCCGGCAAGGACTACAAGCGCCTGGAAGGTTTGCACAGCCTGGATTTCGTTCTGCTGTTCGTACCGATCGAGGCGGCTTTTTCCGCGGCCTTGCAGGCTGAACCGAATTTGTTCCAGGAAGCCTTCGATCGCCATATCGTGATTGTCAGCCCCACCACCTTGCTCGCCACCCTGCGGGTGATCGATAGCCTGTGGAAGCAGGAGCGTCAGAGCCAGAACGCCCGGGAAATCGCCGAGCGTGCCGGTTGGCTGTACGACAAGTTCGTGTTGTTTATCCAGGACCTGGACGAAGTGGGCAACCGGCTGCAGCAGTTGGACAAGGCTTACAGTGCGGCGCGCAACAAATTGACGGACGGGCGTGGGAATCTGGTCAGCCGTACCGAGCAGTTAAGGTTGCTCGGCGCCCGAGCCAGCAAGAGCCTTCCGGCGGATTTGCTGGAGCGAGCGATGACAGATTCGGATGGCGTGGCGCATCTCCCCGAATAGACTTGGGGCCAAATGTGGGAGTGGGCAAGCCCCTCCCACATTTTGACCACGCACGACCCTTTTACAAGGGCAGGTGCCTGCTCAACAGTGCCCTCAACGCCGCCGGCTTCACCGGCTTGGCCAGGTAGTCCAGCCCCGCCCCATGCACCTGCGCCACCATCTCCGGGCGCCCGTCGGCACTGATCACAACGCCGGGAATAGGCTCGGCCAATTGCGCTCGCAGCCAGCCCATCAGTTCGGTGCCGGTTTCGCCGTGGTCCAGGTGATAATCCACCAGCGCCAGTTGCGGTCGCATACCGTCGGCCAGCAGCGCTGCGCACTCGGTCTGGTCGGTGGCGGTCCAGACTTCGCAGCCCCAGCGTGTCAGCAGGCTGCGCATACCGATCAGGATGCTTTCCTCGTTATCCACGCACAGCACCCGCGCACCGCTCAGGGGCAGGCCGTTCTCCACGGCGGCTTTTGGCTGCGGGCTGGCCTGGTTGCGCGCCAGCGGCACGCACACGCTAAACACGCTGCCCTTGCCCGGCCACGAGCGCACGCTCAGGCGATGGCCCAACACGCGGCACAGGCCGTCGGCAATCGCCAAGCCCAGGCCCAGGCCCTTCTCGGCGCGGGTCTGGTGGCTGTCCAGGCGCTTGAATTCTTCGAAGATCACTTTTTGCTTGTCCGGCGGAATGCCCGGGCCTCGGTCCCATACTTCCAGGCACAGTTCGCCCTGACGTCGACGTACGCCCAGCAGTACGGGCCCGTCGGCATAACGGAAGGCATTGGTCAGAAAGTTCTGCAACACCCGCCTCAGCAACTTGATGTCGCTGTCCACTCGCAGGCGGCTGCCGCGCCAACGGAAGCGCAAGCCTTGCTCATGGGCCAGCGCCTTGAATTCTGCGCCCAGGGTGTCAAATAGCTCATTGAGTACAAAGGGCTGGCGTTGTGGATTGATCTTGCCGTTTTCCAGGCGCGATATGTCCAGCAAGTCGCTGATCAGGTCTTCGGCTGAGCGCAACGAGCTGTCCAGATGCTGCACCAGTTGCCGCGCCTCGTCGGACAGGCCGTCGTGCTGGTGGGAGAGGGCGGCGGAGAACAGACGTGCGGCGTTCAGCGGTTGCATCAGATCGTGGCTCACCGCCGCCAGGAATCGCGTCTTCGATTGGCTGGCAGATTCGGCCACGCCTTTGGCGTCGGTCAGCGCCACGTTGAGCTGCGACA
The DNA here is from genome assembly GCF_023127755.1 of Pseudomonas sp. W2Aug9. Taxonomy (NCBI): domain Bacteria; kingdom Pseudomonadati; phylum Pseudomonadota; class Gammaproteobacteria; order Pseudomonadales; family Pseudomonadaceae; genus Pseudomonas; species Pseudomonas sp. W2Aug9. The sequence goes on along the minus strand of NZ_SPKL01000035.1, from coordinate 220,012 downwards.
ACTCATGGGTGCGCTCGGTCACTCGCTGTTCCAGGCCCTCGTTTGCCTCGGTCAGTGCCTGTTCGGCTTCGCGGAACGCGGTGATGTCGGTGAAACTCATGACAAAACCGCCACCGGGCATCGGGTTGCCGATCAACTCGATCACCCGGCCATTGGGAAACAGGCGCTCGGAGGTGTGCGCGCGGCCCTGGCGCATCCAGTGCAGGCGTCGCGCCACGTGCACTTCGGCTTCACCCGGCCCGCACAGGCCGCGCTCGGCGTTGTAGCGAATAATGTCGGCAATCGGCCGGCCGACGCTGATCAAACCTTCCGGGTAGTTGAACAGCTCCAGGTAGCGCCGGTTCCAGGCCACCAGCTTGAGCGACTGGTCCACCACACTGATGCCTTGGGTAATGTTCTCGATAGCGCCTTGCAGCAGGGCGCGGTTGAATTGCAGCACCTCGGAGGCTTCGTCGGCGATGCGTACTACGTCCTCCAGCTGCATTTCCCGGCCTTCGATCGCGGCTTTCACCACTGCCCGCGTCGAGGAGGCGCCGAGTACGCCGGCCAACAAACGCTCGGTATGGGCGATCCAATCGTTGTCGGCATTCTGGTTGGGGTTGAAGCCTTTACCCTGGCGATAGGCAAAGCGAATGAAGCTCTGCTGGGCACGTTCTTCGCCGACGAAACGTGCAGCCAGGCTGAGCAGGTCGCTGATCTGCACCGACAACATGGAACGAGCATTGGCGCGCTGGTTGATTTCCTGGCCGATAAACCGGCCTGCCTGCCAGTGCTCGGAAACTCGCGTGCGCGACAGCATCGATACCCAGACGAAGAGGGTGAAGTTACCCGCCAGGGAGAACACTGTACCCAAGGTCAGCGACGTCACCGACAGCCCGAATGGGTGGGAGTGCATCCAGGTCAGGCCGGGGAAAAGGCTGAGCGACCAGCCAAGGCTTTTCGCCGTCACCGGTAGGACCAAGGTGTAGAACCACAGGAATGTACCGGCGGCCAGGCCGGCAAATACACCGCGCCGGTTGGCCTGCTTCCAGTAGAGCGCACCGAGCATCGCCGGGGCCAGTTGGGTCACCGCGGCAAAAGCGATCTGGCCGATGGTGGCCAGGCTGGCAGTCGAGCCCAGCAGACGGTAGCTCACATACGCCAGCAGCAGAATGATCACAATGCTCACCCGGCGTACCGAGAGCATCCAGTGGCGGAACACTTCGAACGGCCGCTCGGCGCTGGAGCGGCGCAGCAACCACGGCAACAGCATGTCGTTGGAGACCATGGTCGACAACGCGATGCTGGCCACGATGACCATGCCGGTGGCTGCCGAAGCCCCGCCGATGAACGCCAGTACGGCGAGGGCCGGGTGGGCCTGGGCCATCGGCAGGCTGATCACGTAGGAGTCGGGCAGCACCGAACCGGGCAACAGCATTTTTCCGCCCAGGGCGATCGGTACCACGAACAACGCGGCGAGGATCAAGTACGCCGGGAATACCCACTTGGCCAGGCGCAGGTCCTGCGGGTCAATGTTCTCAACGACAGTCACATGGAATTGCCGGGGCAGGCAGATGATCGCCATCATGGCGACGCCAGTCTGCACCACCATTGATGGCCAGTTGATCGTTTCTTTCCAGTATTCCTCCAGGCGCGGCGCGAGCATGGCCTGGCTGAACAGATCGCCGAAACCGTCGTACAAGCCGTAGGTCACAAACGCGCCGACCGCGAGAAATGCGAACAGCTTGACCAAAGACTCAAAGGCAATCGCCAGCACCATGCCCCGGTGGTGTTCGGTGGCATCGAGGTTGCGCGTACCAAACACGATAGTGAACAGCGCCAGCACCAGCGACACGATCAAGGCGGTGTCCTGAGCCCGGGTACCGGTGGTGTCGGGGCCGGCGCCGATCAGCAGGTTTACGCCCAGCACGATGCCTTTGAGTTGCAGCGCGATATAGGGCAGCACGCCGACCAGACAGATCAGCGCGACCACCACCGCCAGGGATTGGGATTTGCCATAGCGAGCGGCGATAAAGTCGGCGATGGAGGTGATGTTTTCCTGCTTGCTGATCAGGATCATCTTCTGCAGCACCCAAGGCGCCAACACCAGTAACAGCACCGGCCCCAGGTAGATCGGTAAAAATGCCCACAACTGCTCGGCGGCTTGGCCTACCGCTCCGAAGAACGTCCAACTGGTGCAGTACACCGCCAGCGACAAGCTATAGACCCACGCACGCACCCGGGGTGGCAGCGGCGCATGGCGGCGGTCACCGTAAAAAGCGATGGCAAACATAATGGCCATATAGGCCAGGGCAACGGCGGCGATCAGCCCGCTGGACAGCGTCATGGTAACTCCGAGCATAAGAACACCCGGGCATTCCGGGCCCGGTTGGACAGTCTCGCATGATGCCTGTTGTTAGTCAGTGTCGACCAAGGTCGCGTGGGATCTAATGTCGCAGGTGCGTTCAGCGCGGGGGCAGGGTTTTCTGGCGCAGGATGTAGATCGTCACCAGCACGGCGCTGGTCAGCATGAAGCCGCGAGCCCACGGCAAGGGCACCAGGTAACAGGATAGCGCGATGCTCAGCCACATCAGGCCGATGGCGTAGACCTTACCCTTGAGTGGAATGCCGTTGCCATCCAGGTAATCACGAATCCATGGGCCCAGCCGTGGGTGTTCCACCAGCCAGTGATAGAACCGCGGGGAGCTTCGAGCGAAGCAGGCGGCGGCCAGTAGTAGAAAGGGCGTGGTCGGCAATACCGGTAGGAAAATGCCAATCACTCCCAGCGCTACGCTCAGCCAGCCGATGGCCAGCAGTACGTAGCGCAGGAGCAGTGAGCGGTCGCCCATGGGTGCCACGGGCAAGCGACTCAGTGGTGACGTGGCTTGAGGATCGCCGGTTTTTCGTCAGGCGCGTTGCACAGCAGGTACAGCGCGGTCAGGGCTTCCGGGATCTGCACGATCATGTCGTCCATCAGGTTGGCATCGGCGGCGATGTCGGAGAACTCTGCTTCCTCTTCGAACAGGCCCGAACCAACCATGATCGGCAGGAGCATTTCGCTGACTTCTTCTTCGGCGGTCTCGAACCAGGCGGCTTCACGCAGGAACACGCCTTCCATGAAACCGATGCACCAGCCGCGCAGGTCGGAGTCGTCCGGGTCGTCGCCCAGGTCGAGGTCGCATGGCAGCTCGAACTCTTCGTCGGAGGCCAGTTGGCGCGCAATGTGGGCCTTGAGGGCGATCAGGGTGGATTCGATTTCTTCGCGCTGGGCGGCGTCGCTGTAATGAGGCTCTTCAGCGAACAGCGCGTCGATCCATTCACGGTCCGGGACGGTTTCGGAGCAGATCGACAGGGCGGTCAGGTAGCCGTGGGCGGCCACGTAGTCCAGCGCCTCGTCATGCAGCTCATCGGCGTCGAGGAAGGCTTGCAGGCGGGTTAGTTGCTCAGCGAAGGACATTGAAGGGCTACCTTGGGAATAAACGATGCTGAATTCTAGGCTTTCTTGAGCGCCCAGGCCAGCCGCACGGCATATTTGCCCGGTTTTAGAGCAGGCGTCTATTCGTCAGTCGCGCCCTTTGGCCGATGACGCTCGGGTATACTGCCGCGTTTTGTGATGCCCCTGCAGGCTTAGCGCCAATCCGGGAAAACTTCGCTTACGGATTATTTTCCGTGAAAGCGTATTTTTTCGGCCAGCCTGTACAGAGGGATTTCGGCACCATTTTGGAGTTTTACATGCTCGAGCAGGCTCAACGCGTCCTCAAGGACATCTTCGGCTACGACAGTTTTCGTGGCCGCCAGGGTGCGATCATTGAGCGTGTGGCCAGCGGCGGCGATGCCCTGGTGCTGATGCCTACCGGTGGCGGCAAGTCGCTGTGCTTCCAGGTACCCGCGCTGTTGCGCAACGGCCTGGCGGTGGTGGTGTCGCCGCTGATCGCGTTGATGGACGATCAGGTTGCCACCCTCGAAGAGCTGGGCGTCGCCGCCGCTTCCCTGAACTCCACTCTCAGCGCCGAGCAGCAGCGCGACCTGGCCGCACGAATCAAGCGCGGTGAAGTGAAGATGTTGTACCTGGCGCCGGAGCGTCTGGTGCAGCCACGCATGTTGGCCTTTTTGCAGAGCCTTGAAATTGCCCTGTTCGCCATCGACGAAGCCCACTGTGTATCGCAGTGGGGCCACGATTTCCGCCGCGAATACCTGCAGCTTGGTCAATTGGCGGAGCTGTTCCCCGACGTGCCGCGCATCGCCCTGACCGCCACCGCCGACAAACGTACCCGTGAAGAGATCGTCGAGCGCCTGCATTTGCAGAATGCCGAGCGCTTCCTGTCCAGCTTTGACCGGCCGAATATCTTCTATCGCATCGTACCCAAGGAGCAGCCACGCAAGCAGTTGCTCGCGTTCCTGTCCGAGCGGCGCAGCGATGCGGGTATTGTCTACTGCCTGTCACGCAAGAAGGTCGATGAAGTCGCTGCGTTCCTGTGCGAGCAAGGCTACCCGGCACTGCCTTACCACGCCGGCCTGCCCAATGAAACGCGCTCTGCGCACCAGAAACGCTTCCTCAACGAGGAAGGCCTGATCATGGTGGCGACCATCGCCTTCGGCATGGGTATCGACAAATCCAACGTGCGTTTCGTGGCGCACATGGACCTGCCCAAGTCCCTTGAGGCCTATTACCAGGAAACCGGTCGTGCCGGCCGAGATGGCCTGCCGGCGGATGCCTGGATGGTCTACGGCCTGCAGGACGTGGTGATGCTCAAGCAGATGCTGCAGAACTCCGAAGGTGACGAGCGTCACAAGCGTCTGGAGCAGCACAAGCTCGACGCCATGCTTTCGTTGTGCGAAGAAACCCGCTGCCGCCGTCAGACGCTGCTGGCGTATTTCGACGAAGACATGCCGCAACCCTGCGGTCACTGCGACAACTGCATCGACGGCGTGCAAACCTGGGACGCTACCGAGCCTGCGCGCCAGGCGTTGTCGACGATCTATCGCACTGGCCAGCGCTATGGCGTGGGCCATCTGGTGGATGTGTTGCTCGGCAAGGACAATGAAAAAGTTCGTAGCTTCGGCCACGAAAAACTGTCGGTCTATGGCGTCGGCAAGGCCCGTGCCGAGGGCGAATGGCGTTCGCTGTTTCGCCAGATGGTTGCCCGTGGCCTCGTCGACATTGATATCGAAGGCTATGGCGGGCTGCGCCTGAACGACAGTTGCCGGCCGTTGCTCAAGGGTGAAGTCAGCCTGGAACTGCGCCGCGACCTCAAGCCGCAGGCCAGCGCCAAAAGCAGCAGCACCAGCCAGGCCAGCCAGTTGGTGCGGGGCGAGGAGCGCGAGCAGTGGGAGGCGTTGCGTACCCTGCGGCGCAAATTGGCGCAGGAACACAGCGTGCCGCCCTACGTTATCTTCCCCGACTCCACCTTGCTGGAAATGCTCCGCGAGCAACCCACCACCATGGCCGAGATGGCTCGGGTCAGTGGCGTGGGTGCGCGCAAGCTGGAGCGTTACGGCCAGGCCTTCCTCGAAGTGCTCGGCGGCCAGGCAGAAGCGCCGAAGGAAATCGCCGATATTCGCCACGAACTGATCAGCCTGGCCCGCGCTGGCATGACTCCGATCCAGATCGCCGGCCAACTGCAATGCTCGGAAAAAAATGTGTATACCCTGCTCGCCGAAGCCATTGGCAAGCAACAGTTGTCGCTGGAGCAGGCCCTTGATTTGCCTGAGGATTTACTCGGCGAAATCCAGGATGCCTTCCTCGACGGAGAAGGCGAATTGCCACCTGTAGTGGAGATCGCTCCGTTGTTCACCGGGCGTGTTCCCGAGGGTGTTTTGTACTGCGTGCGTGCCGCTTTGCAGTCGGAATTCGAAATTTAGTGTGGCAATTACGACAATGTAACGAATCAGTACATACCGGGCCTTGCCTACTGGCATGGCTCATGCTTAGCTGACTAATAATTAGCCACACTTTATTTTCAGTCTTAAACATGAGTTTTTTATGCCGTTAACCGATCAACACCGTTTTGGCATGCAGTTGGCGCAAATGTCCCGAGGTTGGCGCGCTGAGCTGGACCGTCGTTTGGCGGGGCTAGGGTTGTCCCAGGCGCGCTGGCTGGTGCTGCTGCATCTGGCCCGTTTTGTCGAAGCACCTACCCAACGTGAACTGGCACAAAGTGTCGGCGTCGAAGGGCCGACCCTGGCGCGCCTGCTCGACAGCCTGGAAGGCCAGGGCCTGGTGCAACGCCAGGCCGTGGTGGAAGACCGCCGCGCCAAACGCATTTTGTTGTGTGATACCGCTCAACCGCTGATCGACCAGATCGAGACCATCGCCACGGCCTTGCGCCATGAGCTGTTCGTTGGGGTGAATGAAGAGGATCTGCGCGTGTGCATGCGTGTGCACGAGCACATTCTGGCGAACCTGGAAAAGTCCTGACTCCCAATTCGCCGAGAACCAAATGTGGGAGGGGGCTTGCTCCCGATTGCGGTGGGCCAGCTACAGAATTGTTGACTGATACCCCGCCATCGGGAGCAAGCCCCCTCCCACATTAGTTCTGTGCTGTGTCAGAAGGTCTGCCCCAGGTTCAGGTACACCGCCTTCTGATTATCATCATTGAACCCATAGCTGAAATTCAGCGGCCCCAGTGGCGTATCAAACCCCAGGAAAATACTCGCGGCATTGATATACCCGCTGTCGAATTCGTTGTCGTTGTTCCACGCCCGGCCCCGTTCCAGTGAGGCACCCAGGTACAACGGGAAGTCCAGTGGCAGGTACGAGCGTGGGGTCAGCCGGCGGAAGTACACCGCGCGCATCAGGCTGACGTTCTGGCCCGAAATCGCATCCTGGCGAAAGCCCGACAATTGCCGCGCCCCACCCAGCAGGAAGCTGGAGATCACCACATCGGAATTATCCAGCGTGCGTCCATAGCGACCGCCGAGTATCAGAGTGTCCGGGCCATGGCTCATGGCCTTGTCCAGTTTGAACTCCCATTGACGGTAGCGCTGGTCCGAACCCAGTCCGGGTTCGAATTCGCGAAAGGCCAGGCCTATGTCTTCGCCGCTGTGCGGGAAGTAGACGTTGTCGAGGGAGTCGAAGGAATATTTAAGCTCATAGAACCCTTCGCTGAAACTCACGCTCGGCAGGTCGCGCTCGCCGATACGCACGTCCGCCTTGCCCCACGCCTCACCTACGCCGAAGCGGATTTCGCCGCTGTTGCCGATCTGGCGTCCTACGTTCAAGCCAAAGCCATAGCGTTCCAGGCGATATTCGGAGATGGGGTCGTTGTCCAGGATCAGCTCAACGTTCTGCGCCTCGGCTCTGATGTAAGGCGCGACGAAGTAGCGCGACCCGGTGTCCATCGGTTGGTAGAACTCGCTGTACAGCTCCTGTCGATCACCGATCTGCACCCGAGTCAGCCATTCCGCGCCGAGGCGGTTGATGCCGTTCACTCGATAGCTGGCGCCAAGGTTGAAAGCGCTGTCGCCGCGCATGTCATCCGACAGGTTCAAGCCCAGGCGCAGGTAGTCGGTGCCGCTGCGCTTGCCCCGCGCGCTGATCACCAGGGTGTTGTCCTGGCCCTTTTTGACCACGCGGTATTGCACCTGCTCGAAGTAATCCAGGCCGTACAGTGTGCCCATGTCCGATTGCAGGCGCCCCAGGTTCAGCGGTTCTCCCAGCCCCTGACGGATGTAATAGCGGATCACGTCGTCGCTGACTTTGGAGTCGTTCTCCACCTTGATAGCGGTGATCACCGGGGTGCGCTCGCCCGGCGTGCGTGCAGCCACCAGTTGCGCGTCGATGGGCTCGACCGGACGCAGGTTCGCCAGGCGCACATCGAGAGCGCGGGTGGCGCGGTAACCGGCGTCGATCATGTCTTTGGCGCGGCCGAAGTCGGTCACGCCATAGGCGGCCAGAGGCGGTTGGATCAGCACATCCTTGGGGTTCAGAGCCTTGAGTTGCTCCTCGGAATTGCGCCGGGTCATCAGGGTGATGGACTGGTTGAGCACGTCCACCACGGTCGCCAATTGCTTGCGCGAGCGCAGCGGGGTGCCGATGTCGACCACGATGGCAATATCGACGCCCATCTCCCGCGCCACATCCAACGGGATGTTGTCGGTCATACCGCCGTCCACCAGCAGGCGGCCGTCCAGTTCCACCGGGGCGAACACGGCGGGGATCGACATGCTGGCGCGTATCACCTGGGGCAGGTGGCCCTTGCTGAACACGACTTTTTCGCCGGTGGTAATGTCGGTGGCCACTGCGCGGAACGGGATCGGCAGCTTGTCGAAGTTACGCGTGTTGCTGCTGTGGGCAAACATGCTTTCCAGCAGCAGCGCCAGGTTCTGGCCCTGGATCACACCCAGTGGCAGGCCGAGGCTGCCGTCGTCGCGGAAACTGAGTTTCTGCTTGACCAGGAAATCCCGGTCGTCCTGTTTGCGCCGAAACGGTACGTCTTCGCGTGGTGGGGCGTCCGACAGGGCCTGTTGCCAGTCGATGCCCAGCGCCAGCTTCTCCAGTTCGTCGATTTTGTAGCCCGATGCGTACAGCCCGCCAATTACCGCACCCATGCTGGTGCCGGCAATCGCATCAATATGGATGCCCTGTTCCTCAAGGGCTTTGAGCACACCGATATGCGCCAGGCCACGGGCGGCACCACCGGACAACACCAGGCCGATTTTAGGGCGGGGCGCTTCCAAGGCTTCGGCAAGCAGGGGGACTAGGCACAGGAACAGGCAAGACAGCAGGCGGCGCATCATCAATCTCGAGGCTGGGCGATAAAGGCCGCTATTATAGCCACTCGATTCGCTGGGCCCGTCATGTCAGGAGCCGCTTAAATTATGTCTGCAAGCAAACCCGAGATCGTTATCACTTATTGCACCCAGTGCCAGTGGTTGCTGCGCGCCGCGTGGCTGGCCCAGGAGTTGCTCAGTACATTTGCCGATGACCTGGGGCGCGTGGCGCTGGAGCCGGCCACCGGTGGCGCCTTTCGCATCACCTGTGATGGCGTGCAGATCTGGGAACGCAAAGCCGACGGCGGCTTTCCCGAGGCCAAGGTACTAAAACAGCGGGTACGCGACCAGATCGACCCGCAGCGCGATCTGGGCCATAACGATCGTACGCAATGAAAGTCACCGCCACAGAGGGGCGGTGACCCTACCGCTACTTGGCAGCGAGCTTTTGTTTGATAAAACCGACGGCCCACGTCAATACCAACCCACCGACGCCACCGCCGACAATATTGCTGCCGATCGCGGCAACATCCAGCGCTTCGCCGCTGGTGGTGCCCGTGAGTGCGGCGACAATCTGGCCCAGCACCAAGCCGCCGACTCCGCCGAGAAAGGTATTGAGCCCTGTCCCCAGGCTCTGTTTGGTCATGCCGGCGATGTTGCCACCGACGGCACCGCTGATGATCTGGACCAGCAAGCTGATGAGCATTTCCATGATGAAACTCCTGCATCGCATTGAGGGGTGACCACTCGCTTGCAGCAACTTCAGAAAGCACCATGGCTGTCGTCGAGGAGTCTTTATCCGTTGAACGACTACAGACTGTTGCGGACGTTTAAAGTATAGATCAGGCTGTGGTTGCCGGTTGTTTGGCCTGGCTGGCGCTGCCCATCAGGCCGGAAAGCACGATGGCGAGGATGATCAAGGCGCCGCCCAGCAACATGCGTAAGGTCGGGGTTTCGGCAAACAACAGCCAGGCCACGGTGATGCCGTAGACAGGTTCCATGGCAAACACCACCGAGGCGGTGCGCGCCTTGATCACGGCAAGGCTGGCGACAAACAGGCTATGGGCAAGACCAGTACAAAACACTCCCAGCAACCCGATCCACAGCCAGTCAATCCCACGTACATCCGCCAGCCCTGGTGCGGCCACCGGCAGCAGGCAGGCCGCGACCACCACGTTCTGGCACAGCGCGGCCTGTACCGCAGGAATGCGCCCGGAGCTGGCGCGATTGTTCAGCGATAACAACGAGAACAACAGCCCCGAGGCGATCCCCCACAGTAGGCCGCTGGTGGCCTCGCTGGCGAGGTTGAAATCCGGGGTCACCAGCACCAGGCCAACGGTGACCAGGGCCACTAGCAGCACTTCATTGGCGCGAATGCGCTCGCGGAAGATCAACCCTTCAAGGATCACGGTAAAGGCCGGAAAGGCGGTAAACCCCAGGGTCGCCACGGCCACGCCGGCGACTTTGACGGCAATAAAGAACGTCACCCAATGCGCGGCCAGCAACACACCGCTGACCAGCAGGCGGCGCCAGTCGCGCATCTCCAGTGTCTTCCAGGGCGCGTTGCTGGCAAAGCGGGCAAACACCGCCAGGGCGAGCACAGCAAACGCGGCGCGACCAAACACGATGATGGCAGGGGAGGCCGCCGCCAGCTTGCCGAATACGCCGGTGAGGCCAAACATCAATGCGCCGATATGCAGGGCGCCAAGGGCTGAGCGGGGAGTCATTGCGATCCTTGAAGCAACGGGGGTAACAACCTCGCAGTCTAGAGGCATGGTTTGCGGGCGTCTGTCGCCGGCCTCGCGATTTTTAGCGTGGGGCTCTTGTCAGTCGGCCCGACGCAGGGCGCTGGGCGTGGCGCCAAACTCGCGCAACATGGCGGCACTGAATGCGCTTTGCGAGGCGTAGCCGACGCGCTCGGCAACCTCACCAATGGCAAGCGGTGTGCCGCGCAAAAGCCCCAGCGCCATGTGCAAGCGACGACTGCGAAGATAATCCATCGGCGTTTGCCCGCATTCGGCCATGAAGCGTGCATGCAGGCGCGCCACGGAAAGCCCGGCGATGCGCGCCAGGTCGGCCACCTGCAACGGGCGCGCAGCATGGCGCTGGATATGGGCATTGAACGCTGCATAAGGCAGGCGCCGGCCAGGCTGCGATTTAGCCTGGGGATGATTGAGGCTGGCCAGTAACAGCACCGCACCTTGCTGGACGATCAGCGGGTCGTCCACCGGGCTGTGCGCCAGCCACTGCACCAGTTGGCTTTGCCGCGGATCCAGCGTCAGTCGCGCCGGTTGCCCGAGCAAGCGGCGACTGGCATCGGCATGCTCGCCCAGGGATTGCACCACCCAATGCTCGGTCGGCACATCCAGCACCAGGCAGCGGCTGCCATCGCGGCTGCCACAGGCATGGTGAGTGGAGAAGGGCAGCACCATCACACTGCTCTCGCGCACTTGGCTGCCACGGCCATCGACTTCCAGCTCCAGGTGCCCGGACAGGCCGAACACCAACTGCGCATGATCATGGCTGTGAGCGATGGGGGCTTCGAGGTAGTGGCGTAGCGTGAGGCTCGGGCTCATCGCAATCTCCAGGGCGGCAAGGCGCCAGTCTACAACGCTTTGCGGGCATTGAGCGCTGTCATCAGACTGACGCACAGCTGTCATGGGCTATTAATCGCCAAGGCGCAAGCTCGCGAAAACAGCGTCGAGGGATGCCCATGACCCATGCCGAGTTCACCCAGCCCAGCCGCAAGCAACGGGTGCGAACCCTGTGGATTTCCGACGTGCATCTAGGCACCCGGGATTGCCAGGCCGAGCACTTGTCGCAGTTTCTCAAGGGCTACCACGCCGACAAGGTCTACCTGGTGGGCGATATTATCGATGGTTGGAAAATGCGTGGCGGCATGTATTGGCCCCAGGCCCACACCAATGTGATCCGTCGACTGCTGACCATGGCCAAGCGCGGCACCGAGGTGATCTACGTCACTGGCAACCATGATGAATTTTTACGACGCTATTCCAAGCTGATCCTGGGCAATATCCAGTTGGTCGATGAGGCAGTGCATGTGACCGCCGACGGTCGGCATCTATTGGTGATCCATGGCGACCAGTTCGATGTGATCACCCGTTATCACCGTTGGCTGGCGTTCCTCGGCGACTCGGCCTACGAATTCACCCTCACGCTTAACCGCTGGCTCAACCATTGGCGCGCGCGCTACGGTTATGGCTACTGGTCGCTGTCGGCGTACCTGAAACACAAGGTGAAAACCGCCGTGAGCTTTATCAGCGATTTCGAAGAAGCGATTGCCCACGAAGTCACCAGGCGCGAACTGCATGGGGTGGTGTGCGGGCATATCCACCATGCCGAGATTCGCAAAGTGGGCGAGGTGGATTACCTCAATTGTGGGGATTGGGTGGAATCGTGCACCGCGCTGATCGAGCACTGGGATGGGCATATCGAGTTGTATCGGTTGGCGGACGTCCAGGCCAGGGAGGCGCAGCTCAAGGCTGAAATGGTCGCTGGCTAAAAGCCTCGCCTCGGTAAAAATGTGGGAGGGGGCGTGCCCCCTCCCACATTTTTGATCCCGCAGTTTTCAGTTGGAAACGTCGGCGATAGCTTGGGCCAGCAGCGTCAAACGTGTCGCATCCACCCCGGCCACGTTGGCCCGGCCTGAACTGACCATATACACGCTGTGCTCCTCGCGCAGTTGCTTGACCTGCTCGGCACTCAAACCGGTATAGGAAAACATCCCGCGCTGCGCGCCGATATGGGCAAACTTCTCGGCCAAGCCATGGGGCTTCAAGGCTTCCACCAACCCGGAGCGCAAGTGCGCGATACGCGAGCGCATGGCCTCGACTTCCTCGCTCCACAGTTTTTTCAGCTCGGTATCACCGAGGATGGTCGCCACCACGGCAGCGCCATGATCCGGCGGCGTCGACCACAGGTTGCGGGCGATGTTCGCCAGTTGGCTGCGCACATCGGTGAGCTTTTCGGCATCCGCAGCACACACGATCAGTGCGCCGACCCGGTCGCGATACAGACCAAAGTTCTTCGAGCAGGAACTGGTGACCAGCACTTCCGGCAACTCGGCTGCAAACAGGCGCACCGCCCACGCGTCCTGCTCCAGGCCATCACCAAAGCCCTGGTAAGCAAAGTCAATCAGCGGCAGCAACTGGCGTTCCCGCACGATCTGCAACACCTGGCGCCAGTCATCCTGGGTCAGGTCGAAGCCGGTCGGGTTATGGCAGCAGGCATGCAGCAGCACCACGTCACCCTTGGGTACCGTGGACAGGGTCGCAAGCATCGCCGCCACATCCAGGCGATTGTCGCTGCCTACGTAAGGGTAGTGACTGACCTTAAGCCCAGCCTTGGCGAAGATGGTTTCGTGGATTGGCCAGGTCGGGTTGCTCAACCACACGCCACGGCCAGGCAGGCTCTGGGCGATAAAGTCAGCGCTCAGGCGCAGGGCGCCGGTACCGCCTGGGGTCTGGGTGGCGCCGGCGCGGCGTTCGCGCAACAAGGCCGAATCGGCACCGAGCACCAGTTCGCTGATCAGGGTGCCGAAAGCCGCGTCACCATGGCCACCGATGTAGGTCTTGGTCACCTGGGTATCAACCAGGCGCTGTTCCGCCAGCTTCACCGAGTGGGGAATCGGCGTCAGGCCCTGGTCGTCCTTATACACGCCCACGCCCAGGTCGAACTTGTTCGGGTTGGCATCCTGGGCATACAGGTCCATCAGCCCGAGGATCGGGTCACCGGGCACGCGGCCAATCGCATCGAAGTGCATTACTTGCGGCCCTCGGCAGTCTTGGCCACTTCGTCGGTGCGCGCAGCCATGATGAAGTCGTTGCGGTGCAGGCCCTTGATGGAGTGGCTCCACCAAGTCACGGTGACTTTGCCCCATTCGGTGAGCAGGCCAGGGTGATGGCCTTCTGCTTCGGAGATTTCACCCATGGCGTTGGTGAAGGCCAGGGCGAACTTGAAGTTCTTGAACAGGAAGACCTTTTCCAGCTGCATGACGCCGTCGCGCACTTCGATGTTCCAGTCAGGGATCTGCTTGAGCAGCACCGGCAGTTCTTCATCGCTGACTTGCGGGGCATCGGCGCGGCAGGCTTCGCAGTGGGCTTGGTTCAAGGTGGTCATGGGAGGTGTCCTGAATTCGAATGTTTGAAGGTCAGTGGCGTTACCCTAAAGCAACGCGCGGCCAGGGAACAGACTCACCTGGCCTAAAAAGGCACAGCTCAAGCAGCCTTGGGCTTTGGCGGGAATTTCGGTGCGTGCAAGCCCAATTCCATACCGCGCTCGACCATGCCCATGATGTCTTCCTGCGCCACGTCGAACAGGCGCTTGAGTTCGGGCAATACGAAGTACAGCGGTTGCAGGATGTCGATACGATAAGGGGTGCGCATCGCTTCCAGCGGATCGAAGGCTTGGTGCTCGGGCTCATCCGACAAGCAATACACGCTTTCTTTAGGCGAAGACAGAATGCCGCCACCGTAGATGCGGCGCCCTTGGGGGGTGTCCACCAGGCCGAACTCGATGGTCATCCAGTACAGGCGCGCCAGGTACACCCGTTGCTCCTTGGTGGCCGCCAGGCCGAGCTTGCCGTAGGTGTGGGTGAATTCGGCGAACCAGGGGTTGGTCAGCAGCGGGCAGTGGCCAAAGATCTCGTGGAAAATATCCGGTTCTTGCAGGTAGTCCAGTTCTTCACGGGTACGAATAAAGGTCGCCACCGGAAATTGCTTGCTGGCGAGCAATTCAAAAAAGGTCTGGAAGGGAATCAGTGCGGGTACACGCGCGACTTGCCAGCCGGTGGTTTCGGCCAGCACCTTGTTGATTTCGCCCAACTGGGGGATGCGATCCAAGGGCAGGCCGAGCTTGTCGATGCCGTCCAGGTATTCCTGGCAGGCACGGCCTTCGATCACTTTGAGTTGGCGAGTGATCAGCGTGTTCCATACCGCGTGTTCTTCTGGCGGGTAATGGATAAAACCTTGCGCATCGGGCTCGCGGGCCACGTAGTGCGTCTGCTTCATACGGCTCTCCTGCTAGGCATTCGTTCTTGTTATGTCCTGCGATGCACCTATTGATAACCCGAACAGCGCCGGATTCCATCGCGGTCTTGCCTGGGTGCGTAGGAAAAACTACCCGTTTTCGTAAAGTATTCGTTACGGGTGTAGGCCTTATCTGTGTCTTGGGCTGTGAAAAGGTGACGCGCTGTCACATAATCTTGACGACTATCTGCGCCCAGCGGCAAAAAGACGCGGTGCTTCCCTACTTTTCGAGCCTTTCCATGCGTATCAAAGTGCACTGCCAGAACCGCATCGGCATCCTGCGGGACATCCTCAACCTGTTGGTGGAGTACGGCGTCAACGTCGCCAAGGGCGAGGTCGGCGGTGAGCATGGCAATGCCATCTACCTGTTTTGCCCGAACCTGGTGAACATGCAATTCCAGGCATTGCGCCCGCAGTTCGAGGCGATTGCCGGCGTATTCGGCGTCAAAAGGGTGGGGCTGATGCCGAGCGAGCGGCGGCATATGGAACTCAATGCGCTGCTTGGCGCCCTGGAATTTCCGGTGCTGTCCATCGACATGGGCGGTTCTATCGTCGCTGCCAATCGTGCAGCGGCACAGTTACTCGGTGTGCGGGTGGATGAGGTGCCGGGTATTCCACTGTCGCGCTATGCCGAGGACTTCGATTTGCCGGAACTGGTGCGTGCCAGCAAATCGCGGATCAACGGCTTGCGGGTCAAGGTCAAAGGTGACGTGTTTTTGGCGGATATCGCCCCACTGCAATCCAGTGAGCATGACGACAGTGAGGCCATGGCCGGTGCCGTGCTGACCTTGCATCGCGCTGACCGTGTGGGTGAGCGCATCTACAACGTGCGCAAGCAAGAGCTGCGCGGCTTTGACAGCATCTTTCAAAGCTCCAAAGTGATGGCTGCGGTGGTCCGCGAAGCACGGCGCATGGCACCGCTGGATGCGCCGCTATTAATAGAAGGCGAAACCGGCACCGGCAAAGAACTGCTGGCCCGTGCGTGTCACCTGGCCAGCCCGCGAGGGCAGTCGCCTTTGATGGCCCTCAATTGTGCGGGGTTGCCCGAGTCGATGGCTGAGACTGAACTATTCGGCTACGGCCCCGGTGCTTTTGAGGGGGCGCGAGCGGAGGGCAAGCTCGGGCTGCTGGAGTTGACGGCGGGCGGTACCTTGTTTCTTGATGGCGTTGGTGAAATGAGCGCGAGATTGCAGGTGAAGTTGCTGCGCTTCTTGCAGGATGGGTGTTTCCGTCGGGTCGGCAGTGATGAAGAGGTGTATCTGGATGTGCGGGTGATCTGTGCGACCCAGGTGGACTTGTCGGAACTCTGCGCCCGGGGTGAGTTTCGCCAGGATCTCTATCACCGACTGAACGTGCTGTCGCTGCACATTCCACCCTTGCGTGAATGCCTGGACGGCCTGGCGCCCTTGGTCGAGCATTTTCTTGACCAAGCCAGTCGGCAGATCGGTTGCCCGCTGCCCAAGTTGGCGCCCGCTGCCATGGAGCGTCTTAGCCACTACCACTGGCCAGGCAATGTGCGGCAGTTGGAAAACGTGTTGTTTCAGGCGGTATCGTTGTGTGAGGGCGGCACGGTCAAGGTCGAGCATATTCGTCTGCCGGATTACGGCGTGCGTCAGCCGCTTGGGGATTTTTCGTTGGAAGGCGGTTTGGAGGATATCGTGGGGCGGTTCGAAAAGGCCGTGTTGGAAAGCCTTTACGCCGAGCACCCAAGCAGCCGGCAACTGGGTAAGCGCTTGGGTGTATCGCACACCACCATTGCGAATAAGTTGCGCGACTATAAGGTGATCAAGTAAGGGTATCGCGATGCTGGACACTGCGTCTTGTGAACGCAGTGTCCGATCTGACAACTGTCCAGTGTGTCAGCCGTAGACAATGTTGTACTGGCCTATTTCTTCAATCTTGCCTGTACTTTTGTCCCTCCAGGCCAGCGTTGTGTTTTCGTTGTCAATTTTAAAGAGCTCAATCAGGCTGTAGTTCTTGTCATGTTCCAAGTTGCTCAAACTTTTTTGAATCTCGGGAGAGAGTTTTCCGTACTTGCCGTTTTTCAGGTCCTTGGCAGTTACGCCGTAATCCTTGAATTGTTGGGCTTCGGAATTCGAATTCAACAGCTTTAATAAATCCGTACCGCTCGTTGGCGTCATATAGCCGTTTTCTGGCTGTTCAATAAATACAGGCCTGCCACCGTCGACGGGTGCCCAGAGGTAGGTCAATGCGTATCCGTTAAACTGAGTCACCATCCGGTAGTCCCTATGTTCATCCAGTTTCCCCAGTTCCTTGGTAATACTGGGGGAGAGTGGCCCATATTTGCCGCCAAGCAGATCCTTGGTGGTGATATCCATGTCCATACGGATCATGGCCTGTGGCAGTGTGTCGATAAGTTTATCCAGCGCCTTTACGGCTGGGTTCCAATGTTGATTTATTGGTGCGAATTCGTCTGCGAGCCTTGGAGAGACAAGATAACTTGGCCGCTGATCAGCATACCTGTCAGTAGGGTAGTTCCAGTCACGGCGCATGTCTGGTACGCGCCGCTCGGGAAGGTAGTCCCAGTCGCGACGCATTTGCGGCAAATCCCGGCCAGGGCGATAGTCCCAGTCTGGTTGCATGTCCGAGATGCGTCGGTCGGGGTAATAGTCCCTGGCACGGTGCATCTCTGGAAAGTATCGGTCAGGACGATAGTCTGAAACATCGGCCCTGTGCTCGTGGGTGCACGCGTGATAATGGGGCGCGGCCGATGGGTAGTTAGGTCGGTATACATCATGGTCCGGTCTGCCACCCGCTCTTGTAGGAAAGTAAGGAACACTGAAAGGCAGGGTGGGTACTTGTGAAATAGTGGACATGATACTGATCCTGTAGTTAGTGATAGGTGTGTCGCAAACACGCAACTTTAAATACTCGGGGTGGTGATGTTGCGATGGACAGAATTTACGCAGGCAGTAGGGTGTGTTCAAGTTGTCGTTGTTTAGTAATTGTAAGCGTGTGTCGAGACGTTTTAATTTGGTGTAAGTGTTGTGAGATGTCCGAGAAAGCAAGCGTAAAAACATGTATTAACTAAATGCTCAAGCGCCTGATAAAGATGGGTTTCACTCGCTGTACGTGAATTTGAAATAATAAGTCTGGTAGTCACCGCGTGTGTATTAATAACCCATCGCAACATTTCCCTCGATAAGAGCGGCCCAGGAAGCTGAAATGGCGACGCACCGGCGTAATTCAGGCATGGGGAGGGCTTCGGGCGTCAGGTCTTGCCGCAAGCGGCATAAGTCCGCCGTTTTTTCGACTCTTGAGAGTGGGTCTGCTCGACGCTCCAGCCCTCAACCCCCCCGTATTCAGGGGGCTCCTTCGTTTTTTTTAAAGTTGGTTCGCAAATTGCTTAAGCCTCCTCAGTACAGCGGTGGGCGGCAAGCGTCCGTCAGAAAGAGGAAAGAGCGTGGACAAGTACCTTTATGTGGCAATGACCGGCGCCAGCCAGAATGCACTGGCGCAGAAGGCCCATGCCAACAACCTGGCGAACATTTCCACCAACGGTTTCCAGCGCGACCTGGAGCAGGCGCGTTCGATGCCGGTGTTCGGTGACAGCTTTCCGGCGCGGGCATTTGCCATGACCGAGCGGCCGGCCACTGACTTCTCCCCGGGCGCGATGATCGAAACCGGTCGCGACCTGGATGTGGCCGTCAGCGGCGACGGCTGGATGGCCGTGCAAACCCCCGATGGCGGCGAAGCCTACGTACGCAGCGCGAGCATGAACGTGGATGCGCTGGGGGTGCTGCGTGCCGGCAATGGTATGCCGATCATGGGTAACGGTGGCCCGATTGCCGTGCCGCCCCAGCAGAAAATCGAAGTCGGTGCCGACGGCACCATCAGCATCCGCGCCATGGGCGAAGGCCCGCGGGTGATGGCGGAAGTGGACCGGATCAAGATGGTCCAGCCCGACCTCAAGAACATGACCAAAGGCCTGGACGGCACCATCCACACCAAGGATGGCCAGCCAGCCCAGGCCGATGCGAACGTCAAGCTGACTTCGGGCTTCCTGCAGGCGAGCAACGTCAATGCCGTGGAAGAAATGACCGCGGTGCTGGCGCTTTCCAAGCAGTTCGAGCTGCACATCAAGATGATGAACAGCGCTAAAGAAGACGACCAGGCCATGACGCGCGTCATGCAGATGAGCTGATTCAAGCCCATTAACTAATTTGCAACGTAGCGCCCACCACCCGGCGCACGAAGGAGAACAGCATGCTTCCGGCTCTATGGGTTGCCAAGACAGGCCTGTCCGCCCAGGACACCAACCTGACGACCATTTCCAACAACCTGGCGAACGTGTCGACCACGGGCTTCAAACGTGATCGCGCCGAGTTCCAGGACCTGCTCTATCAGATCAAGAAGCAGCCAGGTGCCCAATCGACCCAGGACAGCGAATTGCCGTCGGGCCTGCAATTGGGTACTGGTGTGCAGATCGTCGGCACCCAGAAAAACTTCAGCGCCGGTAACCTGCAGCAAACCGGCCAGCCGCTGGACATGGCCATCAATGGCCGTGGCTTCTTCCAGATCCTGCAACCGGATGGGACTACCTCCTACACCCGCGACGGTACTTTCCACCTGGACTCCAACGGCCAGATCGTCACCGCCAACGGTTTCGCCCTGGAACCGGCCGTGGTGGTTCCGGCGGATGCCAAGACCTTTACCGTGGGCAACGACGGCACCGTGTCTATCACTGTGGCCGGCAACCCGGCGTCGCAAGTGATCGGCAACCTGCAAACCGCCGACTTCATCAACCCGGCCGGCTTGCAAGCGATGGGCAATAACCTGTTCCTGGAAACTGCCTCCAGCGGCGCGCCGCAAATCGGCACCCCGGGCCTGAACGGGTTTGGCACCACGCTGCAAAGCACCCTGGAAACCTCCAACGTCAGCACCGTTGAGGAGATGGTCAACATGATCACCACCCAGCGCGCCTACGAGATGAACTCCAAGGTGATTTCCACCGCCGACCAGATGCTCTCGTTCGTCACGCAGAATCTGTAATCACGTTTATGGGTCGCTCTTGACGGCGCCTGCAACACCATGAGGTAAGGGTCATGAATCGCTATGTTTCCGTTTTGGCATTGAGTGGGATCGCCGTGCTCGCGGGCTGTGTTGCCCCAACGCCAAAGCCCAATGACCCGTACTACGCGCCGGTGTTGCCACGCACGCCGCTGCCGGCGGCGGCCAATAACGGCTCGATCTACCAGGCTGGTTTCGAACAGAACCTGTACAGCGACCGCAAGGCCTTCCGGGTCGGTGACATCATCACCATCACCCTCAACGAGAAGACCCAGGCCAGCAAGAACGCCAACTCGCAGATCGGCAAGAACAGCAAGACCAGCATCGGCCTGACGTCGCTGTTCGGCGGTGGCCTGAACACCAACAACCCGCTGGGCGGTGGTGACCTGAGCCTGGACGCCGGCTACAGCGGCGACCGTGCCACCAACGGCAAGAGTGCGGCGGGGCAGGGCAACAGCCTGACCGGTTCGATCACCGTGACCGTGGCCGACGTATTGCCCAACGGCATCATCGCCATACGCGGTGAAAAGTGGATGACCCTCAACACCGGCGACGAGCTGGTGCGCATTGCCGGGATGGTCCGTGCCGATGATATTTCCACCGACAATACCGTGCCGTCGACGCGCATTGCCGATGCGCGCATCACCTACTCGGGGACGGGTTCGTTTGCTGATGCAAGCCAGCCGGGCTGGTTTGATCGTTTCTTCCTTAGCCCGCTGTTCCCTTTCTAGGTGGCCATTTTGAATTTCAAACAGCTGATGGCGACGGCGCTCTTGCTGGCCTTGAGCACTGTGGCCCAGGCCGAGCGGCTCAAAGATATCGCCAGTATTTCCGGCGTGCGCTCCAACCAGTTGATCGGCTATGGCCTGGTGGTGGGGCTCAATGGCACGGGTGACCAGACCACCCAGACGCCGTTCACCCTGCAGACCTTCAACAACATGCTGTCCCAGTTCGGTATCAAGGTGCCGCCAGGCTCGGGCAACGTGCAATTGAAGAACGTTGCCGCGGTGTCGATCAGTGCCGATTTGCCGCCATTCGCCAAGCCGGGCCAGGTGGTGGACATTACCGTTTCGTCCATGGGCAACTCCAAAAGCCTGCGTGGCGGCACCTTGCTGATGACGCCGCTCAAAGGTATCGACGGCAACGTCTACGCCATTGCTCAGGGCAACCTGGTGGTCGGCGGGTTTGACGCTGAAGGCCGCGATGGTTCGAAGATCACTGTCAACGTACCGTCGGCCGGGCGCATTCCCGGTGGCGCGACGGTTGAACGCACCGTGCCGAGCGGTTTCAACCAGGGCAACAGCCTGACCCTGAACCTCAATCGCTCCGACTTCACCACTGCCAAGCGCGTGGTCGACAAGATCAACGACATGCTCGGCCCAGGTGTGGCCCAGGCCATCGACGGCGGTTCGATTCGCGTCACCGCACCACTGGACCCCAGCCAGCGTGTGGACTACCTGTCGATCCTGGAAAACCTGGAGGTCGACCCTGGCCAGGCGGTGGCAAAAGTCATCATCAACTCGCGTACCGGCACTATCGTGATCGGTCAGAACGTCAAGGTCTCGCCGGCAGCGGTGACCCACGGCAGCCTGACGGTGACCATCACCGAAGACCCGATCGTCAGCCAGCCGGGCCCGCTGTCCAACGGCCAGACCGCCGTGGTCCCGCGCTCGCGGGTCAATGCCCAGCAAGAAGCCAAGCCGATGTTCAAGTTCGGCCCCGGCACCACCCTGGACGAGATTGTCCGTGCGGTGAACCAGGTGGGCGCAGCGCCCGGCGACTTGATGGCCATCCTCGAAGCTTTGAAACAGGCCGGCGCCTTGCAAGCCGACCTGATCGTGATCTGAGGCCATGGCCATGGATATGCGCAAGAGCGGCATCAGCAGCACGGCGGACTCGGGGTCTTACTCCGACCTGAATCGGCTTAACCAGCTGAAGGTCGGTGATGACAAGAACAGCGAAGGCAACATGCGCAAGGTGGCGCAGGAATTCGAATCGCTGTTCTTGAACGAGATGCTCAAGTCCATGCGCTCGGCCACCGATGCCCTGGGCAAGGACAACCCGTTGAACACCCCGGCGGCCAAGCAGTACCAGGAAATGTACGACCAGCAACTGGCGGTGTCGATGTCCCGCGAGGGCGGTGGTATCGGCCTGGCCGACGTGCTGATGCGCCAGATGCAAAAGAACAAACCGGTGGAGGCCCAGGCCGCCACCTTGCAAGGCCCGGCAGCGGATGGGCCGGTGAGGAAAGTCGATGTGCCGACCGAGATTGCTGCCGGTACCCAGGCTGAGGGCCCGTTGGGGCGCTCCAATGGGCAGCGTCCATTGTGGGCCTATCGCGTGGCCGAGCCGCAGGCCGGGGCCGTTGCGTCTCACAGCAACGACATGGAGCTGATGAACCAGCGCCGTATCGCCTTGCCCAGCAAGCTGACTGACCGTTTGCTTGCCGGCATCGTGCCCAGTACCCAGGTCGAGGCCAAGGCCGCGCCGCTGCGCAACAGTGCCGCCGATGACAACGTCATCAACAGCAGTGCGCGCACCTTTGCCATACCGAGCGGGCGCATGCAGGTGTATGGCCGCGCCATTGCCCAGCCACCGCTGGCACCGGCGAAGAAAGCCTTCAGCTCCCAGGACGAATTCGTTGCCACCATGCTGCCGATGGCCAAGGCCGCCGCCGCACGGATTGGCATCGATCCCAAGTACCTGGTGGCCCAGGCAGCGCTGGAAACCGGTTGGGGCAAATCGGTCATGCGTGCCGAAGACGGCAGCAGCAGCCACAACCTGTTCGGCATCAAGGCCGGCCAGAGTTGGCAGGGCGGCCAGGCCCGTGCGATCACCAGCGAGTTTCGCGATGGGGCGATGGTCAAGGAAACGGCGCAGTTCCGTTCCTACAGCTCCTACCAGGACAGCTTCCACGACCTCGTGACCTTGCTGCAAAGCCATGATCGCTATAAAGAAGTTGTGAAATCAGCCGACAACCCGGAACAGTTTGTACGCGAGTTGCAAAAAGCCGGTTATGCAACCGACCCGGATTACGCCAGCAAGATTTCGCAGATCGCAAAAACCATGAACAGTTACCAGAACTACGCTGCCGCTGGCGCAACCACACATTTATAAGGTCTGAACCATGAGTTTGCTCAGTATCGGGATGTCAGGGCTCAACGCCGCTCAAGGATCGCTGTCGGTCTTGAGTAACAACATCGCCAACGTGAACACCCCGGGGTATTCGCGTCAGCAGACCACGCAGAATACCAACGCGTCGAACCCGTTCGGCGGTGTGTTCATCGGCACTGGTACCACCCTGGCCGACGTGCGCCGGGTGTACAACGAGTACCTGGACACTGCCTACCAGAACAGCACGGCCCTGAACAACGATGCCAAGGCGTATCTGGATCAGGTCGGCGCCGTCGACAAAGTGCTGTCGGACAAGACCACCGGTCTGTCATCGGTGCTCAGCTCGTTCTTCGCTACCCTGCAAACTGCAGCGTCCAACCCCAGCGACCTGTCGGCCCGCCAACTGCTGGTGACCAACGCCCAGACCCTGAGCAGCCGTTTCAACGCGATCTCGACGCAGTTGACCCAGCAGAAAGAGACTATCAACAACCAACTGAGCAGCATGAGTGAGCAGGTCAATCAATTGACCGCCTCGATTGCCTCGCTCAACAAGCAGATCTCCCAAGTGCAAGGCGCGTCTGGCAATGCACCGGCCAACCTGCTGGACTCGCGTAACGAGGCGGTACGCTCGCTCAATGAGCTGATCGGCGTAACGGCCACCGAGAAGAACGGCCAGTTCAGCGTGACCACCGGCAGCGGCCAGTCCCTGGTGGAGGGCGGGATCTCCAATACGATTTCCGCAGTGCCGAGCAAAACCGATAACAGCCAGTACACCATTCAGCTGGACATGAACGGCACCACCATGGACCTGGGCGGCGTCATCAGTGGCGGCAGCATCGGCGGCCTGTTGCGTTATCGCAGTGATGCCTTGATGCCCGCTATCAACGACCTGGGCCGTATCGCCATCGCAACCGCAGACACCATCAATAACCAACTGGGCCAAGGCCTGGACCTCAATGGTGACTTTGGCGTTTCGCTGTTCAAAGACATCAACAGTGCCGCCGCCATTGCTTCGCGCAGCCAGGGCGCCTCGGGCAACAGTGCCGGGGCCGGCAACCTGAATGTGACGATCAAGGACAGCAGTAAGTTGTCCACGTTTGACTACACCGTGACCTTCAGCGACAAGACCGACCCCAACAAGGTCACGGTACTGCGTTCGGACGGCAAGGCAATGGGCACCTTTGACATGGGCTCCACACCGCCGCCGACCATGGATGGCTTTACCCTGGCGCTGGACGGCAAGGGCGCCATGGCGTTTGGCGACAGCTTCAAAGTCAGCCCGACCGCCACCGGCGCAAGCGGTATGGGTGTAGCGCTCACCGATGCCAACAAGCTGGCGTTTGCCGGCCCGCTGGCGGGTACCAGCAGCAAGACCAACAGCGGCACAGGCACATTTACCCAGCCGTCGTTGACGGTGCCGCTGGACATCCATGGCGGCACCGACACCGCACAGTTGCGCGCCGGTATTGAAAACTCGATGCCGGTGAAGATGGTGTTTGGCAAGCCCGCCGCTGACGGCACGCAGTCGTATACGATCAGCGATTCCAAGGGCAACCCGATTGGCACTGGCTCAATCATCCCGGGGCAGGGCAACAAGATCACCGTCGACGTACCGATGCGCGACGCCAGCGGTGCAGCCATCCCCGGCAAGAGCTTCAAGTTCGACACCACCGTCAATGGCTCCCCGGCAGACGGCGACAGCACTACCTTCGCCTTCAACAGCGGCGGCAAATCCGATGGCCGAAACGCCCAGGAACTGCTGAACCTGCAAACCAAGGCCACCGTTGGCATGGGCGAGGGCAACGGGGGCACCAGCCTGGTGGGGGCCAATAGCAAGCTGGTCTCCACTGTCGGCGCCAAGGCCAGCCAGGCCGGGGTCGACAGCGCCGCCACCGGTGCGTTGCTGAGCGCCAATAAAGATGCGCGCAACTCGGTGTCCGGGGTCAACCTGGATGACGAAGCCGGCGACATGATCAAGTTCCAGCAGTACTACACCGCGTCGTCGCAGATCATCAAGGCTGCGCAGGAAACCTTCACCACACTGATGAATGCTCTTTAAGGGAGGCTGGGACGATGCGTATTTCTACACAGCAGTATTTCGAGACCAGCTCTGCCAAGTACCAGAGCAACTATTCCAGCGTGGTCAAGGCCCAGGACCAGGCCAGCACCGGTGTCCGTGTGCAAACCGCCGCGGATGATCCGGTAGCGGCGGCGCGGTTGCTGATGCTGCAACAGCAGAAAGATATGCTGGCGCAATTCAACGGCAATATCGACACGTTGAAGAACTCGCTGACCACCCAGGACGGCGTGCTGGAAAACATCAATATCGCGATTCAGCGGGCCAGTGAGCTGGCGTTGAAGGCGGGTAACGTTGGTATCAGCGACGCTGACCGCAAATCGACTGCCGCCGAGATCGGCGCCATTGAAGATCAGGTGCTGGGCCTGCTCAATACCAAGGACGCCAGCGGTAATTACCTGTTCTCCGGGAGCAAGACCGACACGCCTCCCTACACCCGCAACAATGACGGCACCTACAGCTACCAGGGCGATGACACGCCGTTGAGCCTGAAGGTGGCTGAGAACCTGTCGGTCGCCATGGGCAATACCGCCAAGAGCATGCTGGAAAGCTCGGCGAATACAGGTCGTACGCAAACGGCGCCGATCCTCGTGCCGCCAGCGATCGATGATGGCAAGGTCACCGTGTCTGCCGGGTTGATCGCGGCCAACACCAGCTATAACAGCAGTTTTTCCGACGGCCAGCCGTACAAGCTGACCTTCACCAGCAGCACCCAATATGTCGTAACGGACAATGCCGGCAAGGACATCACCTCGGAGATTCCGGGCAACGGCACTTTCGATGCCACCAAGGAAGGCGGTTCGAGTATCAATCTGCGCGGGGTCAAGTTTGACATCGGCTTGAACCTGGGCAAGGACGCACTGGGCAAAGACATACTGCCCGGCGCGCCATCGGACGCCATCGTCAAGGATCGCGAGTTCAGCTTGTCGGTCAAGCCGGACACCTTCAGTGTTTCACGCACCCCGAGCAATCCGTCCACTGCGCAACTGAGCGGCGGCACGGTGAGCGATCCGGCGGCATACGCCAGCACCTTTCCCAACTCGGGTGTCGTCGTCAAGTTTGGCGCGGCCGGTGCCTATGATCTGTATGCGCAGCCGTATACCGCAGACAGTAAATCCATTGCCAGTGGCACCCTGGCAGCTGGTGCAACGTCAATCACGGCGGCGGGCGTGACCTTCGATGTCACCACCGCACCGGCGCCGGCAGCCGGCGACCAGTTTTCGATCAGTGCCACCAGCAACAAGAACGAGAATGTCCTCGACACCTTGAGCCATTTGCGCAAAATCCTGGAAACGCCGTCAGACGGCAACCCGGCGGCGCAGAAGGAGCTCAAGGATGTGGTGGCCAAGTCCATTGGCAACCTGACCAATGCCTACAGTCAGATCGACCAGGCGCGCGGTTCCCTGGGTGCGCGCCTCAATGGCCTG
Organism: Pseudomonas sp. W2Aug9; assembly: GCF_023127755.1. NCBI lineage: Bacteria > Pseudomonadati > Pseudomonadota > Gammaproteobacteria > Pseudomonadales > Pseudomonadaceae > Pseudomonas > Pseudomonas sp. W2Aug9. The sequence goes on along the minus strand of NZ_SPKL01000035.1, from coordinate 193,625 downwards.
GATATTCAGTCCAAGGAAAACGTCAGCCTGGACCTGGCCAATACCACCACCATGAATGCCCTGGGCAATGTCGACTTCGCCGAGGCCGCCATCAACCTGAGCTTGCAGCAGACCATGTTGCAGGCTTCGCAGTTGGCCTTTGTGAAAATCTCGCAGTTGAGCCTGTTCAACAAGATGTGATCGGCGCTGTGCACGACGGCCCAGCCTGGAAACAGGCTGGGCCGTCGTCGTTTCCGTGGCGCAATTGTTGAAACGTTTTGCATAAACCACGCAAAATTGAGTGACCTGTGAGTCATAAAGCGCATCTTCACTGTATCGTGTGAAAAGGATAAGTCGTCACAGGGCCTTCATCGGGCGGCTTTCACCGGGATTTTTATGGGGTTATCCCCTTTATTGTCAGCACTTCCGGCATAGCCCGAGGGGTGTTCTCCAGCTATTTAGTATTGGGAAGCCACAATGATTGGCATAAAAAGCATCGCCAGTTACGTGCCGGCGGACGGGATCGATAACTACGCCCAGGGTGCCAAGTTCGCCAAGGATGAAGAATTCATCATTGGCAAGATCGGCTCGGCGTTCCTGCCGCGCAAGGAAGCTGCACAGGAGACTTCCGATCTGTGCGTCGAAGCAGTCAACGCCTTGTTTGCCAACAACCCCGAATTGAAGCGTGAGTCCATCGACGCGCTGATCGTCGTCACCCAGAACGGCGATGAAGAGGGCCTGCCTCATACCGCCGCCATCGTTCAGGACAAACTGGGCCTGCCTACCCACGTTGCCGCCTTCGATATTTCCCTGGGCTGCTCCGGCTACGTCTACGGCATCTACGCGATGAAGGGCTTCATGGAAGCCGCCGGCCTGAAAAACGGCCTGCTGATCACTGCAGACCCGTATTCGAAGATCGTCGACCCGGAAGACCGCAACACCACCATGCTGTTCGGCGATGCCGCCACCGCCACCTGGATGGGCGAAGATGCGCCGTGGTTGCTCGGCAAATCCAAGTTCGGCACCGACGGTTCCGGCGCGCCGCACCTCAAAGTCAGCGACGGCGTGTTCTTCATGAACGGCCGCCAGGTATTCAATTTCGCACTGCTGAAAGTGCCTGCGCACTTGCACGAGTTGCTCGCCGAGTCGGACCTCAAGGCCGATGACATCGATGCGTTCTGCATCCACCAGGGCAGTGCGGCCATCGTCGATGCCGTGGCGCGTCGCTTTGAAGAGGCGCCGGTGGACAAGTTCATCAAGGACATGGTCGAGACCGGCAACACCGTGTCGTCGAGCATCCCGCTGCTGCTGGAAAAGCACGTGATGGACGCTACCTGGAAGCGCGTGGCAATCAGCGGGTTTGGTGTGGGCCTGTCGTGGGGCTCGGCGATTCTCTATCGTCCGTGATGCTTTAGCCGCTGCACAAAAAAACGCCTATGATCCCACGATCATCGGCGTTTTTTTATTGGCGCCAGAAAAGCCAATGAAACCGGGCTTCTGTGCCTGCATAAGCCCTTGAAATACAAGGGCTGGCACAGGGCTACTAAAAAAAATCAAAAAAATCCTCAAGCAACCGGCTACCACGACGATAACTATTACGTAGGTTCTCTAGGCCACACCCGGCGGTCGCCAGGGCCGGAAGCCGCAGTATCCAAACCACGAGGATTTCGTCATGGCATTATCAGTAAACACCAACATCACCTCCCTGGGTGTCCAGAAGAACCTGAACAAAGCTTCCGACGCCCTGAGCCAGTCGATGAACCGTCTGTCCTCCGGCCTGAAAATCAACAGCGCCAAAGACGACGCTGCCGGCATGCAGATCGCCAACCGTCTGAACAACCAGGTCAAAGGCCTGAACGTTGCCATCGCCAACGCCAACAACGGCGTGTCGATCGCCCAGACCGCTGAAGGCGCGATGCAAGAATCCACCAACACCCTGCAGCGTCTGCGTGAACTCGCCCTGCAAGCGTCCAACGGTGACAAAAGCGACGCTGACCGTGTTTCCCTGCAGCAGGAATTCACCGCTAAAGTGGGCGAGCTGAACCGTATCGCCAGCACCACCACCTTCGGTGGTCGTAACCTGCTCGACGGCTCGTTCAGCAACGTAGCCTTCCAGATCGGCGCCAACGCCAACGAGACTATCTCGTTCGGTATGACCGACATCAGCTCGACTGCGCTGAAGGGTAACTACAAAGAGGCTGCTGTAAATGGCACCGCGATGACTGGTCTGGCTGCTACTTCGACCGGCTCCGTGTTGGGCGGTACTAAAGCCACTGTAACCGGTGGTGCCGCAGCACTGGCAACTGTTGCAACTGACGCGTTCACCATTAACGGTACTGAAATTACTCTGGGTGTTGCCGCTGCTGGTGCAGCAGCCGGTACTGCTGCCGTTACTGCTATCAACGCTCAAACAGCTACCACTGGTGTTACTGCTAGCGCTGATGCTGCCGGTGTCGTTACTCTGACCTCGAAAAGTGCTATTACCCTGGGCGCTTCCGCTACCGGCGGCGCAACAGCGGGCCTGGCCAAACTCGGTCTGACTGCAGGTGCTACTCCAGCTACCAACAGTACCCCTACCGGCACCACCGCAATGGGTTTGACTGGCGGTATCTCGGTTAACGGCACTGCTGTAGCCTGGACTGCCACTGATACAATGGCTGACGTGCTGACTGACATCGCTGCTGCTGCGGGTGCTGGTGCAACCGCTACATTGGTTGATGGTCGTGTCAAAGTGACCTCCGGTGGTGGCCAGGACATCAAGCTGTCCAACACCTCTGCGGGTTCGCTGTCGCAATTGGGTCTTTCCGCTGGTACTTCCCAAGCCAAACTGACCGCTGACACCTCCATCGATGTGAACGGTGTTGAAGTCAAGTTCAAGAAGGGTGACACCGCTGACGCGATCGTTTCTTCGATCAACAGCGCCAGCACCGGTGTTCAAGCCAGCAAAAACGCTGACGGCACCCTGAACCTGTTCGCTGACAAAGACATCACCATCAAGGATGGTAGCGCCGGTACTGGCCTGGCTGCACTGGGTCTGACCGCTGTTGCAGCGGCCGGCACCAAAACCGCCGTCACCATGGAAACCAGCGTTTCCGACCTGAACATCCTGACTGCCGCTGCTTCGCAACAGGCTACCCAGGCTCTGGACGATGCCATGCAGCAGATCGACAGCCAGCGTTCGCAGCTGGGTGCCGTACAAAACCGCTTCACCAGCACCGTGGCCAACCTGCAGAGCATTTCGCAGAACTCCTCCGCTGCCAAAGGCCGCGTAGAAGACGCTGACTTCGCTTCTGAAGCCGCTGAGCTGACCAAGCAACAAACCCTGCAACAGGCTTCCACTGCGATCCTGTCCCAGGCCAACCAACTGCCATCCGCTGTACTGAAGCTGCTTCAGTAATAGCGCTAGCGGTTAAATAACGGGAGGGTGCGTTTAACGACGTGCCCTTCCGTTTTTTCAGTTTGGAGGTGGTGACATGGACATGAGCATCAAGCTGACCTCGTCTTACCCCGCAGCCACGGCTTCGGCCAACCTTGGCGCAGTGGTGACCCAGGCCAAGCCTGTGGCCAGCAATGAGCCGATCAAGAGTGAAGAGCCTCAGCGCGTGGCGCTGGAGAAGGCTGTTACCGATATGCGTGAGTTTGTGCAGGCTTCACAGCGCAACCTGGATTTTTCCATCGATGACTCTACCGGCAAGGTAGTGGTCAAGGTGATCGCCACCGACAGTGGTGAAGTGATTCGACAGATTCCATCGGAGACCGCGCTGAAACTGGCGCAGAACCTGAGCGATGCCGGCAGCCTGTTGTTTGATAGCAAGGCTTGAGTTGGCACGAAACATGTTTCTGATTGCGGTCTAGGCGTTTAAGCGCCAAAAAAACGGCCGCCGCAGGACAAGGAGAATGAAAAATGGCTAGTTCAACGATTTCCGGCCCTGGTTCGGGCTACGACACGCAAGCTATCGTCAAGGCGTTGGTGGGGGCTGAACAAGCGCCTAAACAACAGCAGATCACCAACGAGCAGAAAACTGCCACCGTCCAGTTGTCGGCAGTTGGTTCGATCAAGACGGCGTTGGAGGCCTATCAGGCGGCGATCACCAAGTTGAATAACCCCTCCGCGTTCAATGGGCTGGCGGCAAGTTCTTCGGAAGAGAAAAACGCCAAGGTGACGTTGGGTGACGGAGCATCCAGTGGCAAGTACGTGTTGCAAGTCGATAACCTGGCAACCGCTTCAAAAGTTACCACTGCGGTGAATGCTGAGGGTGCCTCGGGCAAGGCCAACACTACAGACGAAGACCAGACGCTGACCATCAACCAGTCGGGTAAAAGCTTCGATGTGGTGATTCCAGGTGGCGCGACCCTGCAACAGGTGCGAGAGTCAATCAATACCCAGCTCTCGTCGCAGGGTATCAGTGCCAACGTATTGAGCGACTCCAATGGTGCGCGACTGGTACTGACCTCGACCAATATGGGCGAAGGCACCGACATCACCCTCAGCGGTGATTCGCAACTGGCCAGCGGGTATGACAAAGGCACGCCGCCGACCAACGCCAAGTACTCCATCGACGGCATTGCAATGTCATCCAGCAGCAACAAAATCACGTCGGCGATCAGTGGCGTCACGTTGGAGCTGTTGGACACCATTGATGTGAAAAAACCGACGACCATTACCGTGGCCAGTAACACTGACACGTTGAAAACCTCGGTACAGTCCTTCGTCAGTGCGTACAACACGCTGATGACCTCCATCAATACCCAGACCAAAGTTACTGCAACCGGTGACGCGTCGACTACCACTGCCGGTGCGTTGACCGGCGATGCATCAATGCGTCAATTGGTGAACAGCCTACGCTCCGAACTGGTCAACGGCTCCGGCGCGGGCACCATGACCAGCCTGGCCCAGATGGGTATCACCACCGATCAGAAAACCGGCCTGCTGAGCCTGGATGACAAGACGTGGGACAAGGCGGTAGTCAAAGGCGCTGGCGATATTGCCAAGCTGTTCACCGGCGACACTGGTTTGATCACGCGCATGAACAAGGCGACGAAGAGCTACGTGGGCACCACCGGCACCCTGGCAACCCGGGCGACGGATCTCAACAACAAGTTGACCGACTTGACCAAAGAGACGGCCGACCTGACACGACGTATGGACGCCTTGCAAAAATCCCTGACCGCCAAGTACACGGCCATGGACACCATGATCGCGCAGATCAACGCCAGCAGCTCCAGCATCCTGACTACCCTCAACTCGCTGAACAATCCGAAATCGAACTGATGGGCGGCGCGCTTTCAGGCCCTGATTCAGGGCCTTGGCGTATGGTTGGGGATTAAAGTTTTCGTCGCCACGGTCGAAAAACTGGTTAAGCAAACCGATTCGATTGTCGCCAGTTACGAGGTAGCAACATGAACCCAATGAGAGCCCTTCGTCAGTACCAGAAGGTCAACGCCCATGCGCAGGTCTCCGAAGCCAGCCCGCACCGCCTGGTGCAGATGTTGATGGAGGGTGGCCTCGACCGATTGGCACAGGCCAAGGGGGCGTTGAGTCGCGGTGACGTCGCGCAAAAAGGACTGATGCTGGGCAAGGCGATCGAAATCATTTCTGGCTTGCGCGATGGCCTGGAGCCGGAGAAGGCCGAAGATCCGGCAGCGATCCAGCGTCTGGATGCCTTGTACAACTACATGGGTAATCGTCTGGTCGAGGCCAACCAAGTCAATGACGCCGAGATGATCGACGAAGTTGCGCGCTTGCTGATCACCGTCAAGACCGGCTGGGATGCCATCGCTCCACAATGAGGCCGATCGCCTTGAGGGACACATCATGAGCCATGCACTGCAACGCATCGACGAAACCCGCGAAGCCCTTCTCGGCGCGCTGGCTGAGCGCAATTGGGAAGCCGTGGGCGAGTTGGACCTGGGTTGCCGCGCGGTGATTGATGAGGTGCTCAGCGAAGCGCCGGTGGACGAGGGCGCCTTGCGCGAGAAACTGGAAAGCCTGTTGGTGGTGTATCAGCAGTTGCTGGAGGTCACGACCGGCGAGCGCCAGGCGATTTTCGAAGAGATGTCGCAGATCAACCAAGCGAAAAATGCGTCAAAGGTTTACCATCTCTTCGGTTGAACGGGCGCAGTTAATCCGCACGGCGCGTCATATATTTGACTGTGCCAGCATTTTTGACTTAACTAGTGCTGTTTTCAGATTTCAGACGTCTAGTAGGTAACAAATCTTACAGGCGTCTTGATTGCCCTCATTCCGGGGCAGGAAGTTTTACTAGGGAAGTTGCTATTGCATGTGGCGTGAAACCAAAATTCTGCTGATCGATGACGATAGCGTCCGCCGCCGCGATTTAGCGGTGATTTTAAATTTTCTTGGTGAAGAAAATTTACCCTGCGGCAGCCACGATTGGCAGCAGGCGGTCAGCTCGTTGGCGTCGAGCCGTGAAGTCATCTGTGTATTGATCGGGACGGTAAACGCTCCTGGCGCAGTTCTGGGCCTGTTAAAGACACTGTCAACCTGGGATGAGTTCCTTCCGGTGTTGCTGATGGGCGATATTTCTTCTGTGGACCTGCCGGAAGACCAGCGCCGCCGCGTGCTTTCCACCCTGGAAATGCCGCCCAGCTACAGCAAATTGCTCGATTCGCTGCACCGCGCCCAGGTCTATCGCGAGATGTACGACCAGGCCCGCGAACGTGGCCGTCACCGTGAACCCAACCTGTTTCGCAGCCTCGTCGGCACCAGCCGGGCGATCCAGCACGTGCGTCAGATGATGCAGCAAGTGGCCGACACCGACGCCAGCGTGCTGATCCTCGGCGAGTCGGGCACCGGCAAGGAAGTGGTCGCACGTAACCTGCACTATCACTCCAAGCGTCGCGACGGGCCTTTTGTGCCGGTCAACTGCGGGGCGATCCCGGCAGAGCTGCTGGAAAGCGAGCTGTTCGGCCACGAGAAGGGCGCCTTTACCGGGGCGATCACCAGCCGTGCCGGGCGTTTCGAGCTGGCCAATGGCGGCACGCTGTTCCTTGACGAAATCGGCGACATGCCACTGCCGATGCAGGTCAAGTTGCTGCGTGTGTTGCAGGAGCGCACCTTCGAGCGCGTGGGCAGCAACAAGACCCAGAGCGTGGACGTGCGCATCATTGCCGCCACCCACAAGAACCTCGAAAGCATGATCGAGGTCGGCAGCTTCCGCGAAGACCTGTACTACCGCCTCAACGTATTCCCCATCGAGATGGCCCCGCTGCGCGAGCGCGTGGAAGACATCCCGTTGCTGATGAACGAGCTGATCTCGCGCATGGAGCACGAAAAACGCGGCTCCATTCGTTTCAACTCCGCTGCGATCATGTCCCTGTGCCGCCACGGCTGGCCGGGTAACGTGCGTGAGCTGGCCAACCTGGTGGAGCGCATGGCGATCATGCATCCGTACGGGGTGATCGGCGTGGTCGAGTTGCCGAAGAAATTCCGCTACGTCGATGATGAAGACGAGCAGATGGACAGCCTGCGCAGTGACATGGAAGAGCGCGTGGCCATCAACGGTCATACCCCGGACTTCGGTGCCACCGCCATGCTGCCGCCCGAAGGTCTTGACCTCAAGGACTACCTCGGTAACCTGGAACAAGGGTTGATCCAGCAGGCCCTGGACGATGCGCATGGCATCGTTGCCCGCGCCGCCGAGCGTCTGCGCATCCGCCGCACCACCCTGGTGGAGAAGATGCGCAAGTACGGTATGAGCCGCAAAGAAGGTGATGAACAGGCGGATGATTGACGCCTGTTTTTCAACTAGCTGATTTATAGGTAGATTTTTTTCGGCACGGGTATTGCTACAGCCCTCGCAACGTTCCGTTTAACTGACGGTCAGCCAAGCGAGAGAGCATCATGCCCCACGCCGCCCAACTATCTTCGGCCCCTGCCATCCAGGGGCTGGTTTCGCCTGTAGAACCGCCGACCCGCCAGGGCCTGGAACAAGCGTTCTCGCAGTTCAACCAGATGTCGAGCCAACTGACCGACTCCTACAGTCTGCTTGAGGCGCGGGTGTCCGAGCTTAAAGGCGAGCTGGCGGTGGTCAGCGCCCAGCGCATGCAAGAGCTGGCGGAAAAGGAACGCCTGGCCAACCGTCTGCAAAATCTTCTGGACCTGTTGCCCGGTGGCGTGATCGTCATCGACGACCAGGGCCGTGTGCGCGAAGCCAACCCGGCGGCCTGCGACCTGCTGGGCCTACCGCTGGAAGGCGAGCTGTGGCGCCATGTCATCACCCGCTGCTTTGCGCCGCGAGAAGATGACGGTCACGAAGTCTCCCTCAAGGACGGACGCCGCCTGTCTATCGCCACTCGCTCCCTGGATGCCGAGCCAGGCCAATTGGTGCTGCTCAATGACCTGACGCAAACCCGTCACCTGCAAGACCAGTTGGCCCGTCATGAGCGGCTGTCGTCGTTGGGCAGGATGGTCGCCTCGTTGGCGCATCAGATCCGCACGCCCTTGTCGGCGGCGTTGATCTACGCCAGTCATTTGACTGATGAGCAATTGCCTGTAGCCACTCAGCAACGATTTGCCGGGCGCCTCAAGGAGCGCTTGCATGAATTGGAGCACCAGGTGCGCGACATGCTGGTGTTTGCCCGCGGCGAATTGCCGCTGACCGACCGTGTCACGCCTGCCGGGTTGATGCAGGCCTTGCAAGCAGCGGCGGCGACCCATGTACAGGGCGCCAACCTGCGTTGGCAATGTGACAGCCACCAAGGCGAGTTGCTGTGCAACCGCGACACCCTGGTCGGCGCCTTGCTCAACCTGATCGAAAACGCCACTCAGGCCAGCGGCCCGGATGCACGCCTCAAAGTGCACCTCTACGCCCGCGAACAAACCCTGCGCCTGTGTATCAGCGACAGCGGCAGCGGCATCGACCCCCAGGTGCTGCAACGCCTGGGCGAGCCGTTTTTTACCACCAAGACCAACGGCACTGGCCTGGGCCTGACCGTGGTCAAGGCAGTGGCACGCGCCCATCAGGGAGAATTGCAGTTGCGCTCCCGGTTGGGGCGCGGCACCTGTGCATTGATGACCTTGCCGCTGTTTTCCAGCGCTGCGAGCGCGGAGTAAAAGGATTATGGCTATCAAGGTTTTATTGGTGGAAGACGATCGCGCCCTGCGTGAAGCATTGGCTGACACGCTGCTGTTGGCGGGCCATGACTACCGTGCGGTCGGCTCTGCCGAGGAGGCCTTGGCGGCGGTCGAGCAGGAAGCCTTCAGCCTGGTGGTCAGCGATGTGAACATGCCCGGCATGGACGGCCACCAGTTGCTCGGCCTGCTGCGTGCGCGCCAGCCGCAGCTGCCGGTGCTGCTGATGACTGCCCATGGCGCCGTGGAGCGGGCGGTGGACGCCATGCGCCAGGGTGCGGCGGATTACCTGGTCAAACCGTTCGAGCCCAAGGCGTTGATCGAGCTGGTCGCCCGACATGCCCTGGGTGTGATGTCGGCGGGCGAGGGTGACGGCCCGATAGCCTTTGAACCGGCCAGCGCGCAATTGCTGGAACTGGCAGCGCGGGTGGCGCGCAGTGATTCCACTGTGCTGATTTCCGGCGAATCCGGCACCGGTAAAGAAGTGTTGGCACGCTACATCCACCAGCAGTCCAGCCGTGCCCAGCAACCGTTCATTGCGATCAACTGTGCGGCGATCCCCGACAACATGCTCGAAGCGACGTTGTTCGGCCATGAAAAGGGCTCGTTCACCGGCGCCATCGCGGCCCAGGCCGGCAAGTTCGAACAGGCCGACGGCGGCACCATCCTGCTCGACGAAATCTCGGAAATGCCCCTGGGCCTGCAAGCCAAGTTGCTGCGTGTGTTGCAGGAGCGTGAAGTGGAGCGCGTGGGGGCACGCAAGCCGATCCAGCTGGATATCCGCGTGGTTGCCACCACCAACCGCGACCTGGCCGGCGAAGTGGCGGCGGGGCGCTTCCGGGAAGACCTGTTCTACCGCCTCTCGGTGTTCCCCCTGGCCTGGCGCCCGTTGCGCGAGCGCCCGGCGGATATCATTCCGTTGGCCGAGCGCCTGCTGAACAACCACGTCAAAAAAATGAAGCATGCCCAGGCGCGGTTATCGCCGCAGGCTCAGGCGTGCCTGGTCAGCTATCCGTGGCCGGGCAACGTGCGCGAGCTGGACAATGCCATCCAGCGTGCGCTGATTTTGCAGCAGGGCGGGTTGATCCAGCCCCAGGATTTTTGCCTGGCCATGGGCAATGGTGCTGCGCCGTTGCCCAGCCTGGCGCCAGCGCCGGTGGTTGCCGAGGCAGAATCGGCCGGTGCCCTGGGCGATGACCTGCGCCGCCGTGAATTCCAGATGATCATCGACACCCTGCGCGCTGAGCGTGGCCGCCGCAAAGAAGCGGCCGAGCGCCTCGGCATCAGCCCGCGCACCTTGCGCTACAAGCTGGCGCAGATGCGCGATGCTGGTATGGATGTGGAAGCTTATCTTTTCGCCACATGACCGGTAACAAGTTCTACAAGCTTTGTCGCCTTTTCTTACGAGTTGCTCCAGAGCTGGCACCCTTGTTGCTTCCACCCCTAGTAACCGCTGCGTAGTGTCAAAAAATTGCGGGTCGTCGGAGAGAGAAGGTCATGAGCCAGGGTATTGAGTTCAATCGGTTGATGTTGGATATGCGCGCCATGCAAATGGATGCCATGGCTCAACCGAAATCCGTCGCGCCAGCGCCGGAATTGGGCCAAAGCAGTTTTGCCGACATGCTCGGTCAGGCAATCAATAAAGTCAGTGATACCCAACAGGCCTCCAGCCAGTTGGCAACGGCGTTCGAGATCGGTAAAAGCGGCGTGGACCTCACCGATGTGATGGTCGCCTCGCAAAAGGCCAGTGTGTCCTTCCAGGCCTTGACTCAAGTGCGTAACAAGCTGGTTCAGGCTTATCAAGACATCATGCAGATGCCGGTTTAAGGACGAGATTTAAGTCATGGCAGAAGCACTCTCCGACAACCTCCCCGCCAAGGCAGACGGCAAGCCGCCGTTGTTTGGCCTGTCGTTCCTGGAAAACCTCTCGCAAATGACCATGCTGCGTCAGGTGGGCCTGATGGTCGGCCTGGCGGCCAGCGTGGCGATTGGTTTTGCCGTGGTGTTGTGGTCGCAACAACCCGATTACCGCCCACTGTACGGCAGCCTGTCGGGCATGGATTCCAAGCAGATCATGGAAACCCTCGCCGCTGCCGACATCGCTTACACCGTGGAGCCCAACTCCGGCGCCTTGCTGGTCAAGTCTGATGACGTGGCCCGTGCACGGATGAAACTGGCCGCCGCTGGCGTGGCGCCGTCCGACAGCAATATCGGTTTCGAGATTCTCGACAAGGACCAGGGCCTGGGCACCAGCCAGTTCATGGAAGCCACCCGTTATCGCCGTGGCCTGGAAGGCGAACTGGCGCGCACCATCTCCAGCCTGAATAACGTCAAGGGTGCCCGTGTGCACCTGGCGATTCCGAAAAGCTCGGTGTTCGTGCGTGACGAACGCAAGCCCAGCGCTTCGGTACTGGTCGAACTGTTTGCCGGCCGCTCCCTGGAGCCTGGCCAGGTGCTGGCGATCGTCAACCTGGTGGCCACCAGCGTTCCCGAATTGAGCAAGTCGCAAATCACCGTGGTCGATCAGAAGGGCAACCTGCTCTCCGACATGGCCGAAAACTCCGCGCTGACCCAGGCCGGCAAGCAATTCGACTACAGCCGCCGCATGGAAAGCATGCTCACCCAGCGCGTGCACAACATCCTGCAACCGGTGCTGGGCAACGACCGCTACAAGGCTGAAGTGTCCGCCGACGTAGACTTCAGCGCTGTCGAATCGACCTCCGAACAGTTCAACCCTGACCAGCCGGCCCTGCGCAGCGAGCAGTCCACCAGCGAGCAGCGCACCGCCGCCAATGGCCCGCAAGGTGTGCCGGGGGCCTTGAGCAACCAGCCACCGTCAGCCGCCTCGGCACCGCAGACCACTGGCGGCGCCGCTGCCACTGCTGGCGCGATCCAGCCTGGCCAGCCGCTGCTGGATGCCAACGGCCAGCAGATCATGGACCCGGCCACCGGCCAGCCGATGCTCGCACCGTACCCGGCGGACAAGCGTAACCAGTCCACCAAGAACTTCGAACTCGATCGCTCTATCAGCCACACCAAGCAGCAACAGGGCAAGATCAATCGCCTGTCGGTGTCGGTGGTGGTCGATGACCAGGTCAAGGTCAACCCAGCCGATGGCGCCGTGACCCGTGCGCCCTGGACCGCCGACGAATTGGCGCGCTTCACCCGCCTGGTACAGGACGCCGTCGGTTTCGACGCCAGCCGTGGCGACAGCGTCAGTGTGATCAACATGCCGTTCTCCGCCGAGCGCGCTGAAGTGATCAGCGACCCTGCGTTCTACACCCAGCCGTGGTTCTGGGACATCGTCAAGCAAGTGCTGGGGGTGTTGTTCATCCTGGTGCTGGTGTTCGGCGTGCTGCGCCCGGTGCTCAACAACATCACCGGCGGCGGCAAGAAACAGCTTGCGCTCGCAGGTGGCGACGTCGAGTTGGGTGGCATGGGCGGCCTGGATGGCGAACTGGCCAACGACCGCGTCAGCCTTGGCGGCCCGCAAAGCATCCTGTTGCCAAGCCCGAGCGAAGGCTATGACGCTCAGTTGAACGCAATCAAGAGTCTGGTGGCAGAAGACCCGGGCCGTGTGGCCCAGGTCGTGAAAGAGTGGATTAACGCTGATGAATGATCGAGCCGCTGTGGCCAAGCTCTCTCGGGTCGACAAAGCCGCCGTGTTGCTGCTGTCCCTGGGTGAAACCGACGCTGCCCAAGTGCTGCGCCACATGGGCCCCAAAGAGGTCCAGCGTGTCGGCGTGGCGATGGCGCAGATGCGCAACGTGCACCGCGAGCAAGTCGAGCAGGTGATGAGCGAGTTCGTCGAGATCGTCGGCGACCAGACCAGCCTGGGCGTCGGCTCCGACAGCTACATTCGCAAGATGCTCACCTCGGCGCTGGGCGAAGACAAGGCCAACGGCCTGATCGACCGCATCCTGCTGGGCGGCAACACCAGCGGCCTGGACAGCCTCAAGTGGATGGAACCACGTGCGGTCGCCGACGTGATCCGCTACGAACACCCGCAGATCCAGGCGATCGTGGTGGCTTACCTGGACCCGGACCAGGCCGGTGAAGTGCTTGGCCACTTCGACCACAAAGTGCGCCTGGACATCATCCTGCGCGTGTCGTCGCTCAACACCGTACAACCGGCGGCCCTCAAGGAACTCAACACGATTCTGGAGAAGCAGTTCTCCGGCAACTCGAATGCCTCGCGCACCACCCTGGGTGGCATCAAGCGCGCGGCCGACATCATGAACTTCCTCGACAGCTCGGTCGAAGGCCAGTTGATGGACTCGATCCGCGAGATCGACGACACCCTGTCCGGTCAGATCGAAGACCTGATGTTCGTCTTCAACAACCTTGCCGATGTCGACGACCGTGGCATCCAGGCGCTGTTGCGTGAAGTCTCCTCCGACGTGTTGGTGCTGGCCCTCAAGGGCTCGGACGAAAACGTCAAAGAGAAAATCTTCAAGAACATGTCCAAGCGCGCATCCGAACTGTTGCGTGACGACCTGGAAGCCAAGGGCCCGGTGCGCGTCAGCGATGTGGAAACCGCGCAGAAGGAAATCCTCACCATTGCCCGCCGTATGGCCGAAGCCGGAGAAATCGTTCTCGGCGGGAAGGGCGGCGAAGAAATGATCTAAGGCGCCTTGCATGTCGAACAAAGATGAGACGCCCAGCGATCTGATTCGCGCGCGGGATGTCGGCGGGTTCGACATCTGGTCGTTGCCCAGCTTCGACCCCCATGTGCCGGAGCCCGAGCCTGAGCCGGTCGAAGAGCTTCCGGTGGAAATGGAAGAAGTGCCGCTGGATGAAGTCCAGCCACTGACCCTCGAAGAGCTTGAAGCCATCCGCCAGGAAGCCTACAACGAAGGCTTTGCGGCGGGTGAGAAAGACGGTTTTCGCAGCACCACCCTCAAGGTCCGCCAGGAAGCCGAGGCAGCGCTGGGCACCCAGCTGGCCAGCCTGGAACGCCTGATGGGCAACCTGTTCGACCCGATTGCCGAGCAGGACACCCAACTGGAAAAATCCATGGTCGACCTGGTGCAGCACATTGCCCGCCAGGTGATCCAGCGTGAACTGGTGCTGGACTCCAGCCAGATCGAAAGCGTGATGCGTGAAGCCCTCAAGTTGCTGCCCCTGGGCGTCGGCAATGTGCGGCTGTACATCAACCCCCAGGATTTCGAGCAGGTCAAAGCCTTGCGCGAGCGCCATGAAGAAACCTGGCGCATCGTCGAGGACGCTTCGTTGCAACCCGGTGGGTGCCGTGTCGAAACCGAACACAGCCGCATCGATGCCACGGTGGAAACCCGCATCAGCCAGATCATGGCCAAATTGTTGGATCAACTGCATGAGCAAGCCCTGCATCCGGCAGCGCCTGACGTGAGCGTTGACCTGGACGCCCCCGATGCGCCTTGATCGCACCAGCTTTGCCAAGCGCCTGAGCAGCTACGCCGAGGCAACCGAATTGCCTGGCCAGCCGATCCTTGAAGGGCGCTTGTTGCGCATGGTTGGCCTGACCCTTGAAGCCGAGGGCTTGCGCGCCGCCATGGGCAGCCGCTGCCTGGTGATCAATGACGACAGCTACCACCCGGTGCAGGTCGAAGCCGAGGTGATGGGTTTTTCCGGCAGCAAGATTTTCCTGATGCCGGTGGGCAGCCTGGCCGGTATCGCCCCGGGTGCTCGCGTGGTACCGCTGGCCGACACTGGCCGCCTGCCCATGGGCATGAGTATGCTCGGCCGCGTACTCGACGGCGCCGGGCGTGCGCTGGATGGCAAGGGCGGCATGAAGGCCGAAGACTGGGTGCCGATGGACGGCCCCACCATCAACCCGCTCAACCGCAACCCCATCAGCGTGCCGCTGGACGTGGGCATTCGCAGCATCAACGGTTTATTGACGGTCGGCCGCGGCCAGCGCCTGGGCCTGTTCGCCGGTACCGGCGTGGGTAAGTCGGTGTTGCTGGGCATGATGACGCGCTTTACCGAGGCCGACATCATCGTGGTCGGGCTGATCGGTGAGCGGGGCCGTGAGGTCAAGGAGTTCATCGAGCACAGCCTTGGTGAAGAAGGGCTCAAGCGCTCGGTGGTGGTAGCGTCGCCTGCGGACGATGCGCCACTGATGCGCCTGCGCGCAGCCATGTACTGCACACGCATCGCCGAGTATTTCCGTGACAAGGGCAAGAATGTGCTGCTGCTGATGGATTCGCTCACGCGTTTCGCCCAGGCCCAGCGGGAAATCGCCTTGGCCATTGGTGAGCCACCGGCCACCAAAGGCTATCCGCCGTCGGTGTTCGCCAAACTGCCCAAGCTGGTGGAGCGCGCCGGTAATGCCGAGGCCGGCGGTGGCTCGATCACTGCGTTTTATACCGTGTTGTCCGAAGGCGACGACCAGCAAGATCCGATTGCCGACTCGGCGCGGGGCGTGCTCGACGGCCACATTGTGCTGTCGCGACGCCTGGCAGAAGAAGGGCACTACCCGGCCATCGACATCGAAGCGTCCATCAGCCGGGTGATGCCGGCGGTGGTCACCCCTGAGCATATGGCCCGTGCGCAGCAGTTCAAGCAACTGTGGTCGCGTTACCAGCAGAGCCGCGACCTGATCAGCGTCGGCGCCTATGTGGCCGGCGGCGATCGCGACACCGACCTGGCCATTGCCTTGCAACCACAGCTGGTGAACTACCTGCGCCAGGGCCTCAATGACAAGATCAGCATGGGCGAAAGCGAAGCGCATCTGCAGTCCATCTTCGCCCCCGCGCCAGGCGGTTAAGCCATGGCCAACAGCCGCGCCGCGCGCCTGGCCCCGGTGGTGGAAATGGCCGAAAAGGCCGAGAAAACCGCCGTGCAACGCCTGGGTTACTTTCAAGGCCAGGTGCGCCTG
The DNA here is from genome assembly GCF_023127755.1 of Pseudomonas sp. W2Aug9. Lineage (NCBI taxonomy): Bacteria > Pseudomonadati > Pseudomonadota > Gammaproteobacteria > Pseudomonadales > Pseudomonadaceae > Pseudomonas > Pseudomonas sp. W2Aug9. The sequence goes on along the minus strand of NZ_SPKL01000035.1, from coordinate 177,690 downwards.
GCAGAGAGCAAGCTGGGCGACCTGGAACGCTTTCGCCTGGAGTACCAACAACAGTGGATCGAGCGCGGCAGCAAGGGCGTATCGGGCCAGTGGTTGATGGGGTATCAGGGCTTTCTCAATCAGCTTGAAACAGCCGTCGGCCAACAGCGCCAGAGCCTGGCCTGGCACCAGAACAACCTCGATAAAGCCCGGGAAAGCTGGCAGCAGGCGTTTGCCCGCGTGGAAGGTTTGCGCAAGCTGGTGCAGCGCTATATCGACGAAGCGCGGGCGATTGAAGATAAGCGCGAGCAAAAGCTGCTTGATGAATTGTCCCAACGCCTGCCCCGCCAGGAACAATTCTAACCAGCGACGCAGGATAGATGTGTTGCTCAGATCCGGTTCGCCTGCTAAACCTTGTTGCACAGTGCCAATGACAAGGAAGCAGTCACATGTCAATCGAGTCCGATGTATCCCTGGATGGGAAGAAGTTGACGATCGCAATCAAGGGCCGGTTCGATTTCGGCAGCCACCAAGACTTTCGCAATGTCTACGAGCATGTTTACCCCAAGCCGGAGACTGTTGTGGTGGACTTGAGGAGGACCACCTACATGGACAGTTCGGCCCTGGGCATGCTCTTGTTGCTGCGTGACCACACGGGTGGCGATACGTCCGATATTCGCGTGGTTAATAGCAACCCCGACGTGCGCAAGATCCTCGCCATTTCCAACTTCGACAAACTGTTCGATATCAGTTGAGCGCCTTGGCCCCGGTCCTTGAGGCGCTGACTATCCTGATCGCCGAAGACAGCGCCGCCGATCGGCTGTTGCTGTCGACCATCATCCGCCGCCAGGGCCATCAGGTGCTGACTGCCAGCAACGGTGCCGAGGCGGTGGAGATCTTCCGTCATGAGCGCCCGCAACTGGTGCTGATGGATGCGCTGATGCCGGTGATGGACGGCTTTGAAGCCGCCCGGCAGATCAAGCAGTTGGCGGGGGAGGCGCTGGTGCCGATCATCTTCCTCACCTCCCTGCGCGAAAGCGAAGCGCTGGCCCAATGCCTGGACGCCGGCGGCGACGACTTCTTGCCCAAACCTTACAACCCCCTGATATTGGCGGCGAAGATCAACGCCATGGATCGCCTGCGCCGCCTGCAGGCCACGGTCTTGCAACAACGCGACCTGATCGCCAGGCACCACGAGCACCTGATGCATGAGCAGCGGGCAGCCAAGGCGGTGTTCGACAAGGTTGCCCACTCCGGCTGTATCAATGCCGCACCCAATATCCGCTACCTGCAATCGCCCTATGCCTTGTTCAACGGTGATTTGCTGCTGGCGGCCTACACGCCGTCCGGTGACATGCACGTGCTGCTCGGCGATTTCACCGGCCATGGCTTGCCGGCCGCCATTGGCGCCATGCCGTTGGCCGAAGTGTTCTACGGCATGACTGCCAAGGGCTACGGCCTTACGCAGACCTTGCGGGAGATGAACGCCAAGCTCAAGCGCATCCTGCCGGTGGACATGTTCTGTTGCGCCACCTTGTTGTGCCTGAGCGCCCAGCGGCGTGCGGTCGAGGTGTGGAACGGCGGTATGCCCGAAGGCTATGTGCATGAAGTCGCCACTGGCAAGCGCACGCCGCTGATGTCGCGGCATCTGCCCCTGGGCGTGCTGTCGGCGGAAAGCTTTGATGACAGCACCGAGGTCTGGCCCATGGCCTTGGGCGACCGGGTGTTTCTGCTCTCCGATGGCGTGCTGGATACGGCTGACACCAATGATCAACTGTTCGGCGCCGAGCGGTTGCAACAGGTGTTCGCTGCCAACCGCGAGCCTGACCGCCTGTTTGAGGATATCGAGCACGCCCTGGCTACGTTTCGGGGGCTGGCGCGCGATGACGTCAGCATGGTCGAGATCACTCTGCTCTCCGACCAGGCGCTGCGAGTGGCCGAGCCGATGTATGCCGACAGCGGCCAGTCGTGCCCGCTGGATTGGTCGGTGGGTTTCGAGTTTCGCGCCCAGACGCTGCAGCGCTACAATCCGCTGCCGTACCTGCTGCAACTGCTGCTGGAGATCCATGGGTTGCGCGAGCAGAGCGGCGCGCTGTACAGCGTGATGGCGGAGTTGTATTCCAATGCCCTGGAACATGGTGTGCTGGGCCTGGACTCACGGCTCAAGCGCGATGCGCAAGGTTTTGCGCAGTATTATCATCAGCGCAATGAGCGTCTGGCGCAGCTGAGCAGTGGCTACGTGCGCGTGGATGTGCAGGTGGTACCGACCGATAAGGGCGGCAAGATGACCCTGTGCATCGAAGACAGCGGGCCGGGTTTTGATGTCGAACAGGAGCTGGCGCGGCCCTTGGAAGTTGACCGTCTGTCTGGCCGAGGGCTGAACCTGGTGCGTCAACTGAGCAGCGCTGTACGCTGGTCCGAGGGCGGGCGCCGTGTCTGCGTGGAGTTTTGCTGGGAAGCTCTGGCATAATCCGCTGATTCTTGATCAAGGAGCGAGCAAGTGGCTGAGATTCATCTGGACCCCGACGTGTTGTCGGGTTTGCAGGACGTCATGGAGGGTGAGTATCCCAAACTGCTCGACACCTTCCTCGATGACTCGCAAAAGCGCATCGAAGCGCTGCGCGACGCGCGCGACGATGCCAAGGCATTGGGACAGATTGCGCACAGTTTCAAAGGCAGCAGTGGCCACCTTGGGGCGGTGCGGCTGGCGCAGCTGTGTCAGCGCCTGGAGGCTGAGTCCGTCAAGCCATCATCGGATCTGGGCGAATTGGTTGACCAGATCGATCATGAGTTCGCGTTGGTCCGGCCGCTGTATGAGTCGGAGCGCCAACGTTCAGTTTCTGAATCATCGCGCTAAACCTGGCCCGACTCTTGCTCTATCTCCACAGACTGCATCCCCGACCCCATGCAGTGGAGAACCTTACCCATGCCAGTCGCCCCCAATTCGCTCCTTCAGGCTGCCCCTGCGGCCAAGCCGTCAGCGCCTGCCGCTAACCCGCCGGTAGCGGTTGCGGCCCCGCGAGACAAGGGCGCAGGCTTTGCTCAAGTGTTTGCCAACCAGGGCGCCAAGCCGACGCTGAAGGGCGACGACACCCCCAATAAGGTCACGCGTGACAAGCCTTCCGATACCGGCGCCAAACCGGCTGCCGGCAGCGACAAGCCTGCCGCCAGCAAGCCGGCGGTTGCCGATAGCGGCAATCCCTTGCCTGCCAAGCCGTCGGCCAAGCCCGATGACAGCGCCGGCACCGAGGGCGATAAACCCAGCGATCCAGTTCTGGCGCAGTCACCTGCGGTAGACCCTGTTGTCGACCCTGCGGTAATCGCCGCCGCGACGCCGGTGGCGGTGCCTGTACAAGTGTCGGCGGTTGACGAGGACGCCAAGGCCCAGCCGGTGGTCGCTGTGGTCGAGGAGGCCTTCGACCCGCAGGCTGATCCCCTGGATGCGATGCCGGCCGTACGCCTGGCGATGGAGCAGGGCGGTCATGTGTCGGCCAGCAGCCAGACGCCGCAGAAAAGCGCAGCCGCCCCTACGGATCAACCGACCGCCGCGCAGAGCTTTGCCGCTGGCCTGGCCACGATGGTCGACCAGCAAGCCACCAAGGACAGCACCGACCAGGGTGGCGACAAGGCGTTTGGCGCGTTGATCGATGACGGCCTCAAGGACCTCAAGAACGCCAGCAGCGACACCCGCGTGGACGATTTCGCCAACCGCCTCGCCGCGCTGACCCAGGCCGCCACGCCCAAAACCGCCAACGCCTTGCCGCCGGTTGCCAATGCACCGCTGGCCATGCACCAGAGCGGCTGGACCGAAGAGGTCGTCAACCGCGTGATGTACCTCTCCAGCGCCAACCTCAAGTCGGCCGAGATCCAGTTGCAGCCGGCTGAGCTGGGACGTCTGGATATCAAGGTCAACATGACGGCGGACCAGCAGGCCCAGGTCAATTTCATGAGCGGCCATGCGGTGGTGCGTGAAGCGCTGGAAAGCCAGTCTGGCCGCTTGCGTGAGATGTTTGCCCAGCAGGGGATGGGGCAGGTGGATGTGAATGTGTCCGACCAGTCCCGTGGGCAGGACCAGCAGCAACAGCAGGGCCAGGCGCGGGGGGTGAGCGGCAGCGGCAGGCGTGCTGACAGCGGCGACGCTGGTGGCCCTGTGGACTTGGCCGAAGTGGCGGGGCCCGTGAGCCAGAGCGTGATCGGCTCCAGCGCGGTCGACTACTACGCCTGACTTCCTGTCCAAACCCGGTCAGTGTGGGAGCTGGCTTGCCTGCGATGGCGGTGTATCAGTGACACATATGTGAACTGACCCACCGCCATCGCAGGCAAGCCAGCTCCCACATTTTATTTGGGTTGCCTTCGCGCCAGACAACTCTGGCATAACACTTGCTCTTGCCTTCCCGTAGATCTATGAATTCCCGAATAGTGACGGATTATTGGCATGGCGAAGAGCGACGACGCAGCAACTCCCCCCGCAGCAGGCAAAGGCAAGCTCAAGCTGATCCTGTTGATTGTGCTGGGCCTGCTTTTGGCTATCGGTGCCTCGATTGGCGGCACCTGGTACATCATGCACAGCAGTGCAAGCAAGCCGGCACCCGCCGCCGATGCCGCCACCAACGTCAAGCAACCGGCAATCTTCGAGCAGATGCTCCCGGCGTTTGTTGCCAATTACAACGTCAACGGTCGCCAGCGCTACCTGCAAGTGAGCATTACCTTGCTGGCGCGCAACCAGGCGGACCTGGATGCCCTCAAGGTGCATATGCCGGTGATCCGCAACAACCTGGTGATGCTGTTCTCCGGGCAGGCCTTCGACAGCCTGGCCACCCCGGTCGGCCAGGAAATGCTACGCCAGAAGGTCACTGCCAGCGTGCAGGAAGTGGCCCAGAAAGAACTCGGCAAAGTCGTGGTCGAGCAGGCGCTCTTCACTAACTTCGTATTGCAGTAGGATCACGACATGGCCGTGCAAGACCTGCTGTCCCAGGATGAAATCGACGCGCTGTTGCACGGCGTGGACGATGGTCTGGTACAGACCGAAATGGCTGCCGAACCCGGCAGCGTCAAAAGTTATGACCTGACCAGCCAGGATCGCATCGTCCGTGGACGTATGCCGACCCTGGAAATGATCAATGAACGTTTCGCCCGCTACACCCGTATCAGCATGTTCAACATGCTGCGCCGTTCGGCGGACGTGGCGGTGGGCGGCGTGCAGGTGATGAAGTTCGGTGAATACGTGCACTCGCTGTACGTGCCCACCAGCCTCAACCTGGTCAAGATCAAGCCGCTGCGCGGCACCGCGCTGTTCATCCTCGACGCCAAACTGGTGTTCAAGCTGGTGGACAACTTCTTCGGCGGCGACGGCCGTCACGCCAAGATCGAAGGGCGTGAATTCACCCCCACCGAACTGCGTGTCGTGCGCATGGTGCTGGAGCAAGCCTTCATCGACTTGAAGGAAGCGTGGCAAGCGATCATGGAAGTCAATTTCGAGTACATCAACTCGGAAGTGAACCCAGCCATGGCCAACATCGTCGGCCCCAGCGAGGCGATTGTGGTGTCGACCTTCCACATCGAGCTCGATGGCGGTGGCGGTGACCTGCACGTGACCATGCCGTACTCGATGATCGAGCCGGTGCGCGAAATGCTCGACGCCGGTTTCCAGTCCGACCTCGACGACCAGGACGAGCGCTGGGTCAAGGCCCTGCGCGAAGACCTGCTGGACGTCGACGTGCCCCTGAGCGCCACCGTGGCCCGTCGGCAGTTGCGCCTGCGCGATATTTTGCACATGCAGCCCGGGGATGTGATCCCTGTCGACCTGCCGGAAGAACTGATCATGCGCGCCAATGGCGTGCCGTCGTTCAAGGTCAAGCTCGGTTCCCACAAAGGCAACCTGGCGTTGCAAGTGGTTGAGCCGATCAACCGACGCTGATTCAACCCTAATTCATGATTGTTTGCTGCGCCGAGGACATGTAATGGCTACCGAACACGAAAACACTTCCGCCGAAGACCAGGCCCTGGCTGACGAGTGGGCCGCGGCCCTGGAAGAAACCGGCGATGTCGGCCAGGACGACATCGACGCACTGCTGGCCGCCGACGCCGCCACTGCGCCTGCCGGCAAGCGCCTGCCGATGGAAGAATTTGGCAGCGTGCCGAAGAACAATGAGCCGGTGACCCTCGACGGTCCGAACCTGGATGTGATTCTTGACATCCCCGTGTCGATTTCCATGGAAGTGGGCAGCACCGAAATCAATATCCGCAACTTGCTGCAACTCAACCAGGGCTCGGTGATCGAGTTGGACCGCCTGGCCGGTGAGCCACTGGACGTGCTGGTCAACGGCACGCTGATCGCCCACGGCGAAGTGGTGGTGGTCAATGAGAAGTTCGGCATCCGCCTGACGGACGTGATCAGCCCGAGCGAACGCATCAAGAAGTTGCGCTGAGATGAAGTACTCGATGGCGGGACTGTTGCTGGCGCTGCCATTGAGCGCCCGGGCGGTGGAGCCGGTCGCGCAAGCGGCTGCGGCACCGGTGGTCGGCAGCGTCGGCGGGCAATTGACGCAGCTGGTGCTGGGCCTGTTGCTGGTGATCGGCTTGATCTTTGTGCTGGCCTGGCTGATGCGCCGCGTACAGCGCATCGGCCCGGGCAATGGCCAGGTGATCGAGCTGGTCGGTTCGCGCGCCCTCGGCCCGCGTGATCGGCTGGTGCTGGTGCAAGTCGGCGAGGAGCAGATCCTGCTTGGCATCACCCCCGGACGCATCACCCCGCTGCATGTACTCAAGACTCCGGTGGACGCGGCCAAGACCGAGACCGCCACGCCAGAATTCGCCCAGCGCCTGATGGAGTTGCTGGGCAAGGATCAGAAGGATAAGAAGTAATGCGCGTTTTGCTGACGCTCATGCTGTTGCTGGCCGCGCCGCTGGCCCTGGGCGCCGACCCGTTGTCGATCCCGGCGATCACCCTGGGCACCAACGCGGCCGGCGCGCAGGAATATTCGGTCAGTTTGCAGATCCTGCTGATCATGACCGCGCTGAGTTTTATCCCGGCCTTCGTGATGTTGATGACCAGCTTTACGCGGATCATCATCGTGTTCTCGATCCTGCGCCAGGCCCTGGGCCTGCAACAGACGCCGTCGAACCAGATCCTCACCGGCATGGCCTTGTTCCTGACGCTGTTCATCATGGCGCCGGTGTTCGACAAGGTGAACCAGCAAGCCCTGCAACCTTACCTCGCGGAAAAACTCAACGCCCAGGACGCCATCGACAAAGCCCAGGGCCCGATCAAAGACTTCATGTTGTCGCAAACCCGCTCCAGCGACCTTGAACTGTTCATGCGCCTGTCCAAGCGTACCGACATCGCCACTCCGGACCAGGCACCGTTGACCATTCTGGTGCCGGCGTTCGTCACCTCCGAATTGAAGACCGCGTTCCAGATCGGCTTCATGATCTTTATCCCGTTTTTGATCATCGACCTGGTGGTGGCGAGCGTGCTGATGGCCATGGGTATGATGATGCTGTCGCCGTTGATCATCTCGTTGCCGTTCAAGATCATGCTGTTTGTGCTGGTGGACGGTTGGGCGCTGATTATTGGCACCCTGGCCGGCAGTTTCGGAGGGATATAGGGCCATGACCCCAGAAGTCGCCGTCGACCTGTTCCGAGAAGCGCTGTGGCTGACCACCCTGATGGTCGCCGTGCTGGTGGTGCCGAGCCTGTTGGTCGGCCTGCTGGTGGCGATGTTCCAGGCGGCCACCCAGATCAACGAACAAACCCTGAGCTTCCTGCCGCGTCTGCTGGTGATGCTGGTGACCCTGATCGTCGCCGGCCCTTGGCTGGTGCAAACTTTCATGGAATACATCCTGCAGTTGTACGGCAGTATTCCGCAGTTGATCGGCTGAGCCGATGCAGTCCTTGCTGGCGTTGACCGACACTCAGATCAGCACCTGGGTGGCCTCGTTTATCCTGCCGTTGTTCCGCGTCACGGCGATGTTGATGGCCATGCCGGTGTTCGGCACCACCCTGGTTCCGCGTCGCGTGCGTTTGTACTTTGCCGTGGCGATCACCGTGGTGATTGTGCCGGGCCTGCCATCGATGCCGCCGGTCAACGCGCTGGACCTCAGCGCCTTGCTGTTGATCGCCGAACAGATCCTGATCGGCGCCATGCTCGGGTTTTCCCTGACCCTGTTTTTCCAGGCTTTCGTGGTGGCCGGGCAAATCATCTCGATCCAGATGGGCATGGGCTTCGCGTCCATGGTCGACCCCACCAACGGCGTGTCGGCGGCAGTGATCGGGCAATTTCTGACCATGCTGGTGACCTTGCTGTTCTTGGCCATGAACGGACACCTGGTGGCGTTCGAGGTGCTGACCGAGAGTTTCACCACCTTGCCGGTGGGCGCAGGCTTGGTGGTCAACCACTTCTGGGAACTGGTGGGGCGCCTCGGTTGGGTACTCGGCGCGGCGCTGTTGCTGGTGTTACCGGCGATCACGGCGCTGCTGGTGGTCAATATCGCGTTTGGGGTGATGACCCGTGCGGCGCCGCAACTGAACATCTTCTCGATTGGTTTCCCCCTGACCCTGGTGTTGGGCATGGGGATTTTCTGGGTCGGCCTGGCCGACATTCTCAATCAGTATCAACCGCTGGCTACCGACGCCTTGCAGTTCTTACGTGATCTGGCACGGGCGCGCTGAGCCATGGCCGAGAGCGAGAGTGGTCAGGACAAAACAGAAGACCCCACGGAGAAACGTAAAAAGGACTCCAGGGAAAAGGGCGAAATCGCGCGCTCCAAAGAGCTCAACACCTTTGCCACCATGATCGCCGGTGCCGGTGCCTTGCTGATCTACGGCGGGGGCCTGGCGCTGGACTTGCTGGAGATGATGAAACACAACTTCAGCTTGCCTCGCGAAGTGTTGCTCAACCCCGACGCCATGGGCCAGTACCTGCTGCACTCAGGCAAAATCGCCCTATTGGCGGTGCAACCGATCTTGATCACCTTGCTGCTCGCCGCGCTGATCGGCCCCGTTGCCCTCGGCGGCTGGTTGTTCGCTGCGGGCAGCATGGCGCCCAAGTTCAGCCGCATGAACCCGGGCGCGGGGCTCAAGCGCATGTTCTCCGCCAAGGCCTTGATTGAATTGCTCAAGGCCCTGGCCAAGTTTTTCCTGATTCTGTTCGTGGCGCTGGCGGTGTTGTCGTCTGACATCGACGATTTGCAGCGCATTGCCCATGAGCCACTGGAGTCGGCGATCATCCACAGTGTGCAGGTGGTGGGCTGGAGCGCCTTGTGGATGGCCCTCGGCCTGATCCTGATTGCCGCCGTGGATGCGCCGATCCAGCTGTGGGAAAGCCACAAGAAACTGCTGATGACCAAGCAGGAAGTGCGTGACGAACACAAGGATCAAGAAGGGCGCCCAGAGGTCAAGCAACGCATTCGCCAACTGCAGCGCGAAATGTCCCAGCGCAAGATGATGGCTTCGGTACCCGACGCCGACGTGATCATCACCAACCCGACCCACTACGCCGTGGCCCTCAAGTACGACCCGGAGAAGGGTGGCGCACCGATGCTGTTGGCCAAGGGCAGCGACTTCACCGCCCTGAAAATCCGCGAAATCGCCGTGGCCAACGACATTCTGCTGCTGGAATCGCCGGCGCTGGCGCGCTCGATTTTCTATTCCACCGACCTCGACCAGGAAATCCCCGCCGGGTTGTACCTGGCCGTTGCACAGGTACTGGCCTACGTTTACCAAATCCGCCAATACCGCGCCGGCAAGGGCAAGCGGCCTGATCCGCTCAAGGATTTGCCGATACCGCCGGATTTGCGTCGCGACACCTGATTCTTCTCTGACCTGTCAACTTTGACAGTAGCCATTACGCCGCCTTCACTGTTTGATACAGCGATGAGGCGCGCAGCCATGCGCGGCTCGGGAGGCGGTGATGGATAGGGGCACGGTCAGGTGGTTCGATGCGGTCAAGGGCATTGGTTTTATTGCTCGGGATCGCGATGGCAATGCGGTTGCCGTCCAATCGACGAATGTCAAATGCGCCGAACCCCCGCAAGCGCCTGCCGAGCAGCGCAAACTCCGCAAACGCAAAAAGTCAGGGGATGCATGATCCGCAACATTGCCATGCCTACACTCACTGGAAGCCCGCGTCTACCTGTCAACTTTGACAGTAGCCAAAGGGCGTTGCCCGCTGTTTTATTACCCTCCATGCACTGCGCGTATGTAGTAAACGAGATGCAGGGAGAGCGGTTGTGAAGGTGGTTACGGGTACGGTCAGGTATTACGTCTGGCTCAGAGGCGATTGGTTGATCAAGCCCGATGGCGGGGGAGAGGATGTGTTTATCAATGGCAGAGACTGGCGTTGCACTGCGCTGTGGTTTGGCAAGCGCATGGAGTTCCAAATGGTCCATCGACCCGAGGGTATTTATGCGTTGCCCGTCAAACTGTGCAACCCAGGTGAACCGGGTCTCAAGTGAAGTGTAGGGAGAATGGCAATGGCAACTGGCACGGTGAAGTGGTTTAACGCGGAGAAGGGGTTTGGTTTTATTACCCAAGATGATGGAGGGCCCGATGTGTTTGCCCATTACTCGGCAATTGCGACGGCTGGGTACAAAAGCCTGGAGGAGAATCAAAAAGTAGAGTTTGACATCACGCAAGGTCCAAAAGGCCCACAGGCTGAGAATATACGGCCAGTTTAGAAACTGAATCACAGGTGGGAGCTGGCTTGCCTGCGATGGCTGACTCACAGCCAATATCCCAGTGGCTGACACACCGCAATCGCAGGCAAGCCAGCTCCCACCCTTGTCCGTATTATCCGCTGCTTGCTTTGCCCGCCATTGTGGCGCCAAGGTGCAGGCGATCAGCCAGTAATTGCGCCAGTTCGATCAACTGCGCAACACCAGTGGTGTACGGAGACTAGAGAGCCGGTTTCCTAGGGGCAACCCCAAATCCTTGTCAGAAATTTCCTCGATAGCCCCGGCTGTACACAGATCAAATGTGGGAGGGGGCTTGCTCCCGATAGCGGTGAATCAGCCAAACATCAGTGCCTGACACTCAGCAATCGGGAGCAAGCCCCCTCCCACATTTGGATTGATTTACACCCGGTGGCCCGGGGTGTTTGTGAGGTTCTCCGGGCCCAAAAGCAAAGTTGGAAGGCTTCTTGCAACCCCGCCTCCAAGTCGCCTCCCAGCGTCAAAACTTTGCTTCAAGGACACGAGGAATACCGGTGGTAGATCGCTCTCAAATGCTCAACACGGCCCGTGGCACCCTGACTGACCTGTCGCGGGGCAATCTGGGTGTGCCGTTGTTGTTGCTGGTGATGCTGGCAATGATGATGTTGCCGATGCCGCCGTTCCTGCTCGATGTGTTCTTCACCTTCAACATTGCCCTGTCTGTCGTCGTGCTGCTGGTCTGCGTGTACGCGCTGCGGCCGCTGGATTTCGCGGTATTCCCGACCATTCTGCTGGTGGCGACCCTGCTGCGCCTGGCGCTGAACGTGGCGTCCACGCGGGTGGTGATGCTTCACGGCCAGGACGGCCATGCCGCTGCCGGTAAGGTGATCCAGGCGTTCGGCGAGGTGGTGATCGGCGGCAACTACGTGGTCGGTATCGTCGTGTTCGCGATCCTGATGATCATCAACTTCGTGGTGGTGACCAAGGGCGCCGGGCGGATTTCCGAGGTGAGCGCGCGGTTTACCCTCGACGCCATGCCCGGCAAACAGATGGCCATCGACGCCGACCTAAACGCCGGCCTGATCGACCAGAACCAGGCCAAGTCACGCCGGGCGGAAGTCGCCCAGGAAGCCGAGTTCTACGGCTCCATGGACGGTGCCAGCAAATTTGTGCGCGGTGACGCCATCGCCGGCCTGCTGATTCTGTTTATCAACCTGATCGGCGGCATGGCCGTCGGTATCTTCCAGCACGGCATGACCTTCGGCGATGCGGGCAAGGTGTACGCCTTGCTGACCATCGGTGACGGTTTAGTGGCGCAATTGCCATCACTGTTGTTATCGACAGCTGCGGCCATCATGGTTACCCGCGCTTCGGGCTCCGAAGACATGGGCAAGCAGATCAGCCGCCAGATGTTCGCCTCGCCCAAGGCCCTGGCCGTGGCGGCGGGCATCATGGCGATCATGGGCATCGTGCCGGGTATGCCCCACTTCTCGTTCCTGAGCATGGCGGCCCTGGCCGGCGGCGCAGCTTACCTGTTCTGGAAAAAGCAGAACGCGGTCAAGGTCCAGGCCCAGCAAGAGATTGCCCGCCAGCAGGATCTGCTGCCATCCCCGGCCCGCGCCCAGGAAACCAAGGAGCTGGGCTGGGACGATGTGACCCCGATCGACATGATCGGCCTGGAAGTCGGCTACCGCCTGATCCCGCTGGTGGACCGCAACCAGGGCGGGCAATTGCTGGCGCGGATCAAGGGCGTGCGCAAGAAGCTGTCCCAGGACCTGGGCTTCTTGATGCCCACCGTGCATATCCGCGACAACCTCGACCTGGCCCCCAGTGCCTACCGCCTGACCCTGATGGGCGTGATCCTGGCCGAAGCCGAGATCTACCCGGATCGCGAGCTGGCGATCAACCCCGGGCAGGTGTTCGGCACGCTCAACGGCATTACCGCCAAAGATCCGGCTTTTGGCCTGGAAGCGGTGTGGATCGAAGTCAGCCAGCGCAGTCAGGCTCAATCGCTGGGTTACACCGTGGTGGATGCCAGCACCGTGGTTGCCACGCACCTCAACCAGATTCTCTACAAGCACTCCCACGAGCTGATCGGTCATGAGGAAGTCCAGCAATTGATGGGCTTGCTGGCCAAATCCTCACCGAAACTGGCCGAAGAGCTGGTGCCGGGTGTCCTGACACTGTCGCAGTTGCTCAAGGTGCTGCAAGCGCTGTTGGCCGAGCAGGTGCCGGTACGTGACATTCGCAGCATTGCCGAGGCCATCGCCAACAATGCCGCCAAGAGTCAAGATACTGCCGCTCTGGTGGCGGCGGTGCGCGTCGGATTGTCCCGTGCAATCGTGCAAAGCATTGTAGGCATTGAGTCCGAGCTGCCTGTGATCACCCTGGAACCCAGGTTGGAACAAATATTGCTCAATAGTATTCAGAAGGCAGGGCAAGGCCAGGAAGAGGGCGTTTTGCTGGAGCCGAGCATGGCTGAAAAGCTGCAGCGTTCGTTGATCGACGCCGCACAGCGCCAGGAAATGCAAGGCAACCCGGTGATCCTGCTGGTGGCCGGCCCGGTTCGGGCGATGTTGTCGCGGTTTGGACGCCTGGCTGTACCGAATTTGCACGTGTTGGCTTACCAGGAAATTCCTGACAATAAGCAAGTGACTATCGTCGCGACAGTTGGGCCCAATGGCTGAGGTAGTGGGTTATGCAAGTTAAGCGTTTTTTCGCCGCCGATATGCGTCAGGCCATGAAACTGGTCCGTGATGAGCTGGGCGCCGATGCCGCGATTATCGGTAACCGTCGGATTGCCGGCGGTGTCGAGCTGACGGCTGCCCTGGATTACACCCCCCAGGCGCTGGCCCCGCGCGTGCCGAACATGGAACTCGAAGACGAGCTGCGCAAGACCGCCTCGCGCATTGTATCGGCCCAGGCTGAACTGAGTATGCGTGGCGACAGCGATGCCAGCACCAATCGTCAATTGTTCGCCGGCCTGCCGTTGACCGCCGCCGAGCCGCTGGTAGAGCCGACATTTGTCGAACCGCCGCGTCCAGCCGCGCCCGCCCCGGCTGCTGCTGTCGACCAGCGTGTGTTCGATTCGATGCGCTTTGAACTCAATGGCCTGCGTGAACTGCTGGAAGTGCAGCTGGGCTCGTTGGCCTGGACGCAACTGCAAGGCAGCAAGCCCCAGCAAGCCAACCTGTGGCGCCGCCTGCAACGCATCGGCTTGTCCGGCCCTTTGTCCCGCGACCTGCTGGCCTTGACCGCCGAAGTCGAAGAGCCGCGTCAGGCCTGGCGCATGTTGCTGGCGCACTTGGCGCGCATGATCGCCACCCCGGAAATCGAACCCCTGGAAGAGGGCGGTGTGATTGCCATGGTCGGCCCCGCCGGCATGGGCAAGACCACCACCCTGGCCAAGCTGGCCGCACGCTACGTACTCAAGTACGGCGCACAGAATATCGCCCTGGTGAGCATGGACAGCTACCGCATCGGCGCCCAGGAGCAGCTCAAGACCCTGGGCCGCATCCTCAATGTGCCGGTGACGCACGTCGATCCGGGCCAGTCCCTGGCCAATGCCCTCGACCCGTTGCTGCGCAAGCGCGTGGTGCTGATCGATACCGCCGGCCTGCAAGCCAGCGACCCGGCCCTGCGTATGCAGCTCGAAAGCCTGGCCGGGCGTGGCATCAAGTCGAAAAACTACCTGGTGCTTGCAACCACCAGCCAGAAACAGGTTCTTACCGCCGCGTACCATAGTTACAAACGCTGCGGTCTGGCCGGCTGCATCCTCACCAAGCTCGACGAAACCGCGAGCCTGGGCGAAGTGTTGAGCCTGGCCATCAGTCATGAATTACCGGTCGCCTACCTGACCGACGGGCCGCGGATCCCTGATGATCTGCATCTGCCGCGCCGTCATCAGTTGGTCAGCCGTGCCGTCAGTGTGCAAATGCAAGAAGAGCCTAGCGAGGAAGCGATGGCCGATATGTTCGCCGACCTTTACCACCACCCGGCAAAACGGGTCGGTTGAGGCAGGATGAACACCGTGAAATGTACCTACATCGATGGTCTGCAAGCGTTTCAAGCGGCCAAGCCATGTAGCCTGCGTCTAAGCAAGACAAGGTAAAGAAATAAAATGGGCAGCATGCATCCCGTACAGGTGATCGCGGTGACCGGCGGCAAAGGTGGCGTCGGCAAAACTAACGTGTCAGTGAATTTGTCCCTGGCCCTGGCAGAGCTTGGCCGTCGCGTCATGCTGCTGGATGCTGATTTGGGCTTGGCGAACGTGGACGTTCTGCTGGGGCTGACACCCAAACATACCCTTGCCGATGTGATCGAGGGCCGCTGTGAGCTGCGCGATGTGCTGCTCCAGGGGCCCGGTGGCATTCGTATCGTGCCGGCTGCCTCGGGCACCCAGAGCATGGTGCACCTGAGCCCCGCGCAACATGCCGGGCTGATCCAGGCCTTCAGTGATATCGGCGACAACCTCGATGTGCTGGTGATCGACACCGCCGCCGGGATCGGCGAATCGGTGGTCAGCTTTGTGCGCGCCGCGCAGGAGGTGCTGCTGGTGGTGTGCGACGAACCTACTTCCATCACCGACGCCTATGCGCTGATCAAACTGCTTAACCGTGACTACGGCATGAACCGCTTTCGCGTGCTGGCCAACATGGCCCAGAGCCCGCAGGAAGGGCGCAACCTGTTCGCCAAGTTGACCAAGGTCACGGATCGCTTCCTCGATGTGGCTTTACAATACGTCGGCGCAGTTCCCTATGACGAGTGTGTGCGCAAGGCCGTGCAAAAGCAGCGTGCGGTCTACGAAGCGTTCCCTCGTTCGAAATGCGCACTGGCGTTCAAGGCCATTGCCCAGAAGGTCGATACCTGGCCGTTGCCCGCCAATCCGCGTGGGCATCTGGAGTTTTTCGTCGAGCGTTTGGTGCATCAGACGAGTGCGGGACCGGTGCTATGACATCCAGCGGCTACAACCTTTACAAAAAGTCGGCACGTGACAGCCAGGGCGAATTGATCGAGCGCTATGCGCCTCTGGTCAAGCGCATTGCCTATCACCTGTTGGCGCGCCTGCCGGCCAGCGTGCAGGTCGAAGACTTGATCCAGGCCGGCATGATCGGCCTGCTTGAAGTGTCGACCAAATACGACGCGAGCAAGGGTGCGAGTTTCGAGACGTATGCGGGTATCCGTATTCGTGGCGCAATGCTCGACGAGGTGCGTAAAGGCGATTGGGCGCCGCGTTCGGTACACCGCAATACCCGCATGGTCAGTGATGCAATTCGTGCAATTGAAGCAAAAACCGGTCGTGACGCTAAAGATCATGAAGTTGCGGCCGAACTCCAATTGAGTCTCGACGATTACTACGGGATTTTGAACGATACCTTGGGCAGCCGCCTGTTCAGTTTCGACGACCTTTTACAGGACGGCGAACACGAAGGGCTGCACGAGGACGGCGCGAGTGCACATCTTGAACCGTCGCGCGATCTGGAAGATGAACGTTTCCAGAAAGCGTTGGCGGACGCGATTGCCAACTTGCCGGAGCGTGAGCGCCTGGTGCTGGCGCTGTACTACGACGAAGAGCTGAACCTCAAGGAAATCGGTGAGGTCCTGGGGGTCAGCGAGTCGCGTGTCAGCCAATTGCATAGCCAGTGCGCAGCCCGCTTGCGGGGGCGATTGGGAGAGTGGCGCGCGCGCTGACAGGCAGTGTGGGGACACTGCAGACGCTACCGCGAAACCGCAGGGTTTTGCGGGTGAGTACCGTGGTGCCCTGGGCAGTCCTTTTTGTGTAACGCCTGTTGATTGAAATGGCGCGTCCAGGTGCTGGGCGCGTTTAAGACTGCTTGGAGGTCGAATTGGACAAGAACATGAAAATCCTCATCGTTGATGACTTCTCAACGATGCGGCGGATCATTAAAAACCTGTTGCGTGACCTTGGGTTCACCAACACGGTCGAGGCGGATGACGGCATTACGGCGATTCCGATCCTCAACAGTGGCAGCATCGACTTTCTGGTAACCGACTGGAACATGCCGGGTATGACCGGTATCGACCTGCTGCGCCACGTGCGCGCCGATGAAAAGTTGCGCAGCCTGCCTGTGCTGATGGTGACCGCCGAAGCCAAGCGTGAACAGATCATCGAAGCCGCCCAAGCCGGGGTCAACGGTTACGTGGTCAAGCCATTCACGGCGCTGGCCTTGAAAGAGAAGATTGAAAAAATCTTCGAACGCATCGGTCATTGATGTCGCCACGGGGGAGCTATGGAGCATAACGAAACGTCACAGGGCGACTTTGAGTCGACCCTGAAAAAACATGCTCACCAGTTGGTCGACAGCCTGGAAAAAGGCCAGTTCGCCGATGCGGTGCAGTTGATCCATGAGCTTAACCAGACCCGTGACCGCGGCCTGTACCAGGAAGTGGGCAAGCTCACACGCGAGCTGCACAGTGCGATCGTCAATTTCCAGATTGACCCGCGCATGCCCCAGGCCGAAGAAATTTCCCAGATCACCGACGCCACTGAACGCTTGTCGTATGTGGTCAGGCTGACCGAGGCCGCGGCCAACCGCACCATGGACCTGGTGGAAAACGCCACGCCTCTGGTCAACGGCATGGCCAGCGAAGCCCAGGCCCTGAGCCTTGACTGGGGCCGCTTCATGCGCCGTGAAGTGGGCGCTGAGGAATTTCGTGAGTTGGCGCGTCGGGTCGACGGTTTCCTGTCGCGCAGCGAGCAAGAGAACCGCACGGTGGCCAGCAACCTCAACGACATTCTGCTGGCCCAGGATTACCAGGACCTCACCGGCCAGGTGATCAAGCGCGTGACCCAGTTGGTCACCGAAGTGGAAAGCAACTTGCTCAAATTGGTGCTGATGGCCGGCCAGGTCGACCGTTTTGCCGGCATCGAACACGACCGCGAAGCGATCCTCTCGGAAAAAGATCCACAAAAACATCTCGCCAAGGGTGAAGGTCCGCAGATTCATGCCGATAAACGTGAAGACGTTATGTCAGGTCAGGATGACGTAGATGACCTGTTATCCAGTTTAGGCTTCTAAGGAGCACACCCATGAGCTTCGGCGCCGATGAAGAAATCCTTCAGGATTTCCTTGTAGAGGCCGGCGAAATTCTAGAGCAACTGTCCGAGCAACTGGTCGAGCTGGAAAGCCGACCGGATGATGCGAACCTGCTCAATGCAATTTTTCGCGGTTTTCACACTGTAAAAGGGGGCGCCGGCTTCCTCCAGCTCCATGAACTGGTGGAGTGCTGCCACATCGCCGAGAACGTGTTCGACATCCTGCGCAAGGGTGAGCGTCACGTTGATTCGGAATTGATGGACGTGATTCTCGAAGCACTGGATGCGGTCAACGGCATGTTCAGCCAGGTGCGTGAACGTGCGCCGATCACGGCGGCTACCCCGGAACTGCTGGCCGCCCTGGCGCGCCTGGCTGAACCGGCTGCCGCTGCGCCGGTTGCGCAAGCGGCGCCTGAGCCGGTGGTAGAAGCCGAGCCGGACGTGACCGACAGCGAGTTCGAACAGCTGCTCGACTCGCTCAATGCGGTCAAGGCCGAAGCCGAAGGCCCGGCGGCGCCTGTCGCCACGCCGACCAGCGAAGACATTACCGACGCAGAATTCGAATCCTTGCTCGACCAGTTGCATGGCAAGGGCCAGTTCGCGGCCGATGCCGTGGCCCCTGTGGCGCCGCCGCAAGTGCCGGATGCCAATGCCAGCACCGACATTACCGACGATGAGTTCGAAGCACTGCTCGACCAACTGCATGGCAAAGGCACCTTTGTGGCCGAAGCCCTGCCGGAAGTCGCCGCCACGGCTGCCGCCCCGACCACCAAGGCTGGGCCTGCCGACGACGGGTTGATCTCCGATCACGAGTTCGAAGCGCTGCTGGACGAGCTGCACGGTAAAGGCAAGTTCACCGAAGTCGCGCCGGCTGCCGCCGCAGCGGTCGCCACTGCCGCACCGGCGGCTGCCAAAGCGCCTGCGCCAGTCGCCAAGCCAGCACCCGCGCCGGCACCTGCCCGTGCAGCGGCACCGGCCGCGGCGGAAAAACCCGCCAGTGAAGCCGAAACCACCGTGCGCGTCGATACCGCACGCCTGGACGACATCATGAACATGGTCGGCGAACTGGTGCTGGTGCGTAACCGCCTGGTGCGCCTGGGCCTGAACAGCGGCGACGAAGCCATGCAAAAGGCCGTGTCGAACCTCGATGTGGTCACCGCCGACTTGCAAACCGCCGTGATGAAAACGCGGATGCAGCCGATCAAGAAAGTCTTTGGCCGCTTCCCGCGCCTGGTCCGCGATCTGGCGCGCCAGCTCAAGAAAGAAATCAACCTGGAACTGGTGGGCGAAGAAACCGACCTGGATAAAAACCTGGTCGAGGCCCTCGCCGACCCGCTGGTCCACTTGGTGCGCAACGCGGTCGACCATGGGGTAGAAACCCCGGAAGAACGCGAAGCCGCCGGCAAGTCGCGTAACGGCAAGGTGATCCTGGCTGCAGAGCAAGAGGGCGACCACATCCTGCTGTCGATCACCGATGACGGCAAAGGCATGGACCCGACCATCTTGCGCAATATCGCGGTCAAGCGCGGCGTGATGGACAAGGACGCCGCCGACCGCCTGACCGACACCGAGTGCTACAACCTGATCTTCGCCCCGGGCTTCTCGACCAAGACCGAGATTTCCGACGTGTCCGGCCGTGGCGTCGGCATGGACGTGGTGAAAACCAAGATCAGCCAGCTCAACGGCTCGATCAACATCTACTCGACCAAGGGCCAGGGCTCCAAGATCGTCATCAAGGTGCCGTTGACCCTGGCGATCATGCCGACCCTGATGGTGATGCTGGGCAACCAGGCGTTCGCTTTCCCGCTGGTCAACGTCAACGAAATTTTCCACCTCGACCTGTCGCGCACCAACGTGGTGGACGGCCAGGAAGTGGTGATCGTGCGCGACAAGGCATTGCCATTGTTCTACCTCAAGCGTTGGCTGGTGGCGTCGGCCAAGCATGAAGAGCAGCGTGAAGGCCATGTGGTGATTCTGTCCGTGGGCACCCAGCGCATCGGCTTTGTGGTCGATCAACTGGTGGGCCAGGAAGAAGTGGTGATCAAGCCTTTGGGCAAGATGCTGCAGGGCACCCCGGGCATGTCGGGCGCGACCATTACCGGTGACGGTCGGATCGCGTTGATTCTCGATGTTCCAAGCATGCTCAAGCGTTACGCCGCACGGCGTATTTGATTCTGGTGGGGCAGGGCGGTCATGCCCGCCCCACCTAACGGAGTGTTTATGGCAGTCAAGGTCCTGGTGGTGGACGATTCGGGTTTCTTCCGCCGCCGCGTCTCGGAAATTCTTTCCGCCGATCCAACGATCCAGGTGGTCGGCACGGCCACCAACGGTAAAGAGGCGATCGATCAGGCCATCGCGTTGAAGCCGGACGTGATCACCATGGACTACGAGATGCCAATGATGGACGGCATTACCGCCGTGCGTCACATCATGCAGCGCTGCCCCACCCCGGTATTGATGTTCTCGTCGCTGACTCACGAAGGCGCACGGGTGACCCTCGACGCGCTGGATGCCGGCGCGGTGGACTTTCTGCCGAAGAATTTCGAAGACATCTCGCGCAACCCCGACAAGGTCAAGCAGATGCTGTGCGAGAAGGTGCACAGCATTTCCCGCAGTAACCGTCGTAGCCTGTTCAGTGCACCTGCGCCGGCACCTGCGCCTGCGCCCGTAGCGGCTGCACCGACCTCATCGTTTGCACGCCCGGCCCCTGCGCCGGTGGCTCGGCCTGCGGTGGCGCCGGTACGTGCCGCCGCTGTACCGAGCACCCATTCGCCAGCGCCCAAGCGCAAGGCTTACAAGCTGGTTGCCATCGGTACCTCCACCGGTGGCCCGGTGGCCTTGCAGCGGGTGTTGACCCAGCTGCCGGCCAACTTCCCGGCGCCGATTGTGCTGGTGCAGCACATGCCCGCGGCGTTCACCAAGGCGTTCGCCGAGCGCCTGGACAAGCTGTGCCGAATCACCGTCAAGGAAGCCGAGGATGGCGACATCCTGCGTCCTGGCCTGGCGCTGCTGGCGCCGGGTGGCAAGCAGATGATGGTGGACGGCCGTGGTGCGATCAAAATCCTGCCGGGCGACGAGCGCTTGAACTACAAGCCGTGTGTGGATATCACCTTCGGTTCGGCGGCCAAGTCCTACGGTGACAAAGTTCTGGCGGTGGTGCTCACCGGCATGGGCGCCGACGGCCGTGAAGGCGCACGCCTGCTCAAGCAAGGTGGCAGCGCCATCTGGGCCCAGGACGAAGCCAGCTGCGTGATCTATGGCATGCCCATGGCCATCGTCAAGGCTGACCTGGCTGACGCGGTCTATAGCCTGGACGACATCGGCAAGCATCTGGTGGAGGCCTGCCTCTGATGGATGTCTTGAGCCTGATCGGGATCACCATGGCGTTTGTCGCCATCATCGGCGGCAACTACCTCGAAGGCGGCCACCTCGGCGCCCTGGCCAATGGCCCGGCGGCGCTGATCGTGATTGGTGGCACCGTGGGCGCGGCGCTGTTGCAGTCGCCGCTGAGCTCGTTCAAGCGGGCCATGCAGATCCTGGTGTGGATCATTTTCCCGCCACGGGTCGACCTGCCCGGCGGCATCGACCGCGTGGTCAACTGGAGCCTCACTGCCCGCAAGGAAGGTTTGCTGGGCCTGGAAGGCGTGGCCGATGCCGAGCCCGACAGCTACGCACGCAAGGGCCTGCAATTGCTGGTGGACGGCGCCGAGCCGGAAGCGATCCGCAGCATCCTGGAGGTGGATTTCTACACCCAGGAAAGCCGTGACATCAATGCGGCCAAAGTCTTTGAAAGCATGGGCGGCTACGCGCCGACCATCGGCATCATCGGCGCGGTGATGGGCCTGATCCACGTGATGGGCAACCTGGCTGATCCTTCGCAACTGGGCAGCGGTATTGCCGTGGCGTTCGTGGCGACCATCTACGGCGTGGCCAGTGCCAACCTGGTGCTGTTGCCGGTGGCCAGCAAGCTCAAGTCAATTGCTATGCGCCAGTCGCGTTATCGCGAAATGCTGCTTGAAGGCATCCTGTCGATTGCCGAGGGCGAGAACCCGCGCTCCATCGAATTGAAGCTCCAGGGCTTCATGGATTGATGGGGAGGAACCGCCTGTGAGCCGTCGCCGTCGCGAGCCTGAAGAACATGTCAACCACGAGCGCTGGCTGGTGTCCTACGCGGACTTCATCACCTTGTTGTTTGCGTTTTTCGTGGTGATGTATTCGATTTCGTCGGTCAACGAAGGCAAGTACAAGATCATTTCCCAGGCACTGGTGGGCGTGTTCAACGATACCGAGCGTGCGCTCAAGCCGATTCCCATCGGTGACGAGCGGCCCAAGACTGTCACCCCGGCCAAGCCGCTGGTTAACGACAGCGATGAGATCGCTGCCGGTGTCGGCGGCACCAGTGACCCGCTCAAAAGCATCGCCGATGACATCAGTGCCGCCTTTGGTGACCTGATCAGTTCCAATCAGATGACCGTACGCGGCAACGAGTTGTGGGTGGAGATCGAACTCAACTCCAGCCTGTTGTTTGCCAGTGCCGATGCGTTGCCCAGTGACCAGGCGTTCACCATCATCGACAAGGTGGCGGCAATCCTCAAACCGTTTGAAAACCCGATCCATGTGGAAGGCTTCACCGACAATTTTCCCATCAGCACCGCGCAGTACCCGACCAACTGGGAACTGTCATCGGCCCGTGCATCGAGCATCGTGCGCATGTTGGCCATGCAGGGTGTGAACCCCCAGCGGCTGGCGTCGGTGGGCTATGGTGAATTCCAGCCGGTGGCCAATAACGCCACGGTGGAAGGGCGGGCACGCAACCGCCGGGTGGTGCTGGTGGTGTCGCGCAACCTGGATGTACGTCGCAGTCTGACCGGCACCGGCACGGCCAATGCAACACCGGATGCGGCGTTGAAGCGCGCTGGCACACAAACTGCACCGGCCCCTGTAAAGTCGCCGGTTCGGGCAAACGCCGTCAATTCTCCGTCACCGGCTCAATAACCTTATGCCATGTCTCGGTCGCGCCTGTGCCCACCGGGAGGAACCAACCGAATGAGAGTCTGGGCAGTTGCCAATCAAAAGGGTGGAGTCGGCAAGACCACCACCTCCATCGCCTTAGCCGGCTTGCTGGCCGAAGCGGGCAAGCGTGTGGTCGTGGTCGACCTCGACCCCCACGGTTCCATGACCAGCTATTTCGGTTACGACCCGGATGCGCTGGAACACAGCTGCTATGACCTGTTCCTGCACAAGGGCAGCGTGCCGGCGGATTTGCCCGGGCAATTGCTGCTGCCCACCAGCAACGAGAGCATTTCGCTGTTGCCGTCGAGCACCGCGCTGGCCACCCTTGAGCGCCAGTCGCCGGGGCAGAGCGGCCTGGGCCTGGTGATCGCAAAGACCCTGGCGCAGCTGTGGCAGGATTTCGACTACGCGATCATCGACAGCCCGCCGTTGCTGGGCGTGCTGATGGTCAACGCCCTGGCGGCCAGCCAACAATTGGTGATCCCGGTACAAACCGAGCACCTGGCGGTCAAGGGCCTGGAACGCATGGTCAGCACCCTGGCGATGATCAACCGTTCGCGCAAACAGGCGCTGCCGTTCAGCATCGTGCCGACCTTGTTCGACCGCCGTACCCAGGCATCCCTCAGCACTTTGCGTGTATTGCGCGATGCCTATCCGGACACCATCTGGAACGGCTACATCCCCGTGGATACGCGCCTGCGTGATGCCAGCCGTGCGGGGCTCACGCCGTCGCAGTTCGATGGCAAGAGCCGTGGTGTGCTGGCCTACCGTGCGTTGCTCAAGCATCTGCTGTCGCAGCAGCTTGTGGCGCAGGTGGCGTGATGAACCGTCCTGTCGAATTCAAGACCCGGCCGCAACTGGCGCTGGAATCCTACCTGGATGCCCTGCTGCAGGATGCGACTGACGAAGCGCTGCCGGAACCGATTCTGATACTTGAGCCTGCTGTCGAGCCTGACACTACGCTGGACGATTTCCAGCAGGCCGTCATGGAAGAGCAGGCGCGTGATGCGCAGGCGGTGGAGGCTCCAGTCGTGGTGCCGATCACCCCTGCGGTGGTGGCGCCGATGGTGGTCGAACCGGTGGTGGACGTGCACCTGCCGCCGAGTATCACGCCACCGCCGGTAACCGGTGACGGCCGCCCGGCGTGGGCGGCCGAGCCGTTCGAGTGCCTGCTGTTCGACGTCGCCGGCTTGACCCTGGCAGTGCCGCTGGTGTGCCTGGGCTCGATCTATTCTTTGGAAGGCCAGGAGCTGACACCGCTGTTTGGTCAGCCGGAGTGGTTTCTCGGCATCCTGCCCAGCCAGGCCGGCAACCTCAAGGTGCTGGACACCGCGCGCTGGGTGATGCCCGACCGCTACCGCGACGATTTCCGCCAGGGCCTGCAATACGTGATTTCGGTGCAGGGCTACGAGTGGGGGCTGGCGGTGCATCAAGTCAGCCGCTCGTTGCGCCTGGACCCCAATGAAATCAAATGGCGCAGCCACCGCGGCCAGCGCCCCTGGCTGGCGGGCACCGTGATTGAGCACATGTGCGCATTGCTGGATGTCGCTGAACTGGCCGAGTTGATTGCCAGCGGTGCGGTCAAGGCGATGCCACAGAACAAACGTAGTTGATTGAACAATAAGGGCCGTGCGGTTGCGCGGCGCAATAGCATACACGCCGTCGATAGCGGCATTTGAAGGGGTTACACGAATGAACAAGTCAGCGTCCGCACAAGGTTTGGATGATCCGATCCTGCAATGGGTTACCTTCAAACTCGACAACGAGACCTACGGCATCAACGTGATGCGCGTGCAGGAAGTGCTGCGCTACACCGAGATCGCTCCGGTACCGGGTGCACCGAGCTATGTGCTGGGCATCATCAACCTGCGTGGCAATGTGGTGACAGTCATCGACACCCGCCAGCGTTTTGGCCTGGACACGGTTGAAGTCAGCGACAACACCCGTATTGTGATCATCGAAGCCGACAAGCAAGTGGTCGGGATCATGGTCGACAGCGTGGCCGAAGTGGTTTACCTGCGCCAATCGGAAGTGGAAACCGCACCGAATGTCGGTAACGAAGAATCGGCCAAGTTCATCCAGGGCGTGTGCAACAAGAACAACGAACTGCTGATCCTGGTTGAGCTGGACAAGATGATGAGCGAAGAAGAGTGGTCGGAACTGGAGAGCATCTGATTGTTCCTTGAGGCAGCGGTGATTGTCCTGGCCCTGTTGTGGGCCGGGACCTTGGCGTTTGTACTGCGCTATATGCGTCAGCAACGGGAATTGGCCTTGCAACAGGCCGAACGCGATGCCGTGCGTGATCGGCGCATTCTGGAGCTGGTCAAGCGCGTGGATCATTACCAGCAGAGTGCGGTGCGGGTCGGCGATGAAGTGCATGAACTGCGCGCGATTCTCGGGCCTTTGCCGGATAAGTTGGTGCAATTGGAACAGCGCGACCCTTCGAACCTGTCCTTTGCCCAGGCGGCCAAGCTGGTGGGGATGGGGGCGACGGTGGACGAAC
This sequence comes from Pseudomonas sp. W2Aug9, assembly GCF_023127755.1. Classification (NCBI taxonomy): domain Bacteria; kingdom Pseudomonadati; phylum Pseudomonadota; class Gammaproteobacteria; order Pseudomonadales; family Pseudomonadaceae; genus Pseudomonas; species Pseudomonas sp. W2Aug9. Next base: position 152,488 of record NZ_SPKL01000035.1, on the reverse strand, counting down.
TGACCCAGTCGTGCGGCTTGACCCAGGCCGAGGCGCAGTTGATGAGCAAATTGCACAAGAGCTGATTCGGCTGACTGATGATCAAAAGGTGGGAGGGTGCTTGCCCCCTCCCACCTTTTGATCATCAGTCAATTTTTCTCCATCCACAGACTTTTCCCGTTCTCCAAGGGTCAACATCCTTCAAGCACCTTGACCCAGGAGATACCCTCAAATGACTACCCCCAAAGCCCTGTTGATCCTTCACGGCAAACAAGCCCTGAACGAGGACGTGCGTGCCGCCGTGCTGGCCCGACGTGAGCAGGGTTGGGAGTTGGCGGTGCGGGTGACGTGGGAGGGTGGTGATGCCCAGCGGCTGGTCGATGAAGCCCTGGCTGACGGCTACACCCATATCATCGCCGGCGGCGGCGACGGTACGCTGCGCGATGTGGCCGAGGCCATGGCGCTGGCCAAGGCCGACGCCAGCCTGGTGTTGATGCCCCTGGGCACCGCCAATGACTTTGCCAAGGCCGCGGGCGTGCCGTTGGAACCGGCCGGCGCCCTGGCGTTGCTTGACGTCGAGCCCAAGGCCATCGACCTCGGCCAGGTGGGCGGGCAGATCTTCCTGAACATGGCCACCGGCGGTTTCGGTAGCCAGGTCACGGCCAACACCTCCGAAGACCTGAAGAAAGTCCTCGGCGGCGCCGCCTACCTGTTCACCGGTTTGTCGCGCTTCAGTGAATTGAAGGCCGCCTACGGGGAGCTGGAAGGCCCGGATTTCCACTGGAAAGGCGAGCTGCTCGCGCTGGGTATCGGCAACGGTCGCCAGGCCGGTGGCGGGCATGTCCTGTGCCCCGGCGCATTGGCCGATGATGGATTGCTCGACGTCAGCATCCTGCCAGCCCCCCAGGAAGTGGTCGGCACCCTGCGTGAATTGATGAACAATGGCTGGGGGCTGGACACCATGTTCGTTCGCGCACGTCTGCCATGGGTCAATATCAAGGTCGCCCAAGGCTTGTACATCAACCTCGATGGCGAGCCGCTGGAAGGCGACGACCTGCATTTCGAAGCGTTGCCCAAGGCGCTTCGCGTGCATCTGCCGCTGGGTTCGCCGTTAGTCGTCCAGGCTGATGATTTGCTCACGCACGGCGAATAACACCAGGCCCGCCACGTCGAAAATCTGCAAGCGCTTCATGATCTGCGAGCGATGGGCCTCCACTGTCTTGATGCTCAAGCCCAGGCCATGGGCGATTTCCCGAGTGGACTTGCCACGTACGATCAAACGCAAAATCTCCAGTTGCCGCGCCGTCAGGTTATGGCTGTGGGCAACGGGGGTGCTGGGGCTCTGGCTGCGGATCAGCGCCTGGTTGATCACCGTGTGGGCGATGGCGGGGCTCAGGTAGCGTTCGTTGTTACGCAGGGCCAGCAGGGCATGTTCCAGCTCGTTGGCGGTGGTGTCCTTGAGCAGGTAGCCGTGGGCTCCGGACTCCAGCGCGCGCATGATCAGGTCTGGTTCAGTGTGCATCGACAGAATCAGCACCTTGCAGTTGGGGTAAAAGCGCTTGAGTTGCTGCAAGGCATCCAGCCCACCGGTGTGCCGCATCGACAGATCGAGCAGCACGATATCCGGCTGCAAGGCGCTGTATTGCGCCAGCAGTTGTGCGCCATCGCTGGCTTCGCCGATGACGCTGTAGCCGGGAATATCCAGAATCAGCGCACGCACACCGGCGCGAATCAGTGCGTGGTCATCCACCAGGAGTAAATTGCAGGTCACTCGAGAACCTTAGGGGCGCTGGCCCGTTCGAGAGCGCGGGGCGCCCAGGGGAAAAGTGCGTTGATACGGGTGCCGTTGCCAGGCTGGCTGCTGATGGAAAAGGTGCCCCCCAGCTGGTGTGTCCGTTCGCACATACCGGCCATGCCCCGTTGGCCTTCCCGGCCCGGGTCGGGGGCAGGCGAGAACCCCTGGCCGTCATCGCAGATCATCAGCGACAGGCCTTCAGGCAGGCGTTGCAGGCGCACCAGCAGGTTGCGCGCCTTTGCATGGCGAAGCATGTTGGTCACCGCTTCCTGGGTGATGCGAAAGGCCGCCACGGCCACTTCTTCGGGGATGCCGGTGAGCCGTTGCTGACACTCCAGGCTCCAGCACACCTGGGTGTTTTCCAGGGTCTTGAGCAGGTGCGCGCGCAGGCTGGCTTCCAGGCCCAGGCTGGTCAGTTGGCGGGGGTTGAGGATGGCGCAGACGTCGCGCACCTTGGCCAGGGTTTCATTGAGCGTATTGCACAGCACCGTGCAATGTGTGTTCAGGTCCGGGGGCAGGCGGCGCTGCAACCATTCGCTTTGCAGTTTGGCGGCGGTCAGCAGTTGGCCGATATCGTCATGCAGTTCGCGGCTGAGCCGGTGGCGTTCGTTCTCCTGCACTTGCAGCAAGCGGTCGGCCAGCTCCTGGGGCTCGAACTTGATGGCTTTGCGCGAATTCCACTGTTGCAGCCCCACCACCACCAGCGTGGCGAAGTTGAGCAGCAGGATCGGCAACGGCAGCGGTGCGTCCTGCAGATAGGCCCACAGGCTGCCCAGCAATGAGCACAGGCACAGCGCAAGGGTGAGTCGGCGCACATGGCTGCGGGACACGGACCTGGCGATAAGTGACTTGAAACTCGCGTACATAGCGGATGGAGCCAATGAGGGTTCACTGCGGTGAGGCCGGTTGACCGGGCTCTGTTTGGAGTGCGCTGCCAAATCGTCTTTAAGCATGTTGAAGTTAAATCACTTCGAGCGGGGCATAGTACCACCCCGCTTACCGTTGGTCGCCTGATTGGTTTATGGCCCACACAAATACTCTGGCCGTTAATCCCAGAGTTGAAAGCGGAAAGTTGTATTAACGAAGTTGGTTTGTATAATTATTACATTGATGGCTAATTGATATTTTCCCATTGCGTCCAAGCCGGTCGTTTTTAGATAACTCGGCAGTTAAATACGACCTGCACGACGCTCACGACCCATGATGCAGATGCTGCGGCGGTGTACGGCTCAAATCCTTTTGCGGGATCTGCAAGGCAACCGTTGCGATCAATGAAGTTTGCTCGCTGTCATCCAGGCTCAGTTCACCGGTGCGGGTGTCGATCAGTTCCAGTTGCCAGGCCAGCAGGGTCAGGCAGTCATGCAGCGCGTCCAGCGCCTCGTCATGCAACTGCAGAGGGCTTTGGGCATTGGCGATCAGATTTTGCAGATGCCCCGAGAACTCGCTGATTGCCTGCAGCGCCAGGCCATCGGCTTTTTCAGCCAGTTTGGCCAAGCTGGCTTTCATGCAGTCGATGGCGTCGCTGTCGTTGCGGATCAAATGCAGATGGCTCAAACACTCTTCGGATTTGCCCAGAAGCAGTTGAGCCTCGCCCAGAAACGCGAGAAGTGCTGTTTGCCATTCGTTTGCGCTATTCATCATGCAAGTCTCCGCAACGTAAGGTCGGGTGATGAGATGTCGCACCGGGTGAATGGCTTAAAACTAGCGCTGAAATACGACTTGGACTTGTAGGTCGCTTCCGATGTTTCAGTAGGACGTTTATTGAAATGCTCACGAAAGTCGTATGTAGCCCCTGGGGTGCGGGATGACACGACTTCAGTTGCCGATACGTGAGTGCCTGAAAGGCCCGTGGGCCAAGGGCTGGGGATGGCAAACAAAAGCCTGACTCCATTCATGCAATGAGAATGGCGTCACATTAATGGCTATTAGATATCGCGAATATCAGGTTGGGCCTGATTGCGTATAGGGGAACCCCCTATATGGTGGAACTGCACGTCGGTTCGACTGTCGCGCACGGCGCCTTGAAACAGTATTAAGGGCCGAAGCAGTAAAGCATGATGTCAGTGTGACATCAATGGATTTACATGGCATTTTATTGGGGTCAAGGTCCGGCGCTTGCCGCCGATAATGTACCTATACGACTGCACACCCTCTCAACGCGCCTGCGGCGTGTACACCAGGAGCTTTTAATGGCCGGCATTCTCGACACGGTAGATCAACGCACGCAATTGGTGGGTGAGAATCGCCTGGAAATTCTCATGTTCCGCCTCTTCGGTCGGCAGTTGTTCGCGATCAACGTGTTCAAAGTGCAGGAAGTGCTGCAGTTACCCAAGCTGACCCTGATGCCCCAGCGCCACCCATTCGTGTGCGGGGTGGTCAACCTGCGGGGCCAGACCTTGCCGGTGATCGACTTGTCCCAGGCCATCGGTATGCGCCCTTTGGTGCCGGGGCCCAACAGCACCATCATCGTCACCGAATACAACCGTTCGGTGCAGGCGTTTCTGGTGGGCGGCGTTGACCGCATCGTCAACATGAACTGGGAAGCCATCCTGCCGCCGCCGACCAGCGCCGGTCGCCAGCACTACCTTACTGCCATCAGCAAGGTCGATGACCAGTTGGTGGAAATCATCGACGTGGAAAAAGTCCTCGCCGAGATCGTGCCCTATAACGCCAAGGTCTCGCGGGAAAAACTCGAAGACCCGGTGCTCGAACGTGCCCGTGGTCGCGAAGTGCTGCTGGTGGACGACTCCAACGTGGCCCTGTCGCAGTTGCGCGATACCCTGGGACAGTTGGGGGTGAAGATGCACATCGCCAGCGACGGTCTCAAGGCGTTGAACATGCTCAAAGCCTGGGCCGACAGCGGCCAGGTGATGACCGACAAGCTGCTGATGATCTTCACCGACGCCGAAATGCCCGAGATGGACGGCTACCGCCTCACCACCGAAATCCGCAACGACCCGCGCCTGCGCGGCCTCTATGTGGTGCTGCACACCTCGCTGTCGGGCAGCTTCAATGAGTCAATGGTGAAGAAGGTCGGCTGCGACAATTTCCTCTCCAAATTCCAGCCGGACAAGCTGGTGGATGTGGTGCGCGAGCGACTGATGTTGGACGAAGTGCCCGCCTGACTTTAGGATGACACTTTGTTTCCCAGGAAGGCAGGCCCATGCTTCGTCTCAGCGCGTTGTACCGTTACCCCCTCAAATCCGGCAAGGCCGAAGCCTTGCAGCACATCGGCCTGGATAAACTCGGCCTGCAAGGGGATCGACGTTGGATGCTGGTGGACGAAGCCAGTGGGCGGTTCCTGACGCAGCGGGCGGTGGCGAAGATGAGCCAACTGTCGGCGCTGTGGAACGACGCGGGCGGCCTGACCTTGAGTTCGCCGGGCTACTCATCGTTGGAGGTGGCGTTGCCGGAGGGTGCCAGTGAACTGCGCGGCGTGACCATCTGGCGCGACACCCTGCGCGTACCCGATGCTGGCGATGAGGCGGCCGCCTGGGTCAGCGAGTTTATCGGCAAGCCTACGCGCCTGGTGCAGCTTCCCCTGGAACGTGCGCGCACCACCGAAGCCGGCTACGGCAAGGATGACGACAAGGTCGGCTTTGCCGACGGCTACCCGCTGTTGCTGATCGGCCAAGGCTCCCTGGATGACTTGTGTGAGAAGATCGGCCGCCCGATGGAGATGCTGCGTTTTCGTCCCAACCTGGTGATCGAAGGCGCCCAAGCCTTTGCCGAGGATGGCTGGAAGCGCTTGCGCATCGGCGATGTGGAGTTCCGGGTGGTCAAGCCGTGCTCGCGTTGCATCCTCACCACCATTGATCCCCGCACCGGCGAGCGCAGCCCCGACCGCGAACCCTTCGCGACGCTGGAGACCTATCGCAAGACCGAGAAGGGCGCGATGTTCGGCCAGAACCTGGTCAACGATGGCATCGGCCACTTGGAAGTCGGGATGCCGGTGACGGTCCTGGAATAAAAAATGCCCGTCTCGCTGGAGACGGGCATTTTTGTTTACCGGTGATACTTAGCCGCGGTATTCACACAGGTAAGCGGTGTCTACGGCGACCTTCAACTGGAACTTGCTGTTGGCCGGTACGTTGAACTGGCTGCCGGCGGCGAAGGTTTCCCACTCGGCGTCGGGCAGTTTGACAATCAGTGCGCCGCAGACCACATGCATGATTTCACGCTGGGCGGTACCGAATTCGTATTCACCCGGAGCCATCACGCCGATGGTCGCCGGACCTTCTGCAGTGCCGAAACCGATCGACTTGACGGTGCCGTCGAAGTACTCGTTGACTTTGAACATGGGTGAATCCTCGGAAAAAGGGTCTGGAAAGGTCGGCCAGTATGCCCAAGCCCACGGGAGCTGCCTAGACCGGCAAAATCAACGGTAACAGGCGTGCGGTGTTACGCGCGTCTTCCAGGGCGCGATGCTGTTGGCCATTGAACTGCATTCCCGCCAATTGCAGCGCACCATTGAGCCCCAGTGGTTTGTCCAGGCGCCGGGCCTTGGCAAAGCGTTGCTTGAGGTTCACATGGGGCGTTTGCCCCAGGGCGCTGGACAGGCCATGGCGCTGCCATTCGAGTTCAAGTTGCACGCGATCGTAATCACCCCAGCTGGCCCAGCCTTCCAGGCGTGCCTGGTGCTGGCCCAGCCAGCGCTCGAACAGCGGCCACACCTCGGTGATCGGTGTGGCTGCGTCGATATTGGCTTGGGTGATATGGGTCAGCTTGCGGCAAAAGGGCGTCAGCAACGGCCGTCGCAGTGGCCGCACAAAGCGCTGAAAGTGATCCAGTTCGCGGCCCTGGCGGTTGACCAGGCTGGCGCCGATCTCGATGACTTCCATCTCCGTCACGGGCCAACCGCCGTCATCCGTTGTGGCTTCAAGGTCAATAATCAGCCAATGAGGCATGGTGCAGGTTCCCGTACTCGTCCCTTTCTGATGGGGATAGAGCGTAGCCCGGCCCTGTAGTTCCGCCTAGGGCGTTATTCGATCTGTAGCAAAACCTGACGATTGCGCACCTGATCGCCCGCCATGACCTGCACCGCCTTGACGATGCCGTCGATCCCGGCCTTCAGCGGGTGCTCCATTTTCATCGCTTCGAGCACCAGCAACAGTTGGCCTTTGGTGACTGTGTCGCCGACGCTGACCTGGATATCGACAATGGCGCCATCCATCGGCGCCTTGACCGTGCCACTGCTGGCATCCACCTGGCGGCTGGCGACCTGCTGGGTGCGGTTGGTCACCTTCACGCCGGGCAGCCACAGTTGGGTATCGTCGATGTAGTAGGCGGTACGCCGCCGGATGCCGTTGAGCACCCAGGTGGCCCAGCGACCGTCGATGGTGAGTTGCAGGTCGTCGGCACTCACGGTGTGGGTTTGGCCATTGACCTCCAGGCGGTAGGTGCACGGCACATTGGCGGTGTTGCGCCATCCCGCCAGGCCTTGAGGATGCTGGTCGGCGCTGTGCCGGTAAAACAGCGCTGCGGCCAGGCTAAGCTGTTCAGTCGATGGCGCCTGGGGCGGTAGCTGGCCGAAGCGTTCGGCGATAAAGGCGGTGCTGAACTCGCCGGCGATAAAATCCGGCTGCTTGAGCAAATCAACCAAAAACCGCTGATTGGTGGTGACACCCAGTAGCACGGTGTCTTCCACTGCCCGCAGCAACTTTCGGCGAGCTTCTTCGCGAGTGGCGCCGTGGGCGATGATCTTGCCCAGCATCGGGTCGTAGAACGGGCTGATGGTTTCGCCTTCGCGTAGGCCATGGTCGATGCGCACGCAGGCGGCAGGCTCCCAGCGCAGCACGTCACCGGTTTGCGGCAGGAAGCCCTGGGCCGGGTCTTCGGCGTACAGGCGCACTTCCATGGCGTGGCCGCTCAGCACCACATCGGCTTGTGCCAGCGGCAGCGGCTGGCCGGCGGCGATGTGCAGTTGCCAGGCCACCAGATCGAGGCCGGTGATCAGCTCGGTCACCGGATGTTCGACTTGCAGGCGCGTGTTCATTTCCAGGAAATAAAACCGGCCATTGCGGTCGAGCAGAAACTCCACGGTACCGGCGCCGACGTAGCTCACCGCCCGCCCGGCCTTGAGCGCCGCGTCGCCCATGGCCTGGCGCAGTTCGGGCGTCATCACGGGGCAGGGCGCTTCTTCGATGACTTTCTGATGGCGGCGCTGGATCGAGCAGTCGCGCTCGCCCAGGTAGATCAGGTTGCCATGGCGGTCGCCGAACACTTGCACCTCAACGTGGCGCGGGTCGATCAGGGCCTGCTCAAGAATCAGTTCGTCGCTGCCAAAAGCGTTCATTGCCTCGGAGCGCGCAGTGCGCAGTTGCTCCAGCAGCTGTTCAGGTTGGTGTACCAGGCGCATGCCACGCCCGCCGCCACCGGCGCTGGCCTTGATCATCAGCGGGAAGCCGATGCGCTCGGCTTCCTGTTGCAGCGTGGCGTCGTCCTGGGCGCTGCCTTGGTAACCGGCGATACAGGGCACACCGGCGTCGAGCATGGCGATCTTCGACAGGCGCTTGCTGCCCATCAGCTCGATGGCTTCGCTGCTGGGGCCGATGAAAACGATATGGGCGTTCTGGCAGGCGCGGGCGAAGTCGGGGTTTTCCGAAAGGAAGCCGTAGCCGGGGTGGATGGCGTCGGCGCCGGTGCGTCGGGCGGCGTCGAGGATGGCGGCGATGTTCAGGTATGACTGTTGTACGGGAGCCGGGCCGATATTCACGGCTTCGTCGGCCATCTGCACGTGCAGGGCATGGGCGTCGGCGTCGCTGTACACGGCCACGGTGCGGTAGCCCAAGGCTTGGGCCGTGCGCTGGATACGGCAGGCAATTTCGCCGCGGTTGGCGATCAGGATTTTGGTGAAGGCGGGCATTGGGTTATCCCTTACTGGATGTGGCGTGTGTTGGGGCCTCTTCGCAGGCAAGCCAGCTCCCACATTTGAAATGTGTTCCCTGTGGGAGCTGGCTTGCCTTCGATGGCGTCATCGAGACCAACCCGGCTTTCGCTTCTGCACAAACGCCTGCGTCCCCTCAATCCCTTCCTCGCTTCTCACCGCCTCGGCAAACCACTGCGCCCCGCGGTCCAGTACTGCATCAAGCGGCTCATCCACGCTTGCCAGCAACAGGGATTTAGTTCGCGCATTGGCCCCCGGCGCGCACTGCAATACCTGCCCCAACACTTCATCCAGCCGCTGCGCCAGTGCCTGGGCATCGTGCTCGACAAAATGCACCACGCCCAAACGGCCAGCCTCGATCCCATCAAACCGCGCCGCCGTCAGCGCCAGCCGCCGTGCCTGGGTCAAGCCGATGCGCTTGACCACAAACGGCGCTATCTGCGCCGGCAACAACCCCAGGCTGGTCTCCGGCAAGCCGAACTGCGCCTTGTGTTCGGCGATCGCAATATCGCTCACACAGGCCAACCCAAACCCACCGCCCAGCACCGCGCCCTGCAGCACTACGATTACCACCTGCGGCAGCGCTTGCACCTCTTGCAGCAAGGTGCCAAACGCGCGGTTCAACGCGTGTAACTGATCCCCCGCGCCGACCAGGTCCTTCACATCGGCCCCCGCGCAGAAATGCCCCCCCGCACCGCTGATCACCACGGCGCGTACCTGTCTGTCCAATTGCGCCAGTACTGCACGCAGTTCCCTGACCATGGCCAGGCTCATTGCATTGCGGCATGCGGGCCGGTTGAGGGTGATATGCAGCACGCCGTTATGGGCTTCCAGCAGCAGGGTACTCATAGTTTTTTACCGGGCAGGGTGCCCATCAGTTTGCAGATGATGCCCAGCATGATTTCGTCGGCACCGCCGCCAATCGATACCAGGCGCACGTCGCGGTAGGCGCGGGCCACCGGGTTGTCCCACATGAAGCCCATGCCGCCCCAATATTGCAGGCAACTGTCGCTGACCTCACGGCCCAGGCGTCCGGCCTTGAGCTTGGCCATGGACGCCAGGCGAGTCACGTCCTGGCCCTTGATGTACTGCTCGGTAGCCTGGTAGACCAACGCACGCAGACACTCGATTTCGGTGGCCAGTTCGGCCAGGCGGAAGTGGATCACCTGGTTGTCGATCAGCGCCTTGCCGAAGGTCTGGCGCTCTTTGCAGTATTCGATGGTGCTGTCGATGCAGTACTCCAGGCCCTTGATCATATTGGCCGCGCCAAATAGGCGTTCTTCCTGGAACTGCAGCATCTGCATCATGAAGCCTGCGCCTTCATGGCCGATGCGGTTGCGCTGCGGCACACGCACGTCGTCGAAGAACACCTGGGCGGTTTCGGAGCTGTGCATGCCGAGCTTTTCCAGGGGCGGGCTGACGCTGATGCCCGGCGTGTTCATCGGCACCATGATCAGCGACTTGTTGATATGCGGCTTGTCATCGGAGGTGTTGGCGAGCAGGCAGATAAAGTCGGCGCTGGGCGAGTTGGTGATCCACATCTTGCTGCCGTTGATCACATAGTCGTCGCCGTCTTTACGCGCATGGGTCTTGAGCCCGGCCACGTCGGAGCCGGCGCCGGTTTCCGACACGCCGATGCAGCCGACCTGTTCACCGCTGATGGCCGGGCGCAGGAACTCCTCGCGCAATTCATCGGAGCCGAAGCGGGCCAGGGCCGGGGTGCACATGTCGGTCTGCACGCCGATGGACATGGGGATGCCGCCACAGCGGATGCTGCCGAACGCTTCGGCGGCGACGATGGAGTAGCTGTAGTCCAGGCCCATGCCGCCGAACTGCTGCGGCTTGGAAATGCCCAGCAGGCCCAGGTCGCCGGCCTTGCGGAAGATCTCGTGGATGGGAAAGCGCCCGGCTTTTTCCCACTCGTCGACATGGGGGTTGATCTCGCGGTCGACGAAGGCGCGCACGGTGCGGCGCAGTTCCTGGTGTTCCTGGGTGAAGATCATTTTTATTGTTCTCCTGATTAGAATCGCGCCACACCAAAGCTGTTCGGTTGCAGTTGCCTTAGTTCAGCCTCATGGCAGATATCCAGCAGGAACCCAAGCAAGGTGCGGGTATCCCGTGGATCGATCAACCCGTCATCCCACAGATTGGCGCTGCCGTAGAGCGCCGTGGACTGGCTGTCGAGCTTCTGCGCGGTGACCTGTTCGAGCATGTCCAGCACCTTTGGGTCGGGCACCAGGCCGTCCTTCAACTGCTTGGCCTCGGTGACGATGCGCAGCACCTTGCCGGCTTGCGCGCCGCCCATGACCGCTGTGCGGCTGTTGGGCCAGGCGAATATAAAGCGGGGGTCAAGGCCGCGCCCGCACATCGCATAGTTACCGGCACCGTAGGAGCCACCGACCACCACCGTGAGCTTGGGCACGCGGGCGTTGGCCACCGCCTGAATCATCTTTGCACCGTGCTTGATCACCCCTTGCTGTTCGGACTCGGTGCCAACCATGAAGCCGGTGGTGTTGTGCAGGAACAGCAGCGGCGTACGGCTCTGATCACACAGCTGGATAAACTGCGCGGCCTTGCTCGCGCCTTTCGGCGTGATAGGGCCGTTGTTGCCGATCACACCAACGGCGCGGCCCTGGATATGCAGATGGCCGCAGACGGTATGGGCGTCGAACTCGCTTTTGAACTCCAGGAAATGAGAGGCGTCGGCCAGGCGCGCGAGGATTTCGCGCACGTCGTAGGGCTTTTTCGGATCATCGGGGATCAGCCCCAGTAACTCGTCGATGGGGTACAGCGGCTCGGCATAGGTGTTTTTTACCGCTGGCGGCTGCCGGTCATTCCACGGCAGCAGGCCGACAATTTCTCGCACGATACGCACGCCATCGGCATCATTTTCCGCCAGGTATTCAGCGGTGCCGGCGGTTTGCGCGTGCATCTGCGCACCGCCCAAATCTTCGTCGCTGGCGACTTCGCCGGTGGCGGCCTTGAGCAGTGGTGGCCCGGCAAGGAACAGCTTGGCCTTGCCGCGCACCACCACCACGTAATCCGACAAGCCCGGCTGATAGGCACCGCCTGCCGTGGCCGAGCCATGCACCACGGTGATCTGCGGCAGGCCCATCGCCGACATGCGCGCCTGGTTGGCAAAGCTGCGCGCGCCTTCGACGAAAATATCGGCGGCATAATTGAGGTTGGCGCCGCCGCTTTCGGCGAGGGTCACCACCGGCAGTTTGTTCTCCATGGCGATCTGTTGCAGGCGCAGGGATTTCTTCAGGCCCGAGGGGGAAATGGTGCCGCCCTTGATCGCGCTGTTGTTGGCCACCACCAACATACGCACGCCGCTGACATAGCCGATGCCGGCGATCAGCCCGCCACCGGCGGCGCTGCCGTCCTTGTCGTCGTGGAGTTTGTAGCCGGCCAGGCTGGCCAGTTCCAGAAACGGCGCGCCCGGGTCGAGCAGCAGGTTGAGGCGCTCGCGGGGCAGCAATTGGCCGCGCTTGTCGAACTTGGGCCTGGCCTCCTCAGCCTTGGCCAGCAGGTTGTGTTCCAGTTGGTGCAACTGGGCAATGGCGGCCAGCATGGCGGCGCGATTCTGTGCGAACTGTGGGCTGTGGGGATCGACCAGGGTTTCAATCGTCGGCATCGTGTTATTGCTCCGTCTTGAGCACATCCGGCAGATAGGCGCGGTGGAACCCATTGAAGGGTTGGCTCGGCGCCTGCGCCTTGTGCAGCGGCCATGCCCGACTGCCCAGGCTGGCGGCACCGTCGATGCGCAGCGTGCTGCCGCTGACAAAGGCCGCGGCCGGGCTGAGTAGAAAAACGATGGCCGCGCTGACTTCCGACTCGGTGCCGATGCGTTTGAGCGGCACATGCTCGCGCAAGGTGGGGATCACGGCCTTGAACGCGCCTTCATAGGTGTCCATGCCGCTGGAGGCAATCCAGCCGGGCGCCACGGCGTTGACGCGCACCCCGGCATAGCCCCATTCAAACGCGGCGGTCTTGGTGAAATTATCCATGCCCGCGCGCGCTGCGCCGGAATGGCCCATGCCGGGCATACCGCCCCACATGTCGGCGAGCATGTTGACGATTGATCCACCGTGCTTGCTCATCGACTGGTTGAACACTTCCCGCGCCACCAGGAAACCACCCACCAGGTTGGTGCGCAGTACGGTTTCAAAGCCCTTTTGGTTGATGGCGGCCAGGGGCGAGGGGTATTGGCCGCCGGCGTTATTGACCAGGCCATGGATGGGGCCATGGTCGTGCAGAATCTGCGTGACCAGCGCCTTCACCGCCTCTTCATCACGAATATCACAGACATGCCAATGGGCGACGCCGCCATCTTCGACAATTTCCGCTGCGACCTTCTGCAGTTTTTCCGGCTTGCGACCCACCAGGATCACGCGAGCGCCCAAGGCCGCCAGCTCATGGGCGGTGCAGCGGCCAATGCCACTGCCGCCTCCGGTGACAATCACGGTTTGCCCCTGGAACAGGTCGGCTTTGAAGATCGAGTCGAAGGCCACGGCGACGGTCCTTTAGGTGAGTTGGTCGGCAATGTGTTGCGGCACGGCGATGGGGATTTCCAGCAGTTGCTGGGCAAAGGCTTTGCCTTGCGGGTCGATGCGCAGGCTGGCGATACCACCGCCGCCCAGGGCATTTTCCAGCAGGAAATTCAGGCTGTGGCTGCCGGGTAGATACCAGCGCTCGACGCGGCCGTGAAGGGGGTCGAGCACGTGGCTCATCCAGTCGACGATCACCTCCCGGGTCAGCGTTTCGGCGATCCATGGCAGGTAGTCGGGGTGGCGGGCGATCACGCCGATATTGCTGTGGTTGCCCTTGTCACCGGAGCGCGCCACGGCAAGTTTCACCAGGGGCACGCTGGCGTCGGCGCGGCCTTGGGGTTTGGGCGGTTCGATGGGGGCAGCGGGCGTGCGTAGGGGGAGCGCGGCGGGCAGTTCGACGGCATGGCGTTGGCCTTGATAATCGATGCTCAGTGCACAGGCCGCCTTGTCGATCAGAAACGAAAACAGCCGAATCAACGGGTAGACCGTAGGCCGCCCGCCGACGATGCCGGTGAGCCCCGGCGCCATGCCGGTGGCCGCTTGCGCGATCTCGCGGGCGAACAGCACCAGGGCCTGTTTGCTCGGGTGCCTCACGGCCAGTTTCATCACCACTTCGCGGCAATCCTCACGCCGGGCATGGGCGCCGTAGGTGGCTTCGCTGCCCAGCAGCTCAATGTTCACGTCGGTGTAGGGCGCCCAACCGCGTTGGCTGAACAGTTGCTCGGTCTTGTTGATGATCGCCTGGCTGACCCGCTCGGCCTTGGCCACCGCGTCGATCCCGGCAAGCAGACAACTGGCGGTACAGCGGAAACCATCAGGATAGGTGGCGCTGACCTTGTACTGATCGGTGGGTGGTAGCCCCTTGGCGCCGTGCACACGCACTGAATGCTTGCCTTGCTGCTGCAACTTGACCTGGCTGAAATCGCAGATCACATCCGGCAGCAGATAGGCGCGCGGATCAGCGATTTCATACAGCAGCTGTTCGGCCACGCTGAGTTCACTGATCAGGCCGCCGCTGCCTTCGACTTTGTTGACGGTGAACTGGCCGTCGGCGCTGACTTCGACGATGGGGAAGCCGATGTGCTCGTAGTCCGGTACGTCGCGCCAATCGGTGAAATTGCCGCCGGTGCACTGGGCACCGCATTCGATGATATGCCCGGCCAGGGCGGCCTGGGCCAGATGATCGTAGTCCTGCCATGACCAGTTGAGCTCATGCACCAAGGCCGCGCTGACCACCGCGCTGTCGACCACTCGGCCGGTGATGACGATATCGGCGCCAAGCCCCAGGGCCTGGGCAATCCCCGGCGCGCCGAGGTAGGCATTGGCGGACACGCACAAAGGTGGCAGCGGGGCGCCATTGAACATGTCGGTGACGTTGGGCAGGTGTTTGAGTTGGGGGTGCAGGTCATCGCCGAGCAGCACCGCGATTTTCAGCGCAATGCCGGCCTGGTCGCAGGCCGCTTGCAGGGCGGCGGCGCAGGCCTTGGGGTTGATGCCGCCGGCATTGCTGATCACGCGGATGCCCTGGCTTTGGAGATCCGCCAGCAAGGGCGTGAGGACCTCGACAAAGTCCGTGGCGTAACCGGCCTTGGAGTCTTTCATGCGTGCTCCGGCGAGAATCGACATGGTGACTTCCGCCAGGTAGTCGAACACCAGGTAATCCAGGGCGCCGCCGTGCACCAATTGAGCGGCCGCCGTGCAGGTGTCGCCCCAGAAGGCGCTGGCGCAGCCGATACGAACCGTTTTGCTCATGAGAAATCCGTCCTCCAGGGGCTGGCGTCGAGACTACCAAGCAAGCGCTTGGTTTGTAAACTGTGCGCACAAGTTTTACCCAAGCGCTTGCTTGGGTGGCGGCCACGGCCTAAATTGCCGCCCAAGATGTCAGCACAAGTGAAGGAGAGCAGCATGGATGAGCACAAAGCCCTGGGGGTGATGCGCGCCATGGTCGCCGGTGGCCGATTGACCGACCCCGAGAGCGCCCGGGGCAAATTGCTGCAAACCGCGGCTCACCTGTTTCGCAACAAGGGTTTTGAGCGCACGACCGTGCGTGACCTCGCCAGCGCCGTGGGCATACAGTCGGGCAGCATCTTTCATCATTTCAAGAGCAAGGACGAGATTCTGCGGGCGGTGATGGAAGAAACCATCCACTACAACACCGCAATGATGCGCGCCGCGCTGGAAGAGGCGAGCACTGTGCGCGAGCGTGTGCTGGCGCTGATTCGCTGCGAGTTGCAGTCGATCATGGGCGGCAGCGGCGAGGCCATGGCGGTGCTGGTCTACGAATGGCGTTCGCTGTCGGCCGAGGGCCAGGCCCAGGTGCTGGCCTTGCGCGACGTTTATGAAGATATCTGGTTGCAGGTATTGGGTGAGGCCAAGACCGCCGGGTATATCCGCGGTGACGTGTTTATTACTCGGCGCTTCCTGACGGGCGCGTTGTCCTGGACCACTACCTGGTTCCGTACACAGGGCAGCCTGACCCTTGAAGAATTGGCCGAAGAGGCCCTGCTGATGGTGTTAAAGGCGGATTGAGGTGCACGTTATTAATTTGAGGGCGAACGTTGTCTCCCCCGATAAAAACGCCTAGCTTAGCGCCATCAGAATATTCAACGGTGTGTGCCTCGATGTTTTCGCCATGGCGGCTGGCTGCAGGACTTGCATTATGGGCACTGGGCAGCGCCGCGTGGACGCAGGCGGGCGCTGCGCAATTGGTGAGGATCGGCGCGGCGCACTTTCCGCCTTACACCGTACGTCCTGAACAAGGTGCCGATACCGGTTTGCTGCCGCAATTGATCGAGGCCCTGAACGCTGCGCAAACCGACTACCAGTTTGTCTTGGTACCCACATCTATTCCCCGGCGTTTCCGTGATTTCGAGCAAGGCCGGGTCGACATGGCGATCTTCGAAAACCCGTCCTGGGGCTGGCGGGATATTGCCCATACCAGCGTCGACATGGGCCTGGAAGACGCAGAAATCTTCGTCGCCCAACGTCAGCCAGGTCGCGACGAAAGCTATTTTGCCGACCTTGCCGGCAAGCGCCTGGCAGTGTTCAGCGGCTATCACTATGCCTTTGCGGGTTTCAACCCGGATCCCAGGAACATGGCCCAGCACTTCAACGCCACCTTGACTTATTCCCATGACAGCAACCTGTTGATGGTCGCGCGTGGGCGGGCTGATATTGCCTTGGTGACGCGTTCGTACCTGAGTGATTTTCTGGTGCGCAATGTGGACATGGCCGGGCAATTTCTGGTGTCCGAGCGCATTGACCAGGTGTATCACCATTACGCGTTGCTGCGGCCCAAGGCACCGATCACGGCAGAGGCGTTTTCCGCATTGCTCAAGGGCTTGCGGGACAGTGGGCAGATGCTGAAGATTTTCGAGCCGTATCGTATTGATCTGACGCCAGTGCCCTGAGGGGGATTTGAAACCTTTTTGATGGGGCGCGAGGGAGCTGGCTCCCGTGACGGTCGGATAGCTGGCGCATATCTACCTGACACGCCAAGATCCAAATGTGGGAGGGGGCTTGCCCCCGATGGCGGATTACGGCCAGCGTGGTTTGACGGGGCGCCTAAGATCAAGATCAAAAGCAGATCAAGAGCGGCTCGCTTCGCATCGTGGTTACCGATTGCCCGCGCCGCTCCTTCCACACTATATGTTTATGCCGCGCTCAAACCCTGCGTGCAAACGTATCGCTGTGGCTGCCCGACACCTTGCGGCAATGCACCAGCGCATCGCGAATCATGAAGTTCACCAATGTCGGCGAAACCCCCAACTCCTTGGCGATATCCTTTTGCGGCACGCCATGCAGGCGGTACATCTCGAACGCATAGCGAGTGCGCTGGGGCAATTCCGTCAGGGCGTCGGCGATGTTTTCCAGGGTGTTGAAATTGATGTGCGACGTTTCCGGTGAAGCGCCGTGAATAACCACATTCAAGCCTTCCTCTTCGGTCCCGGAGTATTTGAGCTCCAGGGCCTGCTTGCGGTAATGATCGATCGCCAGGTTACGCACGATCTGGAACAGGTAACTCAGTTGGGCTTTGAACGATGAAGTGATCGTCGGCGCTGACTGCAATCGGAAGTAGGCGTCCTGTACCACGTCTTCGGCACGGGAGCGGCACCCGGTAATGCGTGCGGCGATCTTTACCAATATCAGTCGATTATCGACGAACGCCTGCAGAAGGGGTGAGTCGCACCTGCCTGTGGATACTTGTTCCGTCATGGAAATCACCTTGTCGCAAAAGAGGTTAGGGGAGGGCGTCCTTGCTGAGGCCTCCTACACATCGGGCAACAAATTATGCTGAATGATAATGATTGTCAAATGAGAAGGCGAACTAATCTTATGCCTTTGTGGAAGGTGTGAACTACGTCTCGCTCGCCGCCTGCGACTAATTATTTGCCGGGGCCGTCCGTTCTTCTGGGTGACAGGCTTGTTAACAAACGGCCAAGGATCAGCACCCGCAGGAGGAGCAGATGGGTTTTTATCGTGCATTGGGCATGTGTCGGTTTGGAGTGCTTGCGTGATGAATACGCCCACCCGGCTGCGTCTGTTTTGCCTGCCCCACTCAGGCGCCAGCGCCTCGGTCTATGCTCGCTGGCGCCGCGTCCTGCCGGATTGGTTGCAGGTATGCCCGCTGGAATTACCCGGGCGCGGCAGGCGCATGGACGAGCCGTTGCAGCGCGATATCAAGGCTCTGGCGGCGCAATTGGCTGAGGAAATCAGCCGTGATCTCGACGGTCCTTATGCCTTGTTCGGTCACAGCCTGGGTGGGCTGTTGGCGTTTGAGTTGGCCCATGCCTTGAGCGCGCGCAATGTGCCTGCGCCCCTGGCGTTATTTGCTTCAGGCACGGCTGGCCCGGCGCGGCGCGATGTCAGCGAATACGCTATCGAGAAGACCGATGCCCAACTCATCGCCCGCCTGCGCGAATTGCAGGGCACTGCCGAAGAAGCCCTGGCCAGCCCCGAGTTGATGCAGTTGATGTTGCCGATCCTGCGCGCCGACTTTCTGCTGTGCGGCAGTTTCATATACGGCGAGCGCGAGCCGCTTGGCCTGCCAATCCATGTGTTTGGCGGCAAGCAGGACAGCGTACGCGCCGACCAGTTGCTCGACTGGCAACTCGACGCCGCCAGCGGTTTCTCCCTGGATATGTTCGACGGCCATCACTTCTTTCTCGTACAGCACGAAAGCGCCGTATTGCGCTGCCTGCGGCGCTATGCCGACGAGCACTTGGCGCGCTGGCGCATTGGCGCGGCACGGCAACTTGCCGCCGGCTGAACCTCACCGATTTCCCGAATTTCCCGTAAGCCGATTTCAGGCAGGAACCCCATGATGGACGCCTTCGAACTCCCCCGCACCCTGGCCCAGTCCCTTCAACGCCGCGCTGCGCAGACACCGGATCAGGTCGCGTTGCGCTTCCTCGCCGACAGCGCCGAGCACAGTGTGGTACTCAGCTACCGCGACCTGGACCAACGCGCCCGCACCATCGCCGCCGCCTTGCAAGCCAATGCCGGCCTGGGCGAACGGGCGGTGCTGCTGTTCCCCAGCGGCCCGGACTACGTCGCAGCGTTCTTTGGGTGCCTGTACGCCGGGGTGATCGCGGTGCCGGCGTATCCGCCGGAGTCCACGCGCCGCCATCACCAGGAGCGCCTGCTGTCGATCATCAGCGATGCCGAGCCGCGCCTGTTGTTGACGATTGCCAGCCTCAGCGAGGATCTGGCGCAGATTGAAAATGCGCCGCCGGTCCTGAGCGTGGACACCCTGGAGGCGCAGCTTGCCGAGCACTGGGTCGAGCCCCGGTTGCAGGCCGACGACATCGCCTTCCTGCAATACACCTCGGGCTCCACCGCCTTGCCCAAGGGCGTGCAAGTCAGCCATGGCAACCTGGTGGCCAACGAAGTGCTGATCCGTCGTGGCTTCGGTATCGACCTCAACCCCGATGATGTGATCGTCAGCTGGTTGCCGCTGTATCACGACATGGGCCTGATCGGTGGTTTGCTGCAACCGATTTTCAGCGGCGTGCCCTGTGTGTTGATGTCGCCGGCCTATTTTCTCGGCCGACCGTTGCGTTGGCTGGAAGCGATCAGCGAATACGGCGGCACCATCAGTGGCGGTCCGGATTTCGCCTACCGCCTGTGCAGCGAGCGGGTCAGCGAGTCGGCCCTCGAACGCCTGGATTTGAGCCGCTGGCGCGTGGCCTATTCCGGCTCCGAGCCGATTCGCCTCGATACCCTGGAGCGCTTCGCGGAAAAATTCGCCGTCTGCGGTTTCACTCCGAACAACTTCTTCGCCTCCTACGGTTTGGCCGAAGCGACCCTGTTTGTTGCCGGCGGCACCCGTGGTTGCGGGATTCCCGCGATGCACATGGACGAGCAAGCGCTGGCCGCCAACCGTGCCGAACCGGGCCAGGGCAGTGCGATCATGAGTTGCGGCACCAGCCAGCCGGACCACGCTGTGCTGATCGCCGACCCGCATACCCTCACCGAGCTTGCCGACAACTGTGTCGGCGAACTCTGGGCCACGGGGCCGAGTATCGCCCACGGTTACTGGCGCAACCCCGAAGCCAGCGCCAAGACCTTCGTTCAGCACGCCGGCCGCACCTGGTTGCGCACCGGTGACCTGGGTTTCATCCGCGACGGCGAGGTGTATATCACCGGTCGCCTCAAAGACCTGCTGATCGTGCGCGGCCACAACCTCTACCCCCAGGACATTGAACAGACCATCGAGCGTGAAGTGGAGGTGGTGCGCAAAGGTCGCGTCGCCGCCTTTGCCGTGAATGACCAGGGCCTGGAGGGCATCGGCATTGCTGCGGAAATCAGCCGCAGCGTGCAGAAAATCCTGCCGCCAGAAGCACTGATCAAAGCGATCCGCCAAGCGGTGGCCGAGTCCTGCCAGCAAGCCCCGAGCGTGGTGGTGCTGCTTAACCCCGGTGCGCTGCCGAAGACGTCCAGCGGTAAGGTACAGCGCGCAGCCTGTGCGATTCGCCACGCCGATGGCAGCCTCGATAGCTATGCGCAATACCCCGGAGTACAAGAGGCTGCGAGCGGGGCGGCGCTGGCGTCTGATGTGCAACAACAGATCGCGGCGATCTGGTGCGAGCAACTGCAACTGCCCAGCGTGGCCGCCGATGACCATTTCTTCCTGCTGGGTGGCAACTCCATCAGCGCCACCCAAGTGGTCGCCCGCCTGCGTGAAACCCTGGGCCTGGAACTGAACCTGCGCCTGCTGTTCGAAGCACCGACGCTGTCTGCCTTTGCGGCGGGCGTGGCGCAATTGCAACAGGACGGCGGCGTTGCCCAGGGCGTGATTCACGCGTTGTCGCGCCAGGAAGAGCTGCCCCAGTCTCTGGCACAGAACCGCCTGTGGATCACCTGGCAGTTGGACCCGCACAGCAGCGCCTACACCATTCCCGGCGCCTTGCACCTGCGTGGCGAGCTGGATGAAGAGGCGTTGCGCGCAAGCTTCCAGCAACTGATCCAACGCCACGAAGCCCTGCGTACGCGCTTTTACGAGCGCGATGGTCAGGGCTTTCAGCGTGTCGAGGCCGCGACGGATTTTGCGCTGCAAGTCATCGACCTCAGTGACTTGCCCGCTGCCGAGCGCCAAGCGCGTGCGCAGCAGATTCGCGAAGATGAAGCGCGTACCCAGTTCGACCTGGAGAAAGGCCCGCTGCTGTGGGTCACCCTGGTGCGCCTGGACGATGAAGACCACCAACTGCTGGTGACGCTGCACCACATCATTGCCGACGGCTGGTCGCTGAATATCCTGATCGACGAGTTCTCGCGCCTATACGCCGCTGCCGTCCAGGGCCAGCCCCTTGAGCTGCCGCCGCTGGCCCTGCACTACGCCGACTACGGCAGCTGGCAGCGCCAATGGCTGGCCGAAGGCGAAGGCTCGCGCCAGCTGGCGTACTGGACGGCGCAGTTGGGTGAGGAGCATCCGGCCTTGAACCTGGCCACCGATCATCCGCGTTCGGCCCAGCATCGGCACAGCGCCTCGCGCCACAGTCTGCGTCTGGATACACGCCTCAGCGCCGCGATTCGCCAAACCGCCCAGGCTCATGAGTCGACCCCGTTCATGCTGTTGCTGGCGGCGTTCCAGACCTTGCTTCATCGCTACAGCGGCCAGCGCGATATTCGCATCGGCGTGCCCAATGCCAACCGCCCGCGCCAGGAAACCCAGGGCCTGATCGGTTTCTTTATCAACACCCTGGTACTGCGTGCCGAGCTGGACGGGCGCCTGCCGTTCGACCAACTGCTGGCCGCCACCCGCCACAGTGCGTTGGGGGCCCAGGCCCATCAGGACTTGCCCTTCGAACAATTGCTGGAAGCCTTCCCCCAGGCCCGTGAACAGGGCCTGTTCCAGGTGATGTTCAACCACCAGCAACGTGACCTGAGTGCCTTGCGCCGCTTGCCGGGGCTGTTGGCCGATGAACTGCCATGGCACAGCCGCGAAGCCAAGTTCGACCTGCAACTGCATAGCGAAGAAGACCGCAACGGGCGCTTCAGCCTGTCGTTCGACTACGCCGATGAGCTGTTCGAAAGCGCGACTATCCAGCGCCTGGCCGAGCACTACGTCAGCGTGTTGCAAGCGGTCTGCGATCAACCGCAACAGGCCATCGGCGACCTGCCGTTGATGCCGCCCGGCCAGCAGCAACCCTGGGGCGAAGCGCCCTGCGAGCCGGCCCGGCAGTGGTTGCCTGAGTTGCTCAGCCAACAGAATTCGGACGCCACTGCGCTGGTCTGGCAGCACGGCAGCCTGACCTTCGCCCAACTGCATACCCAGGCCAACCGCCTGGCTCACTACCTGCGCGACAAAGGCGTCGGCCCGGACGTGTGTGTGGCCATCGCCGCCGAGCGTTCGCCGCAACTGCTGATCGGCCTGCTGGCCATCATCAAGGCCGGTGGCGCCTACGTGCCGCTCGATCCGGATTACCCTGCCGAGCGCCTGGCCTACATGCTCAAGGACAGTGGCGTACACCTGCTGCTGACCCAAACCGCGTTGCTGGAGCAGTTGCCGACTGCCGAAGGCGTGTGCGTGATCGCCATGGACAGCCTGCACCTCGACAATTGGCCGACCCAAGCGCCAGGCTTGCACCTGCACGCCGATAACCTCGCCTATGTGATCTACACCTCCGGATCCACCGGCCTGCCCAAAGGCGTGGGCAACACCCATGGCGCGCTGGCCGAGCGTTTGCAGTGGATGCAGGCCACCTATCAATTGAATGAAACCGATGTGCTGATGCAAAAGGCGCCGATCAGTTTCGACGTGTCGGTGTGGGAGTGTTTCTGGCCGCTGATCACCGGTTGCCGCCTGGTGCTCGCGGGGTCGGGTGAACACCGCGACCCGCACCGCATCGCGCAGTTGGTGCAGGAACATGGCGTGACCACGCTGCACTTTGTGCCACCGTTGTTACAGCTGTTTATCGATGAACCGCTGGCAGCCGAATGCACCAGCCTGCGCCGTATGTTCTCCGGCGGCGAAGCCTTGCCCGCCGAGTTGCGCAACCGCGTGTTGGCGCAGTTGCCGGCAGTGCAGTTGCACAACCGTTATGGCCCGACCGAAACCGCAATCAACGTTACTCATTGGCATTGTTCCGCCACCGATGGTGAGCGCTCGCCGATTGGTCGGCCGTTGGGCAATGTGATCTGCCGCGTGCTCGACGAGCAGCTCAACCCGCTGCCGGCCGGGGTGCCGGGCGAGTTGTGCATCGGCGGCATCGGCCTGGCGCGTGGTTATCTTGGTCGTGCCGGGCTGACTGCTGAACGCTTTGTTGCGGACCCGTTGGGCGAGGCGGGCGCACGCCTGTATCGCACCGGTGACCGGGCGCGCTGGAGTGCCGATGGCGTGCTTGAATACCTCGGGCGCCTGGACCAGCAGGTCAAACTGCGTGGGTTCCGGGTGGAACCGGAAGAAATCGAAGCACGCCTGCTGGCCCAGGACGGTATCGCCCAAGCCGTGGTGCTGGTGCGCGACGCGCAGTTGATCGGCTATTACACCGCCCACACCGAACTGGATGAGCAACAGGTCAAAACCGCCCTAGCCGCCCAATTGCCGGAATACATGGTGCCCGCGCTGCTGATGCGCCTGGACGCCATGCCCCTGAGCCCCAGCGGCAAGCTCGACCGGCGCGCCTTGCCCGAGCCGGTCTGGCAAGCCCGCGAACACGTCGAACCGCACAGGCCTTTGCAGCTGCAAATCGCCGCGATCTGGCGCGAGGTCTTGGGCCTGCCGCGCATTGGCCTGCGCGATGACTTCTTCGCCTTGGGCGGGCACTCGTTGCTGGCCACACAAATTATCTCGCGCACCCGCCAGGCGTGTGACGTCGAACTGCCGTTGCGCACCCTGTTCGAAGCCAGTGAGTTGGGCGCCTTTGTCGAGCAGGTCGGGCTGATCCAGGCGGCGGGGCAGCGCAACCAACAAAGCGCAATCGCCAAGGTCGACCGCAGCGCGCCGGTGCCGTTGTCCTATTCCCAGCAGCGCATGTGGTTCCTCTGGCAGATGGAACCGGACAGCCCGGCCTACAACGTCGGCGGCATGGCGCGCCTGCGCGGCGTGCTGGATGTGCAACGTTTCGAGGCGGCGTTGCAGGCATTGATCATGCGTCACGAAACCCTGCGTACCACCTTCCCGAGCGTCGACGGCGTGGCGCGCCAGAAGGTCGCACCGCAGACCGGCGTACGCATGGACTGGCAGGATTTCTCAGCGCTTAGTGAAGCTGAACGCCAGCTGGGTTTGCAGCAACTGGCGGATCAAGAAGCGCACACGCCGTTCAACCTGGAAACCGGGCCGCTGCTGCGGGCCTGCCTGGTCAAGGCCGGCGAGCAGGAACACTACCTGGTGCTGACCCTGCACCATATCGTCACCGAAGGCTGGGCCATGGACATCTTTGCCCGTGAACTCAGCGCCTTGTACGAAGCTTTTATCGACGAACGCGATTCGCCGCTGGTGCCGCTGCCGGTGCAGTACCTCGACTACAGCGTGTGGCAGCGCCAGTGGCTGGAGTCCGGCGAGCGCCAACGCCAGCTGGATTACTGGACCGCGCAACTGGGCACTGAACATCCTCTGCTGGAACTGCCCGGTGATCGCCCACGGCCTGCGGTACAAAGCCACCAGGGCGAGCTGTACCGCTTTGACCTGAGCGATGAGTTGGCCGCCCGCGTGCGCGCCTTCAATGCCGAGCGTGGCCTCACGCTGTTCATGACCATGACCGCCACCCTGGCCGTGTTGCTCTACCGCTACAGCGGCCAGACCGACCTGCGCATCGGCGCGCCGGTCGCCAACCGCATTCGTCCGGAAAGCGAAGGGCTGATCGGCGCGTTCCTCAACACCCAGGTGCTGCGTTGCCAGCTCGATGGGCAGATGAGTGTCGCCCAGCTGTTCGAGCAAGTCCGTCATACGGTGATCGAGGGCCAGTCTCACCAGGACCTGCCGTTCGATCATCTGGTGGAAGCCCTGCAACCGGCGCGAAGTGCCGCGTATAACCCACTGTTCCAGGTGATGTGCAACGTGCAGCGCTGGGAGTTCCAGCAGAGCCGCCAACTGGCGGGCATGACCGTCGAGTACCTGGCCAACGATGCGCGGGCGACCAAGTTCGACCTTAACCTGGAAGTCACCGACCTCGACCATCGCCTGGGTTGCTGCCTGACCTACAGCACCGACCTGTTTGATGAACCGCGCATTGCGCGCATGGCCGAACATTGGCGCAACCTGTTGCACGCCTTGATCGCCAACCCGCAGCAGCGTCTCAGCGAATTGCCGTTGTTGAGCGCAGATGAACAGCGCGCATTGCAGGACAGCCTCGGGGTTGAGAAGGGCGAGCATCGCCTCGACCAATGCATCCATCAGCTGTTCAGCCATCAAGCCAGCCAGCGTGCCGATGCCCCAGCGCTGACCTTTGCCGGTATGACCCTCACTTATGCAGAGCTGGACGCCCGCGCCAACCGCCTGGCCTGGATGCTGCGCGAGCGCGGGGTGGGCCCGCAGGTACGGGTCGGCCTGGCACTGCCGCGCTCGCTGGAAATGGTCATCGGCCTGCTGGCGATCCTCAAGGCCGGTGGCGCCTATGTGCCGCTGGACCCGGAATACCCGTTGGACCGCCTGCATTACATGATCGAGGACAGCGACATCGGCCTGCTGCTCAGCGATGCGGCGATGTTCGAAGCCCTCGGCGAATTACCGACGACCGTGGCGTGCTGGTGCCTGGAAGACGACCTGCCGGTGCTAGAGAATTACCCTGCCGATGCGCTGCCGTTTGTGAGCCTGGCGCAACACCAGGCGTACCTGATCTATACCTCCGGCTCCACTGGCAAGCCCAAGGGCGTGGTGGTGTCCCACGGTGAAATCGCCATGCATTGTCAGGCGGTGATCGAACGGTTCGGTATGCGTCCGGATGACTGCGAGCTGCACTTTTATTCGATCAACTTCGACGCCGCCACCGAGCGTTTGCTGGTGCCGCTGCTCAGCGGTGCCCACGTGGTATTGCGCGCCCAGGGCCAGTGGGATGCCGAAGAAATCTGCGCGCTGATTCGTACCCATCGCATCAATGTCCTTGGCTTTACCCCCAGCTATGGCAGCCAGTTGGCGCAGTGGCTGGCGACCCGGCAGCAGACCTTGCCGGTGCGCATGTGCATCACCGGTGGCGAAGCCTTGACCGGCGAGCACCTGCAACGTATTCGTGCGGCGTTCATGCCTGAGGTGTTCTTCAACGCCTATGGCCCCACCGAAACCGTGGTGATGCCGCTGGCCAGCCTGGCGCCGCAGCAGTTGGAGGAGGGCGCCGGCAGCGTGCCGATTGGCAGCATCATCGGTGAGCGCGTGGCCTACATTCTCGACGCCGACCTGGCGCTGGTGCCCCAAGGCGCCAGTGGTGAGTTGTATATCGGCGGTGCCGGCCTGGCCCAGGGCTACCACCGCCGGCCAGGGATGACGGCGGAGCGGTTTGTCGCCGATCCGTTTGCCGCCAAGGGCGGGCGCCTGTACCGCACCGGCGACCTGGTGCGCCAACGCGCCGATGGCCTGGTGGAATACCTGGGGCGTATCGACCACCAGGTGAAGATTCGCGGTTTCCGTATCGAGTTGGGCGAGATTGAAACGCGCTTGCTCGAACATGCCGCCGTGCGCGAAGCGGTAGTGCTGGCCCTGGATGCACCGAGCGGCAAGCAACTGGTGGCGTACCTGGTCAGCGATGCCGACCCTGTCGCCTTGCGCGAGGCGCTGAAGGCGCACCTCAAGGCGCAACTGCCGGACTACATGGTGCCTGCGCATTTGATCGTGCTGGACAGTATGCCGCTGACCGCCAACGGCAAGCTCGACCGCCGCGCCTTGCCTGAGCCGGACCCTGAGGCCAATCGCCAAGCCTACGTGGCGCCCCGCAGTGAGCTGGAACACAGCCTGGCCGCCATCTGGTGCGCGGTGTTGAATGTGCAGCAAGTCGGCCTCGACGATAACTTCTTTGAGCTGGGCGGTGACTCGATCCTGTCGATCCAGGTGGTCAGCCGGGCGCGCCAGGCCGGGATCCATTTCAGCCCCCGTGACCTGTTCCAGCACCAGACCGTGCAAACCCTGGCCGCTGTCGCCACCCGTTCGCAGCAGGTCACCGCCGAGCAAGGTGTATTGACCGGCAGCTCTGGGCTTACGCCGATCCAGCATTGGTTCTTCGACACCGATATTACGGCGCGCCAGCACTGGAACCAGGCGCTGGTGCTCAAGCCATTGCAACTGCTCGACCCCCATCGCCTGGAGCAAGCGTTGCTGGCGGTGCTGGAACATCACGACGCGCTGCGCCTGAGCTTCACCCGGCGCGACGCGCAGTGGCATGCCGAACACCTGGCCGTGCCGGAAGGCGGCGTGCTGATGCAGGCGCAGGTGCGCGACATGGAGCAATGCACCGCGCTGTTCACCGATACCCAGCGCAGCCTCGACCTTGAGCACGGGCCGCTGTTGCGTGCGTTGCTGGTGGACGGGCCGCAGGGCCAGCAGCGCTTGCTGATCGCGATCCATCACCTGGTGGTCGATGGCGTGTCGTGGCGTGTATTGCTGGAGGATCTGCAAAACGTTTATCGCCAACTCAGTGACGGCCAGTCTGTCAGCCTGCCGGCCAAGACCAGCGCGTTGCGCGATTGGGCCGCGCGTTTGCAGGCGTACGCCGGCAGCGAATCCCTGCGCGAAGAGTTAAGCCTGTGGCCGGACCAGTTGGCCGGCCCGGCCGTGACACTGCCGGTGGCACGCGCGCAAGGCAGCTTGCGCAATCGTGACGCCGAGACGGTCAGCGTGCGCCTGGACGCAGAGACCACGCGCCAACTGTTGCAGCAAGCGCCGAGCGCCTACCGCACCCAGGTCAACGACTTGTTGTTGACGGCCCTGGCCCGCGTGCTGTGCCGCTGGAGCGGCCACGACTCGGCTTTGATTCAGCTGGAAGGCCACGGCCGCGAACCGTTGTTCGATGAGATCGACCTGACGCGCAGCGTCGGTTGGTTCACCAGCGCCTACCCGTTGCGTCTGACCCCGCTGGCCGAGCAGGGCGCCTCGATCAAGGCGATCAAGGAGCAACTGCGCGGCGTGCCGCACAAGGGCTTGGGCTACGGCGTGCTGCGCTACCTGGCGGACGACCTGTGCAAACGCAGCATGGCGGCATTGCCAGGCGCCGACATCACCTTCAACTACCTCGGTCAGTTCGACCAGAGCTTTGGCGCCGAGGCGCTGTTCCACCCGCTGGATGAGTCCGCCGGCCTGGCCCATGATCCGGACGCACCGCTGCCCAATGAGCTGAGTGTCGACAGCCAGGTCTACGGCGGTGAGCTGGTGCTGCGCTGGACCTTCAGCCGTGAGCGCCACGATGCGCACACCATCCGCAATCTGGCCGACGCCTACCTGGCCGAACTGCGCAGCCTGATCGCCCATTGCCTGCAGGACGATGCCGGTGGCCTCACACCGTCCGATTTCCCCTTGGCGCACCTGACCCAGGCGCAACTGGATGCCTTGCCGGTTCCGGCCAGCGCCATCGAAGACGTCTATCCGCTGACCCCGATGCAAGAGGGCCTGTTGCTGCATACCTTGCTGGAACCGGGCACCGGCCTGTATTACATGCAGGACCGTTACCGCATCAACAGTGCCCTGGACCCCGAGCGTTTCGCCCAGGCCTGGCAAACGGTGATCGCCCGCCATGAAGCCTTGCGCGCCTCGTTCTGCTGGAACGTCGGCGAAGACATGCTGCAAGTGATCCACAAGCCCGGCAGCACGCCGATTGAATACCTGGACTGGAGCGCCGAGCCGCAGGATGAGCAGGAACCGCGCCTGCAAGCGTTGCTCAAGGCCGAGCGTGAAGCAGGATTCGATCTGCTCAACCAGGCCCCGTTCCACTTGCGCCTGATCCGCGTGGGGGAGGCACGTTACTGGTTCATGATGAGCAACCACCACATCCTCATCGATGCATGGTGCCGTTCGCTGTTGATGAATGACTTCTTCGATATCTACATGGCCCTGGGCGAGGGTCGCGACGCGCAACTGGCGACGCCGCCGCGCTACCGCGACTACATCGCCTGGCTGCAACGCCAGAACCTCAATGAAGCGCGCCAGTGGTGGCAACAAAACCTGCAAGGCTTCGAACGCACCACGCCGATCCCGAGCGATCGCCCGTTCCTGCGCGAACATGCCGGCGGCAGCGGCGGCATGGTGGTGGGCGACTGCTACACCCGCCTCGATGCCCGTGACGGTGCGCAACTGCGTGAACTGGCGCAGGCGCACCAGCTCACCGTCAACACCTTTGCCCAGGCGGCATGGGCATTGGTGCTGCGTCGCTTGAGTGGCGATCGCGATGTGTTGTTCGGTGTCACGGTGGCCGGGCGCCCGGTAGAGATGCCTGAGATGCAACGTACCGTCGGCCTGTTTATCAACAGCATCGCACTGCGGGTGAAACTGCCCGAGGACGGCCAGCCTTGCAGCGTGCGCCAGTGGTTGAGCGGTTTGCTCGACAGCAATATGCAGCTGCGCGAGTACGAATACCTGCCGCTGGTGACCATCCAGGAGCACAGCGAATTGCCCAAGGGCCAGCCGTTGTTCGACAGCCTGTTTGTGTTCGAAAACGCCCCGGTGGAAGTCTCGGTGCTGGACCGTGCGCAAAGCCTGAATGCCACGTCCGATTCCGGGCGCACCCACACCAACTTCCCACTGACAGCCGTGTGTTATCCAGGGGATGACCTTGGTTTGCACCTGTCCTACGACCAGCGCTACTTCGACGAAAGCACCGTGCAAGGCATGCTCAGTGAGTTCAAGCGCCTGCTGCTGGCGCTGGTGCAAGGCTTCCATGGCGACATGGCTGATTTGCCGCTGATTGGCGAGCAGGAACGTGAATTCCTGGTGGAAGGCTGTAACCAGAGCGCACATGCCTACCCGCTGGAGCGCAGCTACATCGAGTTGTTCGAGCAACAGGTGGCGCAGCATCCGCAGCGTATCGCCGCCAGTTGCCTCGACCAGCAATGGAGCTATGACGAGCTGAACCGCCGCAGCAATGGCCTGGGCCACGCGCTGATTGCGGCGGGTGTGGGCCTGGACCAACCGGTGGCGTTGCTGGCTGAACGTGGGTTGGACCTGCTGGGCATGATCATCGGCAGCTTCAAGGCCGGTGCCGGCTACCTGCCGCTGGATCCGGGGCTGCCGGGTCCGCGCCTGAGCCGCATCATCGACCTGAGCCGCACGCCCTTGCTGGTGTGCACCGAGGCGTGCCGGGAACA
This sequence comes from Pseudomonas sp. W2Aug9, assembly GCF_023127755.1. NCBI lineage: Bacteria > Pseudomonadati > Pseudomonadota > Gammaproteobacteria > Pseudomonadales > Pseudomonadaceae > Pseudomonas > Pseudomonas sp. W2Aug9. Next base: position 122,553 of record NZ_SPKL01000035.1, on the reverse strand, counting down.
GGCCATCGAACTGCTCGAAGGGGTCGATTGCCAACTGCTGGTGTGGGAGGAAATCCCTGCCCGTGGCGATAACCCAGGCTTCTATAGCGGCCCGGACAACCTCGCCTACGTGATCTATACCTCGGGCTCCACCGGCTTGCCCAAGGGCGTGATGGTCGAACAGCGCGGGATGCTCAATAACCAGTTGAGCAAGGTGCCGTATCTGGGGCTGAGCGACGCGGATGTGATCGCCCAGACCGCTTCGCAAAGCTTTGATATTTCCGTCTGGCAGTTCCTCGCCGCGCCTCTGTTTGGTGCGCGGGTAGATATTGTGCCGAACACCATTGCCCATGATCCGCAGGGGTTGCTGGCGCACGTTCAAGCACAGGGCATCACTGTGCTGGAGAGTGTGCCGTCGCTGATCCAGGGCATGTTGGCCCAGGAGCGTATCGGCCTGGATGGTTTGCGCTGGATGTTGCCGACGGGTGAGGCAATGCCTCCGGAACTGGCGCACCAGTGGTTACTGCGCTATCCGCAGATTGGTCTGGTTAACGCTTATGGCCCGGCGGAGTGCTCGGATGATGTGGCGTTCTTCCGCGTCGACCTGGCCTCGACCCGTGGCACTTACCTGCCGATTGGTACGCCGACCGACAACAACCGTTTGTACCTGCTCGATGGCGCCTTGGAGTTGGTGCCACAAGGAGCTGTCGGCGAATTGTGCGTCGCCGGCACCGGTGTCGGTCGCGGCTACGTCAGCGATCCGCTGCGCACCGCCCAGGTGTTTGTACCCAACCCCTTTGGCGCGCCCGGCGAGCGCCTCTACCGTACCGGCGACCTGGCGCGGCGTCGCAGCGATGGTGTGCTGGAGTATGTCGGTCGTATTGACCACCAGGTGAAGATTCGCGGCTACCGCATCGAACTGGGTGAAATCGAAGCGCGCCTGCACGAGCAACCGCAGGTGCGCGACGCGGCGGTGGGTGTGCAAGAGGGCGTCAATGGCAAACATCTGGTTGGCTACCTGGTGGCTGCCGACGCCACGCTGGACCCGAGCGAACACTTGGAGCGCATCAAGCAACGCCTGCGTGCCGAACTGCCCGAATACATGGTGCCGCTGCATTGGCTATGGCTTGATCGCCTGCCCCTGAATGCCAACGGCAAACTCGACCGCAAGGCCCTGCCGGCCCTGGAGATCGGCCAGTTGCACAGCCAGGACTATGTGGCGCCGCGCACTGAACTGGAAGCCACGTTGACGGCTATCTGGGCCGAAGTGCTGAAAGTCGAGCGGGTAGGGGTGCAGGACAATTTCTTCGAACTGGGTGGGCACTCGCTGCTGGCTACGCAGATCGCTTCGCGGGTGCAGAAGACGTTGCAGCGCGATGTGCCGCTGCGGGCGATGTTCGAGTGCAGCACGGTGGCGGAGTTGGCCGCGTATATCCACGGGTTGGCCGCCAATGAAATCAGTGCCGAGAAGGTGGATCGGTTGAGTGATTTGATGGCGGAGTTGGAGGGGCTCTAAGGCGCAAAGGGCGCTGTCCGTTGGTCGGGCAGCGCCGTTTTTTTAGCGCGAACTGTCAATTCTGACAGTAGGCGGGGGCGAAAAAATAGGACTCACTTAAGGGAGTGCCTTGGCCGGACTGGGCTGGTCGAGGATACCTACCTCTCTTGAACACGGAGTTCTGAAAGTGGCCAAGCAAACATCCATTCCTGAAACCCCCTCAAATACCGACAATGCGTCAACGCCTTCAATTACGCCACAGCCGCAGGCGCTAGAAGTCGACGCGCCCATCATCTCCAGTGAGCTGTACGGGACGATTACGGCAGAAGCGATGGAGAAGGACTCATACCTGACTGTCGACTCGCGCATGGACAGGTTGGACATTACCGTAAAGTTCAGCATAAAGGAGGCGCCAGAGATCCGCTTGAATGATGTTGTTGACTCAAGCGGGCAGCCGGGTGCCAGGGAAATCCTGATTCCTCAGAAATACCTGACCACGTCCATGGGGTACACGCTGATCGTATGGTACGAGGGCACAGTGAGCGGTAAACCAGCCGTTTCACTGACCAAGGAAGTGGGGGTGACTTTTTACTCTGCAGAACAAAGTAAAGCGCTAGCGCCTCGATTAAGAGATGAAAAGATATTCCAAAATACGCCAACCTATGACATGCACGATCACAAAGGCGATGAGATAGTTGAAATACCTATTCCTCCACTTGCCCAGGTTGGAGATAAAATTTATTGCAGTGTCGTTATTGAGCAATTCAGTGGAAAACCCGTTTTCTATATCGTGGCTTACGGGTATGCATTAACGCTCGAAGATATAGCATCAGGCGAAAAACTTGAATTTCCGATTCCTCGTGGTTGGCTGGCACGTCAAAAGCCACGTTACGAATCAATTACTTGTCAGGCTGCCTGGATCACCAGTGGCGAGGAGCCCCAACCGCCGGCTGAAGTTGAAAACCCTGATGAAGAGACCCGTCTTCCCAGGAACGCTCTTCAAATCCAACATCGTCGTACCGCTGCTTTCATTGGGGATCAAGGCCTGGAGAATTTGCTGCCTCCCCATTTGCGGCAGTCTGCGTTTTTCGATGATAAGTGGTGCCTCAATCCGGAGCTCACTAAAAATGGGGGAGATATAGATGCGCCGGAGCTGGACACTTATGCCGGTGATCAGATCTGCTTCTACGTAAGCGGTCCCGGCTACGGATCGAAGTTACTGGGTTGTGTGGATATTGAAAGCGATGGGGACCCGGCGTCCGTCAAGTTACCGCGCTGTGTGATTGCTTGTTTCTTTAATAAGCCGATGACGCTGAGCTATACCGTTCAATTTCCTAATCTGATGGGTCCAGAGCCTCAGTCGCCGGAGCGGGTGGTCGATGTGCTGAAGCCTAGACTTTCCAAGTCGGAAATTGCAGAGGCCACTCACGGCAAGGTTAACCTCAATATTTTCGATGAGGACGCATCGGCGTTTGTTCATATTGGCGACTATGCCACATGCTCAACGTTCTGCTGGATGTGGATCACCGGTGAACATGAGGACGGAAGTAGCTACCAATCGGAAATTTTGACGAAGGCGCCTGTTACTGAGGACTGGAAGAATAAAGGTGTTGAGACGTTTATCTCGAGAGACAAGCTGCAACAACTGGCTGATTGCAGTGATTTTGAACTGCATTTTGCCGTGAGTTTCTGCGAGGCCTCTGACCGATCAGAAGCTATCGAGGCTCCGGCGGCGACTTTCCATATCGTCCAGGAAGACCTGGTGCTGCCCACGCCCGAAGTCGACAAGGCTGAGGGTGATGAATTGGAACCCTGGAATGCGCGAGATGGCGTAGACGTGGTGGTGAGTTATCTACGTATGAGCGACAGGCAAACCATCGAGCTTTGCTGGAAGGATGATGAAGACAATTGTTGGCCGTTGGATCCTCAAACCGGTGACAGAACAGGCTCTGTCACCTTCCGTTTGCCAGCGCCAGCGGTGATTGCTTCCATCGGTAGCTCCGTGGAAATCAAATACACAGTGACCACCCGCTGTGGGATTAAAACGTCCGAAAGTCTGCTGTTGAAAGTCCTCGTGCCCCACCGTTTACCGACTCCTGTGGTACGGCAAGCGACACCGGTCGCTACTCAGGATGGTGTTCTGAACCTAAGTGCGTTTGCCGGCAACGCTGATATCGACGTAGAGAAGTGGTGGTTTATCCTGCTGCAGCAGAAAGGCAGGATGCGGGCGGAAGGCACTCGACAAAACGGTGGTCTCTACGCCTTTGATGTGTATCTGAAAAAGCCAGTGACAGATACCAGCGCAGGATTATCAGATATCGTGAAGCGATCTGACTTGGCGGTTTTGAAGAATAACTCTGCGCTGACGTTTACATTTTTTGCCAGGCCCAACCCGCGTTCTGACCAAGGTTACGAGGTCATGTTCCCATCGTTAAGGTTGATTTTCCGTTCTGAGTACCGGGATTTCACATCGTTTACAGGCGGCAGTCGGAATGGTTGGCTCGATGGGGCGGCCTCTCAGGGGGAAAACAGATACGCCTCGTTTTTTGGAAAGTCTTGCATCGCCAACGGTACTGCCAGTTCAGGCACCGCTGGCGTCATTCTATACAAAAATGTGACTGGGCTTGAGGTGGGGCGTAGTTATCGCTTCAGTATGCTTGGCTGTACTTATAACGGGGCTGCCCCGTTCCCACAGTTGTCGCTACGTACGAATGCAGGTGCCGTTACTGCGGCAACGCTGTTCACAGCCATGGCGTGGAAAAGAATAGAGGGGGTCTTCGTCGCTTCCAGCTCGTCGATGCAGATGCAAGTTGTGTCTCACCTCGCTTCGGGAGCTAGCGGTAATGATTTCGCGATGACGGACCTTTTGATCGAGGACGCATGACCTTG